>NZ_JBNWCH010000001.1:0-918678 GCF_053522485.1 Agrobacterium sp. 22-209-1
TCCTTTCAGGTGGCCATCAGTATCGGTGCGGTCTTCGGCGGCTATATCGTCGATTCCTACGGCGCCACTGCGCCGCTGGCGCTGACCGCGATACTGGCCACATCCACGGTCGCTCTGGCCTTGTTGCAACGGCGTGATTGATCCTGTCCGTGACGCCAGATGCCTAAAACGTAAGTCCTGCCCGGAATGTGGTCCGGGCAGGATTTTTTTGAACAGCCGATTTTCTTGCCGTCGCTCTGGTTACTTGCGGTAGGCTAGCCCACCCCAGATGCGGCCTTCGTCTCTGTGGCGACCGCCGTGTACTGCGCCGATATAGGCAGCCGCAGCGGAAACGAGCGCGGAAGCGGCCAGCAGGAATGCTGTCAGAATACCAGCGACGCGTGCTTTTTCTGCGGCATCCGCAGCCTTGGTCTTGGCATCGTCCAATGCCTTCTGCGCCTCAGCCTTCACGGTCTCGAGCTGCTTCTGCGCTTCATCGACCTTCTTCTGCGCTTCCGCCCTGACGGCCTGCACACGTTCAACCGTCTGGTTCACGCGCGTTTGCGCATCGGTCTGGCTGATGCTTGTGCGGGCAGCGACCTGATTGGCGAGCCATGTTTTGTCGGCATCAGATATTTCGCCTGTTGCCATCAGATTGCCGAGAATGCCGCTAATCTGGCGCTGATAGTCACTGGCGCTCTGTTCACCCGTCACAGGGGTGGCGGGCGTATCGGTCCTCAGTAGCGTATCCGTGAAATAGTCGATCGGGTTAGTTCTCAGGCCCTGCGGAAGCATCTGCTCAATGCTGGGTGCTGCAGCCTGACCGGCTCCTTGCGCCAGACCACCGGCCGCACTGCCAGCGCCGGAAATGATGCCGCCCGCCATTTGGCCAGCCCCCTGAACGGCGCCGCCGACTGCGGAACCCGTGGCCTCGACGGCGGTCTGCGCCACGCTGCCAACAGCTTTGGCGCCACCGGACAGTACGCCGAGCGCGAGAAATGCCGAGACGACCGTTCCGAGACCCCATACGACCAGGCCATTCACACCATCGCGGACCGTCAGTTCGTTCCTGTCGGCAGCGCCGGCAGGCCGACGCATGCGGCCGGCAATATAGCCACCCAGCATGTAGGAGCCGACCATGGAAATGATGACGAAGAGCGCGGTTATGATGAGCCAGACTGTGCTGATCTCGCCGCCATCGTCGGCCGAGATCGAACTCAGGCCTAGGCCGCCCGCAAATGCGGTGAGGACTGCCATGGCGCCCGAAGAGATGACGGCACCGGCGAAGATCGCTGGCCAGTCCACATAGCTGCGGTTTGGATTCGTTTCGATACCCGTTGGATCAACCATCAGCGTAGCCCCAGCAGTGAGAGAATGAACAGGACAACGACGACGAGTCCAACTAGATAGATGATGGAATTCATGCGGTATCTCCTCCGAAAGGACGATCAGTCCTCCGCGTAGCGGTGATTATATGCAGTGAGAAACGTGAGCCGAGTGCTCCTGCACTAAACTCATCGCACCCGAAAAAGTTTCAGGACTTCTCATTGTCTCGGAAGGATTTGAACAAATTCGACCCCGAAACCGCCATGTGAGCACGGGTGAAAGATCAGGGGATGTCCCGCCTTTCGTCACTCAATCTTTGCTGACGAAAGGCCTCACTCGGGCGATGGACCGACATAGCGGGACTGCGGACGAATGAGCCGCCCTGTCCGTTGCTGCTCCAGCACATGCGCCGTCCATCCTGCCATGCGACCTGCGGCAAAGACATTGGTAAAGCTGTCGCGTGGAAAACCCAACGCCTCCAGCACCAGGGCCGTGTAGAACTCTACATTTGTCTGCAATGGCCGAAGCGGCTTCTTTTCCTTGAGGAGCGCCAGCGCCGCCGCCTCCACTTTGCCGGCAAAGGCAATGCGGCTGGATCCATCCTTGAGAGCCGACACCGCGCCTTTCAGCACGTCGGCGCGAGGGTCGCGGACACGATAGATCCGATGGCCAAAGCCCATGAGGCGCTCCCCGCGCGAAAGCGCATCCTCCAGCCACGTTTGAATGTCAGCCTCACTGCCAATCGCATCCAGCATATCAAGCACCGGACCCGGCGCCCCACCATGAAGAGGCCCCTTTAACGCACACAGCGCACCAACCACTGCTGAAAACATTCCGGCGTCTGTCGAAGCAATAATGCGGGCCGTAAAGGTCGAGGCGTTCAGTCCATGATCGGAAACCGTCGTGAGGTAAGTATCGAGTGCGCGCACCTTCTCCGGCGAAGGGTGAAGGCCGGAAATCATTCGCAGAAAATCCGCTGAATGGCCGAGCGTGATATCGGGTGCAATCGGCGGAAGCCCTTGCCTGTCGCGGATGATGACCGCGGCAAAGACCGGCGCCGCCGCAACGGCCATGATGTGGTGCGCAGTCGTTTCATCATCAGGCAACGCGGACAGCAAGAAGCGCAGGCCCTCTATGGAAGAAAGATGTGACAGGTCAGGAAGCGGCTGGATCAGCTGGAAAGCCCGCTGCCGGGCAGAACCCAGCTGAGACCGAATGTCCTGCGCCGTCGCAGGCTGGGGGACTTGCTCGGCCCATAGAAGCTCCAGAACCTGTTCAAAAGACCAGCCCGCCAGGCTTGAAAGATGGTGCCCGCGAATAATCAGTTCACCAGCCGTCCCGTCCACATGGCTGAGAACGGTTTCGGCTGCGACGACATCATCGAGGCCGATCACCGACCTATTATCACTCAAGGCTGCTATCGCGGACATGTAATTTTCCTCAATCTGAATACGAATGCGCTTGAGGATGCGGCATCGTATATATATGGTCAATATTGATTGATATAATCAATATGAGATATGGAATGCAGCCTTACGACAAGTACATGAGCGCTGACCGCGCGGCTTCCGAGCTCGGCATCAGCCGAGCAACGCTTTATGCCTATGTCAGCCGTGGCTTGATCCAGACGAGCGCAGCCGAAAGTGACCCGCGTCGCAAGCTCTACAGCACCCATGATGTCGAGGCGCTGAAGAAAAGGAAAACCGTTGGGCGACGCCCCGGACAGGTTGCCGCTTCCGCGCTTGACTGGGGGCTGCCGGTTCTCGAGTCCTCTATTACGCAGATAACGGAAGGACGCCTGCGCTATCGGGGGCATGATGCGCTTGTGCTTTCACAAACCGCGACCCTGGAGGATGTGGCCTGTCTGCTGTGGGATTGCGGTGAGACTAACCCTTTCGATGACATGAAAGCCGCACCTGCCCCATGGCCACAGCCGATCCTTGATTACGTCAGCACCCTGCCGCTGACGGAGCGGTGTCAAACACTTCTCCCTCTCGTTGAAGCAGGCCGCCTAACTGCGTGGAGGCGCGAAAACAATCGTCTCTGGTCCGGCGCCGCCGTTCTGCTGCGAGCTGTCGCCAGCGCCTGCAGCCTCGGCCAGCCGGGCACGCAGCCGGTTCACCTGTTTCTCGCTGACGTATGGAAGACGGATGCGGCAGGCGCTGATCTCATCCGCCGCGCTCTCGTGCTTCAGGCCGATCATGAGTTGAATGCCTCCGCATTCGCTGCGCGCGTTGTCGCCTCCACAGGCGCCTCGCTCGGTGCTTGTCTCAATGCAGGCCTTTCGGCGCTGAGCGGACCCATGCATGGCGGCATGACAAGCCTCGTCGAGCTCCTGTTCGATGAGCTGGAACGGCGTGATGATGTGGAACGGGTGATTGATGAACGGCTTCGACGCGGCGAAGCCATACCGGGCTTTCACCATCCGCTTTACCCGGACGGTGATCCACGGGCCGCGGGCCTCCTGCCCCATCTTCCATCGGATGCGAAGCGAGCTGAGCTTCTGCGAGTGATGAACGACACCACCGGGCAGTTGCCGACCTGCGATGTAGCGCTGGTGAGCCTGCGTCGCAATCTCGGGCTGCCGCGTGGCTCGGCCCTGGCGCTCTTCGCCATCGCACGGACCACCGGCTGGATTGCCCATGCTCTGGAACAGAAGCTGGACGATAAACTCATCCGGCCCCGCGCGCGCTATGTGGGGCAATAGGCATTGTGATTTCACAGCATGGCCGGCATTCACCTCCGGGCCTGAACGTGCAACGACTTTGGCACATGCCGTGCTACTTGATTTCGATGTGCGGCCAATGCTCGGAAATATCGCGCGGCGCTGGCCTGAATCGCTAGACTATGTTGCGGTGGATGCCGAAAACCGAATGGGTGTGAGCGCATTTGAACCGCCCCGATGGCGAATAGAACGGCGAGACGGGATCAATGAGATTTTGCAATGAACGAGCGAAACCGGTCGCTCATTTCCGGGTTGGCAGGATTATAGACCATCATGTTGAGATCCCCGCGCCCCTCCACCGCAAAGCTTGAAAACTCCAATTCAATCGTTCCGAGAACGGGATGGTGAAGGCGCTTGAGCCCTTCATGCATGCTTGTGACCTCGTTGTCGTCCCACATGACCTTGAATTCGGCGCTGGCGGCCGAGAGCTCATCGACCAGTTGCCGGACGTCGGCGCCAGCGCCAGCGCGCGCAGCGTCCGCCCGGAATGCGCCGACGACATAACGGGCAACATTGCGCCAGTCCTCCTGCGCGGTGCGCACCCGGTCATTTGAGAAGATCAAGCGCAGAATATTGCGGTTCTCCCTCGCCAGTTTGCTGTAATCGGTAAGGATGAGGGCGGCGGCCCGGTTCCACGCCAGAACGTCCCATGTCGCCGCTCTGATGATGGCGGGGCTGAAGGGCATGGCGTCAAGCACACCCTGCAGCCGGGGCGTTATGGTCTCGGGTTGACGGTAACGCGGCTCGGGCGGATGGCCGAAGGCCAGTATATGCAGGTGGTCGCGTTCGGGCTCGGTCAGCATCAATCCCTTGGCGATGCGATCCAGCACATCCGCCGAGGGCGAACCGCCCCGGCCCTGCTCCAGCCAGGTATACCAGGTCGGGCTTATATTAGCGCGCTGAGCGACTTCTTCCCGACGCAGGCCCGGTGTGCGGCGGCGGCCGGTGGCAAAACCGAACGTCGCGGGATCAAGCCGCATACGGCGATCACGCAGGAAGGCACTGAGCGCATTGTCTGTCATCGCATTCCCCGGCACAGCCTGTTGAGAATTATACCATGATAAAGTCACTACTTTAACAGGAAAATTCTTCATGAGATCACCTCTCCCGTCAACGCGGGAGATTTTTATGCGTGTTTTTCTAACAGGTGCGACCGGATTCATCGGCTCGCGGATTCTTCGTGAATTGCTGGCGGACGGCCATGAGGTGGTTGGCCTCACCCGCTCGGAGGCCGGTGCGAGAGCGCTAGAGGCCGCCGGCGCCACCGCACATATTGCAACGCTTGAAGATGCGGCAGGGCTAGCGCAGGGTGCGGAAACTGCCGATGCGGTGATCCACACGGCATTCGATCATGATTTTGCGCATTTCGCCGCCAATTGCGAAAAGGATCGCCGGGTGATCGCTGCGATCGGTACCGTATTGGCTGGCTCCGACCGGCCAATGCTCATCACCTCCGCGGTCGGCATGGGCGATCCCGGCAATGGCGAACCTGCGCGGGAAGATGTGTTCGATACACATCATTTCAACCCGCGCATCGCCTCTGAACTCGCGGGACAGGAGCAATTGCAGGCTGGCGTCAATCTCGGCGTCATCAGACTTCCGCAGGTGCATGACACGGTAAAGCAGGGCCTCATCTCGCCCTATATCGAGATGTCGCGAGACAAAGGCATCGTCGCCTATGTCGAGGACGGCGGCAATCGCTGGTCGGCCGGTCATGTCGATGATGTGGCGAAACTCTATGTGATGGCGCTCGCTCGAGGCGAAGGCGGTGCTCGATATAATGCCGTGGCGGAAGAAGGCGTTGTGGTTCGCGATGTTGCCGGGATCGTTGCAGAGGGGCTGGGGCTACCGCTGCTATCAATAGGCAAAGAAGAGGCTGCCGGCCATTTCGGCTGGTTTGCCCTGTTTGCCTCCATGGACCTCAGGGCTTCCAGCGCCCTCACACGGGAAAAGCTGGGCTGGGCGCCGAAAGGTCCGGGCCTGCTCGATGATCTCAGAGCCATGGATTATTCGGCGATCTAGGCATTGGCCGACCGGCGCCCACTAAAGTGGACGCCGGCCCCCATGATAGGGAATGGCGAAGACAGGCAGCATGGCAGCAACGGAAAACCAATGCTGACTTTATGAATGGAAAACGTTCAGGTGACAGACATCATTTGCCCGATTCCGGTCTGCCAAGGCCAAGCAGGTGGTAAAAGGCAATCGCTCCGATTGTCGCCGTGCCGATACCATCCAGCGTGAAGCCGGCGACATTGAGCTTGAAGTTGCCAGCGCCCAGCACCAGAGCGATACCCACGGTAATGAGGTTGCGGGGTTCGGAGAAATCCACCTTGTTTTCCACCCAGATGCGCCCTGCGGTCGCCGCGATCAGGCCGAAGACCACGACAGACAGGCCGCCGATGACGGGTCCCGGTATGGTCTGAATGAGCGCACCGAATTTCGGCGAGAAGCCGAGAATGATGGCGACCAGTGCAGCAACGATGAAGACGAGTGTCGAGAAAATGCGGGTTATCGCCATGACGCCCATGTTTTCGGCATAGGTCGTCATGCCGGTGCCGCCGAAAGCGCCTGAAAACATCGTCGCGATGCCGTCACCGATAAAGGCGCGGCCGAGATAACGATCGAGATTTTGCCCGGTCATCGCGCCTATCGCCTTGATATGCCCAAGATTTTCCGCCACGAGAATGACGACGACCGGCGCGATCAGCGCAATCGCCGATCCTGAAAACACCGGTGCGGTGAATGTCGGTAATCCGAACCACGATGCGGCCGCCACGCCGGAGAAATCGACGGGCTTGCCGAGGCCAAAGCCGTTGGCAAGCACGAGATAGGCGAGATAGGCAATCGCACCGCCGAGAAGAATGGGAAGACGGCGCGCCATGCCGGGCGCATAGACCGCAATCGCACCGACCGATGTGACCGTCAGGATAGCAATCCAGCGCGACAGCTGGTCGCCATCGGGGTTGCCCGGGCCCGAGCCAGAGGCGCTTGCGATCGCAATTGGTGCGAGGACAAGACCGATCGCCGCAACGATCGCGCCCGTCAGCACTGGCGGCATCAGCTTTTCGATCCAGTTATGACCGGCGATCATGACGATGACGCCGATCAACGCATAAAGCACCCCGGCAGCGATGATACCGCCGAGCGCCAGCGCGATATTGGGACTGACTGCCCCGGCGGCTGCCCCCGTTGCCACGAGCACCGGCCCGATGAACGCAAAGGACGAGCCTAGATAGCTTGGCACACGTCCGCCAACGGCGATGAAGAAGATCAGTGTCGAGATGCCTGAAAACAGGATCGAGACGTTCGGATCGAACCCCATGATCAGCGGAGCAAGAACCGTGGAACCGAACATCGCAACGACATGCTGAAGACCAAGCACCGCGGTCTGTCCCGCAGGCAAACGCTCATCGGGCAGGATGCGTCCTTCTGTTTTCAGTCTCCAGCGCGGAAAGTAACCACCGGTATCGCTCATATCGCCCCCCTGGCAAACAGCCGGCACGCGCCTCCCGGGGCCTTCCCGTTTCAGTTCGCAACCGCGCAAGAAAATTTGCTTTTTATGATTTGCGCCCACCGTCCGAGATCGAATCGGCAGCTGGCGCATCTTTTTCTCCGTTAACGCGATTGCCTGTCCCTGTCATCGGCTATGGGCTGTTTCCCACTGTTGCTTCCGGCGCGGAAACAATCAGCTCCCGCGCCGGTAAAAGATCGAGTGGACGGCGCTATTGCGCTTTTTCAAGCGCCGTCAGGATTTCATAGGCCGCAGAAACCCGCTCCTCATTGGGGTAGTTTTTATTGGCCAGAATGACGATGCCCAATTTCTGCTTTGGTATGAACGCCACATAAGCGCCGAAACCATTGGTGGAGCCGGTCTTGTTGATGAAGACATCCTGACGCGGTTTCATAGGCGGCGAGATTTCAGAGACCGGAACAGTCTTGAGCAGGGCGCCGGAATTCAACTCTCGCAATGTCTCCAGCTGCGCGGGATGGGCATATTGTTCCCAGACCATATCCTGCGTCATGGCGCCGACGCCGAAATATCCCGTATGGGTGTTGATGAGCGCCAGCTGGATTTTTCCGTTCAGCTTTTCCAGTCCCATATTCGCATTGACGAAGCGGATCATGTCTGCCGCTGTCGATCTGACGCCGTAGGCCTCCGAGGAGAGGACGGCCGGTGTCATGCGGGCGGGTTCGCCGGTCCGCTTGTAGCCCTGCGCGTAGTCGGCCATCTTTGCCTCGGGCACCACGGTGAAGGTGTTCTTCAGGCCCAGAGCAGGGAAGAGTGTATCTTTCATGGCGTCATCGAAGCTTTGGCCCATGGCCTTTGCGGTGATGTATCCGAGCATTCCGATGCTGGGATTGGCGTAGGTCCTGTGCGTTCCTGGCTTGTATGAGGGTTTCCAGGCCTTGAGATAGGCCAGCAACTGCTGTTCCGTCTTGACGGTATCCGGCACCTGCAACGGAAAGCCGCCGGCGGTGTGGGTGCCGAGTTGCATAAGCGTGACATCGCCGAAGGGCTTGCCCTTCATGGAGGGAAGATAATTTTCCACCTTGCTCGAGAGCGAAAGCTGGCCATTCATTTCGGCATAGGTGCTGAGGGTAACCGTGAAAGTTTTGGAAATGGAGCCGAGTTCGAAAAGCGTCTGCGCCGTCACCGGCTTGCCCGAGCTTTTGGACATGACGCCATAGGTGAAGATGTGGCTTTCACCATCGACACTGATACCAACGGCAAGGCCCGGAATGCCGTTTTTCTCCATGATCGGTTTGATCGCGGCATCCGTTATCGCTTTCAGCTTTGCCTCATCGGCGGCAAAAGCCTGTGTTAACAGGCTCGTCGAGAGCAAGGCCGCCAGTGCGACATGTCTGCTGTTGAGTTTCATCTTTCGCGTTCTCCAAAACCTAGAGTGGATTTTAGGCGTGTTTGCCATCCCCAGCGAAAGACGTTTAACCGGCCTACATTGCACGAACAAATCATGATATCTCGGAGGAGGCACAAGAAAATCTAGGTCTTGAATGGTTCGGCAATTTCTCCCCCTGAACGGCCTACGGGCTTTTGAGGCATCGGCGCGACACCTGAGCTTCACCCGCGCGGCCATCGAATTGTGTGTGACGCAGGCGGCTGTGAGCCAGCAGGTGAAAGGGCTGGAAAAGCGGCTTGGCGTTTCGCTTTTTCAGCGGCTTCCGCGCGGCCTGAAGATTACCGTCGAAGGCGAGGCCCTGCTGCCGACGGTAACCAGCTCCTTCGACCAGATGGCGACGACGCTTGACCGGATCGAGGCCGGGCAGGTGCGCGAATTGCTGTTTCTGGGTGTTGTGGGAACCTTTGCCGTGGGCTGGCTGCTGCCCCGGCTGAAGGCGTTTCAAAAGCAGCATCCCTTCATCGATGTCAGGGTTTCCACCAATAATAACCGGGTTGATATGGCGGCTGAAGGGCTGGATTTCGCCATTCGCTTCGGCCAGGGATCCTGGCATGGCACGGATGCCTTCCGATTGTTCGAGGCGCCACTTTCACCGCTTTGCACGCCGAAACTGGCGGAGACACTGAAAAAGCCGGCCGATCTGATGGAAGCGACGCTGTTGCGCAGCTACCGAGCAGATGAATGGAGCAACTGGTTTGCGGCGGCCGGCGTCATACCTGCGGCACAGGTGAATGCCGGTATCGTCTTCGACACGTCTCTCGGCATGATGGAGGCCGCGCTTCAGGGGCTGGGCGTGGCGCTGGCGCCGCCATCGATGTTTTCGCGGCATCTGGCCTCCGGCGCGATCATACAGCCTTTTCCGGTTACCATTTCGCTCGGGAGCTACTGGCTGACCTGGCTGCAATCGAAACCGCCTACACCCGCCATGCAGGCCTTTTCCGACTGGATGTTCGACAGCATAGGCGCTGAGGGATAAGGCTTATGCCAGGGCGAGCAGAACGCCGCCGGCCGCGCAGAAAATCACCACGGCCCATGGCGGGGTTTTCCAGATCGTCAATAGGATGAAGCCGGTGAGCGCAAGGGTAAAATCCTTCGGCGTGAAGATCGCGCTTGTCCACACCGGATCGTAAAGTGCCGCACCGAGAATGCCGACGACGGCGGCATTTGCGCCGCGCATGGCGGCCTGCGCCAGAAGGTGTTTGCGGAACCCTTCCCAGAAGGGCAGCGCGCCGACGAGCAGCAACATGCCGGGCAGGAAGATCGCAACAAGGGCGATCGCCGCGCCTGTAACACCGTTGGGCTGCGGCCCCACCACCGCACCGAGATAGGCAGCGAAGGTGAAGAGCGGACCGGGCACGGCCTGGGTTGCGCCATAACCGGCGATGAAGGCATTTTCCGTAACCCAGCCCGTGGCGACGACTTCCGATTGCAGCAGCGGCAGCACCACATGGCCGCCGCCGAAAACCAGCGCGCCGGCGCGATAAAAGGCATCGAACAAGGAGAGGCCTTGTGAAGCCGCGACGGCCGCAAAGAGCGGCAGGAGGCCAAGAAGCAGGGCAAAGGTGGCGAGCGCAATGTATCCCGCACTTTTCGGCACCCGGAAGGCGAGATGGGTAGCCTGACGCGCGGCATCTGCACGACAGAAGACAAGCCCGGCGAGCGCGCCGACGGCAAGCGCCAGGATCTGCCCGAAGGCGCCGGCGACAAACACGACGCAGACGATGCCGGCAAGCGCGATGCTGGCCCGCTCACGATCCGGCGCAAGGCTTTTTGCCATGCCCCAGACCGCCTGCGCCACGACGGCAACGGCGACGATTTTCAGCCCATGCAGGAGGCCGGCGCCGACCGGCCCTTCGATGGAGGCGGCGACCATGGCGAAGAAAAACAGAAAAATGGCGGATGGCAGGGTAAAACCCGTCCAGGCCGCCAGCGCACCGAGCGGACCTGCCCGCCGCAGTCCGAGCGCAAACCCCACCTGGCTGGAGGCGGGACCGGGAAGAAACTGGCAGAGTGCCACGAGATCGGCATAACCGGCCTCATCGATCCATTTGCGCCGCACGACGAGCTCATCGCGAAAGTAACCGAGATGGGCGATGGGGCCGCCGAAGGAGGTGACGCCGAGCTTCAGGAATGCCGCGAAAACCTCGCCGGGCGTGCCGTGTCTCTGGCCGTGCACTTCGGTCTCTATGCTTCGCGTTGACGATTTCACCAAAGAACTCCCTGCGTGCAACGGCTAGTCGTCAACACATATCAGCCTCAAAACGGTTTCGGTATCAGATACCATTATGACAGGGATATGAAGGGGCTGGCCGCATCGACGCCGGAACGTTGCGATAACGTTCCGGCGTCGTTTGGCGATTATCCAGCGAAGGGCCTATCGCTCGGTCGGCAACAGGTCGGCGAAGTGCGAGATCCAGCCATTTTCATCGGTGCCGCCGGAAAAACCCGTTGCCTCCCAGATGATGTGATGCCTGTTGCTGCCGTTATGAATAGTCACCGCGGCGGCGATGGGGGTCGGGGATCGCCACGAAAAGTTGCGGTTCGCCCCGGGCTCGAGATGGCTGAGGGATTCGAGCTGGACATCGTCGAGAAAAAGCACCGTGCTCATCTGCGTCTCATAGAGATATTCCCATCGCGCCTGCGCCAGCGCATTCGCCGCCGCAACGAGAAGATTGCTCTCGCCGACGGGATCGGCCAGGGCCGCCAGGCGCCATGCGGCGAAGATATTGGCGATATCCCCTGTGCCGAGCCCAAGGCTTGAGAAGAATTCGATGGTCTGCGCATTGTTGCTAAAAGCATCATAGCCCGCTTCGCCGAAGGGCCGAATATGCTTGACGACGAAATTGCTGAGAATTGGCATGTGTATCTCCTTTTTGGACATGGGCCACCTGTTCCCGGACGTCGACGTGCAGGAGCGCATGGTGGGATTTTGTGTTATTGGGGCGCCGGATATCTCCGGCAATCGAGGGAAATGCGGTCGGCTTGCCGGCCTAACCGAAGGCGATGGCGACGCGGGCCGGCATTGCCAGAAATTCCTGCAGGCCGATGCGGGTTCTGGCGCCGCCTCGCCCTGCCGGCCATGGATCGAGAATATGAAGTTCGAGATTCTTGCCGTTCACGGTGTAGCCGTAGACGAGGTAATAGTGGTATTCTGTTCCGATCACGAAGACGCGGTTGTTATCGATCTCGTGTCTGACGGTATCGGCTGTCAGGCCATTGACGAAGTGGCCGCCCGTCGTGGTGTGATCGAAGGCGTTCCACTGGCTGGAAACCAGCTTGACGACATTGCTGTTTGCATTGGCACCGCCCTGCTCATCGATGCCGGCGGATTGATCCAGAACCTGCGCCAGCTCCCAGCGCTCCTGAACCTGCGGATCGACGCTCGCAAGCGCCTCGGTGTTGCGCCTTGCAATCTCGTATTGGGTGGCGGCGGGAAGCCCGTAATAGGCCCGCACCATCTGCTCGACGGCGGCAAAGCACCAGGCGGGGGTGTCCTGAGGCACCAAAACGGGAGGGTTATTGACTGTAGGCATGGTCTTCTCCTTTCTGAAAATGACGTGGCATGAGGCACTTCGATGGCGGCCGGATGCCTGTCGTTGATTTGGTGAATGTCGAAGTTTCGGCGGCCGTCCTGCCGGCATCTGCGCCGGCAGGACATTGCCCATGATCCCATGCCCGAGGGGGACGATTCCGGCTGAGATCATGGATGCGTTTCTGCCGAGCCGGAAAAGGAACGGCAGGGTCTCAGGGGATCAGGCGGTCTTGCTCAGATCTTGACGATAGGCCTGCAGCGACGCGATTTTTGCGTCCGCGGCGGCCTCGCGTTCGGCGACGATGGCCGAGAGCTTCTCCGCGACACCCGCCAGGTAGGCCGGCAGATCGTCACTGTTGATATATCCGCCCTGCAACTTGTTCAGCTTCGACCATCCTTCGGCAAAGCTGCGGTTGAAGCGGTCGGAGACGATCACCACCGCGTGCCACTGGGCGGTTTGCCTGACGAAGAACTCGTCGACGGAGCGGATGAGCTGCGCGAAGCGGTTCTTTCGCAGCGTCTCCTGCCCGGCGACATTTTCAATGCCGGTGATCTGATGCTGGGCATCATCTGCGACCGCTTGCATGAAATCGGCGAAGCCCTTGAAGAAGAAGGCGATTTCTTCAACGATTTCCTTCATGCGTTTCAGCGCCGAAATGCTGACATTGAGCGATTGCACCGCAAGCTTGATCTTGTCATCCTCTGCCTGCTTTCCCTTCAGGAGGGCGTTGATCCTGATGAGTTCTGCCGCCTGGGTACGGCGCTCCTTCTCATAGGCCTCCGCCTTGTCGATCATCTGCATCTGGATTTCGCGCAGGCTGGCAGCCTGCTGCTGCTGCTCTTCGGAAAGCTTGCCCAGCCCCTTGTCCAAAGCATCGAGCGAGGCCTGCAGACTGGAAATAACCGTTTGCTGAGCGGCGATCTTTTCTTCCTGCGCCTTGAGTTCCGCGGCGCGTGCAGCCAAACGTTTATCGAGTTCGGCAAGCTCGATGGCCTTGCTCGATTTGGGGTCGGCGCTTTCCGCGTCGTCCGCAAGCTTCGCCTTGGCGTCCTCGAGCGACTTGACATCTCCCTTCAGAGCGTCGCGTTTTTCCTCGCTCTTGCGAAGCTCGGCTTTCTTTTCGGAAAGCTCGCTCTGCTTGGCGGCCGCATCGGCCTTGCTTCCGCCGCCTGACGGGGTGCGGGAGCCGCCACCCTGGCCCTGCCCGTCCGCATCCTGTCCGGCC
This sequence comes from Agrobacterium sp. 22-209-1, assembly GCF_053522485.1. Classification (NCBI taxonomy): domain Bacteria; kingdom Pseudomonadati; phylum Pseudomonadota; class Alphaproteobacteria; order Hyphomicrobiales; family Rhizobiaceae; genus Agrobacterium; species Agrobacterium sp. 22-209-1. Next base: position 13,708 of record NZ_JBNWCH010000001.1, read on the forward strand.
TTGGATTGTCCCGAAAGCGCGCCGCCAACCGACGAGGCCAGCATGGAGGCGGGACCGCCTGCCACCATGGCAATGGCGGGAATTGCGCTTGAAATCATCTGCGCGCCGACCCGGACGATCGACATGACAAAAGCACGCTGCTCCGCCGTATTGGCCCGCTGCTCATATTCCCGGGCCTTCTTTTCGAATGCCGAAACCTGTTCCTTGAGATCGTTGACAAGCGATTCAAGCTGTTCCCGTCGTGCGTCCGCCTCCCGGATTTCCCGTTCCATCACCGCTTTATCGGCGAGGCGTTTGCTCAAGGCCGTTTCGCTCATATCCGTGGTTTGCGCCGTGTCCCTGATGATGGCGTCGTAGGTCGCAGCAAGGGCCAGAAGCTCGTCTCGAACGCTGAGCGCCCTATCCCGGATGCCCGTTGCGAGCTTTATCAGATCGTTGGAGACGAATGCCTTGATTTCGGCCTGATCGTTTTCTTCCCTGACATCGAGCCAGTCCGGGAAAAGATCGGCGATGGACAGGCCGATACGGGTCGCCGCCGCCATCGCGTTCTTCATGACTATTTCGCTTTTCTGCTGCGACGTGATCAGCCTGTTCATGATAGCGCTGATGCGGACGCGAATATCGCCGTTTTCCTGCGGCGTGGTGTTATAGGCGATGTAAAGCAGATCGATCGCATTGTCGGTGTCGCGCTTGGCGCGCTCGACATCATAGGTTCCCTGGATCTTATCGACATAGGACCGGACAAGCGCCGTATCAGACTTGGGAAGGCTGAAATTCGGTTGCGAAACGATCGCATCGACGCCGGCGTCGATTGCGCTGTTGATCTGGGCGGTCCGGCTCTCGAAAGTCACGACATTGTTCATTTTCATGCTCCTGTTGATGGGTGGTTGCGGAGAGTCATTGGGGGTGATCGTTCACGATCCGCATTGTTTCTTCGCGTCGTCAGGCAGCCCGGCCTCGGTGGAGGAAATGAACTGCGGCACGTCTTTGGTCAGGCCGTCGATCTCGGTCGACAGCCGCGTAACCTGACGTATTTTCGCGTCGTCAGGATTGACCTCGCTCGCTTCCTTCAGAGCACTGGTGAAGTTGGCGACCTGAATGTTGAAGTCCTGAACCTTGACGTTGATGGTGGAGATTGCCGCCTTGAGCCTGGTGATCTGCTCCTCCAGAGTTTTCACCGCTTTCTGGTTTTCCGCGTGGCTCTGCTGTGCCGCCGCAAGCTGGCGGCGATTGTTTTCGAGCTGGTTGCGAACGCCTTCAAGAGCCGCCCGGGCATTGTCCAGACGCGGCCGCGCGGTCCGGTATTCCCTCTCCGCATCATTCATCCAGCCCAGCGCCTTGACCGCCGCGTCGCCGGCCTGGCAAATTCCCGGCAGGAAGAAGAGGACGCCGCTGCATATTTTTACTCGCTTGGCCTGCTCGTCCATTTCCTTTCGGGCTTTTTCGAAGGTGGCCTGGCGCGCCCTGACGTTCTCGTTTTCGGACTGAACCAGCTCCTCATAGCCCTTCACGCTGGTTTCGGACTGCACCACCTGCCGCTCCAGCTCGATCTGCAGGTACATGGCCTGCCCCAGCGCCTTCTCGCGGTCAGCGCTGAGCTGCTGTTGCGCCGTCAGATGTTCCATCAGGCACACGGATCGACGGCCGAGCAGCTCGCGGCTCGCTTCCGCCTGTTCCAGTTTCGACTGGAAAGCCGCCGTCTGCTCGGCGGTGAGGGTGGCCGCGTTCGCAATGGCCGGCTGGCCCATGGATGGGATATCGAAATTCATTGCGAAGGCCGCAAGGCCTGCAAAAACAACATGCTTAAGTTGAATCATTTCAACCTCCTCTGAAGAATCGGGGATGAATAAAGGGCATGAAGGGCTCTACGCGCCGCCCGGCATCGCTGCCGAACGCGCCAGAGACATGGCAGTAACATTCAGGTGTCATGTGGTTTCGGATGCATCTTTCACGATGTCGTCAATGCCTAAAAAGCAACCATCAAAGATTGTATTCATGACAAATAGACAAAAGATTTCGCATCCGCGACTTCACTAATTTATGCAATAAAAACAGTCGATAACTTCATTTTCAGCGTCACTCTCGCAAACCGTCTCAAAAGGGAACACATTTTAACGCGCTCCTTAACATTCAATTTATGAGAGTATTTCTTAATACCCCGCAACAGAGCCTCGGGGGAGTGCAACAAAATGCACGCATCTTCCGGAGCGGAACCTTTCGGCTGTCACCCCTGCCCCAAGCGGCCGTTGTCAGCGAACAGAACTCACGCTTTCGAATTCGCCATAAAGTAGCGAATAACAAAAAACCACGGGAGAAAGGTATCCGGAAAAGCAGGCGCCCCAACTTCAAAGACGCACCCGAAAAGGGACTTCGCCCGACCTCGGCCGGACATGCTTCGAGAGAGGCTGGGCTTACTTGCGAACCGAATCCTGAACGACGATGCCTTCGGCGATGCCGTCGCCCATCTTTGCAGCCACATATCGACCGCCTTCAAACAGGAGCAGCGCCTCGTCCGCGCGCTTGGAGATTTCGGCGCATTCGCCACTGTCATGTGCGCGGTGGGCATCGCATCGGTCCATGGCGGGCAATTTACGCTGGCGGCAGTGCAGGCAGTCGTCGTTCCGCGTGGCTGGGCTTCCAGCCGCAGGACACGGGCGTTGATCGACTGGCTGGAGCTGGAAAATACCGCGCAGCGTCACACGCCCGGCGACGATAACCGCGAGCGGCCATGGTCGCTAAACGGCTGGATTATTTCGGCCATCGAGACGCTTGCAAGCACCTATCGCGTCGCGGCCTCGCCGTGGCAAACCCTCCCGGCAACGGAAACGCCTGCGGAGGAAGCCATCGGAACCGGCGTGCTTGTCGACGGTGTGAGCTGGCTTCTGCGGCACGCGCAGGATTTGCCTTTTCTCTCAGAGGAAGTACGGATGTTTCTTGGGCATGCGCCGGGTTTCCTGATCTTGCTGGACCTGCTGTCCGCCGCGAAAGCGGACGCGTGCGATGCGACAGGTTGCGTGTTCTCCCGCAAGGCGACGGCGCGCGCCTATGGGGTCAGCCGTGCTCATGTCACGGCCATACTCGCCAGGGCCGAACGGTTGAAAATCTTGAAAAGAAACGGACCCAGAATAGTTCTGAGCGAGCTGGCATTGCAGAACGTCCAGCGCGATCTGGCCTATCAGCTCGCCTTCGTCGTTTTATGGACGGAGGCAGTGAGAACGTCTCCACTGTCCGCGGATGCCCCCGAGAGCCTGTCCGGCTGGAATGGCTCCAGCAAGCCGCGATAGGGCTTGGCGAGCGGCGTGGCATAAGCGCCGCGCTTGGCGGTGGACAACCCCATGGACACCAGCGATTCCGCCTGCTTGACGGCCGCCGCGACGCCATCGACAACCGGAACGCCGAACTCATCGCGGAGTTCGGCGGCAAGATCCGCCATGCCGGCGCAGCCGAGCACGATCGCCTCCGCCCTGTCCTCTTTCAGGGCCAGCGCGATTTCCGCGCGCAGCCTTTCACGGGCGTTCGAGGCGGGATCTTCCAGCGACAGGACAGGAATATCGGCGGCGCGCACATTGCAGCGGGCGGACATGCCATAACGATGGACGAGATGTTCCAGCGGCAGCCGCGAGCGCTCCATCGTCGTAACGATGGTGAATTTCTGCGCGATGAAGGCGGTAGCGGAGACCGCCGCCTCGCAGATGCCGATAACCGGAATATCGGCGAGCGCGCGGGCCGCATCGAGCCCGGTATCGTCGAAACAGGCGATGATCGCGGCGTCGGCTCCAAGCGTCGGCGCCTTTGCCAGCTCCAGCAACAGGCCGGGCACGGCGAAAACCTCGTCGTAATAACCTTCGATGGAGACAGGCCCCATGGAGGAGGTGACGGCCAATATGTCCGTATCGCGGCCGGCTATACGCATCGCGGCGTCGGCAATGGTCGCGGTCATGGATTGCGTGGTGTTGGGATTGATGACGAGAATGCGCATTTGACGTTACTTTATCCGCGTGAACGGCGGCGATTGAGCGTGACGATCAGGCCGAGCGTGGCCGCGATCACCAGGAAAGAAAACAGGGTTGTGACAGCACCGAGCGCGTAAAGCACCGGCGTTGTGACATTGGTGGTCATGCCGTAGATTTCCAGCGGCAGCGTGTTGTAGGTGCCTGACGTCATCAATGTGCGGGCGAACTCGTCATAAGAAAGCGTAAAGCCGAAAAGGCCGACGCCGATCAGGCTCGGCGCGATCATCGGCAGCACCACATGGGCGAAGGTCTGCCAGGAGGAAGCGCCGAGATCCCGGGCCGCTTCCTCATAGGACGGCGAAAACCGGTTGAAGACGGCCAGCATGATGAGCACGCCGAAGGGCAGCGTCCAGGTGAGATGCGCGCCGAAAGCTGATGTATACCATGAAGGTTCCAGCCCAAGCTGCTGGGATAGAACACCAATACCAAGCGATATGATGATCGACGGCACCACGAGGCTTGCGACCGACAGATAAAATAGCGGCGTCGCGCCGATGAATTTGCGCCGGAAGGCAAGGCCCGCCAGCAGCGAGACCAGCACGGTAACGGCCATGACCATCAGGCCAAGTGCGAATGAGCGCCGGAAGGAGCCGCCGAAATCTCCGACGGCCTGCTGTTCGAAGAGATTGCCGAACCAGTGCAGCGAAACGCCGTTCAGCGGGAAAGTCAGGCCGCCATTCGGCCCCTGAAAGGCGAGGATGAGGATGGCCGACAGCGGGCCGTAGAGAAACAGCACGAAGAGGACGAAAAAGAAGGCGAGGATGTAGAATTCGCGGCCGCGTTTTTCCTGATGCATGGGATCAAAGCTCCTTGCGGATATCGACGATGCGCAGGATGCCCGCGACCATCAGAAGAACGAGGATGAGCAGGATGACGGCGTTCGCCGCAGCAGCCGGATATTGCAGCAGCGACATCTGGTTCTTCATCATCAGCGCCACCGAGGCGCTCTGGCCGCCGGACATGACCTGAACCGTCGAGAAATCCGCCATGACCAGGGTGACGACGAAGATGCTGCCGATGGCCATACCGGGTTTGGCAAGAGGAATGATGACGTTGGTGAGTGTCTGCCAGCCGGTCGCGCCCGCATCACGCGCCGCCTCGATCAGCGATTTATCGATACGCATCAGCGTGTTGAAAATCGGCGTGACCATGAACAGTGTATAAAGATGCACCATGGCCAGCACCACGGCGAAATCCGAATAAAGCAGCCATTCGATCGGCTCGGGAATGATGCCGGAACCCACCAATGCGCTATTAACAAGACCGTTTCGCCCGAGAACGGGAATCCATGAAATCATGCGGATGATGTTCGAAGTCAGGAACGGCACGGTGCAGACAAGGAACAACACCATCTGCATGGTGGTGGTGCGAATGTGGAAGGCAAGGAAGTACGCCACCCAGAAACCGCAGAAAAGCGTGATCGCCCAGACGATGGCGGCATATTTCAGGGTATTGAGATAGGTCTGCCAGGTGACCCAGGACCCTAACGTTTCGCTATAATTGAAGGTGACGAAATCGGGATACATCTGGGCGAAGTCGTAGTCCCAGAAGCTGACGATGGCGATCATCAGGATCGGAAGAGCCAGGAAAAAGCCGAGGATCAGCAAAAGTGGCAGGGACTGAATATAGGACACAAGCTTCTGCGGCAGGGCAAAGCTGCGGGGCGGCTTGTCCTTTTTTTCACTGACGCCAATGAGTCTGACCGTCACCATGGTGAAGCCTTTCGCTGTATTTGCAGAAGCCCGGCGGCTTTCGCACCGGGTAGTGTGTCAGGCAAAGTTCTCTTCAAACGCGACGTCATCCTCGGGCTTGTCCCGAGGATCCAACCACGTTTGATGTGGTGGGTCGTTAGATCCTCGGGTCAAGCCCGAGGATGACGTCGCGTTTAGAGGCTCTGTTGCTGTCAAGACCGGCGGCCAACGCCACCGATCTTGTCTGTTTCGGGTACTAGGCAGCGATAAACTCGTTCCAGCGACGGACCATGTAGCGGTCTTCGTCCATGACGGAGTTCCAGCAGGCGACCTTGCCCATGCGCTCCTCGAAAGAGCCGCCGTCGCGCACCGCACCGGCCTTTTCCATGACCTTGCCGTCGGGCGCGATGATGTCGCCCTCAGCCGGCTTGCCTTCGACCCAGTAACCCCACTCGTCGGCGGTCATGTGCTCCTTGGCCGTTTCCATGGCGGCGGAGTAATAACCCTGGCGGTTGAGATAAGCGCCGACCCAGCCGGAGGTGTACCAGTTGATATATTCATAGGCTGCGTCGAGCTTCGCGCCGGACAGGTGCTTGGCGAGACCCAGACCTCCGCCCCAGGAACGATAGCCCTCCTTCAGCGGCTGGTATTTGCAGGCGATACCCTTGGAGCGGACGGCGGCAACGGCCGGCGACCACATGGACTGGATGATGACTTCGCCCGAGGCCATTAGGTTGACGCTTTCGTCGAAGCTCTTCCAGAAGGCGCGGAACTGGCCGTCCTTCTTGGCCTTGATGAGGAAATCGATGGTCTTGTCGATCTCTTCCTTGGTCATGTTGCCCTTGTCGGCATATTTGATGTTGCCCATGGCTTCCATAATCATCGCCGCATCCATGATGCCGATGGAGGGGATGTTGAGAATGGAGGTCTTGCCCTTGAACTTCGGGTCCATGATATCGGCCCAGCTGGTGATATCGCGACCGACAAGATCGGGACGGATGCCGAGCGTATCGGCATTGTAGATGGTGGGAACCATGGTGAAATAATCGGTCTCGCCCTTCGCGAATGTCTTGTCGCCGGGCTTTTCAACGAAACCGACCGTGTGCGGCGCGGTACCCTGCGCGACCACGCTGTCCGGCTTCAGCTTGCCGTTTTTGAACAGCGGCACGATCTTGTCGTAATATTTCAGCTTCTTGATTTCCATCGGCTGAATGACGCCGGCCGGATAGACCTTCTTGAGGATCCAGTATTCGATATCGGCGATATCGTAGGAGTTCGGCTGGGTGACGGCGCGCTGGGCGGCGGCGTCGGAATCCGTCGCCGTCATTTCGAGCGTGATGCCGAGGTCTGCCTTGCACTTCTCGGCAATGGCATTGAGGTTGGAGACGCCGGTGCCGAACTGGCGGATAGTAATCGGGTTCTGTGCCCAGATGGTCGGGAAGCCGGTGATGAGGCCGGAGCCGATCGCCGCACCCGTGGCGGCCGCGCCCGCCTTCAGGAGGCCGCGGCGGGACAGGCCCTTCTTGCTGTTGGTGGTATCGGTCATTTCAAAGTTCTCCTCTGGTTATTTTTGGGGTCACTTCTCTATCCGGCCGAGCACGATGGCATCGGCCGCATTCCATGAAAGCGGTATGGCGTCGCCGGTCCTGACCGGATTCTCGAAAAAGGCGGCATCGCTGAGGATGACGTTGAAATCCTCGATGCCTGCGCCGGTTACGGCGATCTTCACGCTTGCGCCGCGATATTCGACGTTCGAGACGATGCCGGTGAAACCGAGGCCCGGCTGTTGCGCCTCACCCACGCGCACGCGGTCGGTGCGCACGGCGATATCGACCGCGCCCTCATCCGGGGCGACGCCGCCTGCCGTGAAAGTACCGCCGCCCGCCACTTCGAGCGTGACGAGGTCTCCCGATTTTTCCCGGTAGCGCCCGGAAATGACGTTGTGGTCGCCCATGAAGCGGGCGACGAAGGCGGTGGCCGGACGCTCGAACACCTCGCGCGGCGTGGCCGCCTGTTCGATGCGGCCGTCATTCATGACGACGACGATATCGGCAAGCGCCATGGCCTCTTCCTGGCTGTGGGTGACATGCACGAAGGTGATGCCGAGCGAGGTCTGCAGTTTCTTCAGCTCGGCGCGCATACGGATCTTGAGGAACGGGTCCAGCGCCGAAAGCGGCTCGTCCAGAAGCAGCGCCTCGGGATCGGTAATCAACGCACGCGCCAGCGCCACCCGCTGCTGCTGCCCGCCGGAAAGCTGGGCCGGACGGCGGCTGGCATAGGGTTCGAGCTGCATCAGCCGCAGCATATCGAGCGCCTTGGCCCGTCGGGTTTCCTTGTCCACACCCTTCATCTTGAGGCTGAAAGCGACATTGTCGACGAGATCGAGATGCGGAAACAGCGCGTAGGACTGGAACATCATGGCCGTACCGCGCCGGGCGGGCGGCAGATCGGTGACGACCGCATTGCCGAGCCTGATGTCACCGCTGGAGATGCTTTCGTGGCCGGCGATCATTCTGAGCGTCGAGGTCTTGCCGCAGCCCGATGGCCCAAGCAGGCAGCAATAGCTCCCGGCCGGTATTTTGAGGCTTATCGCATGCACGGCGGTGGTGTTGCCGTAAATCTTGGATACGGACGCGATGTCGATTGCTGCGGCTTTGCTCATAAACACTCTCCTGCGACGTCTTTGTCATGCAGGAGGCGTGCCAATCGGCTTAGCCTTTGATGTAAAATGATATTCTTCTGCGGTCCGGAAAGCTTTGCCCGGACTTGCCCAATTTTACGTCGATTGTTTTCGATTCATTGCAGAAATTGTATGCAATCCAAAAATCCGAAACGCCCCGCGCTTCACCCGGCCTTGAACCGGTCGAAAGCGGTGAGATATTTGACCGTGGGATCGGCATCCCAGCGGTAAATTTCGGTCCGCAGGAAATGCAGTTCCTCTTCGAGCTTTTCCTCCGGCAGTTCGACCCACCAGGATTTCGGCCGTCCATCGGAACCGTCGGACCAGCGATAGCCCCGCTTTTTCAGATGATCTTTCATGTCGAACGGGCTGTTTTCCGCGTAGAGACGCACCCTTGAGCGCAGGCTCGCCTCATGGAGTTCTGCAAACGGCGTTCTACTCTGGCCAGGGCGCGTCTGCTCCAGCACTTCCAGCAGGGCGAAACAATCGTCCACGGCACGATGGCCGTCGTGGAAATAGCCGGATTGCCCGATCAGATAACCGAGTTTGTTGCCCTCGAAACCACGCGCGCGCCAGTCAATTTCCGAAACGGAGCAGGCCCATGCCTTGTCGCGGAAGATCGGCGAGAAGGCCTCGCAAAAGGGGCGGTCGAAACCGGCATTGTGGGCGATGATCAGATCGGCATGGGCAATGAGGGCGGTCAGCCGGCCCATGTCTATCGACTGCCCCGCCACCATCTCGTCGGTGATCCCGGTCAGACGAGTGATTTCTTCGGGAATGGCGATACCAGGCTGCCGCAACCCGCCATAGATGCCGGTGACATCGCCGATTGTGCCGTTATCGTCGAATGTGAAGGTGATGACGCCGATTTCGATGATCTCGTCGGTCCGATGGTCGAGGCCCGTCGTTTCCGTATCGAGGATCACGCCCTGACGGGCGAATTCCGGCCTTGGCCGATCGATGACCGCGCGCGGCTGCAACCGGCGCAGGACACGATAATTACCGGTGGATTCAAGATAAGCAGCAAGGGCCTCATCGTCCGTAGCGGTCTTTTGGGTCGTTTCGAGACCACCCGCTTTTCGCCCTCTTTCAGCCTGCGGAAGCCGCGCTGCCGCGGGAGAGAAAAAATCCAACTGGGAGGTCATTATGTGCCTGTCCGCCTTGCCCGGAAATCAAGATTGAGTATTCCAACATATGCGCACGGGCTCACAGTAACAACAGCGGTCGCTCTCATCCACAGAAACGGCATATCTCACGGGGTACAGTTAAGGGTTGCGGCTTCAATTTACGATGGTAGAAAAAGCGCACCGTTCCCGTGTTCAGGAGAGAAGAAGAATGCCGCTTCCATCGCCTTCCAACCCGAAAACGCTCGCTGACCAGAGCCGTCTGAAACTGTTTCCGCTGCAAAGCGGGCCGCATTTCGCCAATGCAGGCCTTACCAACGGCGCGAGCGGCATCGTCTTTACGGGTTATACGCGCGATGCGAGCCACGACAATGAAGCATTCTCCTGCTGCGGCAGTTACACCCTGCGCAATTCCGTCCACGCCGCGATTGCCGGCACGACAAGCGACAATTGCACCGTCTTTGCCCTGAAGAGCATCATCAACCAGCGCCCGTGCCTGGCGGTCGGGAAGTTCGACCCGGATGGCAAGCCACTGGCATTGTCGAAGTCGGAATTCGAAGAGGTCACCAAACCGCTGTTCCAGTTCGCGGACAAGGTTTCGCCGATCCTCGGCAGCGAGCCGGCGCCAGGCATTCAGATCCGTAGCGGCGATGCTTCCTATAATTATCAGGTGGACGCACGCAGTGGCCGTTTCCGCTTCACCTATAAGGACGCCATGAACGGCGGTCGTTTCGGACCTTCGGCCGACGGCAATTTTTCCCTGGAACATGACGGCCATCGCCTCGCCAGAATAAGCGCCGGCGCCAGCTATAGCAGTTCGGACAATTCGATTGCCGCCTCGGCCTATCGCAACATCGAATCCCGCGGTTTCGAAACGACGGTGCGCAGCGGCCAGGCTTCCGCCATGTTCGGAAGAACCTACACGGAAAACGCCATTACCCGCAAAATCGGCGTCGGTTACGGCGACACCTCGTTCCGGCGCGAGGATACGCCGGGAGGAACGATCAAGGAAACCCTGGGGCACAAGCTGGACGAGGTCACGCTTGAAGTCTCCCGCACGCGTGACCGGGCGAAGGGCACCGAATATATGCTGACCATCAAGATGGAGCTTTGAGGCTTCGGCAAGCGGAGCGGCCGCGACAGCAGTTCCTCAGGAGGCCTGCCTGTGGAGAAGGTTTTCGCAATTGGCCGGATTGCCGATGATCTCGCTCGTCCTGATGATGGAGCCGGCATCCGCGGTTATCTTGATGATGCAGTCGCGGCGATGTTCCTTGATCTTCATGCCCTCGGTTTCCGTGACCTGCGCCTGCCCGTCCACGATCTTGACTTCGCGCCTGTTGCTTAGGCCGGCATAGGTCTGCCTATCGACTTTCAGCCAGTAGGATTCGGTTTCGCCGTTTTCGATGATGACCTTGTTCGGGCGGCCGATCCGAGCGATTGCGGCCTCGCGCGGTTGTGCCACGAAACCCGCGACAGTGCGGGAAATCTCCGTCTCGCCGGCACTGGTGCACGCCGCAACGATGACCAGCACGGCCGCCAGACATCCACTTTCAAGCCATCTCATTTCCAGATCATTCCCTACAAAACGTCACCTGCCCAGGCTTTCGGCCGGCACCCAGGGGCAAATCTAGGCGGGATCATTTTGCACCGAAAGATGGAACGGCCCCAAAGCCGATCAACTTGTTATGATCAGCCCCTTCGCGGGAAGCCGATTTACCGGTCCGGCGCGCGCAGTTTTTACCTGTTGCGGAACACGGTGCAGGGAACGCCCGCCCGCCGGATATCGCCACAAAGCGCGTTGGCTTCAGCTCTGGTTTCCCGGCCGATACGGGCCGCATAACGCGGCCGCGAACCGAAATTGCCGCCCCGCTGCCGCACGATCAAAGCCCGCTCGGCATTCAGCGGCTCCGAAAGCTGCAGGATCGCCCGGGTGAAAAGCCGGTTCGCCACGGCCGGATTATAATGCGCCGCAAGCTGCACGCCCCAGGGCGCCCAGTCGGCCGATGCAATGAGAACGGGATCTTTCATGGTGCGGGTGTCGGCGAGACGCACGCAGGCATCGAGAAAGGAACGGTCGTCATCCAGCGCCGGTGCAGCCTTTTCCGGCGGATTGTCCTTCCATGTCTCCACCGGATAACCGGTGATCGCGAACACATAATCGCGGGTTTCGGTGGGCAGGCGGCCGTTGGCGATGAAATTCCGCAAGCCCGCCTCCCCCGCATTGTAAGCTGCGGCGGCAAGGCCGAAATTGCCGAACTGCACGTTCAATTCGGAGAGATATCGGGAAGATGCCTCAAGCGCGGCGATGATGTTGAAACTGTCTTCGAGACCGCGCAACTGCGCCGTTCCCGGCATGAACTGGGCAATGCCCTCCGCCCCCTTCGGACTGACCGCACTCGCCCGGAACAGGCTTTCTCGCCAGATCAGCCGGGCGAAATAATCCGGAGGAACGGCATGGCGGACGGCAAGAACCTCAATGGCATGGCAAAGATCGTTATTGTAACTGTCGGCATTGATGCACAAATCCGGCGCGACATCATGGGTATAAGCGCAGGCGGTTTTTTCCCTGGCGGGCTCTTCGGCTTGCGCCGCCCCAAAGGCTGCGGTCAGCAGACACAGGGCAAGAGCCATGCGGCTTGTCGATATCCCTGCCAAGCGAAAGTCCCCGAAAACTCCAGACACGATGTGCCGATTATCGGCCAATCCGGAAGATATGCCCAGCTTTGCGGCTTGTCATCACGTATCGAACATCGAACGGACTGGCGCGATCGGACGGGACGAGGACGGCGGGCAGCCACTTTCAAGTCAGTAATGGACCGTCAACATTCTCTCGACGTCATCATCGGCCCTGTGCCACTGCCATCAGGAATTTAAACCGGATGGCAGTGGCACAGGACCGATGACGAGAGAATATGGGCTCACCACCGGCTTCACAGGAACTGAGGCCTCACTCTAAAAGTCCTGCCACTCCTCATGCTTGACGGCAACCGCAGCGGAACCGCGCGCTGCAAGCGGGCGGGATGCGCTGCGATGCGAGCTCGCCGGCGCAGATTGCTGCTCGAAGCCGCTGCGCGCAGAGGCGGAGGAGCGCGGAGTGTCATCGAACCGGAATTGCCCGAGAAGTTCAAACAGGGCCGCCGCTTCCCGCGCAAGGCTGTGGCTTGCGGCGGTCTGCTCCTCGACCATGGCGGCGTTCTGCTGGGTGCCCTGATCCACAGTGTTGACCGCCTGATTGATTTCCGCAAGCGCCGTGGACTGTTCGCGCGCGGCATCGACAATCGCGACGACATTGGTGTTGATGTCACGCACCTGCTCGGCGATCTCCTGCAGGGCCGAGCCGGCCCTGGTGACAAGGCCGACACCGTTCTCAACCTGCGCCCCGGAGGCATTAATCAGGCTCTTGATTTCCTTGGCAGCCGTTGCCGAACGCTGCGCGAGTTCGCGAACCTCCTGCGCAACCACGGCAAAACCCTTGCCCGCCTCACCGGCACGGGCGGCTTCAACGCCTGCATTCAATGCCAGAAGATTGGTCTGGAAGGCGATTTCGTCGATCACGCCGATAATGTTGGAAATCTCTCGCGATGATTTTTCGATCTGGTCCATGGCGCCGATCGCATCGCGCACCACCTGGCCCGAATGTTCCGCGTGGTCACGGGCGCGGGCAACGATCTTGCCAGCCTCTTCGGCGCGGCGGCTGGAATCGTTGACGGCGGTGGTGATTTCCTCCAGTGCAGCTGCCGTTTCTTCGATGGAGGCGGCCTGCTGCTCCGTGCGTCTGGCGAGATCGTCGGCAGCGGACCTGATCTCGTTGGAACCGGAAGAAATGGCGCCTGCATTTTCAGACACCAGCGTCATGGCCCTTTTCAGCTTTTCCGAAGCCGCGTTGAAATCCGTGCGCAATCTATCAAGCGAGGGGATGAAGGGCTTGTCGATGTTCTGGGCAAGATCGCCCTCGGCCAGATCGGTGAGGCACTGCGCCAGCTTTTCGACATTCTCGACGCGGCCGGTCACGTCAGTCGCGAATTTGACGACCTTGAACACCTTGCCGTTGAGATCGAAGATCGGGTTATAGGACGCCTGAATGAAGACCTTGCGGCCGCCCTTGCCAAGCCGCATGAACTCGTCCGCCACGAGGTCGCCGCCGGCCAGCCTTTCCCAGAACTGCTTATATTGCGGCGACTGCGTATAGGCCGGTTCGCAGAACATGGAATGGTGCCTGCCCTGCACCTCCGCCAGCGAATAACCGAGCGCGGCCAGAAAATTCTCGTTTGCGGTCAAAACCTCGCCGTTCGGGGAGAATTCAATGATGGCTTGAGCCCGAGACAGGGCGTCGATCTTGCCCGCGTCTTCCGCCGCCTTCAGTTTGCGGTCGGTAATATCGGTGGCGATCTTGACCACTTTCACCGGCTTGCCGCGACGAAATACCGGATTGTAGGACGCCTCGATCCAGACTTCCCGGCCGCCCTTGCCGATGCGCTTATATTGCCGCTGATCGAACTGACCGGCCGAAAGCTTGGACCAGAAGGCCCTGTAATCCTCAGAAGACACAACCGCAGGTTCCACGAACATGCTGTGGTGCCTGCCGAGGATTTCCGAAAGCTCGTAACCGAGCGCCCGACAGAAATTCTCGTTGGCGTTGAGAATTTTTCCCGAAAGGTCGAATTCAATGATGGCCTGGGATTTGGAAAGCGCGGCAAGAACCGCAAAAGCATTGGCACCACGATCAAGAATACTCACGCGCAGTCCTCCGTTAGAAAGGGATGATTTCTATTCAAAATCATTCGTGAATATTATGATTACATTCTTAAATAATATTTAAGGATAAAGTTGATCTTCGTCATCTGCGGTTGCGGAAACCGTGGCAGAGTGATGTCTGTCGATGTTCCCTTGCCGCCGTTCTTTTTTGGAACGTTCGGCGCATGGTCGCATTCTATACCGAATGGGGAACCGGCAATTGCCGGCGCGTTTACGTGCCGACACAAGGGCGATTTCAACTTGGGAGGAACACACAGATGGAAAAGAACACGATCTGTATCTGGTACGACAAGGATGCCGAGGCCGCAGCCAGATTTTACGCCGAAACCTTTCCGGATAGCACGGTAACTGGTGTTCACCATGCGCCGAGCGACTTTCCCTCCGGTAAGAAGGGAGACGTGCTGACGGTGCAGTTCACCGTTGCAGGCATCCCCTGCATCGGCCTCAATGGCGGACCGGTCTTCAAGCAGAGCGAGGCTTTCTCCTTCCAGATATCGACCGAAGACCAGGAAGAAACCGACCGTTACTGGAACGCCATCGTCGGCAATGGCGGTGAGGAAAGCGCCTGCGGCTGGTGCAAGGATAGATGGGGCGTTTCCTGGCAGATCACGCCGCGCGTGCTGATGGAGGCCATGGCCGCCGGCGGCGCGGAGGCCAAACGCGCCTTCGACGCGATGATGGACATGAAGAAAATCGACGTCGCCGCCATCGAGGCCGCACGTCGCGGTTGATTGGCAAAAGCTGTTCAGCAAGAAGTGGCAACGCAATCCGGAAATAGTAAGCGCTTGATAAACAAGGTTACATTCCGATTTTCCGCATTTGTCGCACTTTTTTCGCCGCGCAGAATACGCTGCGCGGCCAGTCATCATAAAACGTTCAACAAAATGTAAGCGATCCGTTAAATACGACTGTTAGCAGAGCCCGTGGCTACGTGCCGGGGACATAAGGTCCTTGCCGAGCAGGCCATCATTCCATCAACGGGGCTAACTCATGAAATCTTCCGCTCTGACTTCCTTCGTGGCCGGCGTCGCCATCGCCGCCGCCTTCGGCGCCACGGCCGCCCAGGCAGAAAAGACCAAGTTCGAATTCTGGTACGGTCTTTCCGGCGATCTCGGCGACCGCGTGCAGGAAACCTGCAAGAAGTTCAACGAATCCCAGACCGAATTCGAGATCGTCTGCACCTCGCAGAACGATTACGAATCCACCCTGCAGAACACCATTGCCGCGTATCGTGCCAAGAAGCAGCCCGCCATCACCCAGATTTATGACGCCGGCACGCTGGACATGATGCTGTCCAAGGCTTTCGTTCCAGCCAAGAAGCTGATGGCTGACAATGGTTACAAGATCGACTGGGACAATTACTTCCCCGGCATCGCCAATTATTACGCCACGGCCGCAGGCGAGCTGAATTCCTTCCCCTATAATTCTTCGACCGCGATGTTCTATTACAACGTCGATGCTTTCGAAAAAGCCGGCATCACCTTCAAGCCCGACACATGGGAACAGGTCGAAGAAGCTTCCAAGAAGCTGAAAGCCGCCGGTTTCGAATGCCCGCTCGCGTTTAACTTCGACACATGGATGCTGATGGAGCAATTCTCCGCCATCCACAACCAGCCGATCGCCACCAAGGCCAACGGTTATCAGGGTCTGGACGCGGAACTTGCGATCAACAAGACCAAGTTCGTCGACCACGTGAAATTCTTCAAGAAGATGCAGGACGAGAAGCTGTTCGTCGTCAAGACCAAGCAGCTCGGCATGGATATCCTGCCGGCCTTCACCTCCCAGACCTGCCAGATGTTCATGACCTCCATCGCCAACCACGGCACCGTTGGCAAATCCATGCCGGAAGGCGTGAAGTGGGACGTCGCCATGCTGCCGATCTGGAAGGGCACGGAGCGTCACAACTCGCTGGTGGGCGGCGCTTCGCTATGGGTCATGGCCGGTCGTCCGGAAGCCGAATACAAGGGTGCGGCCGCATTCCTGAACTTCATCGCCCAGCCTGATATGGTTGAATGGTGGTCGACGGTCACCGGTTACATTCCGGTCACCAAGACCGGCTTCGACGCCATGAAGGCCAACGGTTTTTACGACAAGGCTCCCTATAAGGGCCGCGAAAAGGCCATCGAAAGCCTGACGTTCACGCCGCCGTCCGACTATACCCGCGGCATCCGCCTCGGCGGTTTCACGCAGATCCGCAAGGAAGTCGCCACCTCGCTCGAAGCCATCTTCATGCAGAACGCGGATATCCAGGCTGAACTCGACAAGGCCGTCGAGCGCGCCAATACCGGCCTGCGCCGCTTCGAAAAGACCTATGAAGGCGCCAAGCTGAACTAAGCCCGCTTTCATCGCCGTCAAAGGCCTGTCCGGACATGGTTCGGGCAGGCCCGCCGAATTCTCGAACCCTGCCGGTTTCCAATGGAAAAGCGTACCGTCTTCAAAAGCACATGGCTGCCTGTGCTCTTCGCCCTGCCGCAGTTCCTGCTCATCCTCTTGTTCTTCTATTGGCCGGTTGCGGCGGTGCTGAACTGGGCATTCACCCTGGAGCCGCCTTTCGGCGGCCAGGCGGAATTCGTCGGTTTAGCCAATTTCATCGAAACCTTCGGCGATCCGCTTTATTGGCAATCGATCCTCACCAGCCTGATATTTGCGGTGGCCGGGCCGTTTTTCGCGATCCTCATCGGCCTTGTGCTCGCCCTTGCGGTCGATCGCCAGCTTCCCGGCTCCGGCTTTTTCCGGGTGCTTTATATCCTGCCCTACGCGATTGCCGGTCCCGCCGCCGGCATGGCCTTCCGCTTCATCCTGTCGCCGGAACGCGGCATCGCCGCATCGCTGAATTCCTGGTGGCCCGATATCTGGAACCCTGCAAAATACGGCGAGCACGCGCTCATCCTTGTCATCGTCATCTTCATCTGGAAATGGGCGGGCTACACCTTCATCTTCCTGTTCGCCGGCCTGCAATCCGTGCCGCGTTCGCTGACGGAGGCCGCCGCCATGGACGGCTCCGGGCCCGTTCGCCGCGCCATCGACATTCAGGTGCCGCTGCTGGCCCCGACCCTGTTCTTTCTCACCGTCATCATGATGACCGAAGGTTTCGTTGGCGCCGATACGTTCGGCATCGTCGCCTCCACCACGGAGGGCGGCCCCAACCACGCCACCGAAGTGATGGTCTACCGCATCGTCAGCGAGGCCTTCGAGGGACTGAACTATTCCGGCGCCTCGGCGCAGAGCCTCGTCCTCATCGGCCTCATCATGGTCTTCACCTTCATCCAGTTCCGCTTCGTCGAGCGGCAAGTCCATTACAAGTGAGGCGGCGATGATCCAGCGCACACCCTATGCCGACGCCCTGACCTATGCGATCATGGTGGCCGGTTTCTTCCTGCTCATCGGCCCCTTCATCGTCGTCATTTCCGGCGCCAGTCAGTCGGTCCAGCAGGTCAACAGCGTCCCCTTCAACTTCATGCCGCAGGGCGAATTCTTCACAAATGCACAGGCGGCATGGCAACGCGCCAATCTCGGCAATGCCCTCCTCAACAGCATGATCATGGCGACGCTGGTGACCATCGGCAAGGTGGCCCTTTCGGCCTTCACGGCCTTTGCCATCGTATTCTTCCGCTCGCCGCTCAGGCATCTGTTCTTCTGGACGGTGTTCATCACCCTTATGCTGCCGCTCGAAGTGCGCGTGGTGCCAACCTATTCGGTCGCCGCCGATGTTTTCCAGCCGTTCCGCTCGGTCCTCGGCCTGTTCGGCATCGAGATCACCCTCGAATGGAACCTGCTGAACTCCTACGCCGGCCTCACCCTTCCGCTGATCGCCACCGCCACCGGCACCTTTCTTTACCGGCAGTTCTTCATGACGATCCCGGACGAACTGGCGGAAGCCGCGCGCATGGACGGTTCCGGTGCGGCACGTTTCTTTGTGGATATGCTGCTGCCACTGTCGCGCACCAACATGCTGGCGCTCACCACCATCATGTTCGTTTATGCCTGGAACCAGTATCTGTGGCCGCTGCTGATGATCACCGACCCGTCCTACAAGACGGTGATGATGTCGCTGCGCGCGCTTCTGCCCGCCGATGACGGCACGCCGGACTGGAACGTCACGCTGGCCGGTTCCCTCATCATCATCCTGCCGCCGCTCCTCGTCGTGGCCTTCCTGCAACGCTGGTTCGTCCGCGGTCTCGTCTCGTCCGACAAGTGACAGCGCGGCTTTCAAAAAAGGTTTTATAATCATGGCTCAGATCGATATCCGTCAGGTCCGCAAATCCTATGGCAAGACGCCCACCCTGCACGGCGTGGACCTCTCTTTCGGTTCCGGCGAATTCGTCGTCATCCTCGGCCCCTCGGGCTGCGGCAAATCCACGCTTCTGCGCATGATCGCCGGTCTGGAGGATATCACCTCCGGCGAGATCGCCATTGGCGGGCGTGTGGTGAACATGCTGGAACCGCGTGAGCGCGGCTGCGCCATGGTGTTTCAGAACTACGCGCTTTATCCGCATATGTCAGTCGCCGGTAATATCGGTTATGCGCTGAAAGTCGCCGGCGTTGCGAAAGCCGAACGCCAGCGCCGCATTGAGGAGACAGCAAAGATCGTCGGCCTTTCCGATTATCTGGAGCGCAAGCCGGCAGCCCTTTCCGGCGGCCAGCGCCAGCGCGTCGCCATGGCCCGCGCCATCATCCGCGAACCTGCGGTGTTTCTGTTCGACGAGCCGCTCTCCAACCTCGACGCCAAGCTGCGCGTGACCATGCGCGCGGAGATCCGCAAGCTGCACCAGCGCCTCTCCGCCACCTCCATCTTCGTCACTCATGATCAGGTGGAGGCCATGACGCTGGCCGACCGGCTGGTCGTGATGAACAAGGGCAATGTCGAGCAGGTCGGCCATCCGCTGGATATCTATCACCGCCCGGCCAGCACCTTCGTGGCGTCCTTCATCGGCTCGCCGGCCATGAACCTGTTTAGCACAAGGGTGGAGGTGGAATCCCCCGCCGTGATGCTGAATGGCGCGCCGGTGAAACTATTCCCCGAAATCGCGCTGGAACTGCGCGGTCGCGACGTCACGGTCGGTATCCGCCCGGAGCAGTGCGTGGTCAGCACGGATGGCGCCGGCGTACCGGCGGTTGTTGATTTCGTCGAAGAATTGGGCTCGGGCCGCATCGTGCATGCCGATATCGCAGGCGAGACCTTTTCCGCCGCCATCGGTGAGGACCTTTCCGTAAAACCCGGCCAGCGCATCCATCTCGATCTTCCACCGGCCCATCTTCATTTTTTCGATCCGGCCACCGGCAAACGGATCGAAGCGGAAGGTATGGCGGAGACCCCCCGAAGCATAAACGAGAAGCTGCTCGCGGTTTGAACCTTCTGCGAGAAATGTCCGGCACGGTTTGGAATATTCTCTCTCCGCGCCGGACCCGCAATTAAGATCAAGCCTGTTTGGCAGGCGCGTCGCATCATGCGACGGGTCCGGCCGTCACCCTTTCACGCCTGACGAAATCATGATCGCTTCCGTTACGCGCCGCTGGAAGATGACATAGGCGATGATGACCGGCAGCGCCGCCAGCATGGCGATGGCCATCAGCCGCGCATAGGCGACCCCGAAAGTGTCGTTGACCTGGGTGATGCCAACAGGGATGGTCATCATGTTTTCCGAGGTGACGACGAGGAAGGGCCAGAAGAAGGCGTTCCACACTGTGATGAACGTCACAATCGCCATAGCGGTGGTGATGCCCCAGTTAAGCGGCAGATAGACCTTAAAAAGAATGGTATATTCGCCGCCGCCATCCAGAACCACCGCCTCGCGCATCTCCTTCGGCACGCTGTCGAAGAACTGCTTGTAGACAATGATGACGATGGGCGTGATGAGCTGCGGCAGGATAATGCCCGCCCAGGTGTTGATAAGGTTAAGGTTCTTCATCAGGATAAATTGCGTGACGACCAGCGTCTGCGCCGGCACCATGAAACTGGCCAGCACGATGCCATAAAGCAGCCGCCGGCCCGGAAAACGTATCTGCGACAGGGCATAAGCACATAACATCGAGATCAGCAGCACCGACACGGTGACGATGGCCGCCGTGCCAACGGAGTTGATGTACCAGTTCATCAATTTCGTGTTGAAGATGGCGCTGACATAAGCGCTCAGCCGGAATTCATCGGGGATCAATGATGTGTTGCCGGCAACATTCTCATCCGAACGGATGGACGTCACGAACGTCCAGTAGAGCGGGAAAATCCAGACCAGTGCGGCCGAAAAGGTCAGCACGGTCAGGATAATGTTTTCTAGTCTTCTTGTGAGGCTCATGAGTTCCTCCGGATGCGCAGCAGCTGGAACTGGAGAATGGAAACGATCATGATCAGCAGGAACAGCACGGTCGCGACAGCGGAGGCGTAACCGCCATTGTTGAGCTGGAAGGCTTCACGATAGACCTTGAGAAGCAGCACGAAGCTGGAATTGAAGGGTCCGCCGCCGCTGAGCAGATAAATCTGGTCGAATATCTTCAGTTGCAGGATCAGTTGCAGAGTGAGCACGAGAGCTGTCACCGGCCATAACAGCGGCCAGGTGACGCGCCAGAAGCGTTGCCACGTCGTTGCACCGTCCAGCGAGGCAGCCTCATAAAGCTCGGCCGGAATATTGCGAAGGCCCGCGATGAACAGCAACACGTTGAAGCCATTCGTCCACCAGATGGTGACGACGGCGACCATCGGCATCACCCAATATGGGTTCTTGAATACCGCGACCGGCTTTCCGGCAATCAGCGAAATCACCGGTTGGAGAATACCGAACTGCAGATCGAGCATCCATGTCCAGATTTCAGTGACGACAGACACCGGCAGCACATAGGGCAGGAAGAACAGGCTCATTGCGATCGTCTGCTTGACACCCGACAGGCGGCTGACGGCAAGAGCGATCATCAGGGCGATGACTGTTGTCGGCACGACAGTCAGAAGCACAAAATAGCCGTTATTCTTGAGGGAGGTGACGAAAAGCTTGTCACTCAGCAACTTGGTGTAGTTGGCCAGCCCTACCCAGTCACCGTCGCCAATCAGCGGCGCATTGGTAAAACTGATGCGCACCATCTCGATCAAAGGATAAAGGAAGAAGGTGACGAAGACCACGATGAACGGCGTCACCATCGACAGCGCGATCAGCGATTTCTTGCGCCGGTTTTCAATCATAGCCATGGGATATCTCCGGGACCTCAGGCATTGCAGGCACCCTCCGGCCATAGACCGGAGGGCAGGTTTCCTGTCACTTCAGCTTGCTTTGCAGCTCTTCCTTGATCTGTGCCACCGCATCCGTGCCACTCATGAAGCCCTGAATGGCCGGCGCGATGACGTTGAGCGCCGCATCATAGGCGGGTGAGGCAACGCCAGTGATCGTCGTTTTCGGATCGAACACAGCTGCTTCCGCCAGCGACGCATAGGTCGCATTCGGCTGCATCGCCTTGTAGTCGCTGCCTTCGGTGATCGATTTATAGGCCGGGATATGGCCGGCATCGGCCCAGCTGATGGCGTGTTTTTCCATCCAGCCGATCACTTTCATGACGGCTGCGCGCTTCTCGCCGGAAATGGTCTTGTCACCCTGGTTGGGAATGGCAAAAGCGTGCGAATCCGCCCAGGTGGCGCGTTTGCCCATGAACGGTGGAACTTCAACAGCGCTCCATTTGAAGCCCAGCTTGCCGTTTTTCTCCAGATCCTTGTAGGTGGGCACTTCCCAGACGCCGTTCAGCTGGAAGGCGGATTTTCCGGCAGAGAACAGCGCGACGGAAGCTGGATATTCCGCCTGCTCGGGCGCCCAGCCGTTTTCGCGCCATTTCGACATGGTATCGATCGCCTTGGCGGCCTTTTCGGCATTGTCGCCGGCCAGAACCTCGCCATTGGTGACGAGTTCGCCGCCCTGTTGCGAGAACAACGTATAGAAGACACGCCAGACCCCGGCTTCTCCGCCGGACTGGTAGGTCACCGGTGTCTCGACGCCATTCTCCTTCGCCCAGGCCAACGCCTTCTCAAAGTCATCCATCGTCTTGATGCCGGTCAGCTTGCCCTCGGCATCGATATAGGGCGAGCCTTTGAGAAGATCGGCATTGTAGTAAAGAATAAGCGCGTGAATATCGAAAGGCACGGCATAAAGCTTGCCGTCATGGGTCGCCGCCTCAAGCGGAGCGCTGAAGAAATCGTCTTTCTTCAGGCCAGCATCTTCAAGGTCCTTGTCGGTGATTTCGCTCAGCACCTTTTCCTGCAGCGCCAGGGGCGCGCGGGACAGGTGATAGGTCATGACGTCAGGGCCCTCGCCGACGGCTGAGGCGGTTCGCACCTTGGTATAAAAGGGCACGCCCCACTCCAGTGTCGTTCCCTTGACCTGAATATCCGGGTGCTCCTTGTTGAAGGCATCGATCAACGCCTTCATGCGCACGCCATCGCCGCCGGACAGAAAGTCCCACCAGACGATATCCTGTTTGGCCAGCGCCGGCAGGGCGGTCAAACCCAGAACCGTGCCAACAAGCAATGTCTTGATCAGTCTCATCGTTCACTCCTCCCATTTATGTGGAAACACCCCTTGAAGAGGCGGTCTGTTCAATCGAAAGGCGCCTCCTCGCGCCTATCGCAATCTCTTGCCGTCGCTGTCGAACACCAGAATGTGTTCGGGCGAAGCGCTGAGCGACACGGACCGGCCATCGAGACTCTCGCGTGAGCCCTGCCGCTGCACGATGATTTCCTTGCCCGAGGGCGCGCGGGTGTAGAGATAGGAAACATCCCCCAGCTCCTCCGCCACCTCGACATTGACGGGCAAGGCGCCCTCCTGCGTTATCGTCAGATGCTCGGGCCGAACGCCGATCTCGACCCGCTGGCCGGCGGAAACAGGCTGCAGAAGCCGTGCTTCGAGATGTCTCTCGCCGCCATCGAGCGAAAGCGTCACGACGCCGTTTCGCTGTTCGACAATCTGCGCCTGCAGGAAGTTCATCGCCGGTGAGCCGATGAAGCCCGCGACGAACCGGTTGTCCGGATCGTCATAAAGGGTGAGCGGCGCACCCGCCTGCTGCACGACGCCGCCCTTCAGCACGAAAATCCTGTCCGCAAGCGTCATGGCCTCCACCTGGTCATGCGTGACATAGATCATCGTCGCGCCCAGCTTGCGGTGAAGCCGGGTCAGTTCCAGCCGCATCTGCACACGCAGTTCGGCGTCCAGATTGGACAGCGGTTCATCGAACAGGAATACCTTCGGCTGCCGGACAATGGCGCGGCCGATGGCCACGCGCTGCCTCTGCCCGCCGGAAAGCTGCGAGGGCCGTTTGTGCAGATGCTCCTCGAGCTGGAGGACGCGCGCGGCCTCGCCCACCCTCTCCGTCACCTCCGCCTTCGGCCGGCGTGCAAGACGCAGGCTGAACGCCATGTTCTCGAACACCGTCAGATGCGGATAGAGCGCATAGTTCTGGAACACCATCGCAACGCCGCGATCCGCCGGTTCGACTGCGGTGACATCACGCTCATCGATGGCGATGCGCCCGCCGCTGGTTTCCTCAAGGCCTGCGATCATGCGCAACAGGGTCGATTTTCCGCAGCCGGAAGGCCCCACGAAGACCGCAAAGCTGCCGGCTGGAATTTCCATCGAAACATCCCGGATCGCCGCGAAGGATCCGAAGGACTTGGCGACATTGTTGAGACGGACACCCATGGTCGCCTCACTGAACCTTCAGCCGAAGCACGTGATAGGACAGCGCTGGCACCGAACCCTTCAATGCCCCGTCCTCCACGGCGACGCCACTGCCCGGCACCGGCACGACGCGATCCGGCTGGTCCGGCCCGTTGCCGACACGCAAATCGTATCCCGCCATGGCCAGATGCAGGCTGAGCGTGGCGGATGAATAGCCGGTGAAGCTAACATCGATCTGCGCCGCTTCTGTCAGATGTCGGTTGAGCACGAACAGCGTCACCACGCCTTCCGCTTCGTCATAAACCCCGGCAACATCGAGATATTTGACGTCATCGGCCGCGTTGCAATCGTAAGTCGGGCAATCGACGGCGATGTTCAGCGCGACACCACGGCCATAAAGCGAGGCGAACTGATAGGGATAGTAGATCGTCTGCCGCCAGGCCGGGCCGTTCTTTTCCGCCCGGATGGGGGCGATGACATTGACGAGCTGGGCGATGCAGGCGATGCGCACCCGGTCCGAACGGCGGATGAACTCGTTGAGCAGACCGGCGACGAACAGCGCATCCTCGAAGTTGTAAGTTTCCTCCAGAAGTGCGGGCGCTTCCGGCCAGTCCCAGCTCTTGATGCGTTTGCCGTCTTCTTCGCGGATGTGATACCAGACGTTCCATTCATCGAAGCAGATGGAAACATCGTTCTTGGCGCGTTTCTTCGCCTTCACGTAATCGATGACCCCGGCAATCGTCTGGATATAGCGCCCGGTTTCCTCGATCTTGCCGAAATAGTTCAGCGTGTCGCGGCTGCTATTGCCGAAATATTTGTGCAGCGAGATATGATCGACATTCTCGTAGCACTCCTCCAGCACCTCGCGCTCCCATTCGGGATAGGTCGGCATGCCGTCATTGGAACTGCCGCAGACAATCGCTTCAATCGTCGGGTCGAAGCCCTTGAAGGCCTTGGCGGTTTCATTGGCGAGGCGGCCATATTCCACAGCCGTCTTGTGGCCGATCTGCCAGGGGCCGTCCATCTCGTTGCCGAGGCACCACATTTTCACACCGTGGGGCTTTTCAGTGCCGTGGCTGCGGCGCAGATCGCTGAGAGCCGTGCCTCCTGGAAAGTTCACGTATTCGAGGAAGTTGCGGGCATCGTCCAGCCCACGGGAACCGAGATTGACGGCGAGCATCATCTCGATGCCGGCCATCTGTGCCCAGTCGGCAAATTCATTGATGCCGATCTGGTTGGTTTCCTTCGAACGCCAAGCAAGGTCGAGACGGATGGGGCGCTGATCGCGCGGGCCGATGCCGTCTTCCCAGCGATAAGCTGACACGAAGTTGCCGCCGGGATAGCGGATCGCGGGAATTTTCAGGTCCTGCACGAATTTCAGGACGTCTTTGCGAAAGCCATTCGCATCCGCCTGCGGATGGCCGGGCTCATAAATCCCACCATAGATCGCACGCCCCATATGCTCGATGAAGGCGGAATAAAGACGATCGTCGATACGCCCAATCCGGAAGTCCCGGTGGACTGAAACCCGCGCTTTCATAAGGCTCTCCTCCCTGCGCATTTATATCTTAAAATATGATATGAACCATATTTGATAATATAGTTGCCGAGGGAATCCGCGCCTGTCAACCGCGAAAATCATACTTTTGAAAATTGAGGGTTCAGCCCGCGGTACGCAGGCGCAGGATGATGTCCTGATCGTAATTGCCAAAACCGCGGCCGAATATATTCAACCCGCCCGGATGTTTTGCATCGGCCTTGACCTCGATGCGCAAGCGGATGGAACGGTGGCTGGTCAGATCGATATCCGTCAGTGTCACATCCGAAATTCGGGTTCCGTCGACATAGGTTCCCTGTTCGGTGATGCGCCAGGTCTTGAGCATGCCATATTGGGAACCGGAGAGCTTCCACCAGTCCGGCGTAAACGTGCCGCGCTTGTCGCCGAAGTCGCCGGGTGAGGTCCACACCCCGATTTCCCGGCCGTTGACGGATAGCGTAATATCGGACGGCCAGTTGCTGTGCGTTCCGGGCACTTCGGAACTCACTTCCATCGAAAACTCGATTTCCTCGACTTCCCGCCCCTGAATCTTGGCATTATTGGGGAATTGATATTCCACGAAGCCGGAGGTCAACCACAGAAGCGCCGTCTTCATGCGGTCTGGATCCATGAATGTATCGGGCACATCAAGCAGCCCGATAATTCCCTCCGGCGAGCAGATGCCGCAGGGCGCGGTGACCGAACTTTGGGTGTAAAGACCGAGCGGCATGGCGACCGCGATGTAATTTGATGTGACAGGCGCCTCGGGTTTTCGGAACGAAACGATGAGTTCGTCGCAGGTGGCGAAGCAGATTTTCTGACTTCCCTTGCGCGCCTTGCGCGTTTCGGTTCGCAGAAGCCCCGCCTCCTCGAGAACGGCCACGCCGGCGGAAACGGTGGACTGGGGGAGTTCCAGTCTCTGTGCAATTTCGTTGACGTTGAGGCCGCTCGCCTCATGCAGCAGCTTTAATATTTGCACGCGGATCAGCGACGCCGCCGCCTTCAGGACATCGAATTCTTTTTCAGCATCAACGAGGAGAAAATTGGGCGCCATATTCTAATCTTCAGATTTATCGATCCAGATCAGAATTTCTGGCTTAAATGCCATGCACTTGTCCAGTGCTGTTTGTCATACAGGCGCTTTTGAAAGGCATGAAGCGCCATTCAGCCCGGGTGCTTCACAAAAAAGAGCACCGCCACATGGCTCGACACCGTGTGGCGGCGCCCGTTTCGTCGTCAGCCGCGCTTGCGCAGGGTCCGCGTGCCGGTGTCGACGAGATTTTGCGCCGCTTCATCCACGCTGGCGCGGCCGAAGGCGAGCGAATCGGCGATGGGGCGCATCACGCCACGGTCGAACTCGTTGGCGCCGATCGGGGCGGGTTCCGGATAGGCATCGGTCTTTCCGGACAGGCTTTCGATATAATCCACCGTCTTGCGCTCGGTCTCATTGAGCGTCGGCAACAGGGCCTCGCGCACGGCCTTGGCCGGCGGCACGCCACGTTCGACGCCGAGCGCCTTGCCGGCTTCCAGATCGTTGACAAAGAAGTTGATGAACTTCGCCGCCGCTTCCGCATTGGTCGAGGTGGACGAAATGGACCAGATGAGCCCCGGCCGGTAATAATGACCTGTCGGTTTGCCCGGCCCCTCGCCCGGCAGCATGCCGATGGACAGCGTTTGTTTATTGAGCTTCTGATAACCGACAAGCTGGTTGGAATAGGCAAAGCCGATAGCCGAATTGCCGAGCGTCAGGGCGTTGGATTCGATGGTATTGTCGTCACGGGTCTGAATGTCGGCGGAAACGCAAAGCTTGTTCTCGCGCAAATCCTCCCAATAGGCGAACCATTCCTTGGCGTCTTCCTTGTTGAAGCCGATGGTGCCGTCCTGAAACAGCAGCTTGCCGCGCTGGCGCAGCCAGACATCGAAAACATAATGATAACGCGCGCCATAGGGCACAGCCCAGTAGTTCCGTTTTGCCGGACCGTTCTTCTTGAAATCGCGCGCCAGTTCCGAAAGCGCCTTCCAGGTGATCTGGTCCTGCGGCACGGAAACGCCGGCTTCCTTCAGCGTGTCGGCGTCATACATCATGCAAAAGGAATTCAGCCCGAGGCCGACGCCGTAAAGCTTGCCGTCGATGCGGCAGAGATCGACCTCGCTTTTGCCGAAGGTGGAAAGATCAAGCGACTTGCCGACGAACTGGTCCAGCTCCATGCAGGCGCCACGGCCGGAATAATCGGCAATGGTGGAAGGTTCAAGCTGGAAGATATCGGCGACGTTGCGCCCCGCCATCGATGTCGCAAGCTTGGTCCAGTAATCGGAACCGGCGATCATTTCGCCGCTGATCTCCGTTTGCGGGTTTGCCTTCTGGTAAAGGGCGATCACGTCGTTGGTGCGCTTGCTGCGGTCGGCAGATCCCCACCATACGCAGCGAAGCCGGGTTTCGGCCGCGGCCGCGCGAAAACCGCCCGCCGCCACGCCGAGACCGGCCAGCGCCGCCGTTACCAAAAATCCACGTCTGTCGATAGTTTGCATCTGCTCCTCCCGCATTTTGCAAATTTTTCACTGACCACTTAAATTCTTGCAAATTTTCTTAGTTTGCAATATTTGCATCATATTAGATTTTTTTGCAAGCGCAGGAGACGATATGAACGATACGCCCGACATCAGCCGCCCGCGCCAGTCGGATATCGCCCAGCGCGCCGGGGTTTCCATCAGCACCGTCTCGCGCGTTCTTGCAGGGGAAAAGGGTATCAGCGCGTCGATCCAGACCAAGGTTCTGGGGGTGGCGGCGGAACTTGGTTATCCATTGCGGCCGGTCACAACCCAGACCGGCGGCGTGCCGCTGGAGGGCAAGAAAATCCTCGCCCTCATGTCCGCCGAAAGGGCGACCGGCGATATCGGCGCTTTTTATCACGATATTTTCGACATGCTGCGCAGTCTTGCCCAGACGGACGGTTTCGAACTCGACATCCGGCTTTTGCACCAGAAACAGGTGGATGATGCGCTGACCCAGCGGGTCTGCGAGGTGGACGGTCTTCTCGCCATCGGTCTCGATCCCGAGGATGAAATCATCCACCGCATCACGCAGGGTGTGCTGCAACCGGTTCTGGTCAACAGCGCCGATCCCTCGATGATGCTGGACTGCGTTTCGCCTTCCAATTTTTACGGCGGGGCGCTGGCGGCGCGGCGGCTTCTGGAGCTCGGGCACCGCAAGGTCGCCTATATCGGCCCGCATCATCGCCACACCATAAGGGAGCGTATGCGCGGCTTCCGCCACACGATTCTTGAGGGAGAGGGAACGACCTATGAGGAGTTTCTGCTTTCGACGGCGGATAGCGGCTTCGGACAGGCAGGCGATGCAGTTCGCCAGCTATTGGCCAAAAACCCTGAACTCACCGGCATCTTCTGCATGAATGACGCGATTGCGCTCGGTGCGCTGGGGGCAGCGCAGGAGCTTGGCCTCGCCGTGCCGGACGATCTTTCCATCATCGGCTTCGACGACCTGCCCTTTGCCGAACTTTCCACGCCCCGTCTCAGCACCATCCGCGTCGACCGTCGAGAAATCGCCCGTGAGGCGGTGGAACTGATGCGCCGCCGGCTGACGGAACCCTCCGCCAATGCCCGTCAGGTGCAGCTTGGCGTGCAGCTGGTGGAAGGACAGACGGCCGGCAAGGCAAGAAAGACGGGAAAGGCAGCACGCGATGCATGACACCATGAGTAAGCCCACCATGGCCAGATTCAATCCGCTGCATGGCAATCCGCTCAAAAGCCGCGCCGATGTCCGACGGGCGCTGGATGACAGTTTCGCGCCGCTTCTTCCCTATTTTTCGCCGGGCGCCGCAAGAGTGACGCTCAGCGGAGCCGCCGCGCATTTCGACCGGGCGGCGGCCGATCTGGAAGGTTTCGCCCGGCCGCTCTGGGGCATCGCACCGCTTGCGCTGAGCGGCGATCATTTCGACCATTGGCCGCTTCTGGCACAGGGAATTGCCAACGGCACCGATCCTTCCCATCTCGAATATTGGGGCGATGTGCGCCAGAAGGACCAGCGGCTGGTGGAGCTTGCAGCAATCGGGTTTGCGCTGCGGCTTGCGCCGCAGCACCTGTGGGAACCGCTTTCCGACGCGCAGAAAGACAATGTGCGGCGTTATCTGCTGGCGGCGCGCGAGCGCAATTACGCCGATAATAACTGGAAGTTCTTCCGGGTGATGGTCGATATGGCGCTTGATCATCTCGGCATCGAATTCGACCGCAGCCTGACCGAGACATTCCAGAAGGAACTGGACGATTTCTATATTGCCGACGGCTGGTATCGTGACGGTAATTATCGCCGCATCGACCATTACATCGCCTTCGCCATGCATTTTTATGGCCTGATCTACTCGAAACTCAGCAAGCCTGACGACGCCTACGCCGCACGTTACCGGGAGCGGGCGCGCCTCTTCGCCGGCGATTTCGCCAGCTGGTTCGATGAGGATGGCGGCACGCTCGCCTTCGGCCGCTCCATGACCTATCGCTTCGCCTGCGGCGGCTTCTGGGCCGGCCTTGCCTTTGCCGATGAGGAGGCGCTGCCCTGGGGCGAAATCAAGGGGCTTTATCTGCAACATCTGCGCTGGTGGGCGAAAAAGCCGATTGCCGACCGCGACGGCGTGCTCTCCATCGGCTACGCCTATCCGCAGCTCACCATGTCCGAAAGCTATAATTCGGCGGGCTCGCCCTACTGGGCCTTCAAGGCCTTTCTGCCGCTGGCCCTGCCGGAAAGCCACCCCTTCTGGCTGGCGGAGGAAAAACAGCCTGAAACATCCGCAAATCCAAAGCCGCTCGCTCATCCCGGCATGGTGCTGATGCGGGCCGCTGGCAATGTCACGGCACTTTCCAGCGGCCAGGAAAATCTTTCCATGCGTGGCGGGCCGGAGAAATATGCCAAATTCGCCTATTCCTCGCGTTACGGTTTCGGCGTGGAAGTGGACGAGCGTGGTTTCAAGACCAACGGTTTCGACAACATGCTGGCCTTTTCCGAAGACGGCCTGCACTACCGCGTGCGCGAGACCAACGAAAAGGTTCTGCTGGCCGGGGAAAGCCTGCGGGCGACATGGAAGCCGTTCCCGGATGTGGCGGTTGAAACGACGCTGATTGCGGCTGGCGACTGGCATATAAGGCTGCACCGGATCACCTCCGCCCGTCCCCTTTCGGTGACCGAAGGCGGCTTCGCTATCAACCGCAACGACGGCGACCGCGACGCCGTGCGCGAAGAGCCGGGCCGGGCGACTGCCGATTGCGGCACGGACATATCCGACATTGTCGATCTCGGCTCCAGCATAACCCGCCACGGCGTGGCACTGAAGGCGCTGCCCAACACCAATCTCGTCAACGCCAAGACCACGGTGCCGCAATTGCGGGGTGAGATTCCGGCGGGCGAAACCCTGCTCGCCTGCGCGGTCTTTGCGGGGATGGCCGGGCCAGAAAGCGAAAAAGCGCTGGCGACGCCACCTGCCTTTCCGGAAATGGAGGCGCTCGACCGCCTGTTTGCCGAACGGGGCGTTTCGGTCAGCAGCATGGCGGCAACGGGAGAGCCGCAATGACGAGCCCGCTTCCGCGTCTCAGCCTTGCCATGGACCCGGAGCGAACCCAGCATGTGCTGACACCGCAGGCGCTCGACAGGCTGTCGCAGAGCGTCGAGATTCTCGATACGGGGCGGATCTGCGATTTCCACGATCCCGCAGTTAAAGAGCAGCTGGCACGGACGGATATTCTTCTGACCGGCTGGGGCTGTCCGGATATCGGCGCGCGGGAGCTGGCGCTGATGCCGTGCCTCAAACTGATCTCCCATGCCGCCGGCACGGTCAAATATTTCCTGTCGCAGGCGGTGTTCGATCGTGGCGTTACCGTGTGCAGTGCGGCGGAGGCGAATGCGCAGCCGGTCGCCGAATTTTCGCTGGCGATGATCCTGCTCGCCGGCAAGCGCACCTTCGGCTTCCGGCGTCTCTATCTGGAGCACCGAGATCGCGCCCCTGTCGAACGATTGCAGGCGCAGGCCATCGGCAATCTCGGCCTCACGGTCGGCATTGTCGGCGCCTCACGCATCGGACGTCGCGTCATCAATCTGTTGCAGCCCTTCGATCTCAACCTTATCCTTTTCGACCCGCTTCTAAGCGTTGCGGAGGCGGAAAAGCTCGGTATACGTCTCGTCTCGCTTGAGGAGCTGGTGGCGGTGAGCGACGTCATTTCCCTGCATGCGCCTTCCCTGCCGGAGACACAGCATATGATCGGCGCGGCAGCGCTTGCCCGCATGAAGGACGGCGCGACCTTGATCAATACGGCGCGCGGCGCGCTGGTGGATGAAGACGCGCTTCTGGCCGAACTGAAAACCGGACGCATCGAAGCCGTCATCGACGTGACCGACCCGGAAGTGCCGCCGCCGGATTCACCCTTCTACAGCCTGCCCAACGTGTTCCTGACGCCGCATATCGCAGGCGCCACCGGGCTTGAACGCGCAAGGCTCGGTGACATGGCGATTGCCGAAATCGAACGCTTCTGCCGCGCGGCACCCCTGCAACAGCAGGTGCGGCCGGAACATCTGGAACTGATCGCATGAGATTTTTCGAGCCGGGCCTCTGCTCCGTCACCTTCCGCTCCCTGTCGCCACAGGCCGTCATCGACCTTGCCGCCGCAAACGGCACCAAGGCAATCGAATGGGGTGCGGATATCCATGTACCGCCCGGCGATCTCGAAAATGCAAGGGATGTGGCGGCGCGGACGGCAGAAGCCGGCCTCTCCGTCTCGTCCTACGGCTCCTATATCTTTGCGCCGGATTCTACGCCGGAAGATGTGGCTGCCGTGCTCGAAACCGCAAAGGCCCTCGGTGCCGGCCATATCCGTATCTGGCCCGGCAGCAGCAAACGCCCGTCTGCCGATTACTCCCCAGGCGAGCGCCGCGTGGCGGCGGAAGCACTGGCGACAATCGCCCGCCGGGCGCACGACGATGGCATCACAATCGGCCTCGAATATCACCCCAACTCACTGACGGACACCCTGCCCTCGGCCCTGCAACTCATGCAGGACTTGCCGATGCCCAACCTCTTCTTTTACTGGCAACCCGCCCCCGGACTGCCTCTGGAGGACGCACTCACGGAAATATCCGCACTCGGCTCCCGCATCTGCCATCTCCACGTCTTCGCCTGGCTCGCCGACGCCAGCCGCCTGCCGCTTCACGAACGCGCGGATTATTGGCGGGCGTGCGTGGATGCATTGCCGGAAGGCGACTGGACGAAGACGGCTTTCGCGATGCTGGAATTCGTCAAGGGTGACGATATCGAGCAGTTCGCGGAAGATGCGGCGGTTCTCGGCGACATTCTTTATAGAACATAGAACCCCGCCCTATGACTGCCCACTGGTCAGGAAGATGCTTCTTTGCCCCCTTCACATAGTGAAATTTATGCACTATGTTTTATTGATGCGTGGGGGCGCATGGACAAACTGGTTCAGATCGGGAACATCATTATACGCGTCTATGCGAACGATCATTTGCCACCGCATTTTCACATCATGAAACCGGATGCCGATGCCCGTGTCGACATCGAAAATCTGGAGATCTTGTGCGGCAAGCTATCCCGCAGGGCTGAAGCCGAAGCTTTGGCATGGGCGAGAAACAATGGGAACCTGATTGTCGATGAATGGAATCGGACGAACCCGCGTTTTCCCATTGTAAGAAAGGGAAAGAAGTCATGACACCGCGCATCAAAACCATCCTGCCCCATCCACCTTGCACGCTCACCATCGACTGGGTGGACGGAAGCCAGTCGACTGCCGATCTGACCGGATGGATAGCGACCGGAGGAAAATTGCTCAATCCGCTCCATTCGGCAGATATCTGGCAGACCGCGACAGTCGCCGACTATGGCGCGAGCGTGGAATGGGACGGAGACGACCTGGCAATCGATGCCTATCACCTTTACCAGATCGCGCAGGACCAGCGGGATTTCGATGTGGAGGACCTGCGCAAATGGCAGGAGGAAATCGGCCTTTCCAATAATGAGGCGGCGGATTTTCTCGGCGTCACTTTACGGACGTGGAACAACTATCGTGCGGGCACGCCTGTAAGCCACGCGATCAAGATGCTGCTGCGGGCCACCCAGCGCGACCCGCTTCTCATGCATGCGCATTTTCGTCCCCGCCGGCCAGGACGCCCGAAACACGCAGCGTAAGACGGCTGCCGGCAGCGCTATATCCGCCGCCCATCCGCCCCGAACAGATGCGTCTTCGCCAAATCGAACGCAAAGGGAATGGTCTCGCCGATGCGGATATGGCGCTGGCCGTCCAGCAGCACGGTGGCGGGCTGGCCGTCGGGGGTCGCGGTGTAGACCACCGTTGAGCCGCCGAGATGTTCGACGAGCTGGATGGAAGCCTCACCCAGCGAGGCGGACTGCTCCTGCGGGTTCACATGTTCCGGGCGCACGCCGAAGGTGAGCGGTTCGCCCTGTTGCGCGGCGACCGGTTTTTCCAGCACGATGCGCTGACCGGCCACCTCTATGGTGCGGTTGGAACTGTCGCCAGAAGCCACCTTGGCGGAGAGGAAATTCATCTTCGGCGAACCGATGAAACCGGCGACGAACTGGTTTGCCGGGTTGTTGTAAAGATCGAGCGGGCGGCCGACCTGCATGATGCGACCTTCGCGCAGCACGACGATCTTGTCGGCCATGGTCATGGCTTCCACCTGGTCATGCGTCACATAGATCATGGTGCTGCCGAGCGTCTGGTGCAGCTTGGCGATTTCAACACGCATCTGCACGCGCAGTTCCGCATCGAGGTTGGACAAGGGCTCGTCGAACAGGAAGATTTTCGGTTCGCGCACGATGGCGCGGCCGATGGCGACGCGCTGGCGCTGGCCGCCCGAAAGCGCCTTCGGCTTGCGCTGCAAAAGCGGGCCGATCTGCAGGATATCGGCGGCCTTTTGCACCCGTGCCTGGACTTCCGGTTTCTTGTAGCCTGCCGTCTCCAGACCGAAGGCGAGGTTCTTGTAGACGCTCATGTGCGGATAGAGCGCATAGGACTGGAAGACCATGGCGATTCCGCGCTTGGAGGCGGCGGTTTCGTTGACCCTTTCGCCATCGATGCGAAGATCGCCCTCGGAGATTTCTTCCAGTCCGGCGATCATGCGTAAAAGCGTGGACTTTCCGCAGCCCGAGGGGCCGACGAAAACTGTGAATTCGCCCGGTTCGATCTTGAGATCGATGCCGTGGATGACCGGAAAAGCGCCGAACCGCTTGACGATTTTTTCCAGAGTAATGCTGCTTGCCATGCTGTTTCTCCCGACTGTCGCGCCGCGCAAAGGGCAGCCGCGACAGTGTTGATGGTCTTATAAAATGTTCTCTCGGTTCAGCGTTTCATTCCCGTCGTCGCGATGCCTTCGATCAGCAGCCGCTGGAAAAACAGGAAGAACAGGAAGACCGGCACCAGCGACAAGTTGGACATGGCGAAAAGCGAGGTCCAGTCCGAGCTGCCGGTGGAATCCACGAAGGATCTGAGACCGAGCTGCACGGTGTAGGTGTTGATGTCGTTCAGATAGATCAGCGGACCGAAGAAATCGTCCCATGTCCAGATGAAGGAAAAGATCGCGGCCGTCGCCAAAACCGGCAGCGACAGGGGCAGCATAATCTTCCAGTAGATGCGGAAGGGCGAGCAGCCATCCATGACCGCCGCCTCGTCCAGTTCACGCGGGATGCCGCGGAAGAACTGCACCATCAGGAAGATGAAGAAGGCATCCGTCGCGAGGTATTTCGGCACGATCAGCGGCAGCGACGTGTTCACCCAGCCCATTTCCAGAAACAGGATATATTGCGGGATGAGCACGACGTGATAGGGCAGCATGAGCGTGCCGAGCATCAGCGCAAACCAGAAATTGCGCCCGCCGAACCGAAGCCTTGCAAAAGCAAAGGCGGTGAGCGAGCAGCCGACCACATTCCCTATGGTAGCGAGCACCGAGATGAAGAAGGAGTTCCAGAAGAACTGCCCGAAACTAACCTGCAGCCCCGTCCAGCCACGTATATAACCGCCAAAATCGACTGCCGAGGGAATGAGCGAGGAAGAGCCGAACAGCTCATCCTGCGGCCGGAAAGAGCCCGATATCATCCACAGGATCGGATAGAGCATCGCGAAGGACGCGATGATCAACGCCGTGTGGAGCATCACCGATTTCAGCGGCGAGCGTTGCGGGCCTTGTCCCGGCCGGGGGGCGGTAACAGCGTCAGTCATCGTAATGCACCCAGTATTTTGCGCTGAGGAACGAGAAGGCCGTGAACAGCGAGATGATGATCACCAAAATCCAGGCCAGCGCCGAGGCATAACCCATGCGGAAGAAACCGAAGGCTTCCTGATAGAGGTAGAGCGTGTAGAACAGCGTCGAGTTGATCGGCCCGCCGGAGCCTTCGGAAATGATGAAGGCGGGCGTGAAGGCCTTGAAGGCGTCGATCGTCTGGATGACGGCGTTGAAGAAGATCACCGGCGTCAAAAGCGGCAGGGTAATGCGGAAGAACTGCCGCACCTTGCTCGCGCCGTCGATATCGGCGGCCTCATACATGTCCTGCGGGATTTGTCTCAGACCCGCAAGGAAGATGATCATCGGCGACCCGAACTGCCAGACGGACAGGATAACCAGCGTGTAGATCGAATAATCAGGATTGGAAATCCAGCTTGGGCCTTCATAACCGAAAGCCTGCCAGAGCAGCATGTTGACGAGGCCATCGGACGCGAAAAGCTGGCGCCAGAGAACGGCGATCGCGACGCTGGAACCCAGCAGCGACGGCAGATAGAAGATCGCGCGGTAGAGCGTTAGCGCCTTTATGCCGCGATTGAAGGCGAGCGCCACCAGCAGCGCGAAGATGAGCTTCAGCGGCACCGACAGCAGCACATAGGTAAACGTCACCTGCATGGCTGCTGCAAATTTTGGGTCATCGGTTGCGATGCGCACATAGTTCGCCGCACCCACCCAATCCGGCGACTGCAACAGATCGTAATTGGTGAAGGACAGATAAAGCGACGCCAGCGCCGGGCCAAGCGTGAGGCCAAAAAAGCCGATCAGCCAGGGCAGCAGAAACAGGTAGGCGTGAATGTTGCGGTCGAAAACCCGCTTCAGGCCGCCCCGTTTCGGGAGAGCCGCGCCACGGCTCTCCTCCACAAGAGTTTCAGATCGAAAGGCCATAAACCATCACTTCCGTTTGATAACGGTTTCGGATTCCTTGACGAGGCGGTCACCGCCCTCTTCCGGCGTGATCTTGCCGAAGCCAACTTCTTCTGCCGTGCGTTTCAAAACGAAGGCGAACTCGCCCGCGCCCGGAGGCGGCGCCGGCGGCAGATCGCCGACGCCGGGGGTAATCTCGGCAATATAGTCCACCATCGTCTTGCTGACCTCGTCGAGCTTGCCGCTCAACTGGCTGCGCATGGATTCCGACGCCGGAACGCCACGCTCGACGCCGAGAATGTCGACGCCCTGCGGGTCAGCCACGAGGAAGTTGATGAACCCAATCGCCTGCTCGATGCCGGCACTGCCATTGGCGACGCTGATGAGCATGGAGGGTTTCAGATAATGGCCAGAAGGGCCATCTTTCGTGCTCTTCGGATAGGAGCTTATGGCAAGCTTGGACTTGTTCAGCTTCTGATACCCGACGAACTGATTGGAATGGGCAAATGCAGTTGCCGCCTTGCCCGTCGTCAGCGGGTTGGTTTCAATGTTGAGCTGGTCGAGCGCCTGCACGTCGGCTGGCACACAGGCGCCGCTTTTGCGCAGATCAGCCCACAGGGTGAACCACTTGGTGGCATCGGTCGGATCGAAGCCGATCCCGCCATCCTGCGTGTAGAGCGATTTGCCGTTCTGGCGCAGCCAGTTTTCAAAGCTCGGCTCCACGCCGCTGGCGTCGGCCGTTGCGTAATAACCGGGCTTCGGCTTGTTCTTGCTGAGCTTGGTGGCGTTTTCGGCAAACTCCTCCCAGGTCTGGCCGATCGACGGCGGCGTCGCGCCGGATTTTTCCCAGGCCGCCTCATCAAAGAAGACGGCGCTGGAATTGACGCCGAGATTGATGCCATAAAGCTTGCCATCGACCCGGCCGGAATCGATGTTCATCTTGCCGAAATCCTCGATCTTCAGGCCCTTGCCGATATAGTCATCCAGCGGAGCAAGTGCGCCGCGCCGGCCATATTCGAAGATGTAGCGATAATCCATCTGGATCAGGTCAGGCGCATTGCGGCCCGCCACCTGCGTGGCAAGGCGCGGCCAGTAGTCGCTCCAGCCTGCGAATTCACCGGCAATGTCGAGATCCGGCTTGACCTGCTTATAGGCTGCTATCGCCTTGTTGGTGCGGTCGGCGCGCTCCTGCGAACCCCACCACAACATGCGAAGGCGCGCGGCCTGGGCCTGCGCTGAACCACCTCCCAGTGCTGCAAGCGACAGGGCGCCGAGCCCCGCTGAAAGCACACCTCTCCTGTGAAGCATCACGGGCATTGGCAACTCCTCCCTATTGACTGCCAATTGATGATGAACGTAAACGACGCTTGCCGTTTTATAACTAATTGGTTACATGGGAACACTGATCGCAAACATTGTCAAGCGGGTGCTGAAATGGAAAAAACGACAACAAACCAGCCGTCCGATCCGGCCCCCGATGCCGCCATGGAGAAAACGCCGTCGCCCAAGCGCAAACGCGCGACGGCACAGGTGCGAAACCCGGAAAGGACGCGCGCCGCCATTCTTGAAGCCGCCCGCCGTGAGGTGGCCGCCAAGGGGCTGGCGGGGGCTCGGATAGATGTCGTCGCCCGGCGCGCCGGCACCAACAAGCGGATGATCTACCATTATTTCGGCGACAAGGATGCGCTTTATCTCGCCGTTCTCGAAGACGCTTACCGCCATATCCGCCACACCGAGAGACGGCTTGACCTGGCCCGAAAGGCCCCGTCGGAGGGCCTGCGGGAACTTGCGCTTTTTACCTGGCACTACTTCCTCGACCACCCCGAATTCCTGAGCATCCTCGCCACGGAAAACCTCAATAAAGCCCGCTATCTCAGGCAATCCCCGACGATTACGGCGATGCATTCGAATTTCATTTCAGAGCTGGAAGACGTGCTGCGGCGGGGCAGCGACGCCGGCGAATTCCGTGACGGTCTCGATCCGATCGACGTCTATCTGACCATTGCTTCGCTCGGCGCCTTTTATCTTTCGAACCGGTTCACGCTGTCGACCATCTTCCAGCGCGACCTGACCGACCCTGCCGAACTGGAACGCTGGGGCCAGCATATCGTCGATACCCTGCTTGCTGCAGTGCGGCCGGCCTGAACCGGCCGAACCGATTTTCTCTTTAACAACAGCGACGACGCGCCATTCGCATCCGCGAAGCGCGCCGTTTTCTTTTTGCGACGCGGTGGAGACCCGTAAGTTCAGCGATCCTCACCTCATGAATTTTTCCTGTCAAAAACACCTTGACAGATCGCACCTTTCACGAACACAAATAACCAAATGGTTACAAATTGCCATGTTTGACGGAAGCGGCTTTCGGGAAAAGGCCGCCTTGGGAGGAAATTCATGAAACGTATCGGCGTCATCATGCACGGCATCACCGGCCGCATGGGTTACAACCAGCATCTCGTGCGCTCCGTTCTCGCCATTCGCGATCAGGGCGGCGTGCTGTTGAAGAACGGCGAAAGGGTCATGCTCGACCCCATTTTGGTCGGGCGAAACGGCGCGAAGATTGAGGAAATCGCGAAAAAACATAATGTCGCCCGCTGGACCACCGATATCGATGCGGCGCTTGCAAACCCTGATGACACGCTGTTCTTCGATGCCGGCACGACGCAGATGCGCGGCAGCCTTTTGGAAAAAGCCATCAAGGCCGGCAAGAACGTCTATTGCGAAAAGCCGATTTCCGACACGATGGAAGAGGCGCTGGCCATTGCACGGCTGGCCGAAAGCGCCGGCATCAAACACGGCGTGGTGCAGGACAAGCTGTTCCTGCCGGGCTTGCGCAAGCTCGCCATGCTGCGCGACAGCGGCTTTTTCGGAAAAATCCTCTCGGTCCGCGGCGAGTTCGGTTACTGGGTTTTTGAAGGCGACTGGCAACCGGCGCAGCGCCCCTCCTGGAATTACCGCCTGAAGGATGGCGGCGGCATCATTCTCGATATGCTGTGCCACTGGCGTTATGTGCTCGACAATCTGTTCGGCCCGGTCAAATCGGTCAGCTGCCTCGGCGCGACCCATATTCCGGAACGTTTTGACGAACAGGGCAAAGCCTATAAGGCGGATGCGGATGACGCGGCCTATGCCACTTTCGAACTTGAAGGCGGCGCCATTGCCCATATCAACTCCTCATGGGCGGTACGGGTGCGTCGCGACGACCTCGTGACCTTCCAGGTCGATGGCACCCATGGCTCGGCGGTGG
Organism: Agrobacterium sp. 22-209-1; assembly: GCF_053522485.1. Classification (NCBI taxonomy): domain Bacteria; kingdom Pseudomonadati; phylum Pseudomonadota; class Alphaproteobacteria; order Hyphomicrobiales; family Rhizobiaceae; genus Agrobacterium; species Agrobacterium sp. 22-209-1. The sequence goes on from NZ_JBNWCH010000001.1 coordinate 53,566, forward strand.
CGGGCCTGACCAAATGCTTTACCCAGCACCGCACCAACACACCTAAGCCAGTTTGGAACCCCGACCAGCCGCAGACCATCGATTTCTACAAGACCTGGCAGGAAGTGCCGGACAATGTCGTCTACGATAACGGCTTCAAGGCGCAGTGGGAAATGTTCGTGCGCCATCTCGTCGACAACGAGCCGTGGCCCTATGGGCTGATGGAAGGCGTGAAGGGCGTGCAGCTTGCCGAGCTTGGATTGAAATCGTGGAAGGAACGCCGCTGGCTCGACGTTCCCGCTATTTCCTAAGGAGGCAGACGTGAGTGAACTCAAGCTTCCGAAGGACGACCGCAGCATCGAGGTCTACAGGCTATCAGGCACGCCGGTCGCCGTTGAGAAACGAAGTGCCACGGATTTCAACCGCGTCGCCTTCGCCGCCGCCCATGTGGTGGCCGATCCCTTTGCCGATAACGACCCATGGCTTAACCCCGCCATCGACTGGGACGCCACCTTACGTTTTCGTCACCGCCTGTGGGACCTCGGCCTCGGCGTCGCCGAGGCGATGGATACGGCGCAGCGTGGCATGGGACTGGCATGGCCGCAGGCGCAAGAACTGATCTCCCGTTCGCTGAAGGAAGCAGCCAGCCGCAAGGATGCTCTGATTGCCTGCGGCGTCGGCACCGACCATCTGAATGGCGGCGGTTACGACCTGAACCAGATTATCGACTCTTATCTCGAACAGCTTGATTTTGTTCAGGGAGAAGGTGGACGTGTGATCTTGATGGCGAGCCGCGCGCTGGCCGCGACCGCCCGCTCGCCGGATGATTATCTCAAGGCCTATGCGCGGGTTCTCTCCCGCGCCGAGCAGAAAGTGGTGATCCACTGGCTGGGCGAAATGTTCGACCCCGCGCTTGAGGGCTATTGGGGTGCCAATGACCATATGGCGGCAATGGAAACATGCCTTGCCATGATCGAGGAGAATGCTGACAGGATCGACGGCATCAAGATTTCGCTTCTCTCCAAGGAAAAGGAAATCGTCATGCGCCGCCGTCTGCCGGCAGGCGTGCGCATGTATACCGGCGACGATTTCAACTACGCCGAACTGATCGCCGGTGATGAGAACGGCCATTCGGACGCGCTGCTCGGTATTTTCGACGCCATCGCGCCGGCGGCTTCGAAAGCGTTGGCCTGCCTGAAGCACGGGGCGGACAATGAATTCTTCGATATTCTGGAGCCGACGGTGGCGCTCTCGCGCCACATCTTCAAGGCTCCCACCCGCTTCTACAAAACCGGTGTGGTGTTCCTCGCCTATCTCAACGGGTTGCAGGATCATTTCACTATGATCGGCGGGCAGGAAAGCACCCGCTCCACGCAGCATTTCGCCGAGCTTTTCCGACTGGCGGACAAGGCCAATGTGCTGACCGAGCCTGATCTGGCCACGCACCGCATGAAGGCGTTTCTGGCCGTCCGCGGCATCGGGTGAAGCAATACGAGGAGAGATACCGAGATGAGCCTTGAAGGCCTTTCCATCAATTTCGCCACCGTGCGTCAGGGCGGAGATTTTGGCGCAATCGTCGATGCTTGCCTCGCCCATGGCATCACCGCCATTTCGCCCTGGCGCGAACAGGTACACGGCGTCGGTCTTACTGAAGCCGCACGCATCGTTGAGCAGAATGGGCTGCGCCTCAGCGGCCATTGCCGTGGCGGCTTTTTCCCTGCTCCTACCGAGGAAGGCCGTCGGCTCGCCATTGAGGACAATAAACGCGCCGTCGATGAGGCCGCCGCCATGAAAGCTGACTGCCTCGTGCTTGTCGTGGGCGGGCTGCCCGCCGGCTCGCGTGATTTAAAGGGTGCGCGGCAGATGGTGGAGGACGGCATGACCGAACTTCTGCCCTATGCCCGCGCCGCCGGCGTGCCGCTGGCCATCGAACCGCTCCACCCTTTTTATGCCGCCGACCGCGCCTGCTTCAACACGCTGAAACAGTCGCTCGATCTTTGCGACCGGCTGGGCGCCGGCACCGGTGTGGCCATCGACGTCTACCATGTCTGGTGGGACCCGGAACTGGAGGAGCAAGTGGCGCGTGCGGGCAGGAACGGGCAAATCCTTGCCCATCACATCTGCGACTGGCTGGTGCCGACCACGGATCCGCTCAATGATCGCGGCATGATGGGCGACGGCGTGATTGACCTCAAGGCCTTTCGCGCCATGATCGAGGCCGCCGGCTTCCACGGCCCGCAGGAAGTTGAGATTTTCTCGCATCGCTGGCAGGCACGCCCGATGGATGAGGTCCTCGCCACCGTGGTTGAGCGCTTCAAGACTGTTTGTTGAGATATCCGGGAGAGAGACAATGCCTGAAAAGGTGAAACGCAAACGTTACGCGCTGGTCGGCACCGGCAATCGCGGTACCACCATGTGGGGCCGCGAATTGCTGGCCGGCTGGAGCGACTATGTCGAGCTGGTCGGCATTTGCGACCTGAACCTGATGCGCGCCGAGCGCGCCCGCGCCATGATGGGATCGAACGCGCCGCTTTACGACGACTTCGACCGGATGATGCTGGAGCAACGCCCGGAACTGGTGATCGTCTGCACACCTGACGACACCCATGACGACATCATCATCCGCGCGCTGGAAGGCGGGGCCGATGTCATCAGCGAAAAGCCCATGACCACCACCCCGGAAAAGATCGACCGCATTCGCGCAGCCGAAGCCAAAAGCGGCCGACGTGTCGATGTGTCCTTCAACTATCGTTTTTCGCCCACGGCCGCTCGCATAAAGGAACTGATCGATGACGGCGCCATCGGCACGGTTACCTCGGTCGATTTCCATTGGTATCTCGATAATCACCACGGCGCGGATTATTTCCGCCGCTGGCATGCCTTCACCGAACATTCCGGCAGCCTGTTCGTGCACAAGGCCACCCACCATTTCGATCTCCTGAACTGGTATCTCGATTCCGATCCCGTGGAAGTGAAGGGGTTCGGACAATTGCTGCATTATGGCAAGAACGGTCCGTTCCGGGGAACGCGCTGTCGCACCTGTCCGCACAAAAGCGAGTGCGATTATTTCATGGATCTGGGCGCCGATCCTTTTCTAGATGCGCTATATGAAGATCCTTCGACGGTGGACGGTTATGTGCGCGATGCCTGCGTCTTCCGCGAGGAAATCGACATTCCCGACACCATGAGCGCCTCGATCCGTTATGCCAGCGGCGTGCAGGTTTCCTATTCACTCAATACCTATATGCCGATCGAGGGCCACCATATCGCCTTCAACGGTCATAAGGGGCGCATCGAGATGCGCCAGTATGAAAAGCAGCCCTGGACGGAACCGCCGGCCGATGAAATCCTGCTGGTGAAAAGTTTTGGCGGCGGCGTGGAACGTATCTGGGTGCCGCATGAGCCGGGCGGCCACTATGGCGGCGACAACCGCATGCGCGACATGATCTTCAAGCCTGGCTCCAACGACCGGCTGCGGCAGCGGGCGGGGTCGCGCGCCGGCGCCATGTCCGTTCTGACCGGCGTGGCGGCGCTGAAAAGCGCCCGTGAAGGCGGGACGGCAACGGTGAAATCGTTGCCCGTTTAACCGCTGTCGTCTGCGACCTCATCGGCAGCTGGGCCGCAGACGGCAATCGCCAAAAAAGAACCGACGATATTCCGCAGATTACGCTCTTCTTTCAGGCCGGTAAAATGGCCGCCGGGGGAAGAAAGAGTGAGTCATGTCCAGTTTTGAATCCTTCGTTCCGCTCATCATCATCGGCGCCAGCCTCGTTGTGTTCTTCAAATGGGTCGGACGAGATATGAACCGAGAAGAGAAAAAGCCGCGTTCCCGCCGCTGACGGCGGAAAAGCGCGCCCGCGCGGTGTGGAAACGGAACCCGCGCCTTTTCCCTGGCGTTTTCCTGCTAAAAGGAGGACGCGACATGACGAAGAAAACGAAGCCGAAAACTGTCGACAAAGGGCCTTCCAGCCCGAACGACATTCCCCCGGCCGGCCCGCACGCCAAACCTTCCCTCACTGACTGCGACAAGACGCCGGGCGCAGGCAGTCTGCCGGACGACGATGCGAAAGACGTGTCTCCCGGCGGAGGTTGATGCGCGTGAGACCAAAGGCAGCGCCAGACCGGGGTTAACATTGGCCCATCGGGAAATAACGTCGTAAAACAGATACTTAGCGGATCAAGCGTTGCTCGCCGGCGCTTTTTCCTTCAGGGCCCATTGCAAAATCAAAAATTGCGCCTATATTTTCTTCATCGACCATTGCTTGTGACGTCGTTCTGGAACAGACTGTTCCCCGTCGGATTTCCTCTCAAATAATCGATCTTATCCCGCAAGGTATCGCGGGAACCACAACGATTCTACGAAAGGAAATCGTTATGAACACTGGTACTGTAAAGTGGTTCAACGCCACCAAGGGCTTCGGCTTCATTCAGCCTGACAATGGCGGCACGGACGTTTTCGTTCACATCTCCGCAGTTGAGCGCGCCGGCATGCGTTCGCTGAACGATGGCCAGAAGATCAGCTACGAGATCGTCCAGGACCGTCGGTCCGGCAAGAGCTCGGCTGATAACCTTCAGGCAGCTTGATATTCGTCATCTCCAACTCGCAGACCACGGATGTACTGGCTGCAGGTTAGGATGACTGTGAGAGGTCGGGTCAAAGCCCGGCCTTTTGTTTTTGGGCCATGGAGGTCCTATGCGTAAAAATTCCTACAAGTGCGGCGACACGGTTTTTCTGAAGCCCGGTGTCATCGGCAACAACCAGCCCAAGGGTCCTGCGCGCGTGATGTCCGTGATGCCGGAGGGACAGGGCGTCGTTCGTCTCAGGGTGCGCTTCCAACATGAAAATTTCGAACGCAGTATTGCGATCGACGAAATAGATTTGTCAGCGTCCACCACACCGACGCCACGCGTCAGCGAAAACACTTCGGTGCGCGAAGCGGGATCCAGCTGGGTCAACCTGAGTTCCATTAAAGTCAGAAAGTAGCAGCATGGGCTGCTGAAGGAGAATTTCTTGCAAGTACTCGTCCGCGACAACAATGTAGACCAAGCCCTTCGTGTTCTGAAAAAGAGAATGCAGCGCGAAGGCATCTTCCGCGAAATGCGCGCGCGGGAATCCTATGAGAAGCCCTCGGAAAAGCGTGTCCGCGAACAGGCCGAAGCCGTACGCCGCCATCGCAAGATGGAAAAGAAGAAGATGCAACGCGAAGGCTTGCTGCCGGGCCCAAAGAAGGCCGCCCGCACCCGCTAAGCCCTTTGATACTGCTCTCTTACGTCAAGGAGAATGACATGGCCGCGACTAAAGAAGCTTTCTTCAAGCCCGGCAAACTATCCGCACAGGACAAAGCATCACTGACGGATAACGCCGCAAAACAGATCATAAATACCGAGGCCGACCAGCGCGCCCGCAAAACAGAGCGCCTTCGCCAGCTTCGTGAGGCACAGGAAGCGTCATTTATCGCTGACGCGCCTGCATCCGCAAAGAAACGATCCGGCAAGAAATAGCCGGACGGGATTTCCAGAACCGCCCCGTCAAACGGGTCTTGAGGGGATGATTAATACCCGCTCGAGACCTCATGAATTCAGCAGGAGGAGGACACCATGGCCAAGGGTCAATTGCGCAGCAACAAGGAAATCCGCAAACCTAAAAAAGACAAGACGAAAACGCCTGCAGCAGCCCCGCCAGGCTCGCAGGTCAAGTTTGCCAATGCAACCACCGGGGATGGCAAGAAGACATGACGCCCCCTGTGGCTGGGAAATCAGGACGAATAAATGCATCGCCATGAATGCAGGTCTTGATTTGGCCACATTGCCAAACTAAATGTCTCCCATAGCAACTGCTGGTGAGCGCGAATGAAATCGACGTTCGCAGTTGCTCCAGTCGCTTTTAGACTTTTGACCACGGATGTACTGGCACTGGTGTTGAGAGCGATATGAGGAAGGTCGGTGCAATATTGCCCCGGCCTTTTTTGTTGCCTGCGGCAGCGGCTATATCTCTCACCGTGTTTAGCGGAATTAACTTGCCTATTCCCCTTAAACGGCGCAGGCTCCGTGATAGTTAACTAAGCGGCGTTGCCACCGTCTGGTCTGTTGCGCCCTCAGCCCTGTCCCGCCTGTTGCCGGCGGTAACGATCCGCAATTCACGCGACATGGATGACAGCACGCGCCGGAAACGGTTTATCTGACGCGTCCGCATTTCGAAACGTTGAAGCGTCCCAGCGCCATCTCTGGACGGCAGCGCGACGCTCCGGTTTTTTTCTAACTCCCGCAGGAAAGGACGACCTCATGTCTTCCGCACACGAAAATTGCATCATCACATCGCAGGACCTGAAAATGCTTCAGTCAGTCCTGGAAGGTCTCGGTTACGATAGCCGCACCATGGATGACGAAGTCATTCTCTACGACAATGCCGCCCGCAAGGTGATCCAGCTCTTTCAGGATGGCTTGACCGACCCTGCCGATATTTCGAAGGAAATGCTGTTCCTGTTCGGCGTTCACAAACATGAGCGCGTCAAACCGTGGAAACCGCTGCCGCGTTACGCCATTCAGGGCCTGCCGCCTCTTTACCAGTGATGGGCTTGCCGCCCTTTTCGTGGCGGCCTTCAAAATCACCGATGAAAATAACGGCTTGGCAAAAGTCGTATATCAGGCAACACTGAAATTGAGCATCCCGCGCGCGATCAGGCGCGTCCGGGAGTTTGGGTATCGAATGTGCATCCGGTGCGTTGCGGGGCCATGACAGGTCTGCGCCAGGTTTCGGTTGTTTCCCATACCGGTAAGTTTTGCGTCTGCGTGGAGGTGAGTATGACGTATGACTGGAGCGGCCGCAAAATGCGCCGCATACGAGCGGCGAAACTGACGATCATCAGCCTCGTCGCAGCTTTTGTGCTGACAGCCCCGATTTTCGCCCATTATTGAGGTTTTCAGCCGCGAGGCAGGGTCATACCGGCTGGCGGATTTCGCTCCGCTTTCTCAACCGGTTCTTCAGCCATTTCTGAACGGGCTGATCGTAATAGACCGTCAGCAACCATGACAGGCATGTCGTGCCGATGAGAAAAACAAGGCCGGCCGACAAAGCGAGGTTTTCCCGGTGCACCGCGGGGATAAGAAGCTCCGTCCAGGCCAGAAGCGGAATATGCAGCACATAGACCGCATAGGACGCCGTGCCGAGAAACACCGACACCATTGACACCCCGCGCCCTGGAACCGTCTTGCTGGCGATAAACAGCAGGAGCGGCCAGACGACAAGGACAACCGCAAGATCGAAGAACGGCCGAAGCTCGCGCGACATCGGCACGGCCAGAATGAAGCAGACCAGCAGAAGGCAAAGCGCCGCCTGAAAGGGTTTCAACTGCGGCACGCGATTGCGGAAACGGTAAATAAGCACGCCAGCAAAAAACGAGAAGAACACTCGCCCCATGCCGGCATACATTTCATGCCAGCGAAAACCGGCATGCAAACGGCCAAACTCGGCGGCAGCCACCATCAACACAAGGGCGCTGACCGTGAGCACCGCGGCGGTTTGTTTCGGCGTGGCCCGGACACCGAAGCGGGCGTAAAACGCATTCACCACCAGCTCATTGAAAAGCGACCATGCCGGGCTGACGAGAAACAGCGCACCGTTCAGCGTGAGCGTGAAGGGCGCCGGCAGAAAGAGCAGCCCTGTTACCAAGGCGAAAGCAAGCTCGCCCGGATCGATGAGACGGTGCAGATCGTCGATCGGCGTCGGCAGGCCCAGCACGTAGAGGCAGATGAAATAGGCGGCCATCAGGGCCAGCGCCAGCCCATAAAGAGGGTAAAGACGTGCGAAGCGCGCCTTCATGAAAAAGCCTGGCGTAATCGCCCCTTCGGCCAGTTTCCTGCTATAGGCATGCGCGAGCACGAAACCGCTCAGCGCAAAGAACAGATCCACGGCGAGATAGCTCGAAGCCGTGCTTTTCCCGAACAGATCCTCGGCATGGCGGTGGACGATGAAAAGTGCGGCCACGCCCCTTATGCCATCGAGCAATATAAAGCGTTCCGGGGACGACTGGACCATGGCATGAGGCTCGGTGTGGCTGACGGATTTGAGGTTCACAGGCAACGAGCTTTACCGCGTTGCGGTTCACCGCCGCCAGTCACAAACTGTTTAACGTGGCGAACGTCCCATATTATTATGGAATACTAACGGGTGATCGACACTCTTTCGCGGCTGCGAAAGGCGTGCTACGTCCGGATGTCATCGATCTTTCGAGCCTTTGACTCTGCGGCCTTGTCCTTTCGAAACTCAGCTTGATTTCGCTTGGATATCTTCGGCGCAAATTCAGATGGGGCGGCGTTCGGCGGCAGGCAACTTTCGCGGAGTCTCACCATGTCCACCATTGCAGAACGTATCAGAAAAATCATCGTGGACCAGCTTGGCGCAGACCCCGCCAATGTGGTGGACAATGCCAATTTTGCTGACGATCTCGGCGCGGATTCGCTCGAGACCGTTCAGATCGTCATGGAAATCGAAGAGGAATTCGGGGTGGAAATTCCAGATTCCGCCGCAAGCACGATCCTGACCGTTGGCGACGCCATCCGTTTCGTCGAAAAAAACAAGACGTGACCGGCGGGGGGATTTACCCCGCAGACAAAGCCGCGACGGGATCGAGCTTCGACGCGTTGCGCGCCGGCAGATAACCGAAGACAACACCGATCAGCGTCGAGCAGACGAAGGCGGCGATGATCGACGCCGTGGAATAGACCATTGCGAAATTGCTGCTGAAGGCGGAGAAAAGCGCGCCGAAGCCGAGGCTGCCGAGCACGCCCAGCGTACCGCCGATGATGCAGACCAGCACCGCCTCGATGAGGAACTGCCGCAGAATATCGGTGCGGCGCGCGCCCACCGCCATGCGCACGCCGATTTCCGAAACGCGTTCAGACACCGAAACGAGCATGATGTTCATCACCCCGATGCCGCCGACCAGCAGCGAAATCACCGCAATCGCCGCAATCAGAAGAGTCAGCGTCTGCGTGGTGCTGGTGATGGTCTGGCGGATATCGTCGGTATTGAGAATGTAGAAATCCCGTGTGCCGTGCCGCTGGGTCAGAAGTGTCGTCACCGCCTGCTCGGCGATTGAGGCATCGACATCGTCAGCCACCTGCACCGTGATGCTGCGCAGCGACAGGTTGCCGAGAAAGCGCGACTGGACGGCGGTATAGGGCAGGTAAAGCGACAGGTTCTGGCTTGAGCCGAAACCGCCCTGCTGCGCCTGCGTGACGCCGACGATGCGGGCCGGCACCTTGCCGATGAGAATGACCTGGCCGACAGGGCTGCCGTCGAAATCCGCAAACAGCGATTTGCGGGTATTTTCGTCGATCACCACGTCCTGCGCCTTCTGCGCGACGCTTCCGCCATCGAAAAAGCGGCCCTGCGACAGCTTGGTGCCCTTGGCGACGAAATAGCGTTCGCTGACGCCGTTCACCAGCGCATTCGCCTCCTTCGCGCCGAAACGCACCGTGCTGGAGGTCGAGACCGTCGGCGTCACCGCCGCGACATAGGATTGCTTGGCAAGCGCGTCGGCATCGGAAACGACGAGCGTGGTGATCTTGCCCGACCTTATGTCGCCGAAATCCTTGCCGGCGAAGATTTCCAGCGTGTTGGTGCCGAGGCTCGATATGTTCTGCAACACCCGCTGCTGCGACCCCTGCCCCAGCGCCACGACGCTGATGACCGAGGCGATGCCGATGATGATGCCGAGCATGGTGAGAAAGGTGCGCAGCTTGTGCGCCCGCATCGACAGAAGCGCCATGCGCAACGCCTCGCGCAGAGACGAAACGAGACCCGCAAGACCCGAAGACCCGACGGAAACGGCAGCGGGTTCGGCATCGACCTGCGGTACGAGCGTTGCATCCGTCCTGCGGTCGGAAATGATCGTTCCGTCGCTGATTTCGATGATCCGCCCGGCGCGTCTGGCAATCGACATATCATGGGTGACGATGATGACGGTGCGGCCTTCGGCATGCAGCTCGCCGAGGATGCGCAACACCTCGTCGCCGCTGGCGCTGTCGAGCGCGCCGGTCGGTTCGTCGGCAAGAATGATCTCTGCACCGTTCATCAGGGCGCGGGCGATGGAAACGCGCTGCTGCTGGCCGCCGGAAAGCTGGCCGGGACGGTGATCGAGGCGTTCCGCCATGCCGAGGCGGCCAAGCAGCCTTGCGGCATTTTGCCTGCGGTCGCCCTGCGTCTTGCCGGCATAGATTGCCGGAATTTCGACATTGCCCAGCGCCGTCAGTTCGGCCAGCAGATGGTAGCGCTGGAAGATGAAGCCGAGATTTTCACGCCTGAGCGCCGAAAGCGCGTCGGCATCGAGATTACCCGTTTCCCGGCCCCTGATGCTGTAGCTACCCGATGTCGGGCGGTCGAGGCAGCCGAGAATATTCATCATCGTCGACTTGCCCGACCCGGACGCGCCGACGATCGCCACCATCTCACCGGCCTCGATGGTGAGGTCGATGTTCTTCAGCACGCTGATCGTGCCTTCGCCGGAGGGATAATCCCGCCGCACGGATTTAAGCGAAATCAAAGGTTCAGCCATGGTTCAAAGCCCCATCGGCGGGCCGCCCGGCCCCGGCATGGCGTTTGTGGCGGTGTCGGTGGAACGCTCGCCGGTCACCACGCGCTCGTTTTCGGCAAGGCCGGAACGCACTTCCGCAGTGACCTTGTTGTTCAGCCCGATCTCGACCTTGCGCTCGGAAACCCTGCCATCGGCACCGGCCACACGCACCGCATAGCTGCCGTCGCTGTTCATGCTGCCAAGGGCCGCCGAGGGGACGGTCAGCACGTCCCTCGCTTCGCCGAGAACGATATGGACCTCCGCCGTCATATAGGTACGCAGCTTGCCTTCCGGGTTCGGCACTTCGAACACGCCATTATAATAGATAGCCTCGGATGACGACGTGCTGGAAGAGGATGAGCTGGAGGATGAAGAGGTCGAGGAACTGAAGCTGGAATCGCTGCGCACCGATTCCGGCGCCGGCTCTATCGAGGCGAGCGTTGCGTCATACCGCTGCTGCGGCTCGCCGAGCACCGTGAAATAGACCGGCAGGTCCGGTTTGACCCGCGTTACATCCGCCTCGGAAATTTCCGTGCGCACCGTCATCCGGTCGAGCTGGCCCAGAATGACGATGGTTGGCGCGGATTGCGTGGCGTTGACGGTCTGCCCTTCCTGGCTGACGATCAACAGAACCGTGCCTTCGATGGGCGCTGTGATCTTGGTATAGCCAAGATTGGCCTCGGCCGTTTCCACCGCGACCTGCGCTTCCTCGATCTGGGCGTCGATGGCTTCGATCTGCGCCTCGGTGACGGCAAGGGCTGCGGTGGCGCTTTCGAAATCGGCGCGGGAGGCCGCGTTCTTCGACACCATCTCCTGCTGACGGGCAAGGCTCTGGCGGTTGAGAAGAAGCGTCGCCTGCTTCTCAACCCGCTGCGCCTTCACGTTCGCCAGGGCCGCCTGCGCCGTGCGCAGACTGTTCGTCTGGGTAACGGAATCGATTTCGGCGATCAGATCGCCCGCCGCGACCGTATCGCCGAGCGCCACCTTGACGGCGGTGATGCGGCCGGAGGCCTGCGCGCCGACGGCGACAAGGCGAACGGGTTTCAGCGTTCCCGTCGCCAGCACCGTCTGCTCGATATCGCCGCGCGTCACCGGCGCGGTGATATAGCCGGGTGTGGCCGCCCGCGTATATTGCGAGGACAGCCAGTAGCCGCCCACAGCGAGAGCGACAACCGCCAGCAATGCGCCTGCCTTGCGTGCCGTTTTCATATTGATGTCCTGTCCAGCCGGTTCACTCGAAGGAAGAAACCGGCGTCATCTCGTGTTTCACGAGGATGAAACCCCTCTCCGCTTCGATCCATTCATAGGCAGAGGCCGAGTTTCGCACCGCGGCCTTGCGGCAGGTGCTGCGAAGACGTCTGGAGTCCGTCTTTCCGCGCAGATCCTTCGCACAGGCGGGCTGGCGCCGCTGTTCATCCTGCCGGGACTTGGCCGCCGGCTGTTGCACGGGCTTGTCCTTTGCCACGGCCACCGACCAGGCAAAGCTCAAACCAAAAGCCGTTGCCAGCACCAGATAGAAATATCTCATCATCATGTTCCTGCTTGAAAATCACGCGGGGGATCGCAGGCGTGCGATCCCCCGGCTCCAGCCGTTGCCGGCTGATTTCCTCCTTTACTGGGGGGCAGATTAAAGGAGGAAACTTCGAAAGGTTGCCTCAGCCCCGTTCCGCCTCGGGAACCGGCGGCCTCATATCGCCATGCGGGGGAGCAAAGCCGCCGCGCTCTGCGGGGCCATGACGCGGGCCGGGAGGCGGAGGCGGCATCAGCGCACGCTCGAGTTCGGCAAGCTTCAGCACCTGCTGCGGCGAAAGCTTCGGTTTCAGCGCCGCAACGGCGTCCTGCAGGGCTTTGGCCTTTTCCGCCTTCTGCGCGATGATGCCTGCCAGTTCCTCTCCCGCAAGACGCGGCTCGGGCTTGGCCTTGCCTTCACCCGCCACCGGCGGCGGCGGATTGCGCTCCGGACCGGGGGAAACGAGATCGATCAACGCCGTGGTATAGGCGCGCCATGGACCGAGCTGTTCCGGCGTGACGCCGAGATAGATTTCGGCCGCCGAAAGCTTCGTCGCCAGCCCCAGAACATCCGGGCCGGGCATTCTGCGCATATGCGGCGGCAGCGGCCTTTCATCCGGACCCCGATCCGGGCCGATGTCCGGGCCGAGATCGAGATTGGCGGGCGGCGGCGCAGCCTGTTCGGTCGCCTGGGGTGCGGGCGCATTCTCTTCCGCTGCCTGCGCGGCGGCGGAAACGCCCATAGTTGCTGTCGCGATGGCGGCGGCCAGTAGCGAGTGTCTCATCTTACCTTCCTTCCGTTTTCCAACATGAAAGGATGATAGGAGCATCGCGTGTCCGGCTTTGGTCCGAATGTTTCCAGGCTGCTTCCGCAAACCGCCTATTTGTAACCGAATGTTGCCAGAACGGCCCCGGAAAGCTTTCGTTGCAAAAATCCGCCGTTTCTTTTCAGCGCTTATGTATAGTGGCATCAAAAGGTTGGACGATATGACGACAGTTTCGGTGACACATATATTGATCGTCGATGACGATCCGGAAATACGCACATTGCTCGCGAAATATCTCGGCTCGCAGGGGTTTCGCGTGTCGATGGCCGCCGACAGGCGTGAGTTCGAGGAAAAGATCGCCAGCTCCGATCCCGATCTCATCGTGCTCGACGTGATGCTGCCCGATGGCTCCGGCCTCGATATCTGCCGCGATCTGCAGGGCCGCCGGCCGCGCACGCCGGTCATTCTCCTGACTGCGCTGAAGGAAGATGTCGACCGGATCGTCGGGCTGGAAATCGGCGCAGACGACTATCTCGGCAAACCCTTCAATCCGCGCGAACTGACCGCGCGCATCAAGGCCGTGCTGCGCCGCGCGACACCGCAGGAGGCTCCCCGCCCCTCATCCGCCGCCTATGGTTTTGCGGATTTTACCGCCGATCCCGAGCAGCGCTCCGTCATCCGCGCCAGCGGTGAAAAGATAGATTTGACGGGAGCGGAATTCGATCTGCTGAAAGTCTTTCTCGACAGGCCCGGTCGGCTGCTTTCCCGCGATCAGCTTCTTGATCTCACGCAGGGCAAGGATCGCGGCCCGTTCGACCGTTCCATCGACGTGCTGATGAGCCGCTTGCGCAAGAAGCTGGACGCCGACACCCAGACGCCGATCTTCAAGACCGTGCGCAATGGCGGTTACCAGATGACGGTTCAGGTCAGAACCCTACCGGTGCAGCGATGAGCTCGCTTAAAAACCGCATCACGGCGCTGATGATCGTCTCCATCATCGCCGTCATCGCACTTGCGACTTTTGTGGCGGACCGGACGTTGCAGCCGCCGCCGCCCGACGCCACCATCGAGCCGCTGGCCCGCAGCCTCGCCTTTGCCGTGACCATGGCCGAACGTGATCCTTCCCTGCAGCAGCCCGGCTATTTCCAGATAGAACAGAAGCCGCCGCAAGGCGATCTCGACGGCATGCTTTCGGAATTTCTGGAAAAGGCGCTGGCCCGCGTCGGAGAGCCGCGCACCGCGATGGTCATCCGCTCACCGGGAAATCCTGCCCCCGTGGCGGCTATCGCGCTGGAAAAAGGCGGCTGGCTGGTTGCGGAAATTCCGCATATGGGTCCGCCGCCGGGCGGCTGGAAGATTTTCGGCATGTGGATCGGGCTGATCATTCTCGGCAGTGCCGCCGTTTCGATCTTTGCCGCCAGCAAGATCACCCGCCCGCTCGACATGCTGGAAAATGCGGCCGCCAGCATCGGGCCTGACGGTTCGCTGCCGCACCTGCCGGAAATCGGACCGGGCGAAATCCGCGCCACGGCGCGGGCGCTGAACGAACTCGCCACCCGCCTGAAGGCGGCGATGGAAAGCCGCATGCGCCTCGTCGCCGCCGCCGGCCACGATCTCAGAACCCCGATGACCCGCATGCGGCTCAGGGCGGAATTCATCGAAAACGGCGAGGAACGGGCCAAATGGCTGGCGGATCTCGAGGAACTGGACGCCATCGCCGACAGCGCCATCCTGCTGGTACGAGAAGAGGTCCGCCAGGACAGCATCCAGACGATCGACATCGGCAGGCTTCTCAGCGAAATCGTTAGCGATGTTTCCGGTCTCGGTCATGCGGGCTCGCTTGTCTTCATCGAGCCGGAAGCCGCCATGACCATCAAGGCGGCCCCGCTGGCGCTCAAGAGAGCCCTGCGCAACCTCATCCTGAACGCAGTCACCCATGGCAAGAAAGCTCATATCGATCTGATCGGAGACGAGAGCGAAATCGTCGTGACCATCAGGGATGAAGGCCCCGGCATTCCGCAGGAACTGATCGGGCGGGTTTTCGAACCCTTCTTCCGGGTGGACCTCGCGCGGCGCAAATCAATCCCCGGCGTGGGTCTTGGTCTTGCCATCGCCAGGGAAATCATCGAGCGCTTCGGCGGCACGATCACCATTGCCAACCACAAGAAACAGGGCCTTATCCAGACCGTGACCTTCGCAAGGGCGGCGTGACGTCACGCCGCTGAAACAGCCTGCGCCTGCCGCTTGGCCAGAAGCAGGTTTTCAGCATAGGCCATCATCAACGGCCCGACGCCCTTGGCATCATCAGACACCACCGGCTCGGTCAGATAATATTCCGGCGTTCCATCGCGATAATTGCCCTCGAAGCCGCCAAGGCCCGCGACGTGCACGATGCCCGTGAGGCGCGTCACGCCTTCTTCATCGGCTTTCAGCCGCGTTTCAAGAAGTGCCTCAAGCGCGCGGCGACCCGCCGAAAGGGCGGCATTCGCCTCTTCGCCCTGCACGAGCTTAAGCCGCGCCGCGCGCAGCAAAGCATAGGCGAACATGGCCGAGGCGGATGTTTCCTCATAATTGTCCGCAAGGTCCGGATTGTCGAGAACCTGCATCCAGAGGCCGGTCTCGGTCTGCCGGGCGATGATACCGGCCAGAAGCGACTGCGTCTTGTTGCGAAGCGCCACCATCGCATCGTCATCCGGCAGGGTGGCCAGCGCGTCCACCAGCGCCATGGCGAGCCAGCCCACCGCGCGTGCCCATATAGCGGGAGATTTTCCGCTTTGAGGATCGGCCCAGCGCTGGCTGCGGCTCTCGTCATAACCATGGACATAAAGCCCGCCGCTATCCTTCGTCGCCGCGAGCGCTGCTGAAAACTGCCGCAGCGCATCGTCGATCAGTTCCGTCCGGCCCGTCGCCTGCGCATATTCTATCTGGAAAGGAAGCCCCATATATAGCCCGTCCAGCCAGACCTGATGCGGATAACGCTTCTTGTGCCAGTAATTTCCGGATGCGATGCGTGGATGGCTGCGCAGTTGCCCCGCCAGATGTTCCGCCGCAGCGAGGTAACGCGGATCGCCCGTTTCCGCCGCAAGAGGAAAGAGGATACGGCCGGCAAGGATATGGTCGATATTATATTCGTGCGGATCGTAACCGGCGAGCGTGCCGTCTGGCGCTATCTGCGCATCGGCGAGACGATGCAGATGATCGTTCCAGCGTGCCTCCCCGGTCGCCTCGAACAGCTGTTGCAGGCCGCGATAAACGCATCCATCCTCATAACACCAGCTTCCGCCCTTGTAATGTTTATAAAGACTGGAGAATTGATCAAAATATTCAGTGGCTTTCATCTGTTTTCTCAATCGGAATCTGACACAATGGAAACGGAAGCATCGCTCAACAGGGCAGGATTATCGCAGACTATATGCGCCTGCTCGAAAACAATCGCCTCATGGCGCATGGGACGCACCCCGTCGGCCATGATCGGCGGCGTTGCGATGGCCGAAGGATCGCGCGAGACGATGGTGAGATTGCGGATGGCGACGTTGCGGATGGGCGCTTCGGCAAGGCCCAGAAAAGCGCCGGCCGCATGGGAGAGATTGCGGATCTCGACGTCCTCCACGCTAATGCCGTCGATAAAAGGCGTGCCGCCATCGACCGGTGCCGGGTTTCGCGATTGCACCCAGTCGTCATGTCCATCGGCATCGCAATGATAATGAGCATTGGCGGAAAGCGCGGTCTGCACGCCATCCAGCAGCACCCGGCGCATGGCAATGTTGCTGACGGTGCCGCCGCGCCCGCGCCGTGTCTTGAGGCGCAGGCCGCGATCCGTGCCGACCATCTCGCAATCCTCAACCGCCACGTCATGCACACCGCCGGACATTTCCGAGCCGATCACCAACCCGCCATGGCCTCGTTCCATCAGGCAATGGCGCACCCGAACGCCGCGCGTTTCCGAAAGATGATCGTTCTCGCCATCAGGACCGCGTTTTCCCGCCTTCACCGCAATGCAATCGTCGCCGACGGAAAAGCGCACGCCTGATATCGTGACGTTGCGGCAGCTTTCCGGGTTGAAACCATCGGTGTTCGGGCTGTCATCGGGCGCGACGATGCTGAGGCCGGCGGCAATCGAGTCTTCGCAGCCCTGCGGATGGATCGTCCAGGAGGCAGCGTTTCGGATCGTGAAACCGAGCAGGTTTGTGTTCCGGCAGGAAACGAGATGCAGGCCGCGCGGCCGGCGCGCGCCATCGCGGGTTTCTTTCGGCCAGCTCCACCAATCGCCTCTGTCGCCAGAACCGTCGAGAACGCCCCTGCCCTCGATGAAGAGATTATCTGCCTCAATCGCATGAACCGGCGCGGCGAAACAGGCGTCCGGCAAGCCTTCCCAGCTTCCGAGCATACGGCCGGCCTCATCGCGGGCAGGCAGGATCGGCCAGCCCCTGCGGATGGAGGGCGCGCGCAGCACGGCTCCTTCGGCAAGGTGGAAGGTCATATTGCTTTTGAGGCGTACGGGAAATGCCGTCCAGAGACCGCTCCCGAGACGCAACGTGCCGCCGTGCGGCACCGCGGCCACGGCCCTTTCCAGCGCCTGCGCGTTGGCGCGCACACCTTCTTCATCATCGAGCGCAACATTCGACATCAGGGAAAATGCCGCAGCCTCGACAAGCCCGGCGCAGGGGGCGGTTCTGAACTCCAGCCGTCCGAACCCTTCCGCTTCGAAGACATAGCGGGTATCCGGGGAGAGATCATGCAGCAGCGTCACCACGGTCGCGGTTTCGCCTCTCCTTTCGGCACCATCCGCCGACGTCAGACGCCATGCCGTTTTGGACGGAAGGAAATAGCGAGCGCCGGGCGCAGCAAGGCAAAGCGCAGCCATTCGCGCCGAAGACGCGATGATAAGGGGTTCGTTCATGCTCTCTTCTCGTCTTTTTTTGCATAGCCGACCAAACCCTTGGCGGACATGCTTCATATCGTCCGGCGTCCGGATAGAGGGCCCGCCACCGGAGGCGGCGGGCCATTGTCATCAATCGAACTTGGCAAGAACATCGTTGGTCGTATCGATGATCTGCTCGGCGGCCTCTTCCGCCGTCAGCTGGCCATAGGCATATTCCTCAAGCGTATCGATAAAGCCCGATCGGATTTCAGGATGTTCGTTGAAGGGCGAAACCACTGGTCCCGATGCCGCCATGACGATGGCGTTGGCGGCCCGCACTTCCGGCTCGCCCTTGCCCCCCAGACGCGCCGCCGCGGCCTTCGATGCGGGCAAACCGCGCGAGGTGCCGAGCGCATCGATGCCTTCCGGTTCGTTCAGCAGGCAGTTCAGGATTTGCGCAGCCGCTTCCGGGTTCTTCGAGTTTTTCGAGATCGAAAACACCATGGAAGGCTTGCGATAGACACCCTCTGTCACGGCATCGGCACGCTTCAGCATCGGTACCGGTTTCAGAACCTGCCCTTCTTTCAGGGGGTCGGCATATTTCGAATAGGTCGAATCCCATTCATAGGAGCCGGCGATGCGGCCTTCCGACCAGGACGGCTTCTCATAGAGATTGACGTTACCGTCGGCCGCTTCCTCTTTCTGGGAGCGGATGGAACCGGTTTCGACCAACTTACCGACGAAGGAGATGCCCTCTGCCAGTTCCTCGGGCGTCCAGGCCACGCGGTTGGTCTTGGGATCGACCAGATCCTTGCCGGTCTTCTGCACGACAGCCAGCGTCACCAGCAGCTGGGCAGTCTCCTTCACGGCATTGAAGGTGTAATAGTCCTTGCCGAGCTTTTCCTTGATGGTCTTGGTTGCCGCAAAGAACTCGTCCCATGTCTTCGGAATTTCAACACCGGCCTTTTCGAAGGTGGTGACGTTGAAGAAGAAGACGCGGCCGGTGGTGGAAACGGAAAGCCCCTGCAACACGCCGTTCATCGAACCGGCGTCCAGATCGCTCTCGGCCCATTGGGAAAGATCGAGCGGTTTCAGCTGGCGCAGATCGGCAAAACCCTCGCCGTTCTTGGAAAACAGCGGCAGCCATGGCCAGTTGACCTGAACGATATCGGCTTCCGTCTTGCCGGCCATCTGCGTGGTCAGCTTTTCCAGATAGCCGTCGAAGCCGGTAAATTCACCCTTGACTGTATGGCCATATTTCTCACCGCAGGCGGCAATGGCCTTCTGGGTGGCGACATGGCGGCTTTCGCCGCCCCACCAAGACATACGCAGCTCCGCGGCACCTGCCGCCGGAGCGGCTGCCATCGCCACATAGGCGGCGCCGGCGAGCATCGCCATCATTCTTGTCATCATCGTCATTGTTGTTCTCCTCCTCGAAAAATCAGGCACGCCCGTCCCCTCCTCACAGCGAGACGTTGCGGCCATCGGCCTTGTCGAAAATATGCAGCTTCTCCGGGTCCGGCTTCAGCCGCAGGATGCCGTCGCGCCCAAGCGCCTCGAATTCCGCCGCACCCACAACACTCACCAGCTTCTGGCCGCCGAGATCGGCATGCAGATAGACCTCGTGGCCCATGAATTCCGCATTGGTGAGCTTCGCCTGCAGCGCCGGGCCATCGGTCGCCTCCGTCAATGACAGATGTTGCGGGCGGATGCCGATGACCGCATCCGCGGGTCTGGCCGATAGCCGCTGCTCCAGATGCGCGCCGATGGGCAGGCGCTGGCCGGCAATGACGAACTCCGCGCCCTCGATTGCCACATCCACCAGGTTCATTTCCGGCGTGCCGATGAAGCCGGCGACGAAAAGATTGGCGGGGTGGTTATAAAGCTCCTTCGGGGTCGCGACCTGCATTATGCGGCCGGCCTGCATGACGCAGATACGGTCGCCCATGGTCATGGCTTCCGTCTGGTCATGGGTGACGTAAATCACCGTCGAAGACAGGCCTTCCGCCTTCAACTGACGGTGCAGATCGGTGATGCGCACCCGCATGGAGGCGCGAAGCTTTGCATCGAGATTGGAGAGCGGCTCGTCGAACAGGAACACGCCGGGCTTCTTGATGAGCGCGCGGCCCAGCGCCACACGCTGCGCCTGCCCGCCGGAAAGCTGTTTCGGCAGACGGTCTAGCAGCGGCTCGATTTCGAGAATGCGCGCGACATTGTCGATTGCCTTTTCGATTTCGGGTTTTGCGACACCGGCGATCTTCAGGCCGAAGGCGAGATTGCCGCGCACCTTCATATGCGGATAAAGCGCATAATTCTGAAACACCATGGCGATGGAGCGCTTGCCGGGCGGCAGGTCGTTGACACGCTGGTCGCCGATCAGGATTTCGCCGCCGGTGATTTCCTCCAACCCCGCCACCATGCGCAGCGTCGTGGATTTGGCGCAGCCAGAAGGGCCGACGAATACCATAAACTCACCATCCTCGACATCGAGATCGATGCCGTGCACCGCCTTGAAACTGCCGCCATAGACTTTTTCGAGATTTTTAAGTTGAACGCTTGCCATTTTCAGCCCTTGACCCCGCCAGACGAGATCCCTTCAATGAAATACCGTTGCGCCGCGAAGAACACGATCAGCGCAGGTGCGATCGTCAGCACCGACATCGCCAGGATGCGGTTCCATTCGAAGGCTTCGGTGGTGTCGATGGAGAGTTTGAGCGCAAGGCTCACCGGATATTTGTCGACCGAGGACAGGTAGATCAGCGGTCCGAGGAAATCGTTCATCGTCCACATGAACTGGAACAGGCAGACCGAAATCAGCGCCGGCGCCAGCATCGGCACGACGATGTAAATCAGCGTCTGCAAGCTGTTGGCGCCATCCACCCGGGCGGCCTCTTCCATATCCGATGGCAGCGAGCGCAGGAACTGCACCAGCATGAAGACGAAGAAGGCATCACCAGCGAGCGCGGACGGCACCCAGAGCGGCAGGAAGCTGTCCAGCCAGCCGAGATCGCGGAACAGGATATATTGCGGAATGCGGGTGACGACATTCGGCAAAAGCAGGATGGCGATGACCGAGCCGAACAGGATCTTCTTCAGCGGAAAATCGAAGCGGGCAAAGGCATAGGCCGCCATGGTGCAGGAAATCGCCGTGCCGATGACCTTCGGCAGGATGATCAGGAAAGAATTCCAGAAGAACCGGCCGAACGTATAAGGCGTCGAGGTTTCCCAGCCGCGGACATAGCCGTCCAGTGTCGGGTTTTCCGGGATGAAACCGGCACCGGAGAAGATTTCCGAATTGGTCTTGAAGCTTGCGCCCACCAGCCAGATCAGCGGGTAGAGCATGACGAGACCGACCGCGAAGAGAAGCACGTAGCGCACGGAGGTGGAAAGCAGCCTGAGCCTTGCCCGGCGGGCCGCCTGCATGTCGTTGAGGGTTGCGATATCGGTCATGGCATCAATTCCGCTTGTCGCCGGCGTAATAGACCCACTTCTTCGATGACCAGAAGGCCACGAGGGTCAGCACGGTGATGATGGTGAAGAGCACCCAGGCAATGGCGGAGGCATAACCCATGTTGAACTTCTTGAAGGCCTCGTCATAGATGTAGAGAGGCAACAGGTAAGTGGACTTCAGCGGCCCGCCCTGGGTGATGATGTAAGGTCCGTTGAACTCCTGGAACGCCTGCACCATCTGCATGATGAGGTTGAAGAAGATCACCGGCGTCAGCAAGGGAAGGGTAATGAAGAAGAAGGTCTTTACCTTGCCGGCGCCATCAATCGCGGCCGCTTCGTAAAGCGATTTGTCGATGGACTGCAGCGCGGCGAGAAAGATCACCATGGCCGAACCAAACTGCCAGCAGCGCAACAGCGTGATGGTGAAAAGCGCATTGCCCGGATCGCCGAACCAGTCGACGGGCGATAGGCCGATGGCCGCCAGCGCCATGTTGGCGAGTCCTTCGCTCGCGAAGATGTAACGCCACAGCACCGCAATCGCGATCGAACCGCCGAGGATGGATGGCACATAAAAGGCAGTGCGGAAGAAGTTGATGAATTGCAGCTTGTAATTGAGTATGGCCGCAATGAACAGCGCGAAGGCAAGCTTCAGCGGCACCGTCAGGAACACGTAGAACAGGGTGACGTTCAGCGACTTCATGAAGGTACGGTCGCGGGTGAACAGCCGTTCGTAATTGGCAAGCCCGGCCCATGTGGGATCACTCATCAGGTCGTAACGGGTAAAACTAAGATACAGGGAGCCAAGGAAAGGGATTGCGGTAAAGACCAGCAGCCCGACGATATAAGGCGTCAGATATCCCAGCCCCAGAAAGCGCTGAGATTTCATGATGCGCCTCCCCGCGCCCCGATGGGACGCGAATGACAGAATTCAATTTCGTACAAGTGATTCTCCCGGAACGGGCGACGACGGGCGCATAAAAGCGCAATTCCACGTCGCGACCGTTCTCCTCCCTCATTGAAACGGCACTCAAAAGCGATTTATACGGTGACAAAACCAAATTTCCGCGCCAAGGTGAATTAACAAAGACGAGGAAAAAGATGGACGAAATCGAAGGTGGCATCCTGTCATCCGTTCCGCCTGCGGCGCTCAACCTCAACCTCACGCGCGCGACGATCAAGATGGAGCATTCGCGCACTTGGCAGATCGACAAATCCAACCCGGTGGACGATCTGATCATCTGCCTGGAAGGGCGCGGGCATTATCTCGTGGATGGCGAAGCACGGGTGCTGGAGCCGGGTGACGCCATGCTGATTTTCAGAGGGCAGCGCTTCGTCGGCTGGAACGAACAGGCCGTGACTTATCGCGGCGTGGCGCAGCACTTCAACCTCGATATTTACGGCCGCCACAACCTGATCGCGCAGATGGACCTGAGACCAAAGGTAAGACTGAGTCGCTGGTCGTTGCTGGAGCCACTTGTTCGTCACTACCGGCAGAGTGCGCCGCCCTCCTCCGTGACACTCGGCCAGCACCATCTTTTCATGGTGCTGCTGATTGCCTTTATCGATGATGCCTTTCTCGGATGGGTGGATCGCCCGAGCTTCCAGCCGGAGGGCACGGAAGGTCTCGATCTTGCCGTGATGAAGGCGATCACCATGATTTCGGCCAATCCGCTCGACCCCGATATTGCCGGCAGGGCGACCGAGGCGGCTCCCTATAATCGCGATTATTTCTTGCGGGAATTCCAGAAGCGGGTCGGTCGGACGCCGCGCAAATATCAGGAGTTCAAGCGCATGGAACGCGCCATGCATTTTCTTGAGGCGGGGCTTTCTGTCTCGGCAGCGGCCGCAGAAGTGGGTTATGGCGACCCCTATTATTTTTCACGCATGTTCAAACGCACGCTGGGCTTAAGTCCGCGCGACCATATGAACAGAATACGCCGCAGCCGGCACGGCAATCTCATGGCCTTTGACGAACACGAACAGCAAAGGCTGCTTGCCGATGAAATGGAAAAGGCCCCGGCATAGCGGGGCCTCGAAGGAGTATGATTATCCCGAATTGACCTATGCCCCCTTGAATGGAGGCAGCTTGAACAGCGCTTCCGGGTTTTCCACCAGCGCCCGATGGCGCGCCGCTTCATCCGGCAGCCAGCCGAGTATGAGTTCCGCAAGGCGGGCATCGTCGGGATAGGCGGCCGTCTCGCGAATGGAATTATGCGGCCAGTTGGTGCCCCACACGATTCGTTCCGGCGCATGGGCGGCGACAACGCGCGAAAAGGCGGCGACGTCCTCATAGGGCCAGTTCTCACGCGAACTTTCGTAAACGCCGGCGAACTTGAACCAGAGATTGCCGCGGTCGATGAGTTTCAAAAGCGCCGCCATTTCCGGGCCATCGGTTTTGATGCCCTTAAAGAACTTGCCGTGGTGATCGAACACCCACCGCGAGCGGATGTTCTGAAGACGCGGCAGGTGATCGAGCAGCGTATTGCCGTCGAATTGCACCGCCACCATCCAGTCGGCCGCATGCGCGCGCTCGTCCACGGCTTCCAGCTCGGACAGGTTTACCGCACCGCCCGGCAGGTCCATGATGCGCGCCCCGACCGCGCCGCTGGCGGTAAGCTTTTCCATATCCTTTTCGGTCGTCGTCGCATCAATGATGACCACGGCGCGGGCTGCCTCGCCCATTTCGGCGACGCAGGCGAGCGTGTTGCCATTATCGCGCTGATGGGCATTGCCCTGCGTGATGATGACCCGGTCTATGCCGAGCCATTGCATGAGGCGACGATAATCCTCCGGTCCAGGCAGAGCGCCCGGCGGCAGGCCAGGGCCACCCGGCAAGGCAGGATAGTGGGGCAGATACATGTGCATCTGCGTATCGACCGCGCCTCTCGGAAAGGCGGGATTCGGCGCTGCGCCGCTCAGTTTTCTGACGAGTTCGCTCATGGGTCTGGCATTCTGAATTCGGTCAATGCATCGCGGTTGATCTCGATGCCGAGACCGGGACCATCGGGAATGGCGACAACGCCGTTCACGGCCTCGAGAGACTCACGCAGGACGGCCTGGCGGAACGGATTATGGGTACGGTCAAATTCCATGATCGGCTCAATGGGGTTCGCACGCACCGGGTCCGGCGTCATCGCCGCCATGAATTGCAGTGCGGCGGCAATCTGCACGCCGGTGCCCCAGACATGCGGCACGATGCGCACGCCGTGCAGCGTGGCGAGCGTCGCGATCTTCTGCGTTTCGGAAAATCCGCCGCAGCCGCAGAGATCGGGCTGGAGAATATCCACGGCGCCGGCGCAAAGCGCCTGCCACATGCCATATCGCCCATGCCAGGTCTCACCGCCTGCAACCGGGATCGGTTGGCCGGCCCGCACCCGGGCATAGGCATCAAGCTGTTCGGGGACAACCGGCTCCTCGAACCAGTCGATGCAATATTCAGCGGCACGGTTGCCGAGCGTGATGGCTTCGGTGACGGTATAGCCGTGATTGGCGTCGATCATCAGCCGCATATCCGGCCCGATCGCCTCGCGCACGGCGACGATGACGCGAAGGTCTTCCTCGATGCCGAAGCCGATCTTTATCTTGCAGGCGTGAAAGCCATCCGCCCGCCGCTCGGCCATTTCGGAGGCGTTGTCGGAGACGCGGTCGACGCCATCGCGCTTGAAGCTGCCGGTCGCGTAGGCCTTCACGCTTTCGCGCCAGCGCCCGCCAAGCAGCATCGAGATTGAAGTGCCGTAGTGCTTGCCCTTGATATCCCAGAGCGCGATATCGATGCCCGACAATGCCGTGAGGCTGAGGCCGCGCTGGCCCTGATCACGCAGGGCATTATAAAGCACCGCCCAGATCTTTTCGGTCTGGCGCGGATCCTGGCCGATGAGCCAGCCGGAATAGGCCTGAACCACGGCCGCGTTGGGCCTCGCCGGACCGAGGCATTCGCCCCAGCCGACGGTCCCGTCGTCGCATTCGATTTCCACCAGAACATGGGCCCGCCGGTCGAAACGCATGGAGGCGCTTTCGAACGGCGTGTCCAGACGATGTTCAAGCAGATGCGTCCGCACCGCTGTGATTTTCATCGCTCCCCTCCCGTCATTCCGTCCTCAGGCCTTGCGCTTGTGCGTGCCGATCAGGGCTTCGAGCATTCCGACTTCCTCATTGGTCAAATCCTTCAGCGGCGCACGCACCGGACCGGCATCGAAGCCCTGCAGGCGCACGCCAGCCTTGATGGCGGAGACGGCGTAACCCTTGGCGCGGTTGCGGATCGCCATGAACGGATAGAAGAATTCCGTCAGGATACGCTCGCAGGTGGTGCGTTCGCCGGCTCGCAGGGCGGCGTAGAACTCATTGGCAAGACCGGGAACGAAGTTGAAGACGGCCGAGGAATAGGTGGTGAAACCAGCGCCGAGATAGGCTTCGGCAAACAGTTCCGCCGTCGGCATGCCACCGAGATACATCAGGCGGTCGCCCATCTTGGCGGTGATCTGGCGAACGAGGCCGATATCGCCGGTGCCGTCCTTGAAGCCGACGAGGTTCGGGCATTCGTCGCAGAGACGCGCCAGCGTATCCGCCTGCAGCACGGAATTGTCACGGTTGTAAACCATGACGCCGATGCCGACCGACTGGCACACCTTCTTGATGTGGGCGTAAAGCCCTTCCTGTGGCGCATCGATAAGGTAATGCGGCAGAAGCAGGATGCCGTCTGCGCCGACCTTTTCGACCGAGCGGGCAATATCGACGGCGATCTCGGTGCCGTAACCACAGCCGGAAACGATGGCGGTTTCACCGGCCACTTCCTTGGCGGCAGCAACGATCGTCGGGATTTCATTCGGCTTTAGCGAGAAGAATTCGCCCGTACCGCCGGCGGCAAACAGCACCGGCGCCTTGTAACCGGCGAGCCACTCCACATGCGCCCTGTAGCTATCGGCGGCAAAACGACCCTCGGCATCGAAATGGGTGACCGGGAAGGACAGCAGACCGGAGCCGAGCGCCGTCTTGATTTGTTCGGGGTTCATCATCGAAATTCCTCTGCAAGTTCACTGACTGAACGTCACCTAAACTGCTTGCCGCATATTTGTCAACAAGTCATCATACAAGTTATATGATGAATTTTGAAAACTGGCGCGGATCATCGCGCCAGCCAGCCACCATCGACATTCAGAATGGCGCCATGCACATAGTCCGCCGCCGCAGATGACAGAAAAACCGCGGCCCCGGCGATGTCTTCCGAGCGCCCCCAGCGGCCGGCCGGGATGCGCTCGAGAATGGCCTTGTTACGGGCCGCATCGGCGCGTAGCGCCTCGGTATTGTTGGTTTCGATATAACCGGGCGCAATGGCATTCACATTGATGCCCTTGGCGGCCCATTCATTCGCCAGGAGTTTGGTTAGGCCGGCGACACCATGTTTCGCCGCCGTATAGGACGGCACGCGAATACCGCCCTGAAAGGAAAGGAGCGAAGCGATATTGACCACCTTGCCGGACTGGCCTTTCGCCAGCAGCTCTTTTGCAAAAGCCTGGGTGGTGAAAAACAGCGCCTTGAGATTGACGTCCATCACCTCGTCCCAGTCGAGTTCGGAGAACTCGACGGAATCGGCACGGCGGATGATACCGGCATTGTTGACGAGAATATCGAAACCGGCGCCGGCAAAACTGTCCTTCGCCGCCAGCGGATCGGCAAAATCGATGGACAATGCGCTGGCCTTGCCGCCGTCACTGGCGATCATCTCCAGCGTTTCATCCGGCGCGCGGCGGGCGGCGCAGACCACCTCCGCACCGGCAGCGGCGAGCCCAACCGCAATCGCCTGGCCAAGCCCCGTATTCGCGCCGGTGACGAGCGCCTTACGCCCTTGAAGCGAAAAGGGATTCTTCATTTCAGGTCTCCCGGCTGAATGAAGTCCATGTCGGTGTAATCGACATTGTCGCCCGCCATGGCCCAGATGAAGGTGTAAGAACCGATGCCGGCGCCGGAATGGATGGACCAGGGCGGGGAAATCGCGCCCTCTTCATTCGAAATGAACAGATGCCGGGTCTCCTGCGGCTCACCCATCAGATGCAGCACGCGGGACTTCTCATCCATGCCGAAATAGAGATAGGCCTCCATGCGGCGGTCATGAATATGCGAGGGAACGGTGTTCCAGACGGAGCCATCCTCAAGCGTCGTATAACCCAGCACCAGCTGGCAGCTTTCCATGACCAGCGGATGGATGAACTGGTTGATGGTGCGCTTGTTGGAGGTTTCGGTCGCGCCGAGCTTGACCTCTTTGCTGCTGGCCAGCGTCACGAGCTTCGCCGGCAGGCTGCGATGCGCCGGGCAGGAGGTGATGTAGAATCGCCCTGCCCCGTCAAAGGTCACCGCGCCGCTGCCTGCACCGAGATAAAGCACGTCACCGCGATTGAGGGTGTAGGTCTCGCCGCCGGCGCTGACCGTTCCGGTCTCGCCGATATTGACGATGCCCATCTCGCGCCGGTCGAGGAAGGACGGTGTTTTGGTTTCTTCCACCTTGTCCAGCGTCAGCGGCGCACCGTTCGGCACAGCACCGCCCATCACGAAGCGGTCATAATGGGTATAGATCAGCCTGATTTCGCCGGAACGGAACATGTCGTTGGCGAGGAAATGCCGACGGAGCCCTTCGGTATCCAGCGTTTTTGCATATTCCGGGTTCACGGCCTGCCTTGTTTCAACGGTCAACATCAAACTCATCCCTCATGATTGTTGCGTATAGCACATAATATATGTTATCCGCTTTTTGTACGATCTGTATGACAAGGTCAAGGGGTGAAGCCATATCTCGACCGCATCGGAGACGTGCAAGCGCTAAGGGAGACTGGCAATGAAACGGCTTCTTGTTACCGGTGCGGCAGGCCAACTCGGTCGCATGATGCGTCAACGTCTCGCGCCAATGGCGGAGATTTTGCGTCTTGCCGATCTCGCCCCGCTCGATCCGGCTGGGCCTAACGAGGAATGTGTGCAATGCGACCTGGCCGATGCGGCAGCCGTCGACGCTATGGTGGCCGGCTGCGACGGCATCGTGCATCTGGGCGGCATCTCCGTGGAAAAGCCCTTCGAGCAGATTCTCCAGGGCAATATCATCGGGCTGTATAATCTCTATGAGGCCGCCCGCGCCCACGGCCAGCCGCGCATCATCTTCGCCAGTTCGAACCATACGATCGGTTATTACCCGCAGACGGAGAGGCTTGGACCGGATGTTCCCTTCCGCCCGGATGGGCTTTACGGCGTCTCCAAATGTTTCGGCGAGAGCCTTGCCCGCATGTATTTCGAGAAATTCGGCCAGGAGACCGCGCTTGTCCGCATCGGCTCCTGCACGCCGGAACCCCTTAATTACCGCATGCTGTCCACCTGGTTTTCGCATGATGATTTCGTCTCGCTGATCGAGGCGGCGTTCCGCGCACCCGTGCTCGGCTGCCCCATCGTCTGGGGCGCGTCGGCCAACGATGCGAGCTGGTGGGACAATTCGCATCTCGGCTTTATTGGATGGAAACCGAAGGACAATGCCGAGGCCTTCCGCCGGAAGATTGCCGAAACGACGCCGCAGCCGGACGCGCGCGACCCGATTGTCCGCTTTCAGGGTGGCGTGTTTGTCGACAACCCGATCTTCAAGGAGACGTGAAATGTCGCACGGACGTTTCCCGCTAAAACGGCGGGATTGCATGCCAGGCCGCGAATGACGTATCGAGGAACGGTGCACGCAACCGACATTTTTTAGAACGGCGACCAAGATGACAAAAGCGACAAGCTCCGAACCGGCATCTCCACAAGGCAGAACGCTTGTGGTGAGGGTTTCGGAGGAACTCCGCAGCCAGATCGCCAAGGGCCGTTACAAGACGGGCGAACGCCTGCCCTCCGAAGCGCAGATGACGCAGGAATTCGGTGTCAGCCGTACCGTGGTGCGGGAGGCGATCGCCTCGCTGCGATCCGACGGTCTGGTGGAGCCGCGTCAGGGCGCGGGTGTTTTCGTACTGGAACCCGCACCTACGGAGCGACGTCCCTTCCACAATGTCGATCTTGCGCGCGTCTCCTCGCTGATCGAAATGCTGGAATTGCGCACCGCCGTCGAAGGTGATGCCGCCGGTTTTGCCGCCATTCGCCGCTCGCCGGCGCAGGAGGAAAAGATCATCGAGGCCTTCGATGCCTTCCGCGCCAGCGCCACCAGGGGCGTGCCGACGGCGGAAGCCGATTTCGCCTTCCATCTCGCCATTGCCGAAGCGACCAACAATCCCCGCTTCAGCGAGTTTTTGCAGGTGCTCGGCCCCACCCTCATTCCGCGCCGCGCCGTGGCCGAAAACGGCGCGGAAACCGTGCTTTCGCCCGCCGATCTCGCCCGACTCGTCGGTGAACACGAAGCGATCCTGATCGCGATACAGGACGGCGACGAAGAGGCGGCGCGCAGCGCCATGCGCAGCCACCTGAAAAGCAGCCAGACGCGTTATCGCTCCATGCTGCGCGCGCCGCGCTGAGATCGCCAGTTAAAACCGCATTGCATGACCGAGGAGAACGATATGCAGCAGCTTCCGACCTTCCCCACCGTTTCCCCCGACGATGGCGTGGAGCGCACCGTGCTTTCCGAAGCGCCGGAATTGATGGTGGTCTCCTTCCGCTTCAAAACCGGCGCCGAAGGCAGGCTGCATAGCCATCCGCATGTGCAATCCACCTATGTCGCCAGCGGCAGCTTCCGCTTTTACCGCGACGGTGAGGCCTACGATCTTCAGAAGGGCGACAGTCTCGTCATTCCCGGCCATATCGAGCATGGCTGCCTGTGTCTGGAAGAGGGCGAGCTGATCGACTGCTTTACCCCGCGCCGCGACGATTTTCTCTGATCCGGCGCTCAGTTCGCCGATAAATCCCGCAGGGTGCGTGGCAGGCTGTTCATGCATTCCGCGCCGGAGGCGGTGACAAGGAACTGGTCCTCGATCATCAGCGCTCCCAGTCCTTCGCCATAAAACGGCGCTTCAACCGCAACGACCATGCCGGGAAGAATGATTTCCGGATTGTCATGGGAAAAGAACGGCCATTCCTCGATGCCCACGCCGCCGCCGACGGAATGGCCGAAATGGCCGCGATAATATTCGCTGAAACCATCGCTGCGCATCGAGGCCAGCATGGCGGCGTGCACCGCACCGAATGTGTTGCCGGGACGAAGCACTTCCAGCCCACGGGCAAAGGCCGCCTCCAACGCGCTGAAAACATCAGCGGCCAGCGGCGAGACCGGCCCCCACGAAAAACTCCGCGCGCCATCCGATGAATAACCGTCGACCAGCGTGCCGACATCGGCCTTGATGAGCGCTCCCGGCGTAACAACCGCCGCCATATCCGACAGGGCCGGGCCGACGGAAATATAGTCCCAATGCCCGCTCAGCGAAAAACCGGATGTCGCAGCATGCGCCTGTACGCCGGATTTCCAGGCGGCGGAGAGCTGACCAAGGGCTGCTCCCGGTCGGACGGCGGCCGCCATCGCGACCAACCCTGCCTCAGCAGCGGCTGCCGCCTGCCTGAGAAGTTTGATCTCGCGTTCGGATTTTACCGCCCTCAGACGTTTGAGCACCGTCGAACCATCAATCCAGTTCACGTGGGGCAGCGCCTGACGCAGGGCCAAAAAATCGGCGGCAGGCATGAATTCAAGGTCCACACCAATACGCGCCGCAGACAGCCCGCGCTCCCGCAGCAGATCGGAGAGCAGGCCGAAACAGGCGGCACGATCGAATATCTCCGGCCGCGGCCCACCGGAATTGTTGCGGCGATAGGCGTCATCTACCTGCGGGACGGTTTCGGCACCGGACAGATCGACCATATCGATCCAGATGCGATGGCAGCGCAGATCGACATCAGGTACCGCCTTCCTGACGAGCGGAGCGGCATGATCGCTGACAACGGCGGCGAGCGTCACCCCGGCATCGGCTGGAACGAGCGCAATCGCTGAACCAGCCCTGCCCCACATGGTCGCCACGCCGGCAGGAGCACCAACGGCATAACGGAAGGCTTCGGGCTGGAACAGCACCAGCGCATCAATGTCCGCCTCCCGCATCAGCTGCTGCGCACGGCTTCGGTCGATATCGCTCATGGGAACCCCGGTGATTGTTTGGCGGCAGGTTTGTGAACCTACGCTTTAGCAGTCACCGGGAGAGGAAAGAAGGTGGAAGATGACCTCTCTATGCCGAGTATTGTCAGTTGCGCGAGCGCTTCCCGCTTGTTTCTTCTCCTCGCCGGGGAGAAGTCCGCGGCAGCGGGATGAGGGGGCAAGGGTAGAGTTATCCGGAGAGCTGGCCCCCTCATCCGACCCTTCGGGCCACCTTCTCCCCGGCGGGGAGAAGAAACGGGCGACAACATCTTGCCCAATATCGTTGAGGCGGTGGATAAACCCGCCGCCTCATTACTTTTCACGCCTCCAGCCACTTCACCTGCTCGGCTGTCAGCCTTATATCCAGCGCCGAAAGACTGTCCTCCAGCTCCGCAATCGTGCGCGGCCCGATCAACGGAATGACAGGGAAAGGCTGGGCGATGACATAGGCGAGCGCGATATGGATCGGGTGCCGCCCAAGTTCTTGGGCAAGCTCGATCGCCCTGTCCCGGCGAACGAAATTGCGGTCGGAATACCAGACGCGGACGATTTCTTCATCGTCCTGCTTGTCCCGCCCGGCACGCTCGGTGAAGAAACCGCGCCCCTGGCTGGACCAGGCGAAGTTGGGGATCTGACGCTGTTGCAGCCATTCTTTCCACTCGTCATCCGATGCAGCGACGCAGCCCGCCCAGATAGGGTCGAGCATTTCCGCCAGCGAAAAATTGTTGGAAAGCGCGGCTGGCGCCTGCTTGCTGTTCTTCGCAGCATAGGCGGCCGCCTCATCCATACGTTCGCGTGTCCAGTTGGAGCCGCCAAAAATGCCGCGAATGCGCCCGCGCCGGACTTCGGCATCCATGGCGTCGACGAACTCGCCGACCGGAACCTCCAGATTATCGCGATGCATGAAATAGGCATCGACATAATCCGTCTTCAGCCGCGCGAGCGACTGATCGAGCTGCTTTGCTATCATATCAGGATAGCAGAGCGGCGAATGTGCGCCCTTGCCGATCAGCACGATCTCTTCGCGCGGCACGTTACGGCTGGTGTGCCAGTCGCCGAAAATCGTCTCCGTCTTGCCTGCGCCGTAGACATAGGCCGTATCGAAGAGGTTGCCGCCCGCTTCATAGAAGGCATCCAGCGTCAGCGATGCGGAGGCGAAATTGGGGAAGAATTCGAAACCGAGCGCGACCACGGAAGCGGGTTTGGCAAGGCCCGGAATCTGCCGTTTCGGCACTGCGTTTCCGGCCACGACCTTGCCGCCGGCAATATTCGTGACGCGCGACGTTGCTTTTTCAACGCTGTATTCAAGCCCGACGGAAGCCCGCCATTGATCCATGACACGCAGATTGCCGAGGCTGTCCACCCAGGCCATGCCGGGTGCGTCGAATTCCATTTTGCCATGCCGGATCGCCTCGCCGGCCGCGTCGACCTCGAAGGAATAAAGCCAGCGATCCTCCGGCAACTCGATGGTTTCCACCTTGTCGCCCCTGATAATATCGATCCGCCCGGTGCCGCCCTTGTGGCCGGCGGCGAACCAGAAATCCTTGACCTCGATACGGCCCTCCGAGCCGATGATGCGCAGCACATTGTCCTGCGCCGCCATGATCGAGCACGAAACTTCGGCAACAATGCCGTTTGCGAATTTCATCACGGCCGAGGCCCATTCATCGACGCCCGACTGGCCGAGATGGGCGACGCCCGCCACCTTTTCCGGTTCGGCGAAGGGTTTTCCGTCCACGGCGCCGGCGATCAGCCGCACCATGGAAACCGGATAACCGCCGACATCGAGAATGCCGCCGCCCGCCGTTTCATTGGCGAAAAGCCGGTGATCGGCCCGGAACGAGCCCATGTTGAAACCGAAGCTGGAGCGGATGATGCGGATATCGCCGATGGCGCGGGCTTTCACGAGTTCCAGCAATTTCGACGTCTGCGGATGCAGGCGATACATATAGGCTTCGCCGGCGAAAACGCCGGCCTTTTTCGCCTCGTGGAAAATGGCGTCGGCATCATAGGCTGAGAGCGCGATGGGTTTTTCCACCAGCACGTTCTTACCCGCCCGGATCGCCTTGATCGCCCATTCGGCATGGCCGGTGTGGGGTGTGGCGATGTAGACGGCGTCGATATCGGGATCGGCAAGCAGCGCATCGTACCCATGGATCACACGCGCACCGGCAAAGGCCTCGGCAAGGCCGGGCCTATCCGGATTGCGTGTGGCGATGGCCTCTAACCTGCCGGTTCGGGAATGGGCAATGCCATCGGCAAAAGTTCTGGCGATGGTGCCCGGGCCGATGATGCCCCAGCGGATCGGTTGTTCGGTCGTCATGAAATCCTCGTCCTTCATATCAATCTTGGGTGCTTGGGAAAGGGTTCAGCGCAGGCGGTCGCCCTCGCTGTCGAAAATGAAAGCCCTGCGGGCGGAAAGGCCGACAGTCAGCCGGTCACGATTGCCGACATCGCGCGATTCCGGTCGCTCGATGATGAGCTGCTCGCCGCCTTGCGCACGCGCGTAGACATAGCTGGTATTGCCGAGATGTTCGGCGACATCGACATGAACGGTGAGATCAGCATCGCCTGCGCCCGCATCGGTAAAGTGCTCTGGCCGGATGCCGAGCGACACTCTGGCTCCCTCGTTCAAACGGGCCGTGACCGGCAGGCTCAGCCGCACCGTAGGATCGCTGTCGAGAGAGAGCGTGACGCCCTCCGCGCTGCTGCCGACGATGGTGGCGTCGAGAAAATTCATCTTCGGCGAACCGACGAAACCGGCAACGAAACGGTTGGCGGGATCGTCGTAAAGATCGAGCGGCGCGCCGACCTGCTCGATATTGCCCGCCCGCAGCACGACGATCTTGTCG
Organism: Agrobacterium sp. 22-209-1; assembly: GCF_053522485.1. Taxonomy (NCBI): domain Bacteria; kingdom Pseudomonadati; phylum Pseudomonadota; class Alphaproteobacteria; order Hyphomicrobiales; family Rhizobiaceae; genus Agrobacterium; species Agrobacterium sp. 22-209-1. Next base: position 87,627 of record NZ_JBNWCH010000001.1, read on the forward strand.
GCAAGCGTCATCGCCTCGGTCTGGTCATGCGTCACATAGATCATCGTGGTGCCGAGCTGCTTGTGCAGCCGCGAGATTTCCACGCGCATCTGCACCCGCAATTCCGCATCGAGGTTCGACAGCGGCTCATCGAACAGGAAGACCTGCGGTTCGCGCACGATGGCGCGGCCGATGGCCACACGTTGGCGCTGGCCGCCGGAAAGCTGTTTCGGGCGTCGCTCCATCAGCTCGTTGATCTGCAGGATTTCCGCGGCGCGTTTGACCCGCTTTTGCGTATCGGCCTTGGGGTTACCGTTCATCCTGAGCCCGAATGAGAGGTTTTCGGCCACCGTCATATGCGGATAAAGCGCATAGGACTGGAACACCATGGCAATGCCGCGATCGGCCGGATCGGCATCGCTGACCGTCTTGCCGCCAATCACGATATCGCCACCGGAAATATCTTCCAGCCCGGCGATCATTCTGAGAAGCGTGGATTTGCCGCAGCCGGAGGGGCCGACGAAAACGACGAATTCCCCGTCTTTCACCTCCAGATTTGCGCCATGGATCACCTCCAGCGCGCCATAACGCTTCACAACGTTTTTGAGCGAAAGTTCCGCCATGCGGCCTCCCCTTACTTGACTGCCCCGGCGGAAATGCCGGCGATGAAGTGGCGCTGCAAAGCCACGAAAACCACGAGGATGGGTGCGGTGAGCAGCACGGCCCCCGCCATGATGCCGCCCCATGACACTTTGGTCAGCCCGATGAGGGTGCCAAGCGCCACGGGTGCGGTCATCATTCCTGGGCGGGAATTGATGAGAAGCGGCCAGAGGTAATTGTTCCACGAGGCCAGGAAGAGAATGATCGACAGTGCCGCCATGGTGGGCCGTGCCAGTGGCAGGGCGATGCGCAGGAAAATCTGCCATTCCTTGACGCCCTCCACCCTTGCCGCATCGAAAAGCTCGGTCGGCATCATCGAGAAGGATTGTCGCATGAACAAAACGCCGAGGGAATTGAACAGCGGCGGCACGATCAGGGCCACCCAGGTGTTGGCCAGCTTGAATTCGCGCGCCACCATGATGAACTGCGGGATAACGACAACGGCAAAAGGCAAGGTAATGGTCCCGAGAATGATGGCGATCACCACCCTGCGTCCGGCAAAGCGGTAACGCGCCAGCGCCCAGCCCGCCATGGAGGTCAGGAACACCGAAAGAACTGTGTAGATGACGGCAACGGTGATCGAGATGAACATGGCCCTGAGGAAATTGGTATCCGCCTGCAGGTTGTTGAAATTCTCGATGAAGTTGGTGGAGGGCGCCAGCACGATATCAGGGCTGAAAATGCCGTAATCCGGCATGGTCGAGAATACGAACATCATCCACAGCGGAAACAGCCAGACGATGGCAAGCGGCGTCAGCGCCGCATGCAGGGCGATCTTCTGCCAGAAAAGCGATCTCGATTTCGATCTCATTTCGGCTCCCTCCCGACCCAGAGATTGAGGAGTGAAATGGCGATGGCAAGCGCCGCCATGGTGTAGGCAATGGCCGAGGCGTAACCGAAATTGAGCGACGTGAAGCCTTGGCGATAGAGGAACAGCCCCAGCGTTTCCGTGCCGCCGCCCGGCCCGCCCCTGTTAGTGATGAGGAAGGGTTCGGCAAACAGCTGCATGGTGCCGATGACCGACAGCACGACGCAGAACAGGATGATGGGTTTAAGCAACGGCAGGGTGATGTAAAAGAACTGCTGCCGCTTGCTGACCTTGTCCAGCGTCGCCGCTTCATAGACATCGCCAGGAATCGATTGCAGACCGGCCAGGATGATGATGGCGTTATACCCCGCCCAACGCCAGGTGACCGCGATGATGACGAGCGCCATGGCCGCATTGGCATTGTCGAACCACGAGACGGGCGAAAGGCCGGCGGAGGTGATGAGCTTGTTGATGATGCCGAAATCGGCGCTGAACATCAGCCGGAAGACAGCCGCATAGGCCACCTCGCCAACGACGACTGGAGCAAAGAAGGCGAAGCGGTAAAGCGGCCGGACTTTCAGCAGCGGCGAATTCAACAGCACCGCCATGACGGTGGCGAGCGCGATCATCACCGGCACCTGAATGACCAGAATGATCAGCGTATTATAAAGCGCATTATAAAAGGCCGGATCGGAAACGAGCCGCCCCCAGTTCATGGAGGGCGCGAACCGCCATGGGTTGATGCGGGTATTCTGGAACGACAGCATGAACGAGCTGATGATCGGCCAGACCCAGAAGGTGGCGAAAATCAGGAGATAGGGCGCAAGGAACGCATAAGCGATCCTGTTCCTAGACGGCATGACGACCTCCAGAAGCCGGACGATGGCCGGATAAATGGAAAAGCTTTGAGGCCTGCCCCCGTTTGAGGGCGAGACCATTGCAAGGCGGTGCGGCCTATTTCTTCTCCCCGAGGGGGAGAAGGTGGCCCGAAGGGTCGGATGAGGGGGCGAGCTCTCGGTCTATCGCTAACGTCGCCCCCTCATCCCGCTGCCGCGGACTTCTCCCCCTCGGGGAGAAGAAACTTGTGGCGCCCACTCGGTCCTAACTGCCGACTTACTGCGCGACTGGCAAACCCGTCGCCGTCTCGATCTGCTTGGCCGCATCATCGAGCGCGGCTTTCGCATCGGGATAGCCGCCGGCGAAATATTTGGTCTGCGTCGCCTTGTAGATCGCATCCGCATCCGACTGGAACGCCGTGCCACGGCTCGGCACGATCTTCGGCAGGGTGGCGAGAATGTCGGTCCAAACCGCTTGCCCGCCCCAATAGGGCTGCTTTTCCTTGACGAATGGATCATCGATGGCAGACAGCAGCGAGGGAACGAGGCCGAAGGATTTCAGCATCGTCACCTGCCCTTCATTGGTGGTCAGCGCGTAATCGATATATTTCCACGCGGCTTGCTTGTGCTCGGATGTCGAGCTGATCGCCAGCGACGAACCGCCGAGATTGGCGGCATGCGGACCGTCCGGCGTCAGGCTCGGCATCAGATAGACGCCCCATTTGCCGGAGAGATCGGGAGAGCCGGAGCGGATGGTGCCCTCGTACCAGGCGCCATACATCTGGCTTGCGGCCCTGCCGGCGGTATTGGCCTGGATTTTTTCATCCCAGATCGCCGCCGTGATGATGCCGGCGTCTTTCATCTCCTTGACCTTTTCGAGGGTCGCGACACAGGCGGGCTGGTTGATGGTGATAGTCTGGCCATCGGTCGAAAAGTAACCGCATCCCTGCTCGTTGGCGATCATGCGAAACCATTCGCTGTCGCCGTTAAAATCGGCTTGTGCCATGACGGTGCCGGGATTGGCGGCCATCACCTTCTTGCCGGCAGTGATGAAATCGTCCCAGCTTTTGATCGTGGCGGGATCGACGCCTGCTTTTTCATAGAAGTCACGGCGGTAGAACACGGCCACCGGACCGGAATCCCATGGAACCGCATAAGCGACGCCGTCAACTTCCAGTTCCGTGCGCTTGAAGTCAGGGAAAAGTGCCTGTTTCTCAGGCGTATAGCCAAGTTCGGTCAGATTGGCGAAACAATCGGGAAAGCGGCTCCAGAACAGTTCGGCCTCAAAATTCTCGATGGTGACGATATCAGGAAGACCATCGCCGCCGGCTGCGCAGGCAGCCAGCGTCTTGTCAAAAACCTGATCGTTTCCAAGGTCTTCAACGACGATCTTGATATCCGGATTCTGCTTGTTGAAGCCTTCCACCGTGGATTTCAGCGCGGAAGCCGCGACGTTCCAGCTCCAGATGGTGACGGTTTCGGTTTGCGCGAAAGCCGGAGCTGCGAGAAGCAGCATGGCCGTAGACGCGCCAAGAAATTTCAAGCACATTGAAAACCTCCCTTTTTCAATTGCCGTTCTTCAGCGAACATGGGCACATTAGCGGCGGCAGGAAATCTGTCTCGTACAAAGGGAATATCGATTTGGCGAAAAGTAAGGTTGCCGAAAGAGCTTTTTACCAGCCCGGTGCGAGCAGCATCGAAGGTATGCCGACAACGCTTCAGCTGTTCCACAACCACCCGCCCATCATGCTCCGGCCCCACTGGCACGCGCAGGTGGAGGTGAATTACCTGATGTCGGGATCGGTTCATTACCGCATGGGCGATCACGACCTGACGCTCAACGCCGGCCAGATGTGTATCTTCTGGGGTGGCCAGCCGCATCAGATGGACCGTTCTTCCGATGATTCCTTTTACGCGGGTGCGCATCTGCCGCTGGTGCATTTCTTTCGCATGCGCCTGCCGGCCGCCGTCTCCAGCCAGTTGATGGGTGGTGCGACAATGGTGAGCGCCGAGACGGATAGGGCGGATGCGGAAAATTTCGGCCGCTGGTTCCGTTACGTTACCTCGGGCAATCCGGTGAAAGCCCAGCATGCGGTGGAGGAACTGCTGCTAAGGGTCGAGCGGATGTTCCTCGAGCCGTACACCGTCATCTCCTCTGCCCTCAATGGAAAACGCAGACAGGATGACGAGGGCATGGCGCCCTCCATTGGCGTGGTGCGCATGTGCGACTTCATCGCCGCCAATTTTCTCGACGATATCGACGCGACGGAGATTGCCCGCGCCGCGTCGTTGCACCCGAAATATGCAATGAACCTGTTCCGCAAATCGACGGGCATGACGCTAATCAAATATCTCACCCTGCTCCGGCTTTCCCGCGCACAGGCGATGCTGATGACGGGCAAGGACAATATTCTGCAAATCGCCATGGAAAGCGGTTTCGGCTCGGTCAGCGCCTTCAACAAGGCCTTTCGCCAGATATCAGGCATGTCGCCTTCCGATTTCCGCCGCGATATGCGGGCGACGGCGGCTTAATCTTCACTATCGGCGAAAGCGGCGCTGCGCTGCCGCGCCGCCTGACGGTAAGCGCGCGGCGAACTGCCGAGCATCCGCCGGAACATGGTGGTGAAAGCCGGGATGTTTTCATAACCCGCATCCAGCGCCACATTGGTCACCGCTTCGCCCGCCGCCAATCTCGGCAATGAGGCAAAGATGCAGGCCTGCTGGCGCCAGGTAACGAAGCTCACCCCCATCTCCCGGCGAAAAAGGCGTGTGAAGGAGCGGCGGCTGATGCCCATTGCCGCGGCCCAGTCGTCGATCTCCACCCGCGCCACCGGCTTTTTAAGGAAGTCACGGCAAAGCGCAGCCAGCCGCTGATTGTCCGGAAAAGGCAAGCCCAAAGGGCGTTCCGGCAGGCGATTCACCTCATCCAGCAAAAGGGCGCGCACCAGGCCCTGCCGGTGAAAGGCCGACGGCTGGTGCTCTTCGGCCAACAATTCGGAAATAAGGCTCGAGGCCAGATCGGTTACTTCCACGACCTTTGGAGACATTGCCTGGAAGAGATCGGGATGGACGTAGATCGAGTGCATCTCGACCGTGGATATGACTTCGGCCTCATGTTGCAGGCCTGCGGGAATGAGCAGCCCGTGACCGGGCGGTATCATCCAGCGCCCGTCCGCCGTGCTGACGAGCACCACACCCCGGCGCGCGCACCAAATCTGCACACGGCTATGGTTATGGGGCGGCGTGCGATGCCCGGTCGGATAAACCCGATGAAGCGCCAGTACCGGCTCGTTGGTGCCGTCAATCAATTTCAGGCTACGCTCATGCTCTTCAAGCGTTACACCCACGAACTGCGCAGATTTGATTTTAGCCATTTGGCCCACTCACAAAGAAAATCGTCCAGAACACAAATGCAGGCCAGAAACAATATGAATAAAAGCGGGAAGAAATAAAGACGTGTTTCCCGTTGTTTGAGCGGGAATCTGAAAAGGATTTACCATGGCAACCGTCACCAGCACCGGGTTCAACCCGCAACGCACGGCGTTTTCAATAATCGCAGCCGCCAGCTTCTGCCATATGCTGAACGACATCATGCAATCGCTGCTGACGTCGCTTTACCCGTTGCTGAAAGCCAATTACGCGCTTGATTTCGTACAGATCGGCCTGCTCACCTTCGCCTTTCAGGTCACCGCATCGCTGCTGCAGCCGGTCGTCGGCATGGTGACGGATCGCTGGCCGATGCCGTTTTCCCTGCCCGTCGCCATGCTGTCCACCTGCGCCGGCCTCATCACGCTCGCTTTCGCCCATAGTTTCGAGGTTCTGGTGATCGGCGCCTGCCTCATCGGCATCGGTTCTGCGATCTTCCATCCGGAAGCATCCCGCGTTGCGCGCCTGGCATCGGGCGGCCGACACGGTCTGGCGCAGTCCTTCTTTCAGGTGGGCGGCAATACCGGCACGGCCATCGGCCCGCTGCTCGCCGCTTTCATCGTCATCCCGCTCGGCCAGTCGAGCCTGAGCTGGTTCTCGCTGATCGCGCTCCTCGGCTTCGGCGTGCTTTCCTGGGTCGGCGTCTGGTACACCCGCCACCGCCGCGCAACCGTCGGCAAGGCCGCGGTCAGCCGCGCCCTGCCCCTCTCGCGTGGCACGGTAATGATGACGCTACTGGTGCTGGTGGTTCTGACCGCCACCAAGAATGCCTATCTCGCCAGCCTGTCCAGCTACTTCACCTTCTATACCATCGACAAGTTCGGTCTTGGTGTTCAGGACGCGCAGGTTCTGCTGTTCCTTTTCCTCGGGGCTTCGGCACTCGGTGTGTTCTTCGGCGGCCCGATCGGCGACCGTTTCGGCTCCCGCGTCGTCATCTGGTTCTCGATCCTCGGCGTCATTCCCTTCGCGCTCATGCTGCCCTATGCCAACCTGTTCTGGACGGCGGTCCTGGTGGTTGTCATCGGCTTCGTCTTCTCCTCCGCTTTCTCGGCCATCGTCGTGTTCGCGCAGGAACTGGTGCCGGGCCGCGTCGGCCTCATCGCCGGCATGTTCTTCGGTTTCGCCTTCGGTTTCGGCGGCATCGGGGCTGCGGTTCTGGGCGTCTATGCGGATAAGGAAGGCATCGAATTCGTCTACCGCATCTGCTCCTACATGCCGCTGCTCGGCCTTCTGACAGTGTTCCTGCCGAAACTGCCGAGCCACCGCTAGGACCGGCCAATAGCGGCGGTCATTTCAAACCTGACCGCCGCCCCGCATCAGGCCGATTTTCGCAACATGAGGTCGGCACTGAGGAGAATGCGATCACGAATGCGGGTCGACTGACCCGCCTCCTCGTTCAGCTTCTGAAAAAGAAGCTCGATCGACAGCCTGCCGATCTCGTTATAATTCTGCGCCACGGTCGTAATCGGCGGGTTGGCGTAACGCGACAGCGGATGATCGTCATGACCGGCAACCCGCAGATCATACCCGGTGCCATGGCCGACCTTCATGCCCTTCTGCGAGGCAGCCGAGATGACGCCGAAAGCGATCCGATCATTGGCGCACAGGATGGTTCGGGAGGGCAGATCTCCCATTCGTTCGAAAAGCCGGCTCGCCTCATCGAACGCAAACCGCTCGAAATCCCATCGCGCGGGCTTCGCGACATCCAGGCACAAGGGTTCGCGGCCGAGACGCCGCATAGCCTCCTCATAGGCTATACGGCGCGTCGAGGAGTTGTTGTTGACCTGCGGCATATCGAAATAGCTGGGCGGCTCACCCGAGCGGCAGAGATAATCAACGATCAGGTCAACGCTCTGCCTGTTATCCGTGCCGACAAAGGCCGACATCTCGTCCAGCGGCGAGTCGACGTAGACGATGGGGATGATAGCGGCAAGCTGTTCTAGCGTCGAACAGTGCGATGTAACACCCAGCGGCGCGATGATCGCGCCCGCGATGTTCATGGACTTGAAAGTACGGATGGCACGGTCTTCGATTTCCGGCTTTCCATCCGAAGACAGCACGAAGGCAAGAAAACCGGCGTCGTTGGCAATCGATTCGATACGGTTCGTCAGGGCCATGTAGAAAGGGTCGGCATAGTTCGGAATGACAATGCCAATAATATTGCTGCGACGGCGGTTGAGATTGACGGCAAACATATTCGGCCGGAAGCCGGATTTTCTAAGCGCCTCCTCTATTGTGTCCCGCGTCTTCTTACGCACCGAGGACGGGTCATTGAAGTATTTGGATACCGTCGGGCGAGAGAACCCGACGAACTCCGAAAATTCCTCCATCGTCCTGATAGACTTGGCCACAATGTTACCCCCAATGAAAGAATCATGGGTAGATTACATCGCTCTTTCCTGTCGCGAAAGACCGATCATATGCGCCTCCCGGAAGCCAAAACATCAGAGCGTACAAACTATACATTCGTTCTCATAACATAAGTAGAATAGCTTCAAGTATCAGGTTCCATCGATCCGGGCGCCGCTCCTGTCGAAGACATGCAGCCGCTCCTGCGGGAAACCGACCCGAAGGGATTTGCCCGGCTGCAACAGCGCCCGGTCTGACGAAAACAGCTTGAAGGGCAATCCGTGCACGGTGAGATGCAAGATGACGCCGAGGCCGGTCGGCTCGACCAGATCGACCGTCGCTTCAACATCACCCTCGGCCGGCGCAACGGTGACATGTTCCGGACGGATGCCGAGCGTGACCGGCTCGCCATCGGCCAGCTTCACATCCCGGCCAAGCTCAAGGCGCGTGCCGTCACTCAGCACGACGAAACTACCGCCATTCTCCCGTCCGATCCGGCCTTCGAGGAAATTCATGCCCGGTGAGCCGATAAAGCCGGCAACGAAGAGATTGGCGGGACGGTCATAGAGATCGAGCGGCGCCCCGATCTGCTGCACATGGCCGGCATTCATGGCGACGATACGCGATGCGAGCGTCATGGCCTCGATCTGGTCATGGGTGACGTAAACCGAGGTGGCACCGAGATCGGCATGCATGCGTTTGATTTCGGCGCGCATCTGCTCGCGCAGCCGCGCATCCAGGTTGGACAGCGGTTCATCGAACAGAAAGGCCTTGGGCTGGCGCACGATGGCGCGGCCCATGGCGACACGCTGGCGTTGGCCGCCGGAGAGCGCCTTCGGGCGGCGGGCGAGATAGGGATCGAGGCCGAGTTTCGCGGAAGCACCGGCCACCGCCGCCGCGATGGTTTCTTTCGGGCTGCGACGCAGGCGAAGGCTATAGCTCATATTGTCGGCAACGCTCATATGCGGATAGAGCGCGTAGGATTGAAACACCATGGCGATATCCCGGTCCTTCGGCCGGCGATCATTGACGCGCTCACTGTCGATGAACAGGTCGCCGGACGTTATCTCCTCAAGTCCCGCGATCATGCGCAGCAACGTCGATTTTCCGCAGCCGGATGGGCCGACGAGAACGATGAACTCGCCATCACCAATATCAAGATCGACGCCATGCAGCACGGCGAGATCGCCATAGGTCTTGCCGACATTCTTCAGCTCGATGGAAGCCATGGGATTATCCTTTCACCGCGCCGGCCGTCAGGCCCTGCACGAGATAACGTTGAATAAGCAGGAAGAAGAGGCAGGCCGGAATGAGCGCCAGAACGCCCGCCGCCATCATCTGCCCGAAATCGACGGAGAATTTAGACACGAAGGTCAGAAGGCCGACCGGGAAAGTGGCGCTCTGGTTGCCGGAAATCAGCATCAGCGCAAACAGCAGCTCGCTCCATGCGGCGGTGAAGACGAAGCCGAGCGTTGCGGCAATGCCCGGCAGCGTCAGCGGCAGAATGATCTGGCGAAAGGCCGTAAACCGGCTCGCCCCGTCGATCATTGCGGCTTCTTCCAGATCCTTCGGAATGCCGTCGAAAAAAGACTGCATGAGGAAGGTGGCGAAAGGCACGTTGAAGGCGGTGTAGACGATGACGAGGCCCGTCAGGCTGTTGGTGAGGCCGAGCGGCGACAGCATCTTGAAGATCGGCGCGACCAGCATCACCAGCGGGAACATCTGGGTGATCAGCATCAGGGCGACGATCCAGTATTTGCCCTTGAAACGGAAGCGTGACAACGCGTAACCCGAGAGCGAGGAGAGTACCGTTACGGCAAGCGCCGTGGAACCAGCGACGATGACGCTGTTCTTAAAAAACGTCGGGAAGGCGCTGTTTTCTATGACGAAACGATAATGGTCCCATGTCGCCCGCGACGGCCACATTCGCACACCTTCGCTGTAGAGCAGGTCATTCGGCGTGACGGAGACCTTGAGTAGCCAGAACAGCGGGAACAGCGCAAAAGCGATATAGGCGAGGATCGCCAGACGATGGGCAAGGGTGAAAAATATCCTTGATGTCATCGGTCAATCCTTCTCGATCAGGCGCTGGCGCAGCAGCACGATCAGCATGGAATAGGCAAGCAGCAACACCAGCAGCACCAGCGCAATGGCCGAGGCATAACCGAAATCCAGACGCCTAAAGGCCTGGGTGAAGATGTAGCTGGCGACGATCTGCGTGCGGTCGGCCGGTCCGCCATTGGTCATGACGATGATGAGATCGGCGAAATTGGCAATCCAGACGGTGCGCAGCAGGATGGTGATGGCGATGGTGGGGGCGAGAAACGGCAGGGTGATCGAGGTGAAACGCTGAAGCGGATTCGCCCCGTCGATTTCCGCAGCCTCGTAGAGATCGCGCGGAATCGCCTGCAATGCGGCAAGCAAAGTGATGGCGAAGAAGGGAATGCCCCACCAGACATTGGCAATGATCGGCCCCCACATGGCCAGATGCGGATCGGCGAGAATATTGTTGGGTGCGGATAAAAGCCCGAGCGACACCATCCAGTGCGGCAGCGGCCCGATGACCGGGTTGAACAGCCATGCCCAGTTGAGACCGGCGAGAAAGGTCGGCACGGCCCATGGCAGAAACACCAGCGCCTGAGCGAGCCCCCTGCCTGCGAAAGGCTTATCCAGCAGCAGTGCCAGAATGAGGCCGAAGAAGAATTGCAGGAAAACCGAAGCGCCTGTCCACCAGAGCGTGTTTTTCAGCGCCCGGTAAAAGGCCGCGTCCTGCGACAGAGCCTCCAGATGTTTCAGGCCAACGAAACCGCCGGAGAACGGGTTGAGCAGCTGCACGTCGCGAAACGCATAGGAGAGGCCGAGCACCAGCGGCACCAGCATGACGGCGACGATGAGCACCAGAACGGGCGCGCTGTAGAGCCATGGTTCGGCCCAATCAGCAAACCGCCGCATTGCGGGCTTGCCAGCCGGTTTGCGCGCAGCCACCGGCCCGGCGCCATGGGCATAGGACATTGTATCGCTCCCTGATCGGACGACGGAACGGACGGGTTTTCCAGCCTCTCGGCTCACCGATCCGAAAAATTGCAAGAAAAAGCCTGTCGCAGCGAAGGCCGGCAAGACCCGCCGCACGGGCATTTGCGCCCGCACGGCTGGTGCGTGTCGTTACTTCGAGGCGAGGAACTTCTGCTGCGCCTTCGTCATGTAATCCGCCCATTGCTTGGCGAGGTCTTCCGGCGTGATGTCGCCGAGCAGCGCTTCCTGAGAGGTCTTGATCACGAGCGAGTCCTTGAAGAAGGCGAATTCCTCAAGATAGGTCGGCATCGTCGTCGGCACGGCGTTCTTGTCCGCCAGTTCATCGAACCAGCCCTTGAACTGCTCGCTGGCATAGAAGGGGTCCTTCTCCGCCGACTTGTGCACCGGCAGCGCGCCCGTCTTCTTGTTCCACTCGATATTGCCTTCCGGTCCCTCAAGCGTCTCGATCAGCTTCCAGGAAAGGTCCTTGTTTTCAGACTTCGCCATCATCGACCAGCCGGCGAAACCAATCGTCGGGAAGGTCTTGCCGTCGGGTCCCTTCGGCATGGTCATGACGCCGAAATCTTCCGGCTTCATGCGCTGGGCAATGGCGATCAGCGCATCCGGATCCTGATCGAGGAAGGCGCAGGTGCCGGAATAAAAACCTGCGACGATCTCGTTAAAGCCCCAGTTGACGCTGTCCTTTGGCGCCAGGCCGTTCTTGTAAAGATCGATCACATAGGTCAGGCCCTTCACCCAGCCGGGGCTATCGAATGTGGAAGTGCCGTCCTTGGTGAAAAACTCGTTCGAGCCAGCCATGGACGCGCCGAACATGACCCAGCCGTTGAGGCCGCCAGGGCCGCCGCGCAGGCAATAGCCATATTTACCGGGAAGGGCCGCCACTTTCTTCGAGGCGTCGGCGAATTCGTCGAGCGTCTTCGGCGGCTCCTTCACGCCGGCCTGTTCCAGCAGTTTCTTGTTGTAGAACATGGCGCGGAGATAGAAACCGTAAGGCAGCATATAGGCGGTGTTCTTCACATCGCGGCCGAGTTCGAGCGTGCGCTCGCTCAAGCCCGCCGTGTGTTCCCACTTGGCGAGATAGGGTTCAAGGCTCTCCAGCATGCCGTTATTGGCATAAAGCGACAGCCAGGTATCAGGCATTTCCATCACATCGGGAATATCGCCCGCGGAAACCATGGTGGCGAATTTCTGGAAGGCCTCGCTCCACGGCAGCGAGATGATCTCTACCTTGGTGCCGGGATTGGCCGCTTCGAATTTCGAGACGATGCCCTTCAGCGTTTCGGTGCGTTCCGGGCTGGTGATGACTTCCACCAGTTTCAAGGTCGTGTCCGCCAGCGCCGTTCCGGTCATCAGGGCGGTGAAGATTGCTGCTGCTACCAGTTTTTTCATGTCGTTCTCCCCTTTTTGTGGTCAGTTTAAAAACACGTCAGGCGGCAGACGCCGCCTTGATCGCGGGTTCGAGATCGTTCCAGAGCGCTTCCGTGCCCTCCAGTCCGACATGCAGGCGCACGGAACGCGCGCTGATGCCGAAGGTGTGGGCGGAGTTCGGCTGCGCCTTCTGTTCGAGCACCACTTCTCCGGGAACGATCAGGCTTTCATGCCCGCCCCAGGAAACGCCCAGTTTGAAAAGCTGTAGGCGGTCGGCAAAAGCGCGCACATCCACCCCTTCCTTGAAAATGAAGGAAAACAGGCCCGACGTGCCGTTGAGACCCGGCGGCAGGCGGTTCGCCAGCCCGGGATGGCAGACCTTCTCCACCACATCCAGCGCCTGCAGGCGGCTAGCGATATCCAAAGCCGAGGCCTGATGCGCCTTCATGCGCAGCGGCAGGGTGCGAAGTCCGCGAATGAGCAACCATGCATCGAAGGGAGACATCTTGCCGCCGAGATAGGGATAGGTTTCCGCCCGGATGCGGTCGATCATCGCCTTCGAACCGGCAACCACGCCGGACACCACATCGCTATGGCCGCCGAGATATTTCGAGGCCGAATGCACGACCAAATCGACGCCAAGCGAAATCGGCTGCTGGAAAATGGGGCTTGCCCAGGAATTGTCAATGATGGTGACCGCGCCATGACGCTTGCCTATGGCAGCGAGCGCACCGACATCATGGGCTTCCATCACCCAGCTTGTCGGGCTTTCCATGTAGAACAGCTTGGCGCCTGGCATCGCCTTTTCAACCGCCGCCTCATCGCGACCGTCAACGTAGGTCACCTCGATATTCATGCGCTGCATGAAGGTGCCGAACAGGCGGAAGGCATCGGGATAGACATGGCGCACCGCGACGATGCGGTCGCCGGGCGAAACAAAGGAAAGCACGGTGGAGGAAATGGCAGACATGCCGCTCGCAAAACCGAGCGCATCTTCCGCCCTTTCGAGCTTCGCCAGCATTTCCTCGAACAGCCGCACGGTGGGATTGAGCCCGCGCGTATAGACCGGCCGCACCTTTTCGCCGCGATAGGTGGAGACCATCTCGTCATAGCTGGAAAAGGTGAAAAGCGAGGTCTGCACGATGGGCGGCACCACGGCGTCGAAGGCGTGGGCTTCGTCATGGGCGACGATCAAAGAGGCGGGATCGAACAGATCGTTGCCATGGTTCATTTCGACATGTCCTTGATATCCTCCTCGACGACGGCGAGGATTTTCAGTGTTTCTTCACGGGCGGTCTCCGCATCGCCCGCAGCGATCGCGTTGAACAGGGTGCGGTGAAAGGGAAAGGAGCGACCGGCGAAATCCGGGCGGTCGAACGGTTTCGACCAGAAACGTTCGAAACCTTCGCGCATCTGCTCCAGAAGCTGCTTGAACAGCGTATTGTGGGTGGCGTCGTAGATCGACAGATGGAAGGCAAGGTCGGCTTTACCGGAGGTGCCTTCGGCCAGATGCACCCGCTCCATCTCATCGAGCCGCGCTTCCATGGTGGCGATATCGTCTGCCGTGCGGCGACGAGCGGCGGCCATGGAGGCCTCCACTTCGATGCCGCGTCGTACTTCCAGCGTCATCAGCAGCGCGTCGCGCAGGCTTTCGGCATCGATGGAGATCGGCATATGCACGGTGGCGGCGGAAATCGGTTTCAGGAGGTAGTTCCCGCTGCCCTTTCGGCTGTCGATCACACCGAGCGCCTGAAACTTGCGGATGACTTCGCGGATGGTGGACCGCCCCACGCCCAGCGCCGCCATAAGTTCCCGCTCCGCCGGCAGCCGATCTCCCGCCTTCAGTCCAGCCCGCTCCACATACTCGGAAAGCGCAGCCTCGACCTGGCGCACACGGTCGCTCGGCGGAATCGGCTGCATGAGTTCCCGGCTGGACCTGTCCAAAACGTATCCCCTAAATTGGTCTGACATCTTACCATTTCAAAAGGTAAAAGGAATGTCAACGGGCAAGGGACGCTGTACGCTCCTCTCAGCAAAATCTCGTATGCTGCTGAAAAAATAGAAATAATGAAATGCCCAAAGTGTCTCTTGGGTTATTGGTGCAGCAAAAAAGTAACTGCGCGATCCCTCGATATCGAAAAGTCAGAGTGCGGGCTTGAAGGGAATCGATTGTGCCGCATCACGACGACTGAGAGCCGCCGGTTAAGCCGTCTTCACGCGAGCCACCTGACGCGCCAATGCGTCGGCATGCTCATTGCCGACAGTGCCGGAATGCCCCTTGCACCATTCTACGGCCACATGGGGATGCTGCTCAAGCAACGTGTCGAGCTGCTGCCAGATTTCCCTGTCAGGGATCGGTCTTCGGCGGCTACGCTGGTTGGGCGTGATGCGCGTCCAGCCATTGTTGCGCCAGATCGCTCTATACCGCCGACAGCCCTCAATGACATGAACCGCATCCGTCCAGAGCGTGACTGCCCGCGTTGGCGCCTCAGCGGCGATCCACAACATGGCATTCAGGACGGCGAGGACCTCGAACGTATTGTTGGATGTGCCGGCCGCCTTGCCCGAGGCCGAATGGATTTGGTCGGCTGTTTCATAAACGACGAACGCCCATCCTCCGGAACGGGAGGCATCATCGAAGGAGCCGTCGGTGAAAATGTGAAGCGCATCGGACATGACAGGTTGTGTAGTACCCAATCGGAAACCACTAAAGCAACACGCCATTTGAGAAGGTTTCTTCGGTGCCAATAGCGTTTCCCCCTCGCAGGCAGCCAAAAAGCGCGGGCAGAAAAGCAGAAAGGGCGGCGCAAGCCGCCCTCCCCGACTCCACAACGAAAGAGCTGAACTTACTGGCCGAGAACCGCCGCCGTGATCGTCTGCATATTGTGATTGATCATGTCGATATAGGTCGAAGCCGGGCCATCGGCAGTCGAAAGCGCGTCGGAGTATAGCGTGCCACCAACCTTGAGACCGGTTTCGCTGGCGATCTGGTCGATCAGCCGCTTGTCGGTAATGTTTTCGACGAAGATCGCCGAGGCCTTGTCATGTTTTACCTGGTCAACGAGCTTGGCGACATCGGCGGCCGAGGCTTCTGATTCCGTTGATACGCCTTCGGGCGCAAGGAAATTCAGACCATAGGCATGCTCGAAATAACCGAAGGCGTCATGCGAAGTAATGATGACGCGTTTTTCCGGCGGGATGGCGGCGATCTCGGTCTTCACCTTCTCGTTCAGCGCGGCAAGCTTGGCGATATAGGCGTCCGAATTGGCGGTGTAGGTGGCGCAACCGGCCTTGTCGACTTCGCAAAATGCGCCGGCAATGTTCTTCACGTAGATTTCCGCGTTCTTGATCGATTGCCAGGCATGTGGATCGTATTCGCCGTGATGGTGATGCCCCTCATGGCCGTGGTCGTGATCATGGGCCTCGGCGGTCTCATGGCTGTGGCCGGCTTCTTCGGCCTTATGGTCGTGGCCATCCTCTTCCTCGGCTTCCGGATGGGCGTGACCAGCCGGCTCTTCAGAAAGCTTGAGCGGCTCCACACCCTTGGTCAGTTCCACCACCGGCGCCTTGGTGCCGCTGGTGTCGATCAGCCGCTTCAGGAAGCCTTCGAATTCCAGACCGTTGACCAGCACCACATCCGCCTTGCTGACGGCGACGGCATCGGCCGGGCGGGGTTCATAAACGTGGGCGTCACCATCCGGCCCCACCAACGTGGTGATCTCCACGCGGTCACCGCCGACGTTTTTAGCAAAATCGGCGATGATCGAGAAGCTCGCCACGACCTTGAGTTCGGCGGCGGACGCCTGCGCCATCAGGACCGGGGAGAGGGAAAGAAGGCTGACGCCAGTGGCGAGACGGAGGGTTTTGAACATGAAGGTTCTCCTTTTTCGAACGCTGTTTTCAGGCCGTCCTGTGACGGCCGGAACCGAGAAGATCGCTGAGCACGCCGCGCGTGCCGACGAGGATGGAGAGGGCGTAAATGACGCCCGCGGACAGGATGATCGCCGGGCCTGATGGCAGCGATGCGTGATAGGAAAGGAGCAGGCCCGCAAAGCAGGACACCATGCCGATGCCGATGGAAATGAAGCACATTGGTGCGACACGGTTGGACCAGAAGCGGCTGGCGGCGGCGGGCAGCATCATCAGCCCGACCGAGAGCAGCGTTCCCAGCGCCTGAAAGCCGCCGACGAGATTGAGCACAACGATGGCAAGGAAGAGGAAATGCACCGGGCTGCCCCAGTTGCTGACCGAGCGCAGAAACAGGGGATCGAGGCATTCCGCCAGCAGCGCCCGCCAGAAGGTGATCATCACCACCAACGTTACGATGCAGATGCTGCCGATCAGGCCGAGCGCCTCGTTGTTCAGCGCCAGCACCGTGCCGAACAGCACATGCATGAGATCGACGCTGGAACCGCGCCATGAGACGAGCAGCACGCCGAGCGCAAGCGAGATGAGATAAAGGGCGGCAAGGGAAGCGTCTTCCTTCTGGATGGTGAAGCGTGACACCGCGCCGGCGCCGAGCGCGACCAGAAGGCCGACAGCCAGCCCGCCGATGGTCATGGGCAGGATTTCCAGCCCGTAGAACAGAAACCCGACTGCCGCCCCCGGCAGGATGGCATGAGACATGGCGTCGCCCGTCAGGCTCATGCGGCGCAGCATCAGAAACACCCCGACCGGGCCGCAGCTGATGGCAAGGATCAGCGCACCGGCGAGCGCCCGCTGCATGAAGACATATTGGACGAAGGGTTGGATGAAGATATCAGCCATGGGCATTCGAATTCGCGCGTGAGTGGTCATGGGAATGGGAATGGGCGGCGGCAGCGTGCGGACTTGCCCCGACGATCTGCAGCGAAGGTGCTTCGGCCGGATCGCACCAGGGCGCATTTTCTTCCCACGCCTCGTGAAAATGCCGCGCCTGCCGGATGTTCTCGGACTTCAACACCTCGGCCGTAGGACCCAGCCCGACGAGCTTTCGGGCGAGGAACAGGGTCTCTGGAAAATGCTGCCGCACGAGCTGGAAGTCATGAAGGACCGCCAGCACCGTGCGCCCCTCAGCCACCCATGACTTGATCAGGACCATAAGGTCGGCAACAGTCTTCTCATCGACGGCGTTGAAGGGTTCGTCGAGCAGGATCAGCTGCGCATCCTGCAACATCGCGCGGGCAAACAGGGCGCGCTGCATCTGGCCGCCCGACAGCGAATCTATATTCCGATTTTCAAAACCGGAAAGCCCGACCGCCTCCATCACGCGGCCCATCGCCGCCCGGTCTTCGGGACGGTGGCGGCCAAGCAGGCCGCGTTGCGGCCAGAGACCAAGCGCCACCAGATCCCGCACCTGCGCCGGAAAGGAGCGGTCGAGTTCCGATTGCTGCGGCAGATAAGCGACGGACAGATTTGGGCTTAACCGGCATTCCCCGCCGAGCGGTTTCAAAATGCCGGCAATGCCTTTCATCAGCGTCGATTTTCCAGAGCCATTGGCGCCGACCACCGCAGTGAGCGAGCCTTTGGCGATATCGCCATTCAGATGATGCACGGCCGCGCGGCCGGCATATCCAAGCGTCAGGTTTTTGAAGGTGAGGCACGGATCGCTCATCGATCCCTCCAAGGCAGGATGTCATTCGATGGCCCTTGATATGTAATGTTATTACATTCGTCAAACGAATACGTAATGAAATAACATTAACTATCGGAAAGATGCGTTGCGCTTCGCATAAGTCACAGCCCCCGCATAGCGGGACACTTTTTTTCTGTCGCCCGTTGACAGGCGGACGATTTGTAATGTTATTACATTACATCACAGAGACGGGTAGCACCGAACCCGTCGTTTTCAGATCGTCCGCGTGGTCGCCATGAGGTGCACGCGAGCGTTACCAAAGAACGAGGTCCTTATGTCGCACAAACTTCCCGTCACCGTGCTTTCCGGCTTTCTGGGCGCTGGCAAGACGACGCTCCTCAACCATATTCTCGCAAATCGTGATGGTCTGCGTGTGGCGTTGATCGTCAATGACATGAGCGAGATCAATATCGACGCCGCGCTGGTGCGCGATGGCGGCGCCAATCTCTCCCGCACGGAGGAGCAATTGGTGGAAATGACCAATGGCTGCATCTGTTGCACGCTGCGCGACGACCTCCTGAAGGAGGTGCGGGCGCTGGCCGAACAGGGTCGTTTCGATTACCTGCTGATCGAATCCACCGGCATCGCCGAGCCGCTTCCGGTCGCTGCGACCTTCGATTTTCGCGACGAAAACGGCCGCAGCCTTTCCGATGTTGCGCGTCTCGACACCATGGTGACGGTGGTGGATGCCGCCAATCTTCTCAACGATTACGGTTCGTCCGATTTTCTGGCCGACCGGGGCGAAACGGCAGGCGATGGCGACAACCGCACCATTGTCGATCTCCTGGTGGAGCAGATCGAATTTGCCGATGTCGTCGTCCTCAACAAGATCGGCACCGCGACGCCGGAGGAGCGGGACGCCGCCCGCAAGATCATCGTCGGGCTGAACCCGGATGCAAAACTCATCGAGGCCGATTTCGGCAAGGTGGCGTTGAAGGAGGTTCTGGGCACCGGCCGTTTCGATTTCGCCAGGGCGGAAGAACACCCCCTATGGTTCAAGGAATTGCACGGCTTCAAGGACCACATTCCCGAAACCGAGGAATATGGCATCCGCTCCTTTGTTTACCGCGCCAAAAAACCCTTCGACCCTGTGCTGTTCCAACGCTTCATCGACCGCGCCTGGCCAGGCGTGGTGCGCGCCAAGGGCTTCTTCTGGCTTGCGACGCGTCCGCGTTATGTCGGCGAGATCAGCCAGGCCGGCGCGTTGGTGCGTACCGGCAAGATGGGCCTGTGGTGGTCCGCCGTGCCGAAAGAGCAATGGCCGCGCGAGAAGCAGTTCCTCGATATGATGAAGCCCTATCTCGATCCGGTCTTCGGTGACCGCCGGCAGGAAATCGTCTTCATCGGCTCCGATCCGATGAACGAGGCACGCATCCGCGCGCAGCTCGATGCCTGCCTGATCGATACCGAGGCATTCACACCGGATGCATGGCGGCACCTGCCCGATCCTTTCGCAAGCTGGGACCGGCAGGCGGCTTGATCGTTCCTCGCCCTTATTTTAGCCGGGCGTATGCGCCTGTCGTCTTCTCCCCGCCGGGGAGAAGAAACAGGCCGCCCCGTTTCTTGCGAAACACTACAGAAAATTCAGCGTCACCAGCGCCAGAACGAGATAACGCCCAACCTTGGCGACGGTGACCAGCAGCAGAAACACTGGCAGCGGTTCCTTCATGATCCCGGCGGCAACCGTCAGCGGATCGCCGATCAGCGGCGCCCAGCTGAGCAGCAGGGACCATTTCCCATAGTGCCGATACCAGTTCTGGGCGCGCTCCAGCGCCGCGTCACCGACCGGAAACCAGCGTTCATGCCGAAAGCGCTCGATGCCGCGGCCGAGCAGCCAGTTCGCAAAGGAGCCGGCGACATTGCCGGCGCTGGCCACGACGACCAGCAGCCAGACGGGCTGTGATTTCAGAAGGATGAGGCCGGCCAATGCGGCCTCCGACTGCATGGGTAGAATGGTCGCTGCTATGAACGCCGTCAGGAACAAACCCGCATATACCGCCAGATCGGCCATTGCCCGCCCTTCATCCTCGACGAATCCCGTCGCTGCCCCTGAAGTGGCGGATGAGGGCGGCGGCGGTCAAGCGCATCTTGAGCCTGAAAACGGGTTCTCAAGCCGAATTCGCGGCGATGGCGCGCACGATATCGTCATGATCCACGGCGAGAAGCGCCTTGTGGATGGATAGTTGCCGGCTTGTGCCGGAAGCCGACAGAATGACGATCACCGTTTCGCGCGGCGGGCAATCCGGCAGGGCGCAGGAAAGCTCGGTGACTGTAATAATGTCTTCGGGGTGGAGATGCAGCAAATCGCGGGACCATTGCTTCACAAGACGGGCCTGCGAGACGATTGCGGAGCCGCTGCGCGCAAGCGGATTGTTCATGCCCTGCCCTTTCGCCCCGCCTGCGCGGCCAATGTCTCGAAGAGAGCGCGGATCGGCTGCTGCGGCATCTCCATGCCGATCAGCACGATGCGCGTGCCACGATTGCCATCCGGCCAGCGCTCCAGGCGGGTCAATGGATAAAGCCGATGCTGTACCGCATGGGCGATAACCGGCCGCTCCGGATCATCCGTCGCGCCGAAAATTCCCTTGAGTCGCAGCAGGCCGGAATGCACATTGCTGGTGACGAGCTCCAGAAAAGTGACAATCGCTTGCGGATCAAAAGCGCCGTCAAAGGTAAGATCGAAAGCCTCGACCCCGACGCCATGGCGGTTGATATCGTGCTGGTGGGCGGCATGAAGGCTCAGCCTGTCGGCCGCAAGCCATCCCGGCGCATCCTCCGGCTTGCCGCGCAGCGAATAATCCGAGGCTGCAAACAACGACATCAGATCGAAATCGACCGCATTGCGGTCATGAAACGAGGCCGCAGGATTGAGATCGGCGAGGCTTTCGCGGTCCACGGCTGCAGCATCGACAAGATCGGTTTTCGTCAGGACGATATGATCGGCAAAGGCAAGCTGTTTCCAGCCTTCGATAAAGCTGTCGAGCATCGCCGGGCCGGAGACAACGTCGAAAGCCGTGACCACGCCGGAAAGATGAAAATGCCGCGCCACGATGTGATCGCGCAGGCCAAGCGCCGGCGTTCCGCCAGCGATCAGGCTGTTGATGATAGGTGCGGGATCGGCAAGGCCGGTGGTTTCGATGACGACCCGCGATACTTCCGGCATCACCCCTTCCAGAAAGGCCTGGTGCAGCTCGTAAAGCGAAGTGCGAATATCGCTGGTGGCGGTGCAGCAGATGCAGCCCGTTGTCGTTCTGAAATATCGCTCAGACCCCGTCCGCACCAGACCGTGATCAATGGGAACTGCGCCGAATTCATTGACGATGACCGCGGCGTCGCGCATGGCCGGCTCAGTCAGAAGCGCATTCAGCAACGTCGTCTTGCCTGCGCCCAGAAAACCCGTCAGCAGGGTAACCGGCACTGTGCGGGCAGGTGGCGCGACGGCCGAATCGCCCCTGGGACCGACCGCATTCTTCCGCTTCATTCCGAACACATCCGCACCTTCACCATCCAAAAATTCGCCGCACCATAGTACGTAATGTAATAACATATCAATTGCGATTATTTGATGTCTGGCGCGCGCTAAACCAGCGCCAGCGCGTCGCCAACGGGCAGGCGCATGAAAAAACCACGGAACGAAGAAAATGGAATAATAAAACCGTTTCCTTCACTTTCGTTTTAATCGTTCCACGTTCTCTTGCATTTTCATTAGAGTTCGCTTTTAATCAGATCGCTAATGCAGAAAAGATCGCCCGCAGCCGGATCATGGAGGAACGACTGCAATAAGGGGCTGTATCTTTTACTGTTTTCATAACGGGAGGAATCGCCTTGAAAAAACTCAGCTACCGCCTTGCTGCGGCATCCGCGCTTTCGTTTTTTGTCACATCGAATGCTTTCGCCGCGACGGAGATTCAGTGGTGGCACGCCATGACCGGCGCGAATAACGAGGTCGTGGATACGCTTGCGAAAGAATTCAACGACAGCCAGAAAGAATACAAGATCACACCGGTCTTCAAGGGTACTTACCCGGAAACGCTGAATGCCGGGATTGCAGCGTTCCGCGCCAAGCAGCCGCCGGCAATCATTCAGGTCTTCGATGCCGGTTCGGGCGTGATGATGGGGGCCGCCGGCGCCATCAAGCCCGTGGCGGACGTCCTGAAGGAAGGGGGATACACCTTCAACAAGGATGAATATCTGGCCGGCATCGTGGCCTATTATTCCAAGCCCGACGGCACCATGCTGTCCTTCCCCTACAATTCGTCCTCGCCGATCCTCTATTACAACAAGGATATCTTCCAGAAAGCCGGCCTCGACGCCGACAACCCGCCGAAGACGTGGCCGGAAGTTTTCGAAGCCGCCAAGAAGATCAAGACCAGCGGCGCCGCCCAATGCGGTTTCACCTCCACCTGGCTCACCTGGATCCAGACCGAGAACTTCGCCGCCTGGAACAACGTCTCCTATGGCAGCAATGAAAACGGTCTTGGTGGCACGGATGTGAAACTTGCGGTCAACGCGCCGCTCTTCGTCGAGCATTTCCAGGCGATTGCAGACCTCGCGAAGGACGGCACTTTCCGTTATGGCGGCCGCACTTCAGAAGCCAAACAGCTGTTCATGTCCGGCGAATGCGGCATCCTGACCGAATCCTCCGGCGGCCTTGGCGATATCGTCAAGACCGGCATGAATTACGGCATCGGCCAGCTTCCTTATTATGAGGGCCATGGTCCGCAGAACACCATTCCCGGCGGCGCCAGCCTCTGGGTCTTCGGCGGCAAAAGCGACGCCGAATATAAGGGCGTGGCCGAGTTCTTCCACTTCCTCTCCCAGACCAAGATTCAGGCGCGCCTGCATCAGGTCTCCGGTTACATGCCGGTGACGATCGCGGCCTATGAGGAAACCAAGAAATCCGGATTTTATGACAAGAACCCCGCCCGTGAAACGCCGCTGCTGCAGATGATGGGTAAGCCGCCGACAGAAAACTCCAAGGGCGTGCGTCTCGTGAACCTGCCACAGGTGCGCGATATCATGAATGAAGAGTTCGAGGCGATGCTGGCCGGCAAGCAGGACGCGAAAGCCGCCCTCGACAAGATCGTGGAGCGCGGTGACGCCGCCATCAAGCAGGCCGCCGGCAACTAAACGATCCCCTGCCCCGCCCGCATCCTCGACAGGGTGCGGGCGGCATTCCCATCTCATCAGGAGATCGCCGTGCAAAGCGTCGTATTCCCCAACAAAATCCTGCCCTATCTGCTGGTCGCGCCGCAGATCATCCTCACGGTGATTTTTTTCTTCTGGCCGGCAAGCCAGGCGCTTTACCAATCGACCATGCGCGAGGATGCCTTCGGGCTGAACAGCAATTTCGTCGGTCTGGCGAATTTTTCCGCTGTGCTTTCAGACGAAAGCTATCTGAACTCGCTGCAGGTCACGATCATCTTCAGCATCCTGACCGCGCTCGTCTCCATGGGGCTGGCGCTGCTTCTGGCGACGGCTGCCGACCGCGTTGTGCGCGGCAAGGGCTTTTACCGCACCATGATGATCATGCCCTATGCCGTCGCCCCTGCGGTTGCCGGCATGTTGTGGCTCTTCATGTTCAACCCGGCCATGGGCACCTTCTCCTATATCCTGCGCCGTAACGGCATCATGTGGGACCCGCTGCTCAACGGCGACCAGGCCATGCTGCTCGTCGTCGCGGCTGCCGCCTGGAAGCAGATCAGTTACAATTTCCTGTTTTTTGTCGCAGGCTTGCAGGCAATTCCTAAATCACTGCTGGAAGCCGCCTCCATTGATGGCGCGCGCGGTTCGCGGCGCTTCTGGACCATCGTTTTCCCGCTGCTAGCACCAACCACCTTCTTCCTTCTGGTCGTCAACACGGTCTACGCCTTCTTCGATACCTTTGGCATCATCCATGCCGTCACCGGTGGCGGCCCTGCCAAGGCGACGGAAACACTGGTCTACAAAGTCTATAATGATGGCTTCGTGAACCTCAATCTCGGCTCTTCCGCCGCGCAATCCGTGATCCTGATGGTGATCGTCATAGCGCTCACCGCCTTCCAGTTCCGCTTCGTCGAGAAGCGCGTGCATTACGGCTGAGGATTTCCCATGATTGAAAATCGCCCGGTCGCCCGTGTGGTCGCCCATCTGATGCTGGTACTCGGCATCATCATCGTGGCCTTCCCGATCTATTACACCTTCGTCGCCTCCTCCATGACGTCGACGGATATCATCCGCCCGCCCATGTCTCTCCTGCCCGGTGACCATCTTGGCGCCAATTACGCCGAGGCCATGGTTGGCGGTGTCGAAAGAGTGGTCGGTGTGAGCCTCGAACGGCTGTTGTTCAACAGCTTCGTCGTGGCGCTCGCCATCGCCATCGGCAAGATCGTCATTTCGTTCCTGTCGGCCTTCGCCATCGTGTTTTTCCGCTTTCCCTTCCGCATGGGCTTTTTCTGGATGATCTTCATCACGCTCATGCTGCCGGTGGAAGTGCGTATCCTGCCGACCTACAAGGTCATCGTCGATCTTGGGCTGATCGACACCTATGCGGGGCTTACGCTGCCGCTGATGGCATCTGCGACGGCAACCTTCCTGTTCCGGCAGTTCTTCCTGACCATTCCCGGCGAGCTGGTCGAGGCGGCGCGTATCGACAATGCAGGGCCGTTCCGCTTCATGCGGGATATCCTGCTGCCGCTGTCGAGAACCAATATCGCCGCTCTGTTCGTGATCCTGTTCATCTATGGCTGGACCCAATATCTCTGGCCGCTGCTCGTGACCAACGACGCCAAGATGAACACGATCATCATCGGCCTCAAGCGCATGGTGGATTTTACCGACGCTTCGACGCCCTGGAATTATGTGATGGTGACGGCGATCCTCGCCATCATCCCCCCGATTATCGTTGTGGTGCTGATGCAGCGCTGGTTCGTCAAAGGTTTGGTGGAGACCGAGAAGTAATGGCAAAAATTGCGCTGAAAGACGTCCGCAAGGTTTATGGCGGCAATGTCGAGGCCATCAAGGGCGTGTCGATGGACATCGCCGACGGCGAAATGATCGTGCTGGTCGGCCCCTCCGGCTGTGGAAAATCTACCCTACTGCGCATGATCGCCGGTCTGGAAGGTATTTCCGGCGGCCAGATCGTCATCGGCGACCGGGTCGTCAACGATCTCGAGCCCTCCGACCGCGATATCGCCATGGTGTTCCAGAACTATGCGCTTTATCCGCATATGACGGTGCGCCAAAACCTTGCCTATGGCCTGAAGAACCGCAATACGCCGAAGGAGGAGATCGAACGGCGAATTACCGAGGCGGCAAAGGCGCTGGAGATCGAACAGTTCCTGGAGCGCAAACCGCGCCAGCTTTCCGGCGGCCAGCGCCAGCGTGTGGCCATGGGCCGCGCCATCGTGCGCAAGCCGGCGGCCTTCCTGTTCGACGAGCCGCTGTCCAACCTCGATGCCAAGCTGCGTGTGCAGATGCGCGTGGAAATCCGCCGCCTGCAACGCTCGCTCGCCACGACAAGCGTTTATGTCACCCATGACCAGATGGAGGCCATGACGCTGGCCGACCGGCTGGTAGTGCTGAATGCCGGCCGCATCGAGCAGATGGGCACGCCGATCGAGCTTTACGAAAAACCGGCCACCACCTTCGTCGCCACCTTTATCGGCTCGCCTTCCATGAACCTGCTGAACCATGACGCGACATCGGCAAACGGCTCTTCCGGCTGGTCGGTGCAGGGAACCCCGGCACTGCCGCAGGGCGTCGCCACGCTCGGCATCCGCCCCGAAGATATTACTCTTGCCGATGAAGCCCCCGCAGATGCCGCCTTCACCGGAACCGTGCAGGTGGACGCCGTCGAGCTGGTGGGCGCGGAAAGCTACGTGCACGGCTCCTTCGCTGACGGCACCACCATCGTTTTCCGCGTTCACGGCCGCTCGCAACTGCGCATCGGCGAAACGCTGAAGATAGCCGCACAGGCAAAGGATTTTCACCTGTTCGATGCGGCGGGGAAGAGAATCTAAACTTGCCTACGAAAACGGACACCCGCCAGTCGGCGGGTGCTCGCACTATCGCTAGAATCTCCGCCAGTTCCTTACCAGACGAGTTCCACTTGCGGCCGGCCATTGGAGGTTTTCTCCACGGTGCGACCGGACGTATCGACATTGCAATGAACGCGCTGCCGGAAAGCGGAAAAGCTTTCGAAAGTCACCACATCCACGGGATCATCGAGATGCAGGGTCAGCCGGTAGCGTTCGGGATCGCCGCCGAGCGCCTGCACACCTAGAACGGAAGCCACGAAGGGTTGGCCGAGGTAAAAACCTTCCACCCTTGACCCCAGAAGATAGGGGTTGAAGGCGGGGCGGTTGCCGGCCGATGCGTGGAGGGTGTTCCAGTCGCGGAAGCCATATTGCGCGGCGATGAGTTCCAGCGCTTTCGAATGGGTGATTGCTTGCCCCTGATCCTCAAGGGCGGCGCGCAGGCGTTTTGCCTGTTCTTTCAGCCCCTCAAGCGCGGGAAGCGGTTTGGACACGTTCATAACGGTTCTCCAACATGCGCATGCCGACTATTCCGAAGGGGGTCCGCGTTGCCATCGACGACATGCAAAACATGGGATGACCGTTATTGAAGAAAGAGCTTCACCAAGGGCGTAAACGCCTGCGGACGGCCGGGGCTCTTACGCCCGTGGCCGTCCCTATAGCTCAGAAAGCGTCGCCCGTCAAAGGCAGCGCTCAGCCGATCCCGTGATCAGAAGCGATAGGTGATACCCGCGCCGATCAGCCAGGGATCGAGCTTGGCCTTGCCGCTGATCGGCGTGCCACCCAGTTCGGCGGTCCAGTCGGTCTTGAGGAAGATTTTCTTCACGTCGAAGTTCACGCCCCAATGTTCGTCCAGCATATAGTCGAAACCGACTTGCACGGCAGCACCTAGCTTGTTCTTGACATCGAGATTGCTGAAACCGGGCTTTTCCGACTGGTTATAGAACAGCGAATAGTTCACGCCCGCGCCGATGTAAGGCTTGAACGCACCGAAATCGGTGAAGTGATATTGCAGCGTCAGTGTCGGCGGCAGCAACCACGTCTTGCCGACAGGCGTGCCGGCGAGCACGCCCTCGCCGTTGATCTTGGCATAGGTGGTGCCGAGGATGAGTTCGGCCGCAAAGTTTTCGGTGAAGAAATAGCTGATGTCGAGTTCCGGGATCACGGTGTCCGAATAGGACAGGCCCGCGCCCGGCACGCCATCGACGCTGCCGCTGGCATGGGTGATGACGCCGAGGCCGCGCACGCGCAGCATCCACGGGCTTGCCGCCGCAATCGCCTCTTCGGCGGTGGGGGTCGGCGCTGCCTGGGCCAGGTCGGCGGCCATGGCATTGGCGGATACCAGCATGGCCGCAACACCAGCCGCGACACTGGCAAACAAGGCGGTTTTTTTGTTTCTGTTCGTCATTCCATCTCTCCTATAGCGCACCGCAGCCGGGCAAGTCCCCGGAACCGGCTGATGACGGCGGGCTTTAGCGAATCTTCGCCCGCCGCAACCGCTTCGGAACCACTATGACGAAGGGGAAGGCAGGCCGATTGAGATGGATCAAACCGGGACGCCGATCATGGATCGGAACGATCAACCGGCAAACATTGTGACAATTACGCAACAAGCGCCGTCCAGCGATCGAAAAGCGGATGCACAACGCGCCCGACAGATACCGGAAAAATAAAAAAAAGGCCCGCATTTGCAGGCCTCCTTCCAGTGCATCATCTCTATCACGCGGCCTGGGGCGTCAGGGTTGCGGAGCCCGGCTTGCGCAGAAGCAGAACCGAGACGGCCGCGATCATGCACATCAGACCGGCAATCTGCAGTGCGGGCATATAGGTATCGAAATCGCTCTTGAAGAACCCGGCGCCAAAGGCGGCGGTGGCGGCTCCCAGCTGATGGCCGGCAAACACCCAGCCGAAAACGAGACCGGCCTTTTCACGGCCGAAATTCTCGGCGGCAAGTTTCACCGTCGGCGGTACGGTCGCCACCCAATCCAGCCCATAAAAGACGGCGAAGACCGAAAGCTCCACGAAGCTGAACCCCGAGAATGAGAGATAAAGCAGGGACAGGCCACGCAGACCGTAGAACCAGAAAAGCAGGAAGCGATTATCGAACCGGTCGGAAAGCCAGCCGGCAAAGATGGTGCCGAAGAAATCGAAAATACCGATTACCGCCAGCGTACCCGCCGCCGTCACCGCGGCCATGCCGAAATCGCCGCAGATCGAAATCCAGTGGGTCTGGATGAGGCCGTTGGTCGAAAGCCCGCAGACAAAGAAAGTGCCGAAAAGCACCCAGAACACCGGGTTGCCCGATACGCTCTTCAAGGTCACCAGCGGCGATGCCAGTGTGGCGAGGAGATTGTGATCCTGCTTGACCGGTTTTGCCACCGCTGTCTCGCCATAGGCCGGCAGGCCGACATCGGCAGGATGGTCACGCATCAAAAGCAGCACGAGGACCATCGCGGTTGCGATCACCGCAACGGAAAGGGTCAAAGCGGTTCGCCAACCGTAGGCTTCCGTCAACGCCGCCAGCAGCGGCAGGAAAACCAGCTGGCCAGTAGCGTTGCTCGCCGTCATGAGGCCGATCACCAGGCCGCGACGCTTGGAGAACCAGCGTGTCGCCACGGTGGCGCCCAAT
This sequence comes from Agrobacterium sp. 22-209-1, assembly GCF_053522485.1. Taxonomy (NCBI): domain Bacteria; kingdom Pseudomonadati; phylum Pseudomonadota; class Alphaproteobacteria; order Hyphomicrobiales; family Rhizobiaceae; genus Agrobacterium; species Agrobacterium sp. 22-209-1. The sequence continues at coordinate 116,344 of NZ_JBNWCH010000001.1, forward strand.
ACCAGCGCGGTCATACCGGTGCCGACACCGATCACCACGCCCCAGAGCAGCAGCAATTGCCATACCTCAGTCATGAAGAAAGAGGCGACAATGCCGCCCATGATCAGGGCAAGCGCGGTGGACACCACCTGCCGGACGCCGAAATGATTCATGAAGGCAGCGGCAAAAGGCCCGAGCAGACCAAAAAGCACCAGCCTGACGGCCATTGCGGAGGAAATATCGGCGATATCCCAGCCGAATTCCTGATGCAGCGGCTGGATCATCACCCCTGCGGACCCCATCGCACCGGCGGTGGCCAACATCGTCAGGAAGGTGGTTGCAGCAACAAGCCAGCCATAATGCAGATTTCTGCCGGCCATCCAGCTGGCGAGGCGTGTGGAGAGCATGTTCAATTTCCCTTTCCAGCGGCCGCGGTCGATAGTTTACGGGTATATACCCTGTATTGCGGGCAGATACCCGCTTATGTTCCAAAAAATTACAGAGCTGCGAGCAGTTCCTGTAATTGTGCTGTCTTCTCAGGCCCAAGCCGGGCCTCGATTTCATCCTGCACGCCATCCCAGAGCGGCGCGCCCGCTTTCAGGATCGCATGCCCTTCCCTCGTCACGGTCAGCATCGCTTCCCGCTGATCCTCACCATGGCCGATGGCCACCAGACCCATGCGAGCCAGCACCTTAGCGTTGCGGCCGACTGTGGAACGATCCAGTTCCACCCGCGCGGCCAGATCGGTCAGCGAGACAGGCGCGGTGCGGTTGATATTCCGCAACAGGCTGAACTGACCGATATTGACGCCAAGCGGCGCCAGGGCTTCGTCATAATAAGACGAAACCTTGCGGGATGCTTTGCGCAACAGAATGCAGTGGCAACGATCATTTGGCATTTGTCTCGGGTATATACCCGTAAATTTCTATGCGCAAGAGGCGACTGAAAACTATCGACGGGAAAAGCCGCACGCTCGGATCACAGCGTAAAAACAAACCCCCGGTTTTAGGCCGGGGGTTGATATCAGTATCGGGCTTGTCTCAGGCAGAGAGCCTGCGGCCGCTTGCCACCAGCAGGCCGGCAACGCCATCAAGCCAGCCGGCTTTCAGCTCCAGCGCCAGGAAACGGCTGCGCTCGAACGGGCCGGGCATGATGAGGTGCTGGGCCTTGTCGGGGAAAAAGCCGAAGCGCTCGTAATAAGGTGCATCGCCAACCAGAAGAACGGCGCCGTGGCCTCGCTTGGTTGCCTCGGCAATGGCAGCGCGCATCAGCGCCGAGCCGATGCCTTTCCCCTCATGGGCGGCATCGACGGCCAGCGGGCCGAGCAGCAGCGCTTCGACGGCGCGGCCTTCGCGCGAGATGCCGGCCTCGACGTTCCACAGGCGCACCGTGCCGATGACATGGCCGTCCTCATCGCGGGCGACGAGCGCCAAGCCTTCGGCCGGAACGCGGCCGGCGCGCAGCTTTTCGGAAGACTTGCGGCGGCGGCCTGCGCCCATGGTACGGTCCAGCAGGTTCTCACGGGCGACGACATCGCCCGGATTTTCCTGATCGATATGAAATGTCTGCGGTGTGAAAAACGACCGTACCGAATTCAAAAGAGCGGCCATCCTTGGCCTCCCGTCACACTACCGCCCACACGCGGCCCTTGATGAAAATTGGTGGAGCCGTTCCGGCCCGCCGACACGCTTTCCTCGGCTGGAAGAGGTGCAGCAAGCAGGGATTTGCGCAACAGCACAATCGGCAGGGCCGGAACGGAAGCTTGGTCGAGACGCCGCCCTTTTCAGCGGACGGCGCTCGGACTTTTTGACCTGCACATCGGGTTTTCCGAAAACCGCGTTACACTTTTCGGCCCGATGCTTAGATGACGTAAGCCTTCAGCGGTTCGAAGCCGTTGAAGGCGACCGCCGAATAGGTGGTCGTATAGGCGCCCGTGCCTTCGATCAGAACTTCATCGCCGATAGTCAGAGAGACCGGCAGCGGGTACATGTTCTTTTCATACAGCACATCGGCACTGTCGCAGGTCGGGCCGGCCAGAACGCAGGGCTCCATCTCGTCCTGATCGCGCTCGGTGCGGATCGGGTAACGGATCGCCTCGTCCATCGTCTCGGCGAGACCGCCGAATTTGCCGATGTCGAGGAACACCCAGCGGTGGTTGTCATTGTCGGACTTCTTCGAGACAAGAACGACTTCCGCCTTGATGACGCCGGCATTGCCCACCATGCCGCGGCCCGGCTCGATGATCGTCTTCGGGATCTGGTTGCCGAAGTGCTTGCGCAGCGCCGTGTCGATCGCCTGGCCGTATTCTTCGGCAGCCGGAACGTCGCGCAGATACTTGGTCGGGAAACCGCCACCCATATTGACCATCTGCAGATGGATGCCCTGCTTGGCAAGCGACGCGAAGACGCGCTTGGCATCGGCCAGCGCCGCATCCCATGCGTCGAGATTCATCATCTGCGAACCGACATGGAAGGATACGCCATAGGATTCGAGGCCGAGCTGGTGTGCATAGACCAGAACGTCGACAGCCATCTGCGGCACGCAGCCGAACTTGCGCGACAGCGGCCATTCCGCACCTTCGCCATCCGTCAGCACGCGGCAGAAGACGCGCGCGCCGGGAGCGGCGCGGGCGACCTTCTCGACTTCCTCATGGCTGTCCACGGCGAAGAGATCGATGCCGAGCGCATGGGCGCGTGCAACATCGCGTTCCTTCTTGATGGTGTTGCCGAAGGAGATACGGTCGGCCGTCGCACCGGCATCGAGCGCCATCTGGATTTCAGCCACGGAGGCGCAATCGAAGTTGGAGCCGAGCGAAGCGAGCAGCTTCAGGATTTCCGGAGCCGGGTTTGCCTTGACGGCATAGTAGATGGCGCTGTTCGGCAGGGAGTGCCGGAAAGCGTTGAAATTGTCGCGCACGACGTCGAGATCAACCACGAGGCAAGGGCCTTCGGGACGTCGGGTCTTGATGAAGTCGAGAATGCGTGCAGTCGTCATCGATGTATTCCCTGTTAAACCGGCTTCGGAAAAATCCGAAGGACAAAGGACGCTCGAGATATGCATTCGAATCAGCCGGTGGAGGCGCAGAATCGATAGCACACGCTCAAGGCGCGAATGTGAACGACGCCCTGCCAGAGCATCATTCGGCTTTGTCTGCCATTGATTGGAGGGAATGACCCGACCGCACTTCAGGCAATGATGGTGTGCCTCTTTAGTACCCCGGCTGATGGAAAGCCGGCAGAGAACCAGAAAGGCCCGCACCGTCGTTGCTTCGTATGTCCTCGCATTTCCCGGTTGGCCGGAATAGCGACTGGAGGGGTTAGTTCCAGGTACCTTACCTAAATCCTCACCACATCGAGGACTCGGCGGACACACATGGGCACGTGCGACTTTGGGCAGCACGGGAGATAAGAATATTCGCAGTCATAATCAAGAGGATTTTTTCACCAAAGAGCGGATTTTTTCGGCAATGAATTAAGGGTTGAACAGTCCGTCCTCGCCGTTCAATTATATGGAACGAACCGGAGGATTTTCATGGACACGCTCACCCGCATCCGCGCCTTTATCGATGTCGTCGAAGCGGAGGGTTTTTCCGCCGCGGCGCGCAAGACAGGGCGATCCAAGGCGCTCCTGTCCAAATATGTTCGGGAACTGGAGGACGATCTCGGCGCGCTGCTCCTCAATCGCACCACCCGGCAGTTCTCGCTGACGGAGGCCGGGCACACCTATTACCGCACGGCTTCCGACATTTTGAAGGAGATCGATAACCTTGCCGATCTGGTGCGCGAGAAGAATGCCGATCTGAAGGGTAAGCTCAGGATTTCCGTTCCCCGCACCTTCATCGACGCCGATGTCGGCCAGAGCCTGATCGACTTCGCCAAGGAAAATCCAGAACTCTCGCTCGAAATCGTCGCGGAAGACCGATTCGTCGATCTGATCGAGGAGGGTTTCGATCTCGCGGTTCGGATAACCCGGCTGGAGGATTCGGGCCTCATAGCCCGCAAGCTTTCCGATTTCCGGGTCTATGCGGTGGCGACGGCAGATTTCGTGGCGAAACACGGGCCACTCCATGGCCCGCAGGATTTCTCCCGCGTCCCCTTCATCATCGACACCAATACACGGTTTCACAATACGGTGCGGTATCTGGAGCCGGATGGCGGTTCGAACTCCGTCACCATCAGCGGACCGATCGAGGTCAACAGCCCGCAGGCGACGCTACGCGCCGCCCGTGCCGGGCTCGGCATCGCGCTCGTGCCGGATTTCATCGCCAGACCCTATATCCAGTCCGGCGAACTGGTGACGCTGTTCGACGATTATATTTCCAAGGACAGGGGTATCTATGCGGTCTATCCGCATCGCCGCTACCTGCCCGCCAAGGTGCGCAGCTTCGTGGACTATCTCTCGGCCTGGTTCAGGAAGAACGGGTAGTCCGCAAAATGAAACGCCCGCCTTGCGGCGGGCGTCGGTACTAGCGGAAAATCAGATCAGAATGGCGAATCCGGGAAGTAGAACTGCTCGGCATTGTCCTTGGTGATCAGCGTCGCATCGAGGATATATTCACCCGCGACCGGCACCTGATCGTAGAAGTGCCCAGCGGTCAATTGCATGGCTGTCGCCACCATTGCCGGCGGATAGAGTACGTCGACAGGCACCAGCTTGTCGCCGTCCATCACCTTCTTGATCATGTCCTTGGAGCCGGCGCCCGCAACGATATACTGGATATCGGTGCGTTTCGCCTGCTGGATGGCCTCCAGCACGCCGATAGCCATGTCGTCATCCTGACACCAGACCACGTCGATCTTCTTGTATTTGGTCAGATAGTCCTGCATCACGCGGAAGGCGTCATCGCGGTTCCAGTTGCCGTACTGGCGGTCGAGAACCTTCACGCTGGAACCGGCGATACCCTTGTCGAAACCATCCTGACGCTGCTGGTCGATCGGGATCGGCAGACCGCGAATGACCACGACTTCGGCGTCAGGCGTCGTCTTCTTGATGTATTCGCCGGCCACCTGGCCAAGTGCGGGGTTGTTGCCGGCAACATAGAGATCGCGGATCGAATTGTCGTTGACGCTCGGCGCGCGGTCGACCAGCGCGACGAAGGTGCCCTTGTCCTTGATCTCCTTGATGGCGTTGACCAGCGGATCGGGATCGGATGGCAGCACGACAAGCGCATCGAGCCCCTGCACGGCAAGATCCTGCAGCGCATTTGCCTGATTGGCGGCGTCCGGCGACGTCTTGACGATGACGTTGAGCCCCGGATGCTCCTGCATCAGCAGCTTCGCCACACGCTCGGCATGATAGACGACGCCCGCCGTCCAGCCATGATCGGCCGCTGGAATGGAAACGCCGATGGTGACCTTCTTGTCCTGCGCGTGAGCCGGACCCGCCAGCACCGCAGCCAGCGCGGCAAAGGCCACGCCGATGAATTTTCTACGCATAGTCTCTTTCCTCCCAAGACCGGGGCGTTCCTCCTTCGACCGCGCCTGCCCCACTGGCGCGGCGTGATACGTCACCTGCGGCTGAGCGAGCGCTGCACCAGCATGGCGATGATGATGATGGCCCCCTGAATGGCGCCGATCAGATATTCGCTGACGAAGTTCGACAGGATCATGATGTTGCCGACGATCTCCAGAATGAAGGCTCCGCAGATCGTCCCCCAGATGCGCCCTACCCCGCCTCTCAGCGCCGTGCCGCCGACGACGACGGCGGTGATGGCCTGCAACTCCCACAACATGCCTGTGGTGGCCGAAGTGGAAGCGAGGCGCGGCACGTAAAGCAGCACCGCAACGGCGACACACAGCCCCTGCACCACATAGGCGATGGTGCGCACCCGGGTGACCGAAATACCGGAATAACGCGCTACATCCTCACTGGAGCCGACGGCCGTCAAATGCCGGCCGTAACGGGTGCGATAGAGCACGAAGGCGGCGATTGCAGCGGTAACGAAGATGACGATGACCGGCACCGGCACGCCGAAGACATTGCCGAAATAGACCGGACGATAAAGCGTCTGGATTTCCGGATTGCGCAGCGTGATCGCCCCGCCCTGCGACAACCATGTGGTCAAGCCGCGATAGATGCCCATGGTGCCGAGCGTGGCGATAAAGGGCTCGATACGGCCGATGGTGGTGATGAGACCGTTCATTAGCCCACAGGCAGCACCGATCGCGAGCGCCAGCGCCATGGCGGTGAGCAGCATTAAAAGCGGACTTGCGATGACGCCGCTATTCATGAACAGGATCATCAGGCTGGCGACGAATGCGACCATGGCCCCGACGGAAAGATCAAGCCCGCCCGATGTGATGACGTAAGTTGCGCCGAGCGCGATGATGGCGATGAAGGCGCTGCGCGTAGTGACGTTCAACAAATTGTCGATGCCGATGAAATTGGGATTGGCGATGGCGCCGAGAACCAGCAGCAGGGCCAGCGCCACGAACGGCGCGACGGCGCGCAGGTCCCAGTCCTTCGAGGTCTTCGGCGTTTTGCCGTTGTCAAATGCGGCCTCAGTCATATTTCCCCTCAGTCTCTTTTGTCAGGCCATGTTTCCCGGGACACGGGCGCTCAGGCGGGTTCCTGCGTATGAACACCCGTCGCCAGTGTCACGATGTCGTTCTCGGTCATGCGCTCACCCGTCACCTCACCGACGATCCGGCCCGACCGCATCACCAGAATGCGGTCGCAAATGCCGATCAGCTCCGGCATTTCCGAAGAAACCACGATGATCGAACGCCCCTCATCCGCAAGCCTGGCGATGAAGCGGTAAATTTGCTCCTTGGTGCCGATATCGATACCGCGCGTCGGTTCGTCGATGATGACGATGGATGGATCGAGCAGCATCATCTTGGCCAGCAGAAGCTTCTGTTGGTTGCCGCCGGAAAGCTGGCCCGCCAGCAAATCCTTGCGGCCGGTGCGGATGTCGAAATCCCGGACCGCATCATCGAGCGCCGCCGTTTCCCGGCGGGTATCGATCTGAAACAGCCGGCTGAATTTCTTGAGCGCGGCAAGCGTGAGATTGACACGCAAATCCTTGGCGAGCAGCAGGCCCTTGCCCTTGCGGTCCTCGCTCAGGTAAACGATTCCGGCCTTCAGGCTGTCTTCCGCCGTTGCGAAATGCACCGGCCTGCCGTGATGACGCACCGTTCCCCGACCGGCGCGCAGGCCGAGTATCCCCTCCATAAGCTCCGTTCTGCCCGCGCCAACCAGACCGGCAAAACCGAGGATTTCGCCCCTGCCCAGGCTGAAACCGGCATCCTGAGCATAGGCCGGAACGGTAAAATGCTCCACCTGCAGAACCGGCTCGTGCTCTCCGCCGGCGACACGGTCCGGATAAAGCTTGGCAACGTCGCGCCCCACCATCAGACGCGCCATATCCGCAGGCTCCAGCGTCGATGCCGGATGGGAGGCGACCAGTCTGCCGTCTCGCAGAACCGTCACCCGGTCGGCGATCTCCTTCACCTCCGGCAGACGATGCGAAATATAAAGCACGGCCACACCCTTCGCCCGGATGTCCCTGATGACATTCAGCAGCGCATCCGTTTCGATGGGGGTAAGGCTCGCCGTCGGCTCATCGAAAATGACCACCCGGTGCGGCACCAGCAGCACACGGGCGATCTGCACGAGCTGCCGCTGGGCAATCGACAGGCTGCCGACAATGGCGTCCGGATCGATCGTACCGCCAAGATCGGCGATCGCCTTGCGGGCGCCGGCGCGCATCGCGCGATCATCCACCGTCGGACCTCTGCATAATTCACGGCCGAGATAGATGTTCTGCGCCACCGTCAAATCCGGGGCCAGCAATATTTCCTGATGCACGAGGACGATGCCGCGATGTTCGGCGTCCACCGGTCCGGTGAGCGCAACGGCCTCGCCATCGATGCGGATTTCCCCGCCCGACGGCTTCTCATTGCCGGCCAGAAGCTTCATCAGCGTCGACTTGCCGGCGCCGTTCTCACCGATGATCGCGTGGACCTCGCCGGCCTGCACCGCAATCTCGATGTCCTTCAGAACCTGTACCGGACCGAAAGACTTCGATAGCCCAACCGTCCGGATCAAGGCCGGGTCTGGAGATTCGTCAGCAAAAGCCATGCGCCCTCACCGGTGTCCCGTAGGAACGGACGGCGCTTGTCCCTTAATTTTATTTGAAATGACCATGTGCGAACTCCTCCCAAAGCCCGAAGAAGAAGCTAGCGTTCGTTTTGAGGTACGTAAAGCAATTTTCGCTGGTCTTTTAGAATACACTCAAATTTGACCGTATGAACCGCAAACCAGAAGGTCCCGGAAGTCCCGTCATGATGCGGAGGAGCGCTGGAAACCCTTCATCAGGCGGTGCACGGCTTCGGCACCCTCCCTGGCCAGATCGAACCGCTTGCCGAACAGCAGCCAGTCGGAGCACATGCCTTTCAGCAGCCAGTATAGCGCATCGAGCGCAGAGTCCGCCGTCCAGTTGTCGTTGAATGCGCCTTCCGCCTGCGCCCGTGCGAAAGCGGCCTCGAGCCGATCCTTGTGATACCGATCCAGTTCTTCCTGCGCGTGCAGCACCGGAGCGAACTCATCGGAGTAATTGGTGCGCAGGCTGATGGTCATGATGCGCTGGCGCTGTTCATCTTTTGAAAGAAGCGTCAGCCATTTGCAGGCGGCTTCCTCGATCTTGGCGAGCAGAGCCAGCCCCTTGACGTCGGGGTCGCCGAAATCGAGCAAATCCGATTCCGGCAGGGACACAGATTGATAGAGGCCGATAAAGAGATCGGTCTTGCTGGAAAAATGCCAGTATATGGCACCACGCGTGACGCCGGCCGCAGCCGCCACCTCATCCAGCGAGCTGTTGGCCACGCCCTTTTTGAAGAACACCCGCTCGGCGGCGGCAAGGATCGCCTGACGCGTCTCTTCCGCCTCGGCCTTGGTTCGGCGCATGCTGATGTCTCCTTCCAGTCGCGGCACGGCGCTTTCGCACCGTACCTTGTTTGCAGTGCCGGGCTGTCAGCCAAATGAACGCATTCATGTGACTTTTCGCCCAGCTGTCACATCCGTTTTATTCCGCCGGCGACACAGCGTCAGCAGCAATCTTGTCCCCCTTCTTCCGATCCCCGAAAAACTTCATGACAAAAACGAAGAACACGGGAACGAAGAAGATCGCGAGGATCGTCGCCGAGATCATGCCGCCGAGAACACCGGTGCCGATGGCGTTCTGGCTCGCCGCACTGGCACCAGATGCGATCGCCATGGGCAACACACCGAGCGAGAAGGCAAGCGACGTCATCAGGATCGGTCGGAAGCGCAGATGCGCCGCCTCCACCGTCGCATCATAGGTGGATTTTCCTTCCGCCCGCAAATCCTTGGCGAATTCGATGATCAGGATCGCGTTCTTGGCCGAGAGACCAATGATGGCGACAAGACCCACCAGGAAGTAGACGTCGTTCGGCATGCCGCGCATCATCACCGCCGCCACCGAACCGATGACCCCGAGCGGCACCACCAGCATGACGGAGAGAGGGATGGACCAGCTTTCGTAAAGCGCGGCCAGCAGCAGGAAGACGAACAGCACGCTAAGGCCGATCAGGGCCGGCGCCTGTGAGCCCGACTGGATTTCCTGCAGCGACTGGCCGGTCCATTCGAAACCGAAACCACCCGGCAGTTCGCGCGCCAGACGCTCCATTTCGGCAATCGCATCGCCGGAGGAGTAACCCGGTGCGGACTGGCCGCTGATACGGATCGCCGGATAGCCGTTATAACCGACCACCTGCGAGGGGCCGCGCACCCATTCCACCGAAGCGAATGAGCTGACCGGCACCATGCCGCCATTGGCGTTGCGGACGTTGAGGTTCAAAAGATCCTCGGTCTTCATGCGCTGGCCCAGCTCCGCCTGCACCGTCACACGCTGCATGCGGCCGGCATTGGGGAAATCGTTGACGTAGGACGACCCCATATTGGCCGAGATGGTGGCGTTGATGTCGCTGAAGGTCACACCGAAGGTATTGGCCTTTTCACGGTCGATGATGAGATTGACCTGCGCCGCATCCGGCATGCCTTCGATGCGAAGACCGGCAAGGATGGGGCTCTGGCGGGCGGCGGCCATGAGCTGGGCGCCCGCTGCGCTGAGCGCGGTCTGACCGGCACCCGACCTGTCCTGAAGACGGAAGGTGAAACCGCTCGAGTTGCCCAGACCCTGAATAGGCGGCGGCGACAAGGCGAACGACATGGCATCCGGCAGGCCCCAAAGCTTGCCGTTGATCCGGGCGGAGATGGCCGCAGCCGAATCCTCCGGCCCGCGTTCGCTCCAGTCCTTCAGCGTCGCGAAAGCGAGACCCGCATTCTGGCCGGAGCCGGAGAAGGAGAATCCCGAGATCGCAATGACGCGCTCCACCGCCGGCTCTTCCATGAAGATTTTCTCGATCTGCTGGATGGATTGCAGCGTGCGCTCGGTGCTGGCTTCCGCCGGCGCCTGAATATCGACGATCAGATAGCCCTGATCCTCGTTGGGCAGGAACGAGCTTGGCAGCTGCATATAGGCCCAGCCGAGACCGGCAAGCAGCGCCGCATAGATGATCATGAAACGGCCGGAGCGCTTGATGATGCCCCCCACCGACGAGGAGTATTTGTGCGACGCCTTATCGAAATTGCGGTTGAACCAGCCAAAAAATCCTTTTTTCTCGTGATGCCCTGCCTTGATCGGCTTCAGGAAAGAAGCACAGAGCGCGGGCGTGAGAGACAGTGCCAGGAAGCCCGAAAACAGGATGGAAACCACCATCGTCAGACTGAACTGCTGGTAGATGATGCCAACGGCTCCGGGGAAAAAGGCCATCGGTACGAACACCGCGGTCAGCACCAGCGTGATGCCGATGATGGCGCCCGAAATCTGGCCCATGGCCTTGCGGGTCGCCTCCTTCGGCGGCAGATGCTCCTCCGCCATGATGCGCTCAACATTTTCCACGACAACAATAGCGTCGTCCACCAGAATGCCGATGGCGAGAACCATGGCGAACATGGTGAGCACGTTGATCGAAAACCCCGAGACATACATGACGGCGCAGGTGCCGAGCAGCGCCACGGGCACCACCAGTGTCGGAATGATCGTGTAGCGGATGTTCTGCAGGAAGACGAACATCACCACAAAGACGAGGATCATTGCCTCTATCAGCGTGTGAATGACCTTCTCGATCGAGATCTTGACGAAGGGACTGGTATCATAGGGTATCTCATACTCGATGCCCTGCGGGAAATAGCGTGACAACTCCTCCATCGTCGCGCGCACGCCTTCGGAGGTCTGCATGGCATTTGCCGTCGGCGACAGCTGGACGCCGATGGCCGCACTGGGCTTGCCGTTGAGACGGCTCGAGAAATTGTAGCTCTCGCCCCCCACTTCGACACGTGCGACATCACGCAGCCGCACCGATGAGCCATCGGGATTGGCGCGCAACACGATGGAACCGAATTCCTCCGGAGAGGTCAACTGACCCTGAACGTTGACGGTGGCCGAAATCTGCTGGCCGACAGGGTTCGGCGATGCGCCGATGCGGCCAGCGGCCACCTGCGAGTTCTGCGCCTGAATGGCGTTGATGACATCGTCCGAGGTCAGGCTGAGGCCCAACATCTTGTCGGGATCCATCCAGATGCGCATGGAGCGCTGGGTGGCGAACAGCTGCGCGCTGCCGACACCCGGCACACGCCGCAATTCACCCAGCACGTTGCGGCTGAGATAATCGCCAAGACCGATGGCATCGGTGTTGCCGTCGACGGAGGTCAGCGCCACCATCATCAGAAACGATGTGCCGGCCTGTTCCACACGCAGTCCCTGCTGCGTCACAGAGCGCGGCAGACGGGGTTCGACGCGGGCAATGCGGTTTTGGACTTCGACCTGGGCTTCACCGATATTGGTGCCGGGCTCGAACGTCACGTTGATCGAAATACGGCCGGAGGATTCCGACGTCGACTCAAAGTAGATGAGACCGGGAACGCCGTTCAGCTCTTCCTCGATAGGTCGGGTAACACTCTGGTAGATGTCTTCCGGCGAGGCGCCCGGATAGTTAGTGCCGATCGAAATCTGTGGCGGGGCCACATTCGGATATTGCGCAATCGGCAGCATGGGAATGGCGAGCAGGCCCGCCAGCATGATGAAGATGGCGACGACCCAGGCAAAAATGGGCCGATCGATGAAAAAACGTGCCATGGAAATCGGTCCTTATTGCTTTGCGGCCGGGACAGCGCTCTCGCTGCCGGCGGCGGCAGTGACATCGGGCTCCGGCGACCACGGTTCCGGCTTCACCTTCGCGCCCGGCGCGGTTTTCTGGAAACCTTCGGCAACGACGCGATCGCCATCCTTCAGCCCCTCCGAAATCACCCAGCGATCACCGATGGAGCGTCCCACGCTCACGCGCCGCTGTTCGACCGTGTCTTCGGCATTCACGACAAGAACGCTTGCCTGCCCGCCCGCGTCGCGCTGCACCGCCTGCTGCGGCACGGCAAAGGCCGCCTTCTGGATACCCTGCTGGATCTGGACGCGAACATACATGCCCGGCAAAAGATCGCCATTCGGGTTGGGAAATTCGCCGCGCAACGTCACCTGGCCGGTGGTTTCATCCACCGCTGCCTCGGAGAACAGCAGGCGGCCTGACACCGGATAACGGCTGCCATCATCAAACAGCAGGTTGACTTCGGCCTCGTTCTTGCCGGTCATCAGCTGGCCGTCTTGCAGCGCCTTGCGCAGGCGAATGAGATCGGCGGCCGGCTGGGTAAAATCGGCATAGATCGGATCGAGCTGCTGGATCGTCGCCAGGCTTTCAGAACCGGTCGCGCTGACCAGCGCGCCTTCGGTGATGCGCGCCCGGCCGATGACGCCGCTGATCGGCGCCTTCACATCGGCATATTGCAGATTGAGCCTTGCTTCCGCAACGCCGGCCTCCGCCACCGCCACTTCGGCATCGGCTTGCGCCAGCAAAGCGACGGCATTGTCGAATTCCTGCTGAGAGCCGACATTGGAGCGGCGCAGCTGCTGCTGACGGTCGGCAGTCTGCCGCGCCTGCAGTTGCGCAGCCTGCGCCCGGCGCAGCGTGCCTTCGGCGCTATCGACGCGCACCTGGAAGGGTGCGGGATCGATCCGGTAGAGCACGTCGCCTTCCTTCACCAGCGAGCCCTGCTCGAACACCCGCTCGACGATGATGCCGGAAACGCGCGGACGTACTTCGGCAAGCCGCGTCGGCGCGATGCGTCCAGGCAATTCGTTGGTGATGGGCAGTTCTTCCGGCTTCACGGTCACGACCTTGACCGCACCGGGCGGCGGGGCGGCGGGTGCGGACGCCTGCTCGTCGCTACACCCGACCAGGACGATGCCTGTCAACAACACCGCTACGATCTGCCCAAATCTCTTCGCCATACTGCGCTCCGAATCCATAAAATAGGTCACATTTACATACATACTAATACGTATGTAAAATTTCGGCAATAGAATTGCTGCAGTGCAAAAGCGCTCTCACGCGCTTGTGAAGATGTGTGCGACCCTGAAAGAACACCAAGGAAGAGCGGAACCGTGAAATGCGAGGGAGAAGTCGGGCCAATTGCGCCGACGTCATCCTCGGGCCTGTCCCGAGGATCTGCCACCGTATCGATTTTATTCGACGTGGTTAGATCCTCGGCACAAGACCGAGGATGACATTGAGGGAATGCTCACCCTTCATCACCGACTTCAAGAGACTGCAGCCTGTCCGGAAATTTAAACCGGACAGCAGTAAGACAAGCGCAGGGATGTCGTCGAGACCATGCAAACCGTCGCGGAAGACAAGAACTCCCCTCGCCTTTCCTTAGAACAGGCGCTTCAGCGAGGAGGCTTCCGGCTGCGGGCCGCCCTTCGTCGTGTCGTTATTGTCGGCGGCTCTGTTGCGCAATGCCGCATAATAGGCGTTCTTCTGCTCGTACATATTCATGTCGGCCCGGCGCACCAGCGATTCCATCGTCTCGCCGGCCTCGCTGGTCGCCACACCCAGCGAGAGGCTTAGCGGCGCGCTGGAATAGAACTGGTTGTTGATCTTCAGCAGTTCGTAGACGGTTTCCACCATGGCGGCGGCGACCTGCTTGTCGGCGCCGGGGAGAAGGATGGCGAATTCGTCACCGCCGATGCGCGCGGCATGGTTCGGCGCAGTCACCACACCGTTCAGCACCTCGCCCACCCGCCGCAGCAACGCGTCGCCGGCATCGTGGCCGAGCTTGTCATTGGCATCCTTCAGGCCGTTGAGATCGATGACGATGGCGGAAACCGGCCTGAGCGCGCTGCGCTCCAGCCGGTTCAGCTCGTCCGAATAGAAAGCGCGGTTGTGCAGCTTGGTCAGCACATCGTGCTTGCCGAGATACTCGAGGTAGGCTTCCGCCTTCTTGCGCGCGGTAATATCCGTCAGCGCCACCTGCACCAGCGACCAGTCGTGCTCATGGCCCGGAAAAACGGAAAAATGCAGGAGAACGTGCCGCTCCGAGCCGTCAAGCGCATAATTCACCACCTCGCGATGGTGGGTGAGATTGCCGTTCCAAAGCTCCATCAGCTGTTCCCGGAACGGCTTTTCCATCTCACCACGGAAAATATCGCCTAGCCGCTGCAACAGGACCTGCCGGTCCGGCGCGCAGAACAGGTCAAGCGTCGCGCGGTTGACGTCGATGACGCGGATTTCGCTCATGCATTGCCGCACGAATTCGGGATGCACATCCATGAACACGCGGAAATCGACGATGCCGCGGTCCCTGACCTCCTCGATCAATCGCCGCACCCGGCTGAAATCTTCCACCCACAGGGAAACGGGTGAGTGTTTGAACATACCTTCGGCATAACGACGGTTGAGAAGCTCCTTGCGGCGGGCTTCCTCCCGCTCCGTCACATCCTCGGTGGTCAAAAGCAGCCGCCCGAGTGTTTCTTCGTGGCCGGGAATGACCGCGCCGCGCAGCTGAATATCCAGTCGCTTGCCGCCGATTGAATAATTCACCGCGTTGCTGGTGAACTCCGTCTTGCCCGCCCAGAGTTCGGAAAGCTCGTTCACATGGCTTTCCAGCATGTCGTCACGAAAAATCCGGTGCAGATTGTCAACGAGATGCGCCTGATCACGGGCCTCGAACAGCTCCAGCGTCCTGGGGTTGACCTTAATCACACGGATTTTCTGCGAACAAGCCGCTACCCTTGATAAATCTTCGAGAAGAAACGCCCTGATATCCTCCACGCCCTGAGACCGCCAGATATCGAACTGGCTTTTCACCTCGCTGAAATCTTCTATCCACATCGCCACGGGCGCAAGATTGAAGATGCTGGTATCGGTCGTCTCACTCATGCGGGCATTCTTCTTGAGGTAAATGCGGATGAAGGCCGAAAGGGTGCGGGGCAGCAATGGCCGCCCGCATCTCCGGATTTATTAGGGATATTCGATTTAACGCAAGCATTTATCGCGCAAACCGTCAGATTGGGCGATAATTCCTGAGCTTTGTGACTATGATGCCCGTTACCAGAGCTTCACGTGGCGGTTCACATCCTTGTAGAGCAGGTAACGGAACCGGCCCGGTCCACCCGCATAACAGGCCTGCGGGCAATAGGCGCGCAGCCACATGAAGTCCCCAGCCTCAACTTCTACCCAGTCCTCGTTCAGCCGGTAGACGGCCTTGCCTTCCAGGACATAAAGACCATGTTCCATCACATGGGTTTCCATGAAGGGAATGGTCGCGCCCGGCTCGAAGGTAACGATGTTGAGATGCATATCATAGCGCACATCTTCCGGATCGATGAAACGGGTCGTTGCCCATTTGCCTTCCGTGTCAGGCATGGCCGAGAGGGCGATCGCGTCTTCATGCGAAAAGATCGCCGGCGGAAGCTCCAGCCCGTCAACCGCCTGAAACGCCTTGCGGACCCAATGGAACTTGACCGGCGCCTTGCCCGAATTGCGAAGCCGCCAGCGGGAACCGGCAGGCAGGAAGGCGAATGAACCCTCCCGCAGCGCGTGCTGCACGCCCTCGAATTCCACGGTCATTTCGCCGTCAACGACGAAGATCGCGGCTTCAGCCCGCGCGTCCGGTTCCGGCCGCTCACTGCCGCCGCCCGGCTGCACCTCGACGATATATTGCGCGAAGGTTTCGGAAAAACCCGTCATCGGCCGGGCGATGATCCACGCGCGAGTGCCGGTCCAGTGCGGCAGAACGCTTGTTACGATATCGGACATGACGGTTTTGGGAATGACCGCATAGGCGGTCTTGAACACCGCCTTGCTCGACAGAAGTTCCGTCTGTCCCGGCAGACCACCCATATCCGAATAATATCTTTTCATTTCAGCCATTCCATTCAGCAACGCATTCGGCGCGGATTCTTAAGGCCGCGCCGGCGTTTAATCAAATAGTTATTGGCAAACAGAGATCGGTCCGAAGGACATCACACCTTCTTCCGCATTGTCGCGTAGACGATATTGTGGTTCTCACCGAAAAACACCTCCGCCTCGATGCTCGCAGGATCGGCGCTGGCATTGACGATTCGCCACATATCCGCCTTGGAGCGCAACAGCAGCGCCCAGTTCATGAAGGTTTCCATGTAACCGTCGACGACGATGTCTTCCGAGAAATTGGCGAAGAGGAACATGCCGCCGGGTTTCAGCATCTCCATGCAGCGCCGCGTGAGTTTGATCGCCACGCGGTCGTTCAGATAATCGTAAAGACCGGCCGCATAGATCAGGTCGAAAGTGCCGAGTTCCTGCGTGCGCAGCACGATATCACGCACGGAACCATCGATCGCCTCAATGCAGCTGCCGTTGAAATCACGGGCGACGGAACCGACGCTCAAGGGATCCTGATCGAGCGCCACCCAGCGCTTGATCCGGCCCTCTTTCAGCGCCACGGAGGCATCCGCCTCGCGCAGATGGCCGGAAGCGATGGTGAGGATTTCCGTCTCATCGCCATGCCGGGCTGCGGCCTCGTCAACGAACCGCGTCAGCAAATCGCGCCGCTCGCGCACGGCGACCGAGGAACTGGCGTCCTTCGTGTAGTCGTAAAGGGCCGCACCGAGCGGCGTGGCCTTTTTCACCAGTTCCGCAACGCTGTCGTGGCCATAAATGAAATCCAGCAACTGCGCGTCGCCCGAATAGCCACGCGGCTTTTCGAAGGACCAACGCGTGAACGGGTCTTCCAGAAAACGGTGCGAAACGGGGTGATTCTGTACCAGCGGTATCAGTTCAGCCCACACGCTGGAGTGGAGCTTATCACGCAGGAGATGAAGTGCACCTGCTATTCTATGTATTATCTCACGTGCTGAAACACGATTGTCGAATTGCTGTTGTGCCAATTCGAGAATGAGCGCCACCTCTGCTTTCGCAACTGCGAACTGCTCATCGAATGTTTCCGTTCTGCGCGCAAAAATCTCCTTTGCGACAGTATCCGGGGTGATCAGACTTGCCCCGTCAAGATTTTTTTTCTTTACCCGCACCACTTCAGCCTCCAGTATTAACACATTGTTAACTATACGTTTCTGGGAGGCGGATGGCCACTCGCTTTCGATTTTTGAGCGGTGTAGGGATGCATTAGTAAATTAGCGTATTTTTTTGGTCACACTCGTGAGGACGGGAGAAAGCAGATACGCGATTTAGTAAAACTTAATGTTGCGAACGTATAATGCGTTCTTCCTTTCCATATTCTCCGCACGCATCGGCAGAGATCGACGGGAACCCGCAACGGGTGCGGAAGCACACGGAAAAGTGGAATAAGCAGTTACTTAATAAAGTATACGCAACACTATGGGAAAGTGCATGAAGCACACATTGGGAGAGGTGAGTGGACAGCAAGACTATCGGCGGCCGGACTCCCGGTTTTCTGATGAACTTCTTGCCCTTTACCAGCAGGAAGGTGAACGCAGCCGCCGTGGTTCGATCCGCCGGGGCCTGTGGACCGCTGTTTTAATCTATCTGCTATTTGCCGCAACCGACATCATTCTCATACCCGACGTCGCGCCCTATACCATTCTTGCACGCTTCGCCGTCGTCCTTTCATCCCTGTTGACGCTGGAAATCCAGCTGCGCAAGGGTGCAAGTACTGCCGCGCTCGATCTCACCTGCGCCACGGCTCTCGTCATGGGATATATCGGTTGGCTGCTCCCTTCGCTGTTGACCGACAATACTGAAAACATGTCCTATTACATGGTTTTCGGGGCGATATTCATGATGGGCGCCAATCTGTTTTTCACCTTCCGCTTCCATCTGTCACTGGTGTCTTCAGGAATTATTCTCGTCTCCTATTTTGTGGCGGCTATGCAGTTTCCCGAAGATGGCTTCTACAAGATCGCCTTCGGCACCTTCTACATTTCCTGCTTCGTCTTCACCTCTTACGTGAACTGGAACCTGAACCGGGAACGCTACCATGTGTTCGTCAACGCACTGGAGGCGAAGGCCCAGCAAAAGGCGGCGGACGAGCGTGGCCAGGCGCTGTTGCGGCTTTCCAATACCGATTCCCTGACGGGCCTGCAGAACCGCCGCGCCATCGACCACCATCTGCGCCTTCTGTGGGAAAATTGGATCAGGAAGGAAGAAGGCTTTGCCGTTTTCCTCATCGACGTCGACTTCTTCAAGAAATACAACGACCGTTACGGCCATCAGGAAGGGGACAAATGCCTGGTGACTGTGGGCAACGCCCTGCAGGATGCGATCACCGAACACGGCGCTTCCATCGGCCGCTATGGCGGCGAAGAATTCATCGTGCTGGCGCCGTTCAAGACCAGGCAGCAGGTGGGTGAGCTTGCCGAGACGATCCGCCACACAGTTGAAAGTCTGTCGCTCCCGCATGACCAGCGCCGCGATGGCACCTTCATTGTCACCGTCAGCATAGGTGCGTCGTTCACCCGTCCCAATCCGGACGGCAAATTGGAAAAGATCATCAATGAAGCCGACCGCGCGCTCTATATCGCCAAGGGCAATGGCCGCAACTGCATGAAGCTGTTCGATCCGAACGATCCGCAGACCAGCGACGAGACCGAGAATATTGCCGCCCTGCTGAAAATCGCCGTCGCGGAAAATCTCGTTTCCCTCGTCTATCAGCCTATTCTCAACGTTTCGACCAACGAGACCGCAGGGGTAGAGGCGCTGATGCGGCTCCGCCTGCTGGATGGCACTCCCGTCGCGCCTGGCGTCTTCATCCCGATTGCCGAACGTACCGGCACGATCATGGAACTTGGCCTGTGGACCATCAAGACGGTTTGCAAACAAATACTGGCCGATGACAAGGTGGCCGTCGTCAGCGTCAACGTCTCGCCGATGCAATTGAAGAATCCCGGATTCGCAACCTCGGTGGCCGCCATTCTCGTGGAGGCCGGCATTGCCGGCAACAGGCTCGCCTTCGAAATCACCGAAGGCGTCGACATGGAAATGCACTCAGACGTGCTACGGTGTCTGAACGACCTGAAAACGCTTGGTATAAATATCTGGCTTGATGATTTCGGGACCGGTTTTGCCGGGCTCTCCTGGCTGCGCATGACGGATTTCGATACCGTCAAGATCGACCGCTCCTTCCTGCACGACAGCAAGGCCCCGCGCGGACGCGCGATGCTGCAGGACATGATCCGCCTCATCCGCAATCGCGGCCACAAGATCCTGATCGAAGGCGTGGAGACCGAGGAACAGCTGAGGCTCGTGCGGCAGATGGAGATCGACTACGCGCAGGGTTATTATATTGGGCGTCCGGTCGGGGCCGAGAGGCTGAGCGCGGCGGCGGCGCCCTATCCGCGCCCCAACATGCTGCTGCGCCCCGCCTGATCCAGCGATGTCAGCGCAGATTGCCCTCATGTACTGGCCGCTTTAATGATAGGCGGGCAGGCTGAGCAAGAATTTTTCCGCAAGTTCTGAAAAGGCCGCCCGTGTGACGGGATCGACAGGGGCGCCTTCCCTCTCCCGCCTTGCCGCCACCGCCCACTCCCGATCACCCGGCGCCATGACCTTGCAGTCTTCCCGCACAGGGGATCCACGCAGAACCTCGAGATAACGTTTCATGCCCTCGTCGAACACGTCGCGCTCCAGGAAGGCCTCCGGCTTCAGTGCCAGAACAAAGGCTCCGAGCCCGCGCGGCGTTGAAAAATCCGGCCCGCCCATGGGAGCGAGATCGAAACTGAGCTTCATGCCGGAGAGAACAGCGCTGAAAATCTCGACCATTCCCGCAAGCGCCGCGCCCTTGAACCCGAACTCACCGCCTACAGGGGCAAGCATCTCGGCGGCATTGGGATCGCGCGTATCGACGCCATCGCCATCCGAAGCGACGCCTTGCGGCAATTGCTGGCCAAGGCTGCGGTAAAGCAGAACGCGGTTATAGGGCACGGCACTCGTCGCCATATCCAGCAGCCAGGGCATGCCGTCCGCTGCCGGCACACCGATGGCAATGGGGTTGGTGCCGTGGAAACGCATGGCGCCATCATGCAGGCGCACGAAACTGTCGGAATTGCAAAAGGTGAGGCCGATATAACCCTGTCGCGCCGCTTCCAGCGCATAAGCGCCGGCGGGGCCGAAATGCGATGAGTTACGGATCGCCACCGCGCCAATGCCGAATTTTTCCGCGAGCGCCATGGCGCTGTCCATCGCCGCATAGGTGGCACGGGCGCCATGGGCATGGTCGGCGTCGATCGTCTCCACCGCACCGAAGCCCGAAACGCGGCGGATCTGCGGCCGCCGATTGAGACGTCCACCTTCGAGCGCGGTAATATAATGGGCGAGCAGGCGGACGCCGTGGCTGTCCACACCGAGCCTTGTGCCGTGCATCATGGCGCGCGTCGCCGAATCGGCCGTTTCGTCATCGGTGCCGGCGGCCAGGAAAACGGCGCGGCAAAACCGCTCCAGCTCATCCAGCCTCGCCAGGACGTTGGCTTTTTCAGTGCTGTGCGCCATAGGGAATCCTCCCAATTCCAGAATCCATGCCGCACAAGCTATTCACGGGGCGCGTTTTTGCAATCGAATATCGCGCGCCCGAAGGCTCAATCAGTCTTCCGCTCCCGTGGCATCGTAAGAAGAGCGTTCGCCGGCGATGATCGCGCGTTTGCCGACATGATTGGCAGGCCCGACAATGCCTTCCTGTTCCATGCGCTCGACCAGCGAAGCGGCGCGATTATAGCCCACGGACAGGCGGCGCTGGATATAGGATGTGGAGCACTTCTTGTCGCGCATCACCACCTTGACAGCCTTCTCGTAGAGATCGTCGCTATCGTCCTCACCCATGGCGGTCTTGTCGAAAACAGCGGCTTCCTCTTCGACCTCCTCATCGGCCTCATCAGCATCTTCGGTGACGGTGCCGAGATATTCCGGACGTCCTTGGGTCTTCAGATGCGCGACAACCTTCTCCACTTCCTCATCGGAGACGAAGGGGCCGTGGACACGGGCGATGCGGCCGCCGCCCATCATGTGCAGCATGTCGCCCTGGCCGAGCAGGTGTTCCGCGCCCTGTTCGCCAAGGATGGTGCGGCTGTCGATCTTCGAGGTTACCTGGAAGGAGATGCGGGTCGGGAAGTTGGCCTTGATCGTGCCTGTAATGACATCGACCGACGGGCGCTGCGTTGCCATGATGAGATGAATGCCCGCGGCGCGCGCCATCTGCGCCAGGCGCTGGATCGCCCCTTCGATTTCCTTGCCCGCGACCATCATCAGGTCAGCCATTTCATCGACGATGACGACGATGTAAGGCATGGCCGTGAGGTCCATTTCCTCCTGCTCGTAGACCGCCTCGCCGGTGGCGCGATCAAACCCGGTCTGCACGTTGCAGAACACCGTCTCGCCCTTGGCGCGGGCAGCAGCGGCCCTTGCATTGTACCCGTCGATATTGCGCACGCCGAGACGCGACATCTTGCGATAACGGTCTTCCATCTCACGCACGGCCCATTTCAGGGCCATCACCGCCTTTTTCGGATCGGTGACCACAGGCGTCAGAAGATGCGGAATGCCGTCATAAACCGAAAGCTCGAGCATCTTGGGATCGACCATGATCAGGCGGCACTCTTCCGGCTTCAGGCGATAGAGCAGTGAAAGGATCATGGTGTTGATGGCGACCGACTTGCCCGAACCGGTGGTGCCCGCGACCAGAAGGTGCGGCATCTTCGCCAGTTCGGCGATAACAGGTTCGCCGCCGATGGTCTTGCCGAGGCAAAGTGCGAGCTTCTGGCGGGTCTCGGCGTAGTCGGTCGCTTCGATCAATTCGCGCAGATAAACCGTCTCACGCACCGGGTTCGGCAATTCGATGCCGATGACATTGCGGCCGGGTACGACGGCGACACGCGCGGAAAGCGCCGACATGGAGCGGGCGATATCGTCCGAGAGGCCGATGACGCGCGAGGACTTGACGCCGGGCGCGGGCTCGAATTCGTACAGCGTGACGACCGGGCCTGGACGAACATCGATGATCTCGCCCTTGATGCCGAAATCCTCCAGCACGCTTTCGAGAAGACCGGCGCTCTGCTCCAGCGCTTCCGGCGTCATGGTCGTGGTCTGCTGGACACGGGCTTCCTGCAGAAGATCGATGGAGGGATATTCATATTCGCCTTCGGCAAAGACAGGCGCGTCGCGGAACATCGGCTGCGAGGCCTGGATGGGTGCGCGCGGCGTAAAGCGCGGCTCTGCCGTAATTCTCTCAACCGGCTGAACCTGCTCCACAGGTTTCGGCGCTTCGACAACCATTGGCGTTTCCGCAACGGCCGGCGGCGCGACTTCCTGTTCAACGACCGGAAGGGCCGCAGGAACGACGGACTGGCGCACGCCGATCTCGCGGTAAAGCCGGATTGCGGAACCACCCGGCACGGTGATGACCGGAGGCACGGACGAAAGTACGGTCGCCGCGGCCGCCGGCGATGCAAGGGCGACCGGCGCGACAACAGCAGGTGCCGTGACCGAATTTGCAAGAACGGCGCGCGCGGACGCGGAGACGCCCTCGCCGGCAGCGCCCGGCAGATCAAGCGTCATCACTTCCCAGAACAGCTCATCCGGCAGATGGGCGGCGAAAGCCGGAATGGCAGCCTGCGGCGCGGTGGTCTGAACTGCATCGATGGCGGGTTCGACGGATGGCGGCTGAACCGGCGAGAATATCTGCTGCGCGGGCGCTTCTGAAGCTAGGGAAACCTCCGCCTGAACCGGCGCCCGGGCAGCGGCAGCCGCCTCTTCCGCCTGCTTGCGGGCAAGCTCCAGCCGCAATTTGTAGGTCAACGCCCTCGCACCCCGGGCCTCCGGCGGCTGCGGCAGGAACGGCATGCGCGGCGGCGGCATGCGCGGCTCCGCCGGCTTTATGACCGGTTGAGAGACAGGAGCAACCTCCTGCTGCACAGCCTGTTGCTGCTCCACCACTTCCGGCTCCGGTGCTTCAGCCGGAGCGACAGCAGGGACTTCCTCCTCCGGAATATTGGGGGTCTCGACCGGCATGCGCCGCGCAAACGCGCTTTCCGGCGTGCGGGTGAAACGGACATTCGGGCCGAGCACGAAAGCATTCTGCCAGCCGGGCATCTCGGCGCGGCCTTCGATGGCGTCGGCTGCGCTGACATCGGCATTCGGCTTGGGTGCCGCGCCGGCCTTCATCGCCGCCGTCTGCTGACCGGCAACCGACTGGCCGCCGGCATGACGAGCCTTCTCGCTCCCCTCCCCTACGCTATTGGACGAATTCTGGAATCTGGATCGGGAGAAGCTCATGGCAGCGTGCACACTCATCATAAACGTACATATTTCGGTCTCCCTGAAATAAAAAATAAAGGTTAATTACCCCTTTCCAAACGGGGTCGATGAGGTAGATTTTCGTTCCGTCAACAGGCGGCACGGGGCACATGCCACCGAGAGCATGGCATATCAACCACTTAATTTTATTAGGTTATATCAAATTTTCAGAGCATTACCGAGGGCAAGATGACACGGTGAGAAAAGCGTATTGCCGCCGGAAAGCATATTGTTTCCGCAACGGTGCGCGCAACGTAAAATCATTGCTGTAAAGCCCGCGAATTAACGTGGACACTGCCGAGGTTGCAGCCTTAAGATCGGCCTGCCGCGGCCCAAGCGGAAAGGCCCGTCCAGCCCTCATTTCCGGAGTGAATCATGTCGCCTGTCCATCTGTCCCGTCGCTCGCTTCTCAAGACCTCGCTTCTTCTTGCCGCAACCACGGGGCTGGCAGGCATTGCCGCTGCGCAGCAGGCGGCGCCCGGCGGAAGGTTGATCGTTGCGGCCGATTCGGAGCCGAAGAACCTCAATCCGGCGATCGTCGCCTCAAACGGCGTGTTTTATATTGCCAGCAAGATCATCGAGCCGCTGGCCGAGGCCTCCTTCAACGGCAAGGACGGCCTGGAACCGCGCCTCGCAACCGAATGGGCGGGATCGGATGACGGGTTAAGCGCCACCTTCAAGCTGCGTGAGGGCGTGACCTGGCATGATGGCAAACCCTTTACCTCCGCGGACGTTGCCTTTTCGGCGCTCTACGTCTGGAAACCATTGCAAAACCTCGGACGGCTGGTCTTTGCCAATCTCGATAAGGTCGACACGCCGGATGAACACACGGCAATCTTCCGCTTCTCCAAGCCAACGCCGTTCCAGCTCATCCGCAACGCGCTGCCGGTCGTTACCAGCGTCGTGCCGAAACATCTTTATGAAGGCACCGATATCGCCACCAACCCGGCCAATACCAAACCGGTCGGCACCGGGCCTTTCGTCTTTGCCGAATACAAACCCGGCGAATATTATCGCCTGACCCGCAATCCCAATTACTGGGGCAAGGACGAACCGCAGCTCGAAGAGATCATCTATCGCGTCTTGCCCGACCGCGCAGGCGCTGCCTCGGCGCTGGAAGCGGAAGAAATACAGCTGGCCGCCTTCTCCGCCGTGCCGCTGGCCGATCTCGACCGCATCTCGAAGGTGCCTGGGATCAAGGTTATCGCCGATGGTTACGAGGCGCTGACCTATCAGCTGGTGGTGGAAATTAATCACCGCCGCAAGGAACTGGCCGACCTCAAGGTCCGGAAGGCCATCGCCCACGCCATCGACAAAAAATTCGTCATCGACAAGATCTTCCTCGGTTACGCCACGGCATCCACCGGCCCGATACCGAAGAACGCCCCTGAATTCTACACCGACGATGTCGAGACCTATGATTTCGATGTGGCCAAGGCCAACGCCCTGCTGGACGAGGCGGGTTATGCACGCGGCCCGAACGGAACACGTTTCTCGCTGAAACTTCTGCCGGCGCCTTACTTCAATGAAACCAGGCAGTTCGGCTCCTATCTTCGTCAGGCGTTGCAGGAAATCGGCATCGATGCCGAATTGGTCAACAATGATTCAGCCGCTCACCAGAAGGCCGTTTACACCGATCATGCCTTCGATCTCGCCATCGCGCCGCCGGTCTTCCGCGGCGACCCGGCAATTTCCACCACCATTCTCGTGCGTTCCGGCATTCCGACCGGCGTCGGCTTCTCCAACCAGGGCGGTTACGAGAACAAGACTCTGGACGAACTGATCGACAATGCGGCGATAACGGTCGATACGGCGGTACGCACGGCGCTTTACAAGGATTTCCAGAAGCAGGTCGCCGCCGATCTGCCGCTGATCAACGTTGCCGAATGGGGCTTCATTACCGTGGCGCGCGATACGGTCAAACATGTCGCCAGCAATCCCCGCTGGGCCGTCTCCAACTGGGCGGATACGACGGTCGACGGCTGAGGACGCGCCGTGAAGCGTGCAACAACATTGCTGAAGCGTAGGGCAGTCAGCGCCATTCCGGTGCTGCTGATTGTCCTCGTCTTCACCTTCGTACTGCTTGAACACGCATCCGGAGACGCGGTAGACGCCTATCTCGTCTCCATCGGCGGCGGTGATGCCGGGCTCAGGGATGTATTGCGCGAGCAATATGGCCTGAACGGTTCGGTGCTGGCCCGTTTCTGGCTCTATGCCAGCTCGGTGCTGCGGCTCGATCTCGGCTGGTCGCTTGCCTTCGACCGCCCTGTGCTGGGGTTGATCCTCGAGCGACTGCCGAACACGCTTCTCCTTATGGGCAGCGCTACCACACTCGCCTTCATCCTCGGCACCGGGCTTGGCATCGTTGCGGGGGCGCGTCCTGGCGGGCTGGCGGACCGCGTGCTTTCAACGTTTTCGCTGGCGCTTTACGCCACGCCCGGCTTCTGGCTTGGCCTCGTGCTCGCAATCGTCTTTGCCGTTCAACTCAAATGGCTGCCCACGTCCGGCATCGAAACCATCGCCTCGGGCAAACAGGGATTTGCAAGGGCGCTCGATATTGCCCGCCATCTCGTGTTGCCGGTCGCCAGCCTCGGCCTCATTTATCTCGCGCTTTTCCTGCGCGTCATGCGCACCGCCATGGCGGCGGTCTGGCCGCTGGATTTCGTGCTGTTCGCCAGGTCAAAAGGGCTTTCCAAACGGCGGATCGTGCTGCGCCATGTCGCGCGCAATGCCGCTCTTCCGCTCGTCACCGTGCTTGGCCTGCAGGCCGCAACCATGCTGGGCGGCAGCGTCGTAGTTGAAAGCGTCTTTGCCATTCCCGGCTTTGGCCGGCTGGCGCAGGAGGCGGTCAGCGGTCGCGACACGCCGCTTTTGATGGGCATTATTCTAACAAGCGCCGTCTTCGTCATCCTCGTCAATCTCGCCGTCGACATTCTCTATGCCGTTCTCGATCCGCGCATCGGCAGCGGGGAGCGACAGGCATGAGTTTCGCTCTCCGGCTGCTGCGCAGTTTCGAAGGCGCCACAGGCGCCATCATTCTGGCGCTGCTTGCCGTGACGGCGCTCGCCGCGCCCGTCGTTTTTCCCGGTGACCCGCTGGCCATCGCCGGTGAGCCGCTGATCGCGCCCTTTACGGATGCCGCTTTGCCTCTCGGCACCGACCGGCTCGGCCGAGATGTGCTGGCCAAACTTGCCCACGGCGCGCAGTCCTCTTTGCTCGTTGGCATTGGCGCCGCCGCCGCGGCGCTGGTGATCGGCGCCGTCATCGGCACCATTGCCGGTTTTGCAGGTGGCCTCGTGGATGAAGCACTGATGCGCGTCACCGACGCCTTCCAGATCGTGCCGAATTTCTTGCTCGCGCTCGCCTTCGTCAGCACCATCGGCCCTTCCATGCCCATTGTCATTCTCGCCATTGCGCTCGGCGCATGGGCGGATCCGGCGCGGCTGATGCGGGCGCAGGTCTTGAGCATACGCGAGCGCGATTATGTTCAATCCGCCCGCGCCATCGGCATGCATCCGTTAGAAATCGCCTTCCGGCAGATTTTACCGAACGCCCTGCCGCCGGTTCTGGCGCTGGCCGCCATCATCGTCGCGGCAGCCATTCTCACCGAAGCGGCGCTGTCCTTCCTCGGACTTGGCGATCCCAATATCGTCACCTGGGGTTCTATGATTGCCGAAGGACGTAACGTCCTGCGCTCGGCCGCGTTTTTATCTGTCATCCCCGGCATCGGCCTTCTGGTCACCGTTCTCGGCGTTTATCTTTTCGCAGAAGGCGTCAACAGGGCGATGGCGACGAGGAGGCAAGAGCCATGAGCGGAAATGCGCTATGCCGGATCGACGATCTCAGCGTTTTTTATGCGGCAGGCGATGCACCGGCACTGCAGACTGTTTCGCTGACGATCCGGCAGGGGCAGAGGCTGGCGATCATCGGCGAAAGCGGTTCGGGAAAATCCACGCTCGGCAGAGCCATTGCCGGTCTTCTTCCCGGCAATGCGCGGGTTTCCGGCGATATTTCCTGGAGCCGCGATAGCGGCCTGTTTCACGGCAGGCCGCAGCCCGGACGCGATATCGGTACGATCTTTCAAGATACCGGCGCGACGCTGAACCCGGTTCTCACCATCGGCGAACAGGTGGCGGAAGGCGCCGTTCGGCATCTCGATCTGTCGTGGAGGAAGGCGCGCGATCTTGCCCGCGACCTTCTGGACCGGGTGCGGCTGCCGCATCCTTCCCACCTGCTTGCCGCCTATCCGCACCAGCTTTCCGGCGGCCAGAGACAGCGCGTGGCAATTGCCGCCGCCATTGCCGCCAATCCTTCGATCCTGATCGCCGACGAAGCCACGAGCGCGCTCGATACTGTCAGCCAGGCCGCCATCGCCATGCTGCTGGACGATCTGGTGCGGCGGGAAAACAAAACGCTGGTGTTCATCACCCATGATATCGGCCTTGCCTCCAGCCTTGCCGACGAGATCGCGGTTCTGCGCGCGGGGCTGCTGGTGGAACACGGCCCGACGCGGCGGGTGCTTTCCACGCCTGCCCATGACTATACGCGCGCGCTGCTTGCCGATTATCTCGATCTCTCCACTCCGCCGTTCATCAGCGAGGCCGCGTCATGAACGAAGCCCTTCTGCGGGTCGACGGATTGTCGAAAACCTATCGCACCGGCGCAAGAACAGTGGCGGCGCTTGCCGACATCTCTTTTTCGCTTCAGCCCGGCGAGACCCTGGGACTTGCCGGTCCCTCCGGCTGCGGGAAATCGACGCTGGCGCGCATTCTGATGCGGTTGATCCCGCCCGACGGAGGCACGATCCATTTCAAAGGCCGTGACTGGCTGGCGCTTGACGGAGGCAAGCTTCGCGCCGCCCGCCGGCATATGCAGATGGTGTTTCAGGACACGCATGGCGCCTTCAATCCGCGCGCCAGCGTCGAGGATGCCATCGGTGAACCGCTGCGCATCCATTGCATGGTGAAAAGACGCGACCGCGCGGCGGAAATACACCGTCTTCTCGAGCGCGTGGGCCTGCCCGCCAGCTATGCCGGCCGCTCGGTCTTCGAGCTTTCCGGCGGCCAAAGACAGCGTGTCGCGATTGCACGGGCTATTGCGCTCGAACCGTCGCTTCTCATTCTGGACGAGGCCGTCTCCGCGCTCGATGTTTCGGTTCGCCGGCAAATCCTCGAACTGCTGGTGGAAATACAGCGGGAGACGGCCGTTTCCTGTATTTTCGTCTCCCATGATCTCGCGGTTATCCGCGCCGTCTGCCACCGCGTCGCCATCATGGAAGCGGGACAGATCGTTGAAATCGGCAGGACGGGAAATATCGTTTCGGCGCCGCAATCCTCGACCGCCAGAACCCTGATCGACGCCGCACCGCGCCTGACCATTGCCACGTAAGGAAAAGACATGCCCGTTCCCGATTATGCATTGCTGCTTGACCCACCCGCTTTTCCCGCGGAGCGTTACGCCATTCTGGCTGATCGACTGGCAGCCTTGATGGGCACGGGCAACGACGTCCTTCTCATACAGGCGGAAGCCGTGCTGGCACTCGAGGCGGCGGCGACGAGCCTTGCCCGACCGGGTCTTAGAGCGCTCAACATCGTCACCAGCCCCTATGGCGCATGGTTCGGCGGCTGGCTCAATAGAGGCGGCGCGACGGTGCGCAACCTGACAACCAGTCCCGCAAAGCCGGTCACGCTGGAGGAGGTGGAGCGGGCGCTGAACGAGGGCCCGGACTTCGATCTTCTCGCCATCGTCCATGCGGAATCGGCAAGCGGCATTCTCAACCCCCTGCCCGCCATTGCCGCGCTCGCTCGGCAAAGGGGTATCGTGACCCTTGTCGACGCCGTGGCGTCCATCGGCGGCCATACCTTCGAGGTCGACCGGCTGGGCATCGATATCGCCGTCATCGGCCCGCAAAAGGCGCTGGCAGGCCCGGCCGGGGTTTCCGCCATTTCCATCAGTGAACGGGCGTGGGATCTATTTTCGCATGGTAGGGCGCTGGAAAACTCCATGCTCTCGCTTCTGGACCAGAAAAAACTCTGGCTCGATGCCGGCCGCGGCGCGCTGCCCGGAACGCCCGCTCCGCTGGAATTCTACGCGCTGGAGGCCGCCCTCGACAGGATAGAGGCGGAAGGTCTGGCATCCGCCAACGAACGCCACGAAAGAGCGGCGGCGGCCACCCGGAGCGGCATCAGGGCGCTCGGTATCCTGACCTGGGTGGAGGAGGCGCACGCCTCCGCCCTCGTTTCCACGGCGATCCTGCCGGATACCCTGGAAGCCGGAGATTTTCTCGCGGCTGCATCCAAAAAACAGGGCGCAGATCTTTCTTACGGTGTTGGCCCCGGCGCTGAACGACTGATAAGGCTCAATCACACCGGTCGGCGGGCGCATCCGGAGGCTGTGAAAGCCAATATCGCGGCCTTCGCCAGCGCCCTGAAAAGCCTCGGCCATGCCGCAGATACCGATTCCGCGCTGGAAGCGGCCGAAAAAACCTATTTTGACTCTCCTGCGAACAGCGTTCAACGCCCCTGATAAACGTTCATTGCGCCGAATCCTGCAGCGTTGAAATGTCAGTCACGGCATTGTCGTTAAAAATGGTAGACAAATTCCCCGGCCAATCTTGACGAAATCATGGCAACGCGCGAAACTTAACACACTGTTAACTCGCGTGAAGAAGGGAAATGGCCATGGTAGCAGGTTTCAACATGCTCTCCTTTGACCTCTTTGGCATCGGCCGAAGGATGCCCGTCGTCAAGGAGCGGGTGGAGACCGAGTTTCAGGACAAAACGCCGCGCAGACCCGACGACGAGTCGCACGATGACGACCGCGATCAGGAATATGAGCTGTTCTTCTGGTCGCTTTACCCGGTGATCTGACGCCTGCCTGGCAAGCTTTTAAACCATCGGCAAAATAGGTTTTCCGTTGCCTCATCGCTACGGGGCGCGTGGGCTACTGCGCCAGACAAGCGCCGTAACCTCGATATTTTCAGTTTACCATCAAACCAAACGAAAAGCGGCCCCGGGAAAACCTCGAGGCCGCGCAAATCCGACGATGGATGTTAATGGTTGTCGCGCGGCAGGCCCTTGGTCTGGGCAATGCGCTGGTACTTCACGGCCGGTTCCAGAACCGCGCCGGTTTCCATCTGGCTGACGATACCGCGCTGGATTTCCTGCCATGGCGTCTGGTGGTCGGGGAACTTGTAACCGCCCTCGGCGGAAAGCGCCTCGTAACGCTTCGCCAGTTCCTCGCCGGAAATCAGGATATCCGCCTTGCCGCGGCCGACATCGATGCGAACGCGGTCGCCCGTCTGCAGGATGGCGAGACCGCCGCCTGCCGCCGCTTCCGGTGAAGCGTTGAGGATGGACGGGCTGCCCGACGTGCCGGACTGGCGGCCATCGCCGATGCAGGGCAGCGAATTGACGCCTTCTTTGAGAAGATAATCCGGTGCGCGCATGTTCACCACTTCCGCCGCACCCGGGTAACCGATGGGACCGGCGCCGCGCATGAAGAGGATGGTATTGGCGTCGATCTTCAGCGACGGATCGTCGATGCGGTGATGGTAGTCCTCCGGACCGTCGAACACCACGGCACGGCCTTCGAAGGCTTCCGGATCGTTCGGGTTGGAGAGGTAACGGTTGCGGAACTCTTCCGAGATCACGCTCGTCTTCATGATGGCGGAGGAGAATAGGTTGCCCCGCAGAACGCGGAAGCCGGCGCGCTCCTTGAGCGGCTGCTCATAGGGGCGGATGACCTTCTCGTCTTCGATGATCGCGCCACGGCAATTGTCGCCGATGGTCTTGCCGTTGACCGTCATGGCGTCTTCCATGATCAGTCCCTGGGTCATCAGCTGGTTGACGACGGCGGGAACGCCACCCGCATGGTAATAATCCTCGCCCAGATATTCGCCGGCCGGCTGCAGGTTGACGAGCAGCGGCACGTCTTCGCCATAGGTCTGCCAGTCATCCACCGTCAGCTCGACGCCGACGTGGCGCGCAAGGCCGTTCAGGTGGATCGGCGCGTTGGTGGAGCCGCCGATGGCCGAGTTGACGCGGATGGCGTTGATGAAGGCGTCTTTGGTCATGATGTCGGAAGGCTTGAGGTCTTCCTTCACCATTTCGACGATGCGCAGGCCGGTAAGATAGGAGACTTCCTGACGGTCACGGTAAGGCGCCGGAATGGCGGCGGAGCCCGGAAGCTGCATGCCCAGCGCTTCGGCAAGCGAGTTCATGGTCGTTGCCGTGCCCATGGTGTTGCAATAACCGGTGGAGGGAGCCGACGAGGCGACGAGCTTGACGAAGCCCTGGTAATCGATCTCACCCTTCGCCAGCAGTTCGCGCGCCTTCCAGACGATGGTGCCGGAACCGGTGCGTTCGCCCCGGAACCAGCCGTTCAGCATGGGGCCGACGGAAAGGGCGATGGCCGGAATGTTGACGGTGGCCGCCGCCATGAGACAGGCAGGCGTGGTCTTGTCGCAGCCGATGGTCAGGACGACGCCGTCGAGCGGATAACCGTAAAGCACTTCCACGAGGCCGAGATAAGCGAGGTTGCGGTCAAGACCGGCGGTTGGGCGCTTACCGGTTTCCTGAATCGGATGCACGGGAAATTCAATCGCGATGCCGCCGGCTTCACGGATACCTTCACGCAGGCGGCTTGCCAGCTCCAGGTGGTGGCGGTTGCAGGGGGAAAGGTCGGAGCCCGTCTGCGCGATACCGATGATCGGGCGATCGGACTGCAGTTCGGCCTGGCTGAGACCGAAGTTCATGTAGCGCTCGAGATAAAGCGCCGTCATGTCCGCATTCGCGGGATTGTCAAACCACGCGCGCGAACGCAGCTTGCCCTGAGTTGCAGGAAGATTATCAGATGTCGTCATGATGCGGGTCTCCAGCCGGAAGTGGCCAACGGTAAAATATTACGAAATGCGACAAGCTTATGTTGCGCACAAGGAAAATGGAATCAGCGTTTCGGAGATCACGCATAACCGACAGAGTGAGCCCAGACGAGTGGCATCGAGCTGCACTTCGGCTTTAACCGAATATTTTTCGGCATTTACGCCCATCGCGGGATTACGCAACGGAATCTCCCTCCCTCTTTTGCCGACTAAATTTCGTCCCGGGGGCGCGAAAGTTCCGGCAAAAATCGCTTTCTTATTTGTATTACTATTAGATAAAATCATACGCTGTCAAGCGCGGCGACACCAGAAGGCGCGGCAGACAAGATCGTTCGAAACGATAAACTCGAATTAAACATCTAATTGATATTACAGGTTAAATGTTAAAATTTGCAAATGAATATCGTGCCCGAAAATTCAATTATTCGAAAATGCCTCTTTTCAAGAGTATTACTATATGCTCATAGTGTTGGCGTCACGCTGACATCATCTCTGGGAGGATTAAGATGAGAAAAGCTCTCGCGACAGTTACTGTCGCCGTTTCGCTGTGCCTTGCATCAAGTGTTTCCGCACAATCGCTGACCGTCGGCTTCTCGCAGATCGGTTCGGAATCCGGCTGGCGCGCGGCTGAAACCACCGTCACCAAGCAGCAGGCGGAGAAGCGCGGCGTCACGCTGAAATTCGCCGACGCGCAGCAGAAGCAGGAAAACCAGATCAAGGCCGTTCGCGGCTTCATTGCGCAGGGCGTCGATGCGATCCTGATTGCACCCGTCGTCGCAACGGGCTGGGACGCCGTGCTGAAGGAAGCCAAGGAAGAAAAAATCCCTGTCATCCTGCTCGACCGCCAGATAGAGGCTCCTGACGATCTTTACCTGACGGCCGTAACCTCCGATCAGGTTCACGAAGGCAAGGTTGCCGGCGACTGGCTGGTCAAGGACGTCGGCTCCAAGGATTGCAAGGTTGTGGAATTGCAGGGCACGACCGGCTCTTCGCCCGCCATCAACCGCAAGAAGGGTTTCGAAGAGGCCATCGCTTCCCACGCCAACATCAAGATCGTGCGCTCGCAGACGGGTGACTTCACCCGCACAAAGGGCAAGGAAGTGATGGAGAGCTTCATCAAGGCGGAAGGCGGCGGCAAGGACATCTGCGCTGTCTACGCCCACAATGACGACATGGCCGTTGGGGCGATCCAGGCGATCAAGGAAGCCGGCCTGAAACCCGGAACCGACATCAAGATCGTTTCCATCGACGCGGTGCCTGACATCTTCAAGGCCATGGCGGCCGGAGAAGCCAACGCCACCGTCGAACTCACGCCTGACATGGCGGGACCCGCTTTCGACGCCCTTGAAGCCTATCTGAAGGACAAGAAGGAGCCGCCGAAGTGGATTCAGACCGAATCCAAGCTCTACACGGCGTCCGATGACCCGATGAAGGTCTACGAGGCGAAGAAGGGCCTGGGCTACTAAGCCATTTCTTCGGGGAAACGGCGCAGGAGCTGCGCCGTTTCTTTCGGTTGTGAAACGACGGGCGAAAATCCGATACTGAATGATTTCATGGAGCGAGCGGGTGTGGCCTGCTTCTTCTCCCCGCCGGGGAGAAGGTCGCGGCAGCGGGATGAGGGGGCAAGCTCTCCGAAATCCGGCAATGTTTCCCCCCTCATCCGACCCTTCGGGCCACCTTCTCCCCGGCGGGGAGAAGAAACGAGCGGCCACCGCTCGCTTTATGTGATCATTCTGCGCCCTCGTGGCGAGACCCATTGCAATACGGAAACTGCTCAATGTCCGAAACGGCACCACTTCTGGAAGCACGCGCCATCGGTAAATCCTTTCTGGGTATAACGGCGCTCGACGGCGTTGATTTTTCGCTCGGACGTGGCGAGATCCACGCGCTTCTCGGCGAAAACGGCGCGGGCAAATCGACGCTCATCAAAATCCTGACCGGCGTTTATCACCGCGACAGCGGCTCGATCTTTCTGGAGGGCGCAGAAATTGCGCCCGCCAATGTCGGCGAGGCGCAGGCGCTCGGCATCGGCACCGTCTACCAGGAAGTGAACCTTCTCGAAAACCTGACGGTTGCGGAAAATCTCTTTCTTGGCCGCCAGCCCCACCGCTTCGGCATGATCGACCGCGCCTCAATGCAGAAGCAATCACAGGCGCTGCTGACGCAATATGGTCTTTCCATCGACGTCAACGCCCTGCTCTCCAGCTATTCCGTCGCCATCCGCCAGATCATTGCTATCGCCCGCGCCGTCGATCTTTCCGGCAAGGTGCTGGTGCTGGACGAGCCGACTGCCAGCCTCGACGCCCACGAGGTCGCAATGCTGTTCGGGGTGCTGAGAAACCTGCGCGCGCGCGGCATCGGCATCATCATCATCACCCATTTCCTCAATCAGGTCTATGATATTGCCGACCGCGTCACGGTTCTGCGCAATGGTCGCCTCGTCGGCACGCGCGATATCGGCAGTCTGCCGCGATCCGAACTCATTGCGATGATGCTAGGCCGCGAAATGCAGCACATCACCCAGGCACATCAGGCGGCGGACGATACCGTTATCGAGGGTGAACCCCCGATCCGTTTCGAAGGTTACGGCAAACGCGGCAGCATCGCCCCTTTCGATCTCGGCATCCGCCCAGGCGAGATCGTTGGCGTCGCCGGTCTCCTTGGCTCCGGCCGAACGGAAACCGCGTTTCTGCTGTTCGGTATTGATCGTCCCGATACCGGCAACGCGACGATAGACGGAAAACCGGTGGCGATTTCGTCGCCCGAGGCCGCGATAGCGGCCGGATTCGGCTTCTGTCCGGAAGAACGAAAGACAGACGGCATCATCGGCGACTTTTCCGTCACTGATAATATTGCGCTGGCGCTGCAGGCCCGGCAGGGCTGGGCACGGCCGCTCTCCCGCCGGCAAAAAGCGGAACTTGCCGAAAGCTTCATCAAATCGCTCGATATCCGTCCGGCCGACCCCGAACGGCCGATCAAATTCCTGTCCGGCGGCAATCAGCAGAAGGCCATTCTGGCGCGCTGGCTCGCCACCCATCCCCGGCTTCTGATCCTCGATGAGCCGACACGCGGCATCGATATCGGTGCGCATGCGGAAATCCTGAAAATGATCGAAAAACTCTGCAGCGAGGGCATGTCGCTCGTCGTCATCTCCTCCGAACTGGAAGAACTGACCGCCGTCGCCCATCGTGTCGTCGTATTGTCCGACCGCCGCCATGTCAGCGAATTGAAGGGCGGCGAATTGACCGCCGACAACATCATGCGAGCGATTGCCGATGCGGCGAAAACGGAGGCGGCATGATGGCAGCAATGACACGACGCTTCAAACGACTTGCTCCGCAGCTTGCCGCGCTCTTCATCATTCTGGCAGCGATTACAATCATTTCTCCGGGTTTCCTGCATGTTTCGTTCCAGAACGGCCGACTCTATGGCAGTCTGGTGGATATTCTCGTGCGCGCCGCTCCCGTGGCTCTGCTGACCATCGGCATGACGTTGGTCATAGCCACCAAGGGCATCGATCTTTCCATCGGCGCGGTCATCGCCATCTGCGGCGCGGTTGCGGCCACGCTGATCAGCAATGGCCATTCCATTCCCTCGGTCATCGTCATCTCACTTGCGGTGGGCATTGCCTGCGGCCTGTGGAACGGCGTGCTGGTCGCCCTTCTTGACATTCAGCCGATTATTGCCACCCTGATCCTGATGGTGGCGGGACGCGGCATCGCCCAGCTCATCACCGAAGGCGTCATTCTCACCTTCAACAATGACAGCTTCGCCGCCATCGGCTCCGGCTCGTTCGCAGGCATCCCGCTGCCCGTCATCGTCTGGGTGGCGGCGGCGCTGTTGATCGGCCTTCTGGTGCGCAAGAGCGCGCTTGGTTTCCTGATCGAGGCGACCGGCATCAATCGCCGCGCCGCAGCTCTTGCCGGAGTTCAGGCGCGCTTCCTCTTGTTCTTCGTCTATGCCGTTTCCGGCCTCTGCGCGGCCATCGCCGGCATGATCGTGACCGCAGATATTCGCGGCGCGGATGCGAACAATGCCGGCCTGTGGCTGGAGCTGGACGCCATATTGGCGGTAGTCATCGGCGGCGGCTCTCTGAATGGCGGGCGCTTCTCCATTACCGCCTCGTTGATCGGCGCGCTCATCATCCAGACCATCAATACCGGCATCCTCGTCTCGGGCTTTCCGCCGGAATTCAACCTCATCATCAAGGCCGGCATCATCATGGTCGTGCTGACGCTGCAATCGCCGGCAATCATCACGGTGCTGGGCTTCGTCAGACCACCCAAGCCAAACGCTAAACCGGCCGCCGCCGATGGCATGACCAAGGAAGGAACCGCGCGATGATCCACAGCCGCAACCTGCCCTTCCTCACCACGCTGACGATCTTCGTGGTCGCCTATTTCCTCTGCGTGCTGCAATATCCGGCGATGTTCTCGACACGGGTGATAGGTAATCTTCTGACAGACAACGCCTTTCTCGGCATCGCGGCCGTCGGCATGACCTTCGTCATCCTGTCGGGCGGCATCGATCTCTCCATCGGCTCGGTCATCGCCTTTACCAGCGTCTTCGTAGCCGTGATGGTCGGCACCTATAATATCCATCCGCTGCTCGCCTTCGCCATCGTGCTGGCGGTCTCGACGCTGTTCGGTTGCCTGATGGGGGCGATGATCCGCTTCCTGTCGATCCCGCCTTTCGTGGTGACGCTGGCCGGCATGTTTTTGGCGCGTGGCGCGGCTTACCTCATCTCCACCCAGTCTGTGCCGATCTCGCATCCCTTCATCGATGCGATACAGGGCTTTTATTATCGCTTTCCCGGCGGCGGCAGGCTGACGGCACTGGCCATGCTGATGCTCCTCGTTTTTGCGGCGGGCATGTTGATCGCCAGCCGCACCCGCTTCGGCGCCAATGTCTACGCGCTTGGCGGCAACCCGCAATCGGCAGAGCTGATGGGCGTGCCGATCGGAGCGACGACCATCGGCATCTATGCGCTTTCCGGTTTCCTCTCCGGCCTCGCCGGTATCGTCTACACGCTCTACACCTCTTCGGGTTATTCGCTGGCGACGGTGGGGGTGGAACTCGACGCCATCGCCGCCGTCGTCATTGGCGGCACGCTTTTGACCGGCGGCACGGGGTTGGTGGCAGGAACCTTCATCGGCCTTCTGATACAGGGGCTGATCCAGACCTACATCGTTTTTGACGGAACGCTTTCTTCCTGGTGGACGAAAATCGTCATCGGTGTGCTGCTTTTCATCTTCATCGTGTTGCAGCGCGCAATCATCTGGTATTCAAACAGGAGACTGGCCGGACCGCATCCGGCATAATTGCCAAGGGAGGCTTGCTTGGGGCTGCTCGAAACGACGATTAGCGGGCGAAAACGCCGGAACAGCCACGCCCATGTGGTTTCCGAACTCGGCAGCGCCATCGTTTCGGGCAGAATTGCGGAAGGCTCCCTGCTGCCCAACGACGCGGAGCTTTCCATGCGCTTCGGCGTCTCGCGAACAGTGCTGCGCGAGACGATGAAGACGCTGGCGGCGAAGCGACTGGTGGAGCCCAAAGCGAAGGTCGGCACCCGCGTTCTCGACCGTTCGAGCTGGAACTTCTTCGATCCGGATGTACTGGGCTGGCGCTGCGAGGCCGGCATAGACCAGGAATTCGTCAAGCATCTGGCGGAAATCCGCCTGGCGCTGGAACCGGCGGCGGCAGCCGCAGCGGCCCTACAGGCCTCCAATGACGACATCGTGTCCCTCTATGTCATCGCCGCCAAATTCGACAATCCGAAACATACGCCCGAAAGCATCGCCAAAGTCGATCTCGAATTCCACCTTGCCGTGGCGCATATGTCCGGCAATCCCTTCATGCGCTCGGCAAGCGGCCTGATTGAAGCCGCGCTGGCCATCTCCTTCCAGCTGTCGTCGCCAGCCGCTTCGACGGGCACCATCGCCGAAATCGCCTCCAACCATCTGCGCATCGTGCATGCAATTGCGGCGCGTGACGCGG
Organism: Agrobacterium sp. 22-209-1; assembly: GCF_053522485.1. Lineage (NCBI taxonomy): Bacteria > Pseudomonadati > Pseudomonadota > Alphaproteobacteria > Hyphomicrobiales > Rhizobiaceae > Agrobacterium > Agrobacterium sp. 22-209-1. The sequence continues at coordinate 154,852 of NZ_JBNWCH010000001.1, forward strand.
ATGCGGCGGTAAAGGCTATGCGTCACGTGATCGAGGTCGGCAAGGACCGCACGCAGAACGCGATCAAGACGGTTTAGAGCCCCCTCCGGCACGGAACCACAGTGGCCCGCTTCGCAGGCCGCTCTTCACGCAGCACGTGACATCCAGGCGTTTTCATGCCATAAAATCAAAATTCCTTAACCGATCGTCCGAATTTTAAGAGCTGCCATGAATGATGCCCTGACCGAGATGCTGCGTGGCCTGAGACTGGACGGTGTGGAATACGGCCGTTGCCGCATGGCGACACCCTGGGCGACGGCTTTTCCCGAACAGGACGCCGCACGGTTTCATTTCATCGGCGTCGGTCAGGCGAAACTGCAGAAGCCTTCCGGCGAATGGCAGACGCTCAAATGCGGCGATGCCGTGCTTCTGCCCAGGGGTCACGCCCATGTGCTTGCCAGCGGCGAGAATGTGACGCCCTCTCCCTTTGACCGGTTTGGCAAAAAGGAAGTTTGCCAGGGCATTTTTGATATGGAATGCGCCAGCGCGGGCGGCGATACCGTGGCCTTTACCGCCTCGATGCGGTTCAATATGGATAATCTGCACCCGCTGTTGCAGCTGATGCCGGATGTGATGCTGACCAGCGATCTGGCCAAAAGCGACCCGGCAATTCCCCATCTCTTGGACGCCATGGCGCGCGAGGTGGAGCTGAACCGCGTCGGCGCAGGCGGTATTCTGGCAAGGCTTGCCGATGTGCTGACCGCAACCCTGATCCGCACATGGGTGGAACATGGCTGCGGCGATTCCAGCGGCTGGCTGGCCGCCGTGCGCAATCCCGAACTCGGCCGGGTACTGGCCGCCATTCATCTCAACCCAGAAAAAGACTGGAGCGTGGAAGAACTCGCCTCGCTTATGGGTGCATCCCGTTCCAGTTTCGCGGAACGCTTCACCCGCATAGTGGGCGAAAGCCCGGCGCGTTATGTGGTGCGCGTACGCATGCATCAGGCACGGCTCTGGCTGCGCGAAGGCATGCGCGTGACGGTGGCGGCAGAAAAGCTCGGTTACGATTCCGAAGCCTCCTTCAGCCGGGCCTTCAAACGGGTGCTCGGTGCGCCACCGAGCCAGTTTCGCAGGAAAGATGCGGCCGGGTTGGAAGATGCGGCTTAAAAGCTTCTCAGTGGAAATTGCGTGAAATGACCTTTATCCGCTCGACCGTGTCATCATTCTCCAAGACAGGTTGGGGACGTTTGCGGAACGCGCGATGATCCTCCGGCGGCGTGCCATGGTGGAACTCGTCGCCACGCCCATGCGGCAGGGGAAAGGCGCGGTTGCGCTCGCCCACACTTGCCAGTGCCTCTGACAGATCGGTCAGCCGGTGGGCGACCAGATGCACCACCTCGCCTTCCCGCTGGATCTTGCCGTAAATGCCGACCATGCCGGCCGACAGCACCACGCGCCGGTATTTTTCGAAGGTCTTGACCCAAAGGACGGCATTGGCGATGCCCGTCTCATCCTCCAGCGTCATGAAGATCACGCCCTTTGCCGAACCGGGGCGCTGGCGCACCAGCACCAGACCGGCCGTTTCCAGCCATGTGCCATCCCGCACACGCGCCGCCTCCGCGCAGGTGACTATGCGGCGGCGGGAAAGATCGCGCCGCAGAAAGGTCATGGGATGTTCGCGCAGGGTCAGTCCCACATGCCCGTAATCCTGCACCACTTCACCGCCATCCGTCATGGGCCTGAGCGCGACGGCGGGTTCTTGAAGTTCGTCCACGACAGTGTTTTCCCGGCTGGCGGCGGCGGCAAAAAGCGGCAGCGGCTCATCCCTCAGAGCCTTGATGGCCCAGAGCGCCTCGCGTCTGGCAAGCGAAAGCGACGGCAGAAAGGCATCGGCCTCAGCTAGGCAGACTAGGGCGGCGGTCGGAACGCCCGCCCTTCGCCAGAGATCGTCCACCGAGGCAAAAGGCCGGTCCTGCCGGGCGGCGACGATATCGGCAGCGTGCTTGTTGGCAAGCCCCTTCACCAGACGCATGCCGAGCCGCACGGCATAACGCTCCTTGCCATTTACATCTCGTTTGCCCGTCGGCTCCAGCGTGCAATCGAAGCGGCTGTTATTGACGCAGACTGGGCGCACCTCCACGCCATGATCACGCGCATCTCGCACGATCTGCGCCGGGGCATAAAAACCCATGGGCTGCGAATTGAGAAGCGCCGTACAGAAAATATCTGGATAATGGCATTTCAGCCATGAGGAGGCATAGGCAATCAGCGCGAAGGAAGCCGCATGGCTTTCAGGGAAACCGTAGCTGCCGAAACCTTCGAGCTGTTTGAAGATACGTTCGGCGAATTCTTTCTCATAACCGCGCTCCACCATGCCATCGATCAGATCCTGCCTGAATTTGGAGATGGTACCGACATTCTTGAAGGTTGCCATGGCGCGGCGCAACTGATCCGCCTTGCCGGGTGAAAAACCGGCGCATTCGATTGCGACACGCATGGCCTGTTCCTGAAACAGCGGCACACCGAGCGTCTTGCCGAGCACCCCTCTCAATTCCTCTTTAGGGTAATGCTCTTTCTCTTTCCCATCACGGCGGCGCAGATAAGGATGCACCATATCGCCCTGAATGGGGCCGGGGCGAACAATCGCGACCTGTATGACGAGATCGTAAAATATCTTCGGCTTCAACCGCGGTAGCATCGACATCTGCGCCCGGCTTTCGATCTGGAAGGTACCAAGCGTATCGGCCTTCTGGATCATCTCATAGGTGGGATCGTCATCCTGCGGCACGGTAGCGAGATCGTACTTATCACCGGTACGTTCTTCCAGCATGTTGAAGCCGCGCTTCATGCAGGAGAGCATGCCGAGCGCCAGACAGTCCATTTTCATGAACCTCATGATATCGACATCATCCTTATCCCATTCGATGATCTGCCGTTTGTCCATGGCAGCAGGTTCGATCGGCACCAACTCGTCCAACCGGTCATGGGTCAGAACAAAGCCGCCCGGATGCTGGCTATGGTGGCGCGGCGTACCAACAAGCTGGTTGGCAAGCTCGAATGCAAGTTTCAGGCGGCGGTCCTCCATATTGAGGTTCAGCTCCTTGAGCTGCTTCTCATCCACCCCTTCGCTCCAGCGCCAGACCTGTGAGGATAGCAGTTTCGTCAAATCTTCGGGCAGACCCAGAACCTTGCCGACATCGCGCAACGCCCCGCGGCCGCGATAACGGGTGACGACCGAGCACAGCGCGGCCTTGTCGCGACCATAGGTATCATAGACCCACTGGATGACCTCCTCGCGCCGCTGATGTTCGAAATCCACATCGATATCCGGCGGTTCGCGTCGCTCCTCGGAAACGAAACGTTCGAACAGGAGATCGACCTTGACGGGATCGATGGCGGTAATGCCAAGCACGTAACACACCACCGAATTGGCGGCCGAGCCGCGTCCCTGACAGAGAATATCCAGCGAGCGTGCATGGCGAACGATAGCATTCACCGTCAGGAAATAGGGAGCATATTCCAGCCTGCCGATCAGGCCAAGTTCGTGATGCAAAGCCTTTTCCACCTTATCCGGCAAACCATCCGGATACCGCCCCGGCGCCGCCTCCCACACCATCTTTTCCAGCGCCTGCTGCGCCGTCAGCCCCGGCAGGCTACGCTCTTCGGGATATTGGTAGACCAGTTCTTTCAGCGAAAATTTGCAGCGTTTCGCAATTTCAAGGCTGCGGGAGAGCGCCTCGGGGTAACGGGCGAACAGCCGGTGCATCTCTTCCGGCGGTTTCATATAACGGTCGGCATGGCGCTCGCGGCGGAACCCCGCCTCATCGATGGTGCAATTGTGCCGGATACAGGTGACGACATCCTGCAGCATGCGGCGCTCGGGCACATGAAACAGCACGTCATTGGTCACCACGGTCGGCACCCCTGCGGCTAGCGCCATCTTCGACAGTTCGAAAAGCCGCATCTGGTCGTTGGGCCGCCTTCTGAGACTGAGCGCCATATAGGCGCGGTCGAAAAAAGCAGCCTTGAGCCGGCGCAGGCGAAGCGCGCAGAGATCGTCGGCCAGATCGGCGAGCAGCACGACGATCAGTCCTTCGCCATAGGTGACGAGATCGTCCCATGTCAGCCGGCATTTGCCCTTGCCGCCTCTTTTTTTGCCAACGGAAAGCAGCCGGCAAAGACGGCCGTAGGCCTGGCGATCCATGGGATAGGCGAGCACGGAAATATCGTCATCCAGATCGAGCCGGCAGCCGATGACGAGGCGGACGCCATGATTATTGGCGGCTTCGTAAGCGCGGGGAATGCCCGCAAGGCTGTTGCGATCCACGATACCGAGCGCCTCGATGCCAAGATTTTTGGCCTGTTCGAAAAGCTCCTCGCAGGAGCTGGCCCCGCGCAGGAAGGAAAAATGCGTGGTCACCTGCAGCTCGGCATAACGCGGCGTACTCATGCGAAGACCCCGTGGATGAACCATCCTTGCGAACCGGTCTCGGCATGTTCGCCGTCGCCGGAGCGGAAAATCCAGAAGCGCTCGCCGCTTTCATTTTCCACCGTGAAATAATCGCGTACGGCGGCCTTTTCCCGGTCGCGTTTCCACCACTCGCCAAACACGCGCTCCGGCCCGTCGGCGCGTCGCACATTGTGGCGCACGCCTTTCCAGAGGAAATAACGCGGCGGATGGTCCGGCAGCAGCGCCAGCGTTTCGATGGGTTCCGGCCTTGCAAAAAGCCTGACCGGACGCGGCCAGTGGCCAGGCCAGCCGAGCCTATCTTCTGGCGCAAGCGCCGCAACGGGGGTAAGGGAGCGTTCCGGCACATCGCTCGCCACCGCCGCGTAACGATAGACCCTGTGGCCACGATTGAGGATGACATCGACCGTATCGGCGATGTCCGCACGCCCCTCCTCCAGAAGCGAGGATCGAGCCTGTGCGGCGAGAAGCGGTTCGGCATGGGTGGCGGTCAGCGCCATCATCTCGATGCCGAAGCCGGGATCGATGGTGTCAATACGGTCGGTCAGAAGCCGAACCAGCTGTTTGACATCGCGCACCGGTCTTGATGTGCCCGCCCTTATGGCCTGCAGACCACTATCGACCCTGTGCAGCACCAGATCGACCCGGCGAGCACCAAGACCGCGCTTTTCCAGCGCGGCGCAAAGGTCGACAACGAGCTTCTGCGTATAACGGGCAATCGTCTCCGCTGCTGCGATGGGTTCAGGAAAGGCGCGCCGCACCTCCACCAGCTCGGCCACCCGCACCGGTTCGATGGGTTCGCCGATCTCTCCGAAAGCCTGCGAGAGACGACGGACAAGCTCGGGGCCGAAACGCAGGGTCAGCGGCGCGCGCGGGGCTTCGGCAAGCTCACCGATGCTGCGGAAGCCGAGCACTTTCAGCCCGGAAACGATACGCTCCTCCAGCCTCAGCGCAGAAAGCGGCAGGCCGCTGATCGCCGCTCTCTGGCTACCCGGCGGTATGATGCTGATTTCCTCACGGCTGAAACGTGCCAGCGCATGAGCCGCCCCCCAGCTATCGGCAATGGCGGCGCGGGCGGCAAAGCCTGCGGCATGCAGGCGGTTGACCATGCCGCTCAGCATCAGCGTCTCATTGCCGTGCAGATGGTCAGCACCCGCTGTGTCCAGCACCAGCCCGTCCGGCGGGTCGGCAGCGACAATGGGGGCGTAGATGCGTAAAAAATGAAAGGCCAGTTGCTCAAGGGCGCGGGCATCACCAGCCGAGTCCAGATCTTCCATAAGAAGACCCGGCACCAGCGCCTGCGCCTTGCTGACCGGCGTGCCGGGGCGGATGCCCGCCGCCTTTGCCGCCTTGTCGAGCGCCAGCACCAGCCGGCGGCTGCCCTGGCGGCCAATCATGACCAGCGGCTTTTCAGCCGGCGGCGCGTTCTGCCCCGAAAGACGCCGGAAGCGATCCGTCGGCCATGTCGGCAGGTAGAGCGAGACGACCCTTTGCATCACAGGCTTCCACTTCAAATTCGGCGCTTTCGCCGCCGCGACATCGCAAGAGTTCAAGAAACCAGCGCGGCCTGCCCACCCCCGGCACCGGCAAAGGCGAAGAGGGCCGCACGGAAATCCGCCAGCGTGTAACGGACGCGGTCGGCTCGCCGAACAGCGCCGCATCGGCCGGACGCCTGAAACGGCGGATGGCGATGCCGGTAACGCCAGAGGTTTCCGCCGTCAGCTGCAGCCGCCGCGAGGCGTTCATCGGCAATTTCGCCAGTTCGCCCATCACCGCGCCGAAACCATTGCAGCGTAGGCCCTCCTCGAAACAATCGAGCACGCCTTTCTCATCGCGGCATTCAACGATGATGAGCCGGTTCTGCGATAGGCCCGCCTGCGTCAGCCCCGGCATGAACAGGTCCCGTCGGGTGACACACCATAAAACCTTGCCGGAAAGCCTTGCCGCCACACCGGCCGCAAAAAGGGCAGCCGCCGCGCCATCGACAGCGCCATTGCCGCCGCCGCTCACCTCATGCAGGCAGCCGAGCTTTAGCCCGCCTCCCGGCAGGTGATGGTCGAGGGCATCCACGCCGAAAGGCAAAGTCTCGTGCAGGCGCGGAGCGCCGTTACCGATCCTTTCCAGCCTTTCACGCAGCTCTTCGACAAGGAGCAACTGATCCGCGCGCTTTTGCATGGCATGACAGGTTTCAATTCCGGTTATTCATCTTAATTGTTCTTGTTTTGTTCCTATTTCGGTAAAGAGTCAAGCAACAGGTTGGCGCTCTTCAACAGTTTGCACGGGAAGAGAGGATTCCGGCCTTGCGGCGCTCTGCCCCATCGTTAAAACGGAATTGTCCGCTCGCCGCCTGTTTCCCCCCGACAGCGGCAGGCAACGGACATCATGGTTTGGAGGAACCACCGATGATCGCCAGCATCTTGATTGCCGTGGTTGCGGCGATTCATATCTACATCGTCATTCTGGAAATGCTGCTGTGGGAAAAGCCGGCCGGCCGAAAAGCCTTTGGTCTCTCGGCGGATTTCGCCCGGCAGACAAAAGTGCTTGCCGCCAATCAGGGGCTTTATAACGGCTTTCTCGCAGCCGGGCTGATCTATGGGCTCACACAGGGCGATGACGGGCTCAGCTTCAAGGTTTTCTTCCTGACTTGCGTTCTGATCGCCGGTATTTTCGGCGCGATCACTGCCAATATGAAGATCCTGTTCATTCAGGCATTGCCGGCATTGTTTGCGCTCGGCTTCCTCTGGCTTGGAGCATGACCTGATGACCGCATGGAACGACACCTCCGCAAGAGACGCTCTCAACCGCATTTTCATGGCCGCAGTCGCCAGCGCCGATCCGGCAAAGGTGCTGCAACACCACCTCCCCTCCCCGCCCAAAGGGCGTTGCGTGGTCGTGGGCGCCGGTAAGGCTTCCGCCGCCATGGCCTCAGCGCTTGAAGCGGCATGGCCACATGTGGAGCTCTCAGGTGTGGTGGTGACGCGTTACGGACATGCCGTGCCGACGGCGCGTATCGAAATCATCGAGGCTTCCCATCCCGTGCCCGACGAGAAGAGCGCGGAAGCGGCAAAACGCATTCTCGCCGCAGTCGAAGGGCTCACCGCCGACGATATGGTGATCGCACTGATTTCCGGCGGCGGTTCGGCACTGATGGTCGCGCCAGCCGAAGGCATGACGCTTGCGGACAAGATGACTGTCAACCGTGCCTTGCTTGCCAGCGGCGCGACGATTTCCGAAATGAATGCGGTGCGCAAACACCTCTCCCGCATCAAGGGCGGACGGCTGGCGCTGGCCGCCAAACCCGCCAAGGTCGTTTCACTGCTGATTTCCGACGTTCCGGGTGACGACCCCTCAGAGATCGCCTCCGGGCCAACGGTTGCCGATCCGAGTGACATTCAAACCGTGCGGGAAATCGTCTCCCGTTATGCGCTCGATCTTCCCGAAAACGTGCGCAAGGTGCTGGAAAAAGGCGAGGAAACCCCGAAGGCGGGCGAAATCGCGGAAGATATCCGGCTCATCGCCGCCCCCTCGCTCGCCCTGCAGGCGGCAGCGGATGAGGCAGTGAAACTTGGGCTTACGCCGCTCGTCCTCGGAGATTCACTGGAGGGTGAGTCAAAAGATGTCGGCGCAGTCATGGCCGGCATCGCGCTTTCCGCCAGCCGCAAGGGCCTTCCGGTCAAAGGCCCGGCCGTCCTGCTCTCCGGCGGCGAAACCACGGTCACGCTGAACAGGGGCGTTGGCGGCAAGGGACCGGCAGGCAAGGGCGGTCGCAACACGGAGTTCTTGCTGAGCCTTGCGCTGACGCTGAAGGGTGCGGATGGCATCTGGGCCATTGCCGGCGACAGCGACGGCATAGACGGCGTGGAGGATGCGGCAGGTGCGGTGGTGACACCGGACACGCTTGCCCGCATGCGCAAAGCCGGTGTCGATCCGCGCCAGTCGCTCATGAGCCACGACAGCTACACCGCTTTCAATGCAGCAGGAGACCTTGTCGTCACGGGACCGACCCTGACGAATGTGAATGATATCAGGGCGATTCTGATCGGGTAATAGCGGAGAAGTTTGCAGTGACTATTATGGGCCTTCCGACGCGGGCTTCTCGGAGGGAAGACGTTTTGACTATGCCTTCGGAGAGGAGTAACCTAGCGCGATATCCTTTGGAGCTTCAGCCATGCGTTCTGGAGTACTCATATTCGGCCTGATCATGGCCCTTATTCCGACTTTGGCGGATGCCCACAATTGCAAATGCCGAAATCGCGGTGCCATGTTCGAACTCGGCCAGACATCCTGCCTGAAGGTCGATGGCGGCTCCTATCTCGCACGTTGCGAGATGAAGCTCAACGTTTCGTCCTGGACCAAGATCGAGGACGGTTGCCCCGTAACGCAACGGGTGCAGTCGATGTCTCCTGGCTCTTATCAATAGTCTTGAGCCTTGAGACCAGGCGATAACGAAGGAGCGAGCCCGTACCGCGCATTTCTTCTCCCCGGCGGGGAGAAGAAATGCGCGGGCAGGGTCGTGTCCAATCTTACAGCTTCACCCAGCCGCCGTTCTTTTTGCCGGATTCGATGCAGGCCGTAACGAAGGCGACGCCTTTTACCCCGTCATCGACGGTCGGATAAATCACCGCCTTGTCCAGCGCCGAGCCGTCGCGGCTGGCCTCAATGGCATGGGCCGCTTCAGTATAGATGGTGGCAAACGCTTCGAGATAGCCTTCCGGGTGGCCCGATGGAATGCGGGTGACGCGCGCCGCCGCAGCCCCGGCGCCTGCACCGCCGCGGGTGATCAACTGCTTGGGTTCGCCGAGCTTCGTGAACCAGAGATAGTTCGGATCAGCCTGCGTCCATTCGATGCCGGCTTTGTCACCATACACACGAACTTTCAGCCCGTTTTCGTGACCGACCGCAACCTGGCTGCACCAGAGCAGCCCCTTGGCCGCCTGCTTGCCATCCGTCGCCTTGAAACGCAGCATCACATGCGCGTTGTCGTCCAGCCGGCGGCCTTCGACGAAGGTGTGCACATCCGCCGCCAGTTCGTCGACTTCCAGGCCGGAAATGAAGCATCCAAGATTATATGCATGCGTGCCGATATCGCCTGTGGAACCACCCGCACCCGATTGCGCCGGGTCGGTGCGCCAGACGGCCTGCTTGGCGCCCGTCTGCTCGATGGGTTCCGCCAGCCAGTCCTGCGGATACTCCATCTGCACCAGACGGATCGTGCCGAGAGCGCCCGATTCCACCAGTTCCCGCGCATGCCGTACCATGGGGTAGCCAGTGTAGTTATGCGTCAGGATGAACAGAGCGTCCGCGTTGTCGGCCACGTCCTTCAGCTTTTTGGCGTCTTCCAGATTGGAGGTCAGCGGCTTGTCGCAGATGACATGGATGCCGCGCTCCAGAAACGCCTTCGCGGCCGGATAATGGACATGGTTTGGGGTGACGATCGCCACCGCCTCGATGCCATCCTCTCGCAGCGCTTCTTTTTCGGCCATTTCCTCGAAAGAGCCGTAGCATCGTTCGGGATCGAGCCCCAGCTCACGGCCGGAAGCCAGGGATTTTTCCGGGGTCGAGGACAGAGCCCCTGCCACGAGATCGAAACGATTGTCGAGCCTTGCGGCCATGCGGTGAACACCACCGATAAAGGCACCCGAACCGCCGCCCACCATGCCAAGACGAATCCGCTTGTTCGCCTTGTCGGTTGTCTTTCCTTCAATAGCCATAATGTTTCCTCTGCAATGCTCTCAAAGTCCAAGCATACGGCGGTTGGCCGCATCGTCGGTGCCGCTTGATGCGAAGTCGTCAAAGGCTTTTTCCGTGACGCGGATGATATGCGCCTTGACGAATTCCGCCCCTTCGCGGGCGCCGTCTTCAGGGTGTTTCAATGCGCATTCCCACTCAACCACGGCCCAGCCGTCAAAATCATTGGCCGCCATCTTGGAGAAGACCGCACCGAAATCAACCTGCCCGTCACCGAGCGAGCGGAACCGGCCGGCACGGTTGACCCAGCCCTGATAACCACCATAGACGCCCTGCCGTCCGGTTGGATTGAACTCCGCATCCTTGACGTGGAACATCTTGATACGGTCTTTATATATGTCGATATTGTCGAGATAATCGAGGCATTGCAGCACGTAATGCGAGGGGTCGTAGAGCATGTTGGCGCGCTTGTGGTTCTTCACGCGCTCCAGGAACATCTCGAATGTCACGCCATCGTGCAGATCTTCGCCGGGATGGATTTCGTAGCAGACATCTACGCCCTGTTCATCGGCATAATCGAGGATCGGGGTCCAGCGTTTCGCCAGTTCGTCGAAGGCCGTTTCCACCAGACCGGCCGGGCGCTGCGGCCACGGGTAGACGAACGGCCAGGCAAGCGCGCCGGAGAATGTCGCATGTGCCTTGATGCCGAGATTTCTTGAGGCTTTCAGCGCAAACTTTACCTGCTCCACCGCCCATTCCTGGCGCGCCTTGGGGTTGCCGCGCACTTCCGGTGCGGCAAAACCATCGAAGGCCTCGTCATAAGCCGGGTGAACTGCGACGAGCTGACCTTGCAGGTGAGTGGAAAGCTCGGTGACTTCCACGCCATTCTGGCGCGCGACACCGGCGAACTCGTCGCAATAATCCTTCGATTCCGCGGCCTTTTTGAGATCGATCAGCTGGCTTGCCCAGGTCGGCACCTGCACGCCGATATAGCCTTTCTCAGCCGCCCATTTGGTTATGCTGTCCCAGCTGTTGAACGGTGCGGCATCGCCTGCGAACTGGCCGAGAAAAAGCGCCGGTCCCTTGATCGTTCTCATTAAAATCTCCTCCTGCATCGATACAGTTGCGCGGTAACCCGCTTCGATCCCAAGCGCCAAGCTAACCGCTCGTTATTTTCAGACAAGCCCCAAAAGCGAAAGGGCAAGAGAATTTCAGCATTCCATCAAAACATTGGGGGCGCTTAGAGCGCGAGCCCGCTCGCCCTGTCGAAGACATGTACCCGCTCATGATGAACGCTGGCGGCAAAGGGTGTATTGACCTTCACCAGCTGCTCGCCATCCACCACTGCGGTGACCTGATCGCCTGCGAGTTCGAAGACCACATGGGTCTGTGCGCCGGTTGGCTCCACAAGTACCGTTCTGCCCGTAAGCGAGATATCTCCGCCGATCGCCGAACCGATATGTTCCGGGCGTAGCCCGATCGTGACCGACTGGCCGCGCTTGACCTTTCTGTCAGCGGCGATGCGGATCGCCGTCCCATCCTTCAGCCGGGCGGCAGGCTGGTCGCCCTCGCCATCCACCACACCCTCGATCAGGTTCATCGCGGGCGAGCCAATGAAGGCGGCGACAAAGAGATTGGCGGGGGTCTTGTAAAGTTCGAGCGGCGTACCCTGCTGCTCGATACGGCCCTGATTGAGCACCACCACCCGGTCGGCCAGAGTCATCGCCTCGATCTGGTCATGGGTGACATAAATCGAGGTCGTTCCGACCTTTTGGTGCAACGCCTTGATTTCGCTGCGCATCTGCACGCGTAGCTTGGCATCGAGGTTTGAAAGCGGCTCATCGAACAGGAAGACGGCCGGATTGCGCACAACGGCGCGCCCCATGGCGACACGTTGGCGCTGGCCGCCGGAAAGCTGCGAGGGCTTACGGTCGAGCAGGTTTCCGAGATCGAGCATGCGGGCGGCCTCCGCAACGCGCTCTTCAATCACGCTTTTCGGCTGGCCGGCAAGTTTCAGGTTGAAGCCCATGTTTTCAGCCACTGTCATATGCGGATAAAGCGCATAGGACTGGAATACCATCGCGATGTTGCGCTCGCGCGGGGTCATGCCATTGACCACCTTGTCGCCGATGAGAATCTCCCCATCGGTGATTTCCTCCAGCCCCGCGATCATGCGCAACAGCGTGGACTTGCCACAACCCGAAGGGCCGACCAGCGCGATGAATTCACCATCGGCAATATCGAGTGAGATGCCGTGAATGACATCGAGCGCGGCATAGGACTTGCGGATATCCTTAAGTTCGACGGAAGCCATATTTTGCTCCTTTCATGTCACGATTTGACGGCACCGGCCGTCAGGCCCGCGATGATGTGTTTCTGTGCAAGGAAGAAGACGATGACTGTCGGCAGGATCGTCAGCGTGATGAAGGCGAGAACCAGCTGCCATTCCGTGCCGAACTCGCCGCGATACACCATGATGCCGAGCGGCCAGGGATATTTCGATTCCGAATTCAGCATGATGAGCGGCAGGATGTAGCTGTTCCAGCTGCCGACGAAAGAGACGATGCCAACGGTCGCCACGATCGGCCGCGAAAGCGGCACGGAAATGTGCCAGAAGAAGCGCAGATACCCGCAGCCATCCACAAAGGCTGCCTGAAACAACTCATCCGGCAAATTGCGGAAATAGTTGCGGAACAGAAGAATGCTCATGCCAAGGCCGAAAGCCACCTGTGGCAGCACCACACCCCAATAGGTGTCGAGAAGGCCCAAATCGCGAATGCGGATGAACAGCGGCAGGATGGCCGTGGCCGCCGGGAACATCAGCCCTAGCAGGAAATAATTGAGCAGGAAGGACGAGCCGAAGAATTTTACATGTGCGAAGGTAAAGGCGGCCATGGCCGAGACGGTCAGCGTGAGAAAGACCGTCAGCAATGCGATGACCAGCGAATTGAAGATTTGCAGCCAATAGCGTTTGCCAAGCAGGATATCGCCGTAATTGGCCCATTGCCATTCGGCCGGGATACCGAACGGGTTGACGCGCAGGTCTCCCAGCGTCTTGAAGCCGCCAAGGGCCGTCGTCAGAAGAGGAATGAGCACGACGGCCGCGATCAGGCTCAGCGAGATATAGAGATAAAGCTTGGTTTGCAGCGGCATGCGCACGGAAGTGGATGTGTCAGTCATGGCGCATGAATATCCTTTTGTAACCGAAGGCGAGCGTCACGCATATGACGAAAAGAACAACGCCCACCGCACTGCCAAGGCCCACCTGCATACGCATGACGCCGTAAGTGTAGAGGAAGGTGACCATGGTCTGCGTGGAGTTGGATGGACCGCCGCCGGTAAGCGGCATGATCATGTCGAACAGTTGCAGCGAGCCGATGACCGCAAAGAAGACGGAAAGGCGAACCGTGGAGCCGAGCATCGGCAGCGTGACGTAGCGGAATTTCTGCCAGCCGGACGCGCCGTCGATTTCGGCCGCTTCCAGTACATTCTTGTCGACGGATTGAAGGCCCGCGATGAACAGCATCATGTGGAAACCGAAATATTTCCACACGATGACGCCGAGCACGGCATAGATCGCCACATCCCTATCGGCCAGCACGTAAGGATTGGCGAATCCGAAGAAGTTGGAAATCGCGGCAAAGAGGCCATAGTCGCCATCATAAACGAAGCGCCAGATCAGACCCGCAGCAACATCCGCCAGGACGTAAGGCAGAAAGAACACCAGCCGGAAGGCAACGACGCCGGGAATGCGATGCGCCAGCATCATGGCAAGCCAGATGGCGAGCGGTATCTGGATCAGGATCGAGATGAGGATGATCAGGCCGTTATTGAGCAAAGCCTGTGAAAAGGCGGCATTGCCGAACAGGACCTGGAAATTCTTCAGACCGACAAAATCGGTCGGTGTGCCGTAACCGTTCCAGCGATAAAGACTATACCACGCCGCCTCACCCATGGGCAGGATGACGAACAGGGTAAAGAGTAGCAGCGCGGGCGGCAGGAACACCAATAGGGTCAGCGCCCGATCATGCGCGACTGAACTCCGCTTGCGCCTACCCTTTGTCGCGCCACGCGCCGGCATGGACGCAGAAGTCATGGAAATATCCGTCATCTCTATCCGCTTTCATGGAGGCAGATAAGCAGCGCCGCACATTCGCGGCGCTGCCATGGAAATCGTCAGATCAGCGCAGCTCGAATGCGTCCTGAATCTGCTGGGCACCTTCTTCGGCGGTCATCTGGCCGGATACGATCTCGACCGAAATATCATTGACGACGCGGCCGACGGCGGCGCCGAGCGTTTGATCGAAGAAGTTCTGGTGCCAGGTGGAGGCGGCGAGCTGCTTGGCCGAATCCGCCAACAGCGGGTTCTTCACCGCACCGGCTGCACCCGTGGCAACCGGCAGGATCATACCGGCGGTCGCCATCTTCTCTTCGCTTTCCTTGCTGGTGAGGAAAGTGGCGAAATCGATCGCTTCCTTGGACGCATTCTTGGTGACCGCCCAACCGTTCAGGCCGCCCAGCGTATCGGTGGCCTTGCCGGCACCGCCTTCGACAACCGGGAAGGCAAAGCGCCCGATGTTTTCAGGGGCCAGACCCTTACCGTCGCCGGCATTCTTGCGCTGGTTCGCTTCGGTATTGTCGAAGCCGAGAATGATTGCAGCCTTGCCGTCACCAAAGACGCCGAGCGCCTGCGGCCAGGTGGAGCCGAGATAACCGGGCTGGAAAGGTTCAAGCTTGCCGAATTCGGCCAGCTGCTCACCCGCCTTGATGATGGCAGGGTCCATGAAGCCTTCGCCTTCGCCCTTGCGGGCGGCATCAAACACGGCCTGCCCGCCATTGCGCATGACGAGGTAGCTCCAGTAGAAATGGATCGGCCATTTTTCTCCGCCGCCGCCGGCAATCGGCACGATGCCCGCGTCCTTGATCTTCTTGACGGTTGCGCTGAAATCCGCCCAGGTCTTGATATCCTCGGCCTTCACACCTGCCTTGGCGAACAGTTCCTTGTTATAAAAGAAGCTGACAAGGCTGACACGATAAGGCACGGCCCAGACCTTGCCGTCAAAGGACAGGCCGTCGATTGCAGACGCATTATAGGCCTGGCGCAGTTTGCCGCCATCGGCATCGAAAACCTCGGTCAGATCCTTCAGCGCACCAGTCTTAGACTGCTCCTCAAGGACGCCGCCGCCCCAGCTGTAAAAGAAGTCGGGCACGTCGTTGGATTGCAGCAGCGTCGGCAACTTCGCCTTGAAGGCCTCGTTTTCGAGGAACTGCAGTTGGATGTCGACATCGGGGTGCTTGGCCTCGTATTCCTTGGCGATCTCCTCCCAGACGGCCACGGATTTCGGGTCAAGCTCAACATGCATCCATTTAACGACCGTCGCGGCCGAGGCGCTTGCTGCGCCGAGCATGAGAGCAATACTTGTCGTTGTGGCAAAGCTTACGAGCTTGCCGCTCAGGCTTGCGCCTGCGTGCCAAATCGTCATGATGGTGATCCTCCCTCGGGGATTTCCTCATTTATTCCCCAATGCGGATTAATTCATATCAGGGTTCGCTCATTGTCAAGGCACAATGCCGATTTTTTGCGCTTGGCGCTTGACACACCCCACCCTCACCCCGTTATTTAATCCGTATTCCGATATAAATCGGGAGGCAACGGCATTGATCGCAGCAGGACCCCATGAAGACCGCAGACCCAGAATTGATGCGCGCGATCAACAGGCTGAGCGTGCTCGACAGCATCCGCCGGCATGGACCGATTTCCAGGGTGGAGATCAGCGAACGCACCCAGCTTTCCACGACGACCGTTTCCGCCATCACCGCTTCTCTTCTGGATGATGGGCTGATTCTCACCCGCCATCTCGGCGACATCAGGACGGAAGGTGGACGCGGAAGACCGCGCGTGATGCTGGAGCTGAACCCGGATGCCGCTCGCGTCGTGGGGGCAAAGATAGCCGCCAACCGTATGGTTTTCGTCGTCACCGATTTTTGCGGCAATGTCCTTTCCACCCTCGCTCTTCCAATCCGTGTCGATCGCCAGCCGATCGGCGTTATCGCCGATCTCGTTGAAGACGGAGTACGGCGCTGTGTGGTCGATGCGGGTCTTTCACTCGAAGATGTGGACATGGTCTGTCTTGGCCTGCCCGGCGTCATCGAACATCGCACCGGTAAAATCCGCAGCAGCCCGATCCTGCGGGAGGTGAACGTCAATTTCGCCGAGGAAATGACGGCGCGGCTGAATTCGCCGACCATCATCGAAAGCGATGCCCACGCCATTACGCTCGCCCATCACTGGTTCGGCCACGCGCGTGATCTCGAAGACATGGTGCTGATTTCGCTCGAACAGACGCTTGGGCTTGGCGTGCTGCATCAAAACCAGCTGTTTCGCGGTGCCGGTGGCCTCAGCCACAATCTCGGCGACCTCGTCATCGGTCTTGCCACTGAAGGCACGGTACGGCTCGCGAGCCAGGCAGGCGAGAACGCCATTTTAGGCTCCCGCCCGGCGGATGGGCGCTTTGCCGAGGCGATCCGGCTCGGTCGCGGCATGCAGCATGCCCATGCATTGATTGCGGCGGAAGACAACGACCTCATCGCGGCCGCTTCGCGCGCCGGCGCAGCGCTCGGCCTGACGCTTGCCAATATCGTCACGCTGTTTGCGCCGCCGCGTGTCATCATCACCGGCTCCAGCCTCGAACTCGGCGAACCCTTCATCGCCAGCATTCGCGACAGCTACAACGCCGCCGTGCCGCCCTCGCTGGCCGGTGTCGCGGAGCTGGTTTTCGACGTTGCGAGCGACGAATTATGGGCGCAGGGCGCTGCGGCCGTTGCGCTCTACGAGCTTTACGAATCGCCATGGAACACCACGGGACCGGCGCTCTAACCCGCTATTTTGAGCACAGGCCCAGGCATTTCTAATTTACGGGAGGAATCATATGAACAAGGTCGGCATCGGCATCATAGGCTGCGGCAATATTTCCAGCGCCTATCTCAAGGCCATGGCGTCGTTTCCCATTCTCGACATTCGCGGTCTCGCGGATATGAACGAGGACGTGGCGAAGGCGCGGGCGGACGAGTTCGGCCTTCAGGCAACAAGCGTGGAGGCGCTTCTTTCTGACCCGTCGGTGGAAATCATCGTCAACCTGACGATCCCCAAGGCACATGTGGAAGTGGGTCTGCGGGCGCTGGACGCCGGCAAACACACCTATTCCGAAAAACCGCTGGGCATCAATTTCACCGAAGGCAAGCGCCTTGCGGATGCGGCAAAAGCAAAGGGCCTGCGAATTGGTTCGGCTCCCGATACGTTCCTCGGTGGCGGCCACCAGACGGCACGCCGGCTGATCGACGATGGCGTACTTGGTCAGCCAGTCGGCGGAACGGCCACTTTCATGTGCCCCGGCCATGAACGCTGGCACCCGAACCCCGCCTTCTATTACGAGGTTGGCGGCGGGCCAATGCTGGATATGGGACCCTATTACATCACCGATCTCGTCAACCTCTTCGGCCCGGTCGCCAAGGTGGCAGGCTTTGCCATTGCGCCACGCAATGAGCGCCTCATCACCAGCGAGCCGAAGAATGGCGAAAAAATTCCCGTTCATGTCGCCACCCATGTCTCCGGCGTGCTCGCTTTCGAAAATGGCGCTGTGGTTCAGGTCGGCATGAGCTTCGATGTCGCCGGCCACAAACATGTACCGCTGGAACTCTACGGCACGGAAGGCACGCTGATCGTGCCCGATCCCAACCATTTCGGCGGCGAGGTGCAATTGCTGAAAAAGGGCGGCGAGTTCGAGCCGCAGGCGCTGTCGTCCCCCTATGCCGACGGCAATTACCGGTCCATCGGCGTGGCGGACATGGCCCATGCCATCCGCGAGAACCGCCCGCACCGCGCCAATGGCGATCTTGCCCTGCATGTGCTGGAGGTGATGGAAGCCTTCCAGACGGCATCGGACACCGGCACCACCGTTTCCATCACCACCAAGGCGGAGCGCCCTGCCCCGCTTGAAACATCGCTGGTCGACGGCCAGCTCGGCAAATAATCCCGAGGAGGAAATAAATGCGCGAAGCACTCATCGTCTGGGGCGGCTGGAGCGGCCACGAACCGCAGGAATGCGCCACCATCGTCAAGGACATTCTGGAAGAGGATGGCTTCAAGGTCTATGTGGAGCACTCAACGGAGGCTTTTGCAGATCCTTCGGTGCATGATCTGAGCCTTGTTGTACCTATTGTCACCATGTCGAAGATCGAGAAGGAAGAAATCAAGAACCTGACGACCGCCGTCGAAAACGGCGTCGGCATTGCCGGTTTCCATGGCGGTGCGGGCGACAGTTTTCGCGAATGCGTGGAATATCAGTTCATGATCGGCGGACAATGGGTCGCTCATCCCGGCAATATCATCGACTACCATGTCAACATCACCCGCCCCGACGACCCGCTGATGGAGGGGATTTCCGATTTCCCCTATACGTCGGAGCAATATTACATGCATGTCGACCCCTCCAACGAGGTGCTGGCGACAACCAAGTTCACCGGCGACCATGCCTGGTGGATCGACGGTGTGGTTATGCCGGTGGTCTGGAAACGCAAATACGGCAAGGGCCGCGTCTTTTATTCCGCGCTCGGCCATCAGGCCAAGGAGTTTTCCGTGCCGCAGATGAAAACCATGTTCCGCCGCGGCGCCAACTGGGCGGCGCGTTGAAGCATACGTTGAGAGGCGGCCAAACAAGGCCGCCTTTTCCTTTCCTCAGCCGCGAATAATCTCTTCCGCCGCCATCGCCGCGCCTAGCACATGGTCATCCGTGTCATGGAGACCGGAAAGCAACAGGCCAACCGGCATGCCCGCATCGCCCTTTCCGCAGGGTATGGAAACGCCGCAGAGATCGAAAAAATTGCCGATCTGGGTGTTGCGCAGAGTTTTCGCATTCATGGCGAAAAAGGCATCGTCATCATCGAGAAGCGGCGCAACCTTGGCCGCGACATGCGGCAATGTCGGCGATACCAGCAGCTCCTGCCGGTCGATCATGTTGGTAAACGCCGCCGTCATGCGTTCGCGCGCCTCGATGATAGCGATATAATCAGGCATGGAAATATTCGCCCCGAGCTTCGTTCGCGCAACCACGCGCGGGTCCATGCGCGCCGCATCCGCACATTCCAGCCGTATCTTGTGCAGGGCAAAGGCTTCCGCCGTTACCAGCGCGCCCTTTTCCCTGATAAGATCGAACAACTCCGAAAAAATGGGAAATGCCTGCCGCCGCACCGAAGCACCGGCGCGGACAAGACGTTCCACCGCCTGCTCGAAGGCGGTAGCCACGCCATCCTCAATGCCTTCGAAAAAGACCGTTTCCGGCACCACCAGCGCCAGGCCGGAAAGAGGCGCGCGTGTGAGATCGGCAACCGCCTTACCGCGCATGGCGGCATCCACCCAAACGGAATCCTGTACGGTGTGCGTGAGTGGCCCGAGCGAATCGAGGCTTTTCGCCAAGGGATAAACGCCGCGCATCGAATAACGGCCGCGGCTCGCCTTGTAACCGACCACGCCGTTGAAAGCGGCGGGAATACGCACCGATCCGCCGGTATCAGTGCCGATCGCCACCGGCACCAGGCCGGCAGCCACGGCGACGCCCGCACCCGACGAAGAGCCGCCCGGCAGACGGTGACCATCCGTGGAAGCAGGATTGCGCGGCGTGCCGTAATGCGGATTAATGCCGAGACCGGAAAACGCGAACTCGCTCATATTGGTGCGGCCGATGCAGATCATGCCCGCCTGTTTTAGCGACGTCACCACATCCGCGTCACGAGACGCAGGCTTATCGTCCGCGAGCACCGTCGAGCCGGCCGTGGTCGCCATGCCTTCAAGGTCAAAGAGGTCCTTCCAGGCCACCGGAATACCATCGAGCACACCCCTAGAACGACCCTCACCAATTCGTTTTGCCGCGTCTTCCGCCTCCGACATCGCCCGTGCTGCCGTCAACTCGACAAAAACGGCCTGATCGTCCCTTCCGCCGATCGCATCCAGCGTCTCTTCCACCAGGACACGCGGATCGAGGTGGCCGCTCTGGAGGAGAACGGAAAGCTGCGCGATGTTTTTGCCTCTATGAGCCATGATATCTTTCCTGAAAGCAGCATGTTGCGCACAAGATGCCGTTTATCGGCCAGTTGGCAAGGCCAATCGCTGCGTTATCGATGACAGACATACCGGATCGGGAAACTTGGCGGAGATCGCAGAATTTTGGAGTTTATCCTTAACGGCTCATCTCTATCCCCCGATTTTTTCAACCTAAGGTGCAAGAGCAACACCTCTTATATAAGCTATGACTATAAAAAGAGGGATTAATTCTTAATCGCATCTAAACTTTGTTGAATTATTTAGCAGACAGCATTGAAATGCATGCCCTATAAAATTCCATAAAACAATTATAACGCGACATCGCGGGGGACTATCGCGAATGGAAGAGACTGCCTATCGCGGGACAGATAGACAGGTTGAACCGGGCCACACGCTTCGCTCGCCAACGCAGCCGGAACCAGGCCGGTTTTCGCGACGGCGCTCGCTCGCCAGCAAGATAACCCTGATATTCCTTGGCGGCGTGATTTTTTCCTATAGCATCGGCGCGCTTGTCGGCTGGTATATGTTCGTCGCCGCCGCCAGCGAGCAATGGCTCAACCAGGCCCGCGTCAATTCGCAGATCGCCAGCGCCACGCTTCGCAGCATCTACACCTATGTCAGCGTTACCGCCGATGCCGACGGGCAGGTCAACGGCATATTGACCGACAAACCCATCGGCGACGACGAATCCATTCTCGTCACCGGCTTCAACCCCAGCGACGTTCTCGCGCTTATCGGCGCACAGACCAAGAATGCCGTCTGGCTTTTCCGTTATGACGAGGCGGATTCCGGCTTCCGGCAGATCGCGGCGGCCTTCGACAACGCCACGGACGACGATGAAAAGCCGCTCGCGACCGATCCCATCTTTTCCCGCGATGCGGTCGCCGCGCGTTTTTCCACCGGTTTTGCGACCATCGGCGAATCCAGCCATTATATCGGCCTACTGCCGATCATCAGCACGGAAACGAAGAAACCCATCGGCGCGGTCGCCGTCAGCATTGGCGGCTCGGACGCGCTTTATGGCGCGCAGCGCAAGCTGATCTATAATTCGCTCGCCGCCCTGATCGTGGTCTTGACCGTCACCGGCGCACTTGTGACCGTCATCGCCCGGCATTTCCTCAAACCGGTCCCGGCGCTGGTGCAGGCGACGCTTCGGATCGCCCGCGAGGAAACGGATGTCGCCACGCCATTTCAGGAGCGGCGGGACGAAATCGGCGACATGGCTACCGCCATTGAAACGTTGCGCGAGGCGGTTCTGGAACGCGGACGCCTGCGGCAGATTCGCGATATGGCGCAGCAGCTGGAGCATATGGCCCATCACGATGCGCTGACCGGGCTGCCCAATCGCGTCCTGCTGATGAAGACGCTGGAAAACCGTCTCGAACAGCTTGCCGCGTCAGGCCAGCCGTTCAATGTCATGCTGCTCGATCTGGACCGCTTCAAGGCCGTCAATGACACGCTGGGACACGCCGCCGGCGATTCACTGCTGGTGGCGGTGGCCTCGCGGATTTCCGCCGTGCTTGGTGAAAACGACATGGTAAGCCGTCTCGGCGGCGACGAATTCGCGATCATCCAATCGGCAAATGCCGACTGCGAGAGCGATGCGGCGATGCTGGCCGCGCGGGTAGTGCATGCCGTCTCGCGCAGCTTCAGTCTGGAAGGCAGCGATATCAGCATCGACACCAGCATCGGCATTGCCTGTGCTCCGGGCCACGGCACATCCGCCACGCAGCTTCTGCAACATGCAGATCTCGGCCTTTACCGGGCGAAATCCATGGGCTGCGGCTATTTCGTCTTTTACGAGCCCGGCATGGACATGGCGGCGCAGCACAAGCATGCGCTGGAAATAGACATGAAATCGGCGCTCGAAAACCAGGAATTCGAGCTGCATTACCAGCCGGTCGTCAATCTGCAGAGCGGTCGCATCGTTGCCTATGAAGCGCTGGCCCGCTGGCGGCATAGCAAGCTTGGCCTCATCGCACCGGACCGCTTCATTGCGCTTGCCGAAGAAAACAACTTCATCAAGCCGTTGGGTGAATGGGTTCTGGGACAAGCCTGCATGGATGCCATGACATGGCCAAAGGATATCAGGCTGGCTGTCAATCTTTCCGCCGTTCAGCTCAGCAATGACGACATCGTCCCGATAGTGGACCGGGCGCTTGAAACATCCGGCTTACCGGCGGAACGGCTTGAACTGGAAGTCACGGAAACGGTCATGCTGGAGCGCGACAACAGCACGCGGATCCTGAAACTGCTGAAGGAAAGGGGCGTGCGCCTCGCGCTCGACGATTTTGGCACCGGATATGCGGGGCTCAGCACGCTGACCCATGTCGCCTTCGACAAGATAAAGATCGACCGGGAATTCGTCTCCGGCCTGCCGTCCAATCCCATGTGTTCCGCCATTGTCAACACCGTCATCGACATGGCTGAACAGATCGGCCTGAAGGTTACCGCCGAGGGCGTTGAAAACAGGGAGCAGGTGGAAGCGCTTAAGCTTTCCGGCTGCGACGAAGCGCAGGGCTATTATTTTGCCGAGCCCGCCCCGCTTGCCCGTATTTTGAAGAACCGCGCCGTCATAGCTTCGATCGCGCAGGATGAATTCGGCGATCCCGGTCGGCCGACACAGGAAACCTATTGCCCACCACAAAAAGCCATTTGAGAAACCGGCTCCCGGCCCAGAGGACATGAAATGCGTCTTTCAGTATTTTGCCTTTTCCTCGCATGCCTTGTTCCCATCTCGCCCCTTCAGGCAGCAGGTGGAGGCGATACGCTTCAGCAAATTGCCAAAACCGCAAAGATCCGCATCGGCTATCGCGAGGCCGAACCGCCCTTTTCCTATCAATTGCCGAATGGTGAGGTCACCGGCTTCTCGACCGATCTTTGTCGGGCGATCAGCGAAGATATTCGCAAGAAGCTGAAGCTCGACAGGATTGAACTCGAATACGTCAAGGCGACGCCCGCGACCCGTTTCATCCTTGTCCGCAGCGGGCAGATCGATATTGAATGCGCGGCCACGACCAACAATAGCGAACGCCGCAAGATCGTGGATTTCTCCTATCCCAACTTCATGACCGCAACGCAGTTTCTCTCCCGCAAGCAGGACAATCTGAAAAGCCTTGCCGATCTCGCCGGGCGGTCCATCACATCCTCTTCCGGCACCGTCAATATCGAGCAACTCAACGCCGTGAACCGGGCGAAGAACCTCAATATCTCTGTTATGCCGACGAAAACCAATGAGGAGGCCTTCGAACTCGTGGTTTCCGGCAAGGCTTCCGCCTTTGTCATGGATGGCATATTGCTTGCGGCGCTGGCGGCAACGTCAGAAAATCCGGACCTCTATGCGCTTTCCGAGGAAACGCTGAGCGCACCCGAACCTTATGGCCTGGTTTTCCGCCGCAACGACCCGGATTTCAAGGCGGCGGTCAATGAAAGCCTTCGGTACATTTTCACCGGGCCGGTCATTCATGGCCTTTATGAAAAGTGGTTCACCAAGCCCATTCCCCCAAACGGCATGAACCTGAACCTGCCGATGGCCGCCTCCCTGAAACAGGCGTACGAACATCCGAGCGAATACCAGGACTGAGCGCGCAAGGCGCCAACCCGTATCGATTTTCATGAAAATGTTTTGACGGATTATTTTGGCTGGAGATGCGCGATGCAGAGATCGACATTATGGCTTATGCTGGTTTTTTCAAGTCTTCTTCCCGTTCAGGCGGTGAGCGAGGACGCCCAACCGCCGACACTTGAAACCATCGCCAGAACCGGCACGATCAAGCTCGGTTATGCCGATCGCAACATCCCTTTCTCCTATCTCGGCGCTGGGACGGAGCCTATCGGTTATAGCATAGAACTGTGCCTGAGGGTGGCGGATTCCATCAAGAAAAAGCTCGACCTGCCTGAACTGAAGGTCGAGTTCGTCAAACGCACACCCAGCAACCGCATCATGCTTCTCAATGACGGCACGATGGACATGGAATGCGTGGCGAGCACGAATACGGAAGAAAGGCGCAAGGCCGTGTGGTTCTCCTATAGCCACTTCATCACCGGCACCCGTTATGTGGCGCTGAAATCGAGCGGCCTGAACACTGTCGCCGATCTTGCCGGGCGAACGGTGGTGGTGACGACGGGAACCATCAACATCACCCAACTCAACGTGCTCAATCGCAAATTGGGACTGAACGTCGCGGTTTTGCAAAATGACAGCACGGAAGGCAGTTTCGACATGGTGACGGAAAACCGCGCCTCGGCCTTCGTCATGGACGATATACTTCTGCGATCCTTCGTTGCCGAAACCGGCAAGCCCGAAGACTACGTCATCTCGGACGAATATCTCGCCCCGCCGCAGCCCTATGGCCTGATGCTCCGCCACGGCGATACCGGCTTCCGCGACGCCGTCAACGAGGCGCTCGGCGAAATCTATGCCAGCGGCGAAATCGAAAAAATCTACGACAAATGGTTCAACACGCCGATCCCGCCGAACGGGATAAACCTGAAACGCCCGCTGCCAGATGACCTGGAGGACGCCTTTCGCAACCCCGTCGACACGACGGCGGAATAAAAAGCCGCCCGGAGGCGGGCGGCATCATTGGTAAAATGTCTTCAGGCAGCGCGCAGGTCAGCGCCGAGGGGGATTTCGACATCGATCTCCAGAATGGAGACATGCTCGTCGCGATCCATCTTCACATGCACCCGGTCATTGTCGATCTGCACATGTTTGGCGATGACGGCGAGAATTTCTTCCCTGAGGATGGCGACGAGATCGGAGCCCGATGACGCTCTTTCGTGGGCGAGCAGCACCTGCAGACGCTCACGCGCAAGCGGTGCCGACTTCTGTTTGCGGAAGAGACTGAAGATGCTCATGCAGCCCTCCTTGCGAAGATCTTGGAGAAGATGCCACGCTTCTCACCCGGGATGACCACCGGAATATCCTCGCCGGACAGACGACGAGCGGCGTCGAAATAGGCCATAGCCGGCGCGCAGCGGGCGTCCGCCAGCGTGACGGGCGCACCGACGTTCGAGGCCCGCAGCACATCCGTGCTTTCGGGAATGATGCCGAGCAGCGGAATGGAAAGGATTTCCAGAACGTCATCGACCTTCAGCATGTCGCCGCGCTCGGCGCGGGAAGCATCGTAACGCGTCAGAAGCAGGTGTTTCTCCATGCGCTCGCCGCGCTCGGCCTTCAGCGTCTTGGAATCAAGCAGGCCGATGATGCGGTCGCTGTCACGCACCGAGGAGACTTCCGGATTGGTGACGACGACGGCCACATCCGCATGGCGCATGGCCAGTGTCGCGCCGCGTTCGATACCGGCCGGGCTGTCGCAGATCACCCAGTCGAAATGTTTCTTCAGCTCGTTGATGACCCACTCGACACCTTCCGGCGTCAGATTGTCCTTGTCGCGGGTCTGCGAGGCGGGCAGCAGGAAAAGCGTCTCGAGGCGCTTGTCGCGGATCAGCGCCTGCGTCAGCTTGGCATCGCCCTGGATGACGTTGACGAGATCGTAAACCACCCGGCGTTCAGCACCCATGACGAGATCGAGGTTGCGCAGGCCGACATCGAAATCGACGACCACGACCTTCTCTTTATTCTGCGCCAGTGCGGCGCCAAGCGCTGCGGTCGAGGTGGTCTTGCCGACCCCGCCCTTGCCGGAAGTTACAACGACTACCTTCCCCATATGGCTCTCCTGTTCCTGTTCGTTTCTATATTATCAGCCGAGCTTTGCGGCCTTGATCGTATCGTTTTCCAGCCAGAGTTGAACGGGCTGGCCGCGTAGCTTGTCGTCAATGTCTTCGGCAACCTTGTAGACCCCGTCGATGGCCAGAAGCTCCGCTTCGAGCTTGCGGCAAAAGATGCGCGCCGAGACATTTCCAAGCGAACCGGCCATGGCGCGACCGCGCAGGGCGCCGTAAATATGCACCGAGCCGCCAGCGATGATTTCCGCCCCCGAGGCGACCGAGCCGATGACCGTCACGTCGCCCTCGGGAAACATGATCGACTGGCCGGAGCGAACCGGCTCGTTGATGACCAGCGACTGCACCACGGCCCTGACCTCTCCGGCAGCGCGCGGCTTTTCCTCCGGCAACTCGGCGGCGATGGCGACCGGCTCAACCTCGACATCGGAAGCGGGCTTTCCGCCCTTCAGCGACGGCGGCATACCCGGCTCGATCATCGAGGGGCGAACGCCCTCAATACCCATGATGCCGACATTGCGCTCCGTCAGCGCCGCCAGCAGCTCCTTCAGCCCCGCCTTGTCGAGCGACAGTTCCGACACGTCTAGGACCACCGGACGCGAGAGGAAGAAGCCCGCCGAACGGGCGGCAAGATCATCCAGCCTTTCCAGCCATTGATCGACCGGAGATTCGGGAGACAGCACGACTGCGAGGAAGGAGCGGCCTTTGATACGGATCGAACGCTGGTCTGTTAGCACTTTGGTCATCTTGGTAAACAAATCGTTGACAATTAGGTACCTCGAATATGGTTAACAAATGGTTAACGCCACACCTAAATGGACGAAAGCGTTAAGAAAATTCCCTTGCGAATTTCCTTTAAAGGAACTTTCAAAAACCGTGCCACCCCTTTGATTACACAACATTCTGAACCCTATGAACGCTCATGATGACATGCCATCCTTGCAGGAGGCTGACTTGGGGTCATGTCGGGCGTGTTCTGGACCGAGCCCGCGCCCGCCGCGTGTTTTAGCGGAATCATGGTTGCCCGATTCTGATACAACGTCGCCTACCTTCCCTTACACCTTCATCGACCACTCCTTCGGAAAATCGATTCCGTTAAGTCTCCATATAAGATAGACACGGGCTGCCCCGACAGTTTCAACGGAAGAATGAGATGCACAGCAAAGTCCCCCAGCAGAACCGTATATTTTCGCAAGACTTTGGGGCCTTCCTGTTCGACATGGATGGAACGCTCGTCAATTCGATCGCCGTCGTCGAGCGCGTCTGGCGGGAATGGGCCGTCGCGAATGGCATCGAGCCAGACGCCTTTCTTCAGCGCATTCACGGCATGCGCGCCTCCGAGGTCATCCGTCGCGAAGCGGTTCCCGGCCTTGATATCGACGCAGAAGCCGACATGATATTACGTGCCGAAATGGACGATGTGGATGGCATCATCCAGATACCAGGTGCGGCAGAATTTCTTGCGACCTTGCCGGCAAGTAAATGGGCCATCGTCACCTCGGCTGTGCGCGAATTGGCTGAACGCCGGCTTGCCGCCGCGGGCATCACCCCTCCGGCCGTCATGATCTGTGCAGACGATGTGGTCAACGGCAAGCCCGATCCTGAAGGTTACCGCAAGGCCGCTGACAGGTTGGGTGTCGCCCCGGAAATGTGCGTTGTCTTTGAGGACGCACCCGCAGGCATTGAGGCTGGAGAACGAATGGGGGCTGCGGTCGTGGTGATTAACGTCACCCACTCCCACCCGATGGAAACCTCTCATCTTTCCATTGGCGGATATGGCGAGGTGAGCGCGGTCATCGGGGAGAACCGCAACCTGAGGCTGACGAGCAATAAAGCCTGAAAAAGCCATTGCCATATAACAGCAGACTTTTGCAAAGCGGCTAATTGACAGCCCGGCATAAATACGCCCTAATGAAATTGGTAAGACCATCTTACCGCTTGCGCGAATGGGGGGAGACCTTCGCGCTGGGAGGATATCATGTTTGTGGCTCTTGAGCCGCGCCGCCTTTACCGGTTGGTCGCGGAACAAATTCGTTTGCTCATCGAAAGCGGGGAACTGACCGAAGGCCAGCGCCTGCCGGCGGAACGGGATCTTGCCGAACGCTTCGGCGTATCGCGGCCGACGGTCCGCGAAGCGCTTATCGTTCTGGAAGTGGAAGGCCATATCCATATCCGCATGGGTTCGGGCGTTTATGTCAGCGCAGCCGGCAAGCAGGCCAAGGAAAAGCCACCGGTGCCGGATGCGCATGGGCCATTCGAAATCCTGCAGGCGCGCTGCATCATCGAAAGCGCAATTGCGGAGGAAGCGGCAAGGCTTGCCAAGCCGGAATGCATCGCCAAGCTCGATGATATCATCGAACGCATGGCCGGCGCGCTCGACAGCTCGCCACAGGCACTCAATTTCGACAGGGCCTTCCACACCGCCATCGCCGATATCATCGGCAATTCGGCACTCAATCGCTTTACCGGCCTGATTTATGACGAGCGCAGCCTGTCACCCTTTTTCGAAAAGCTCGCCAGCTATTTCGAGGGGCCGCATACATGGAACCTTGCCGTTCAGGAACACCGCGCAATCCGCGACGCTATTGCCGCCAACGACCCGGAAGGCGCGCGTGAGGCGATGCGGCAGCATCTGATGCTGTCGCAAAAGAGATTTTCCGAGAGTTTCGGGGAGGAAACGATCGGAGAAGAATGACCGCCGCCGCAACCGGCGACGGGAAAAATGAGAAATCTGGCTTTAATTCGGGAGGAGTTAAGAATGAAAATCAGATTGTCGACTTTGATGGGTGCAACAGCCGCCATCCTGCTTTCCGCGCTCGCGGCGCAGGCGCAGACCGCGCTCAAATGGGCGCATGTCTACGAAACCTCCGAGCCGTTCCACACGGATTCGGTCTGGGCTGCGGAAGAGATCGCCAAACGCACGGACGGCCGCTACAAGATCGATGTGTTTCCGGCCTCGCAGCTTGGCAAGGAAGCAGATATCAACCAGGGCCTGAAACTTGGCACCGTCGATATCATCATTTCCGGATCGAGCTTCGCGGCGCGTGACTACAAGCCGATCGGCGTCACCTATTTCCCCTATATCTTCCGCGATCCGAGCCATCTGATCGCCTATACCAAGAGCGATGTCTTCAAGAAGCTCGCGAAAGGTTACGAGGACAAGACCGGCAACCACATCGTCGCCGTCAGCTATTATGGCACGCGTCATACAACCTCCAACCGGCCGATTGAAAAATGCGCCGACATGGCAGGGCTGAAAATGCGCGTTCCCGATGTGCCTGCCTATCTGGCCATGCCGCGCGCCTGCGGCGCCAATACGACGCCGATCGCCTTTGCGGAAGTTTATCTGGCGCTTCAGAACGGCACCGTCGAGGCTCAGGAAAACCCGCTGACGACAATCGAGGCGAAGAAGTTCTACGAGGTGCAGAAGAACATCGTTCTGACCGGTCATATCGTTGACCATCTCAACACGCTGGTTTCCAAGACACGTTGGGCGAGCCTCTCGGATGAGGATAAAAAAATCTTCACTGAAGTGATGCAGGAAGCCGCGGCCCGCACGACGAAGACAATCGAAGCCCGTGAAAAGGCGCTCGTTGATGAGTTCAAATCGAAAGGCATCACCGTCGCGGACGTCGACAAGGCTGACTTCGAGAAAAACGTGGTCGAAAAGGTGAAGCTTGAAGATTTCGGTTACGAAAAGGCCGACTGGGAAGCCATCCGCGCCATCAAGT
Source organism: Agrobacterium sp. 22-209-1 (assembly GCF_053522485.1). Classification (NCBI taxonomy): domain Bacteria; kingdom Pseudomonadati; phylum Pseudomonadota; class Alphaproteobacteria; order Hyphomicrobiales; family Rhizobiaceae; genus Agrobacterium; species Agrobacterium sp. 22-209-1. Next base: position 184,502 of record NZ_JBNWCH010000001.1, read on the forward strand.
GATGTTTGAGCCTATCCCGGCGCCATTTCCGGCGTCGGGATATCGCCGACCAAGACCCACTGGAGTTCCAGCCAATGACTGACAAGCAGCACGCGCCCGTCAGCGTGGAAGAAATGGCGCATGCCTTCGAGGAAGAAAACAGCCCTGTCGATCTTTCACCCTATGCGGTGGAAGACTGGATAACGCTTGCCGTCTTCTGGGGCATGGGCCTTTGTGTTTTCCTGCAATTCTTCACCCGTTACGTGTTGAACGACAGTTTCGCTTGGACGGAGGAGATTGCCGCCAATTGCCTCGTCGTCGTCGTCTTCCTCGGCTCGGTCATGTGCGTGCGCATGTTCCGCCATATTCACGTCGACCTGATCTACCGCTTCGTGCCGAATGCCGTTGGGCGGTTTCTTGAACTGATCGTTGATCTCATCACCATTGGTTTTTTCGCCTATATCACCTGGCTGATGTGGCGTTATCTGGAAATCGTCGGCGATGAGCGCATGGTCACGGTCGATCTGCCGCGCGGTATCGTCTTTTATACCGTTTTCGCCGCTTTCGCGCTGATGTTCCTGCGTGCCCTGCACAATTTCATCAAGGACATCACCGGCAAAAAAACCGTGCGTGAAAAGGCTCAGGAAGCCGTCAGCACACAGGGAATTTAGGCCATGCTCCTGCTTATCGGTTCATTTCTTCTGCTTCTCATTATCGGTACGCCCGTCGCCGTGTCGATGGCCGTCAGCTCGCTGCTTTATCTTGTGCTTTATGGTGTTGCCCCCGATATCATCGCAGCCCAGCGCATGATTGCCGGCGTCGAAAGTTTTCCGCTCATCGCCGTTCCCTTCTTCATCCTCGCCGGTAATCTGATGAACATCGCCGGGGTGACGAGCCGCATTTATCGCTTCGCGCTGGCGCTCGTCGGATGGATGAAGGGCGGCCTGGCGCAGGTCAATATCATCGGCTCTGTGGTTTTTTCCGGTATGTCAGGCACCGCGCTCGCCGATGCCGCCGGCATCGGCACAATCGAGATCAAGGCGATGAAGGATCATGGTTATCCGGTCGATGCGGCTGTCGGCGTCACCGCCGCCTCGGCGACGCTTGGCCCGATCTTCCCGCCGTCCTTGCCCTTTGTCATCTACGGCATGATGGCCAATGCCTCGATTGGCGCGCTGTTCATGGCCGGCGTCATTCCCGGCGTGGTCATGACCGCGCTGATGATGCTGACAGTCTATATTTTTGCCAAACGCAAAGGCTGGGGCTCCGACACGCCCTTCGAACTGAAGCAGCTTCTTTCCGCCTCCATGGAAGTGGTGATCGTCTTAAGCTTCCCGGTCGCTGTCTATCTGATGATCCTTGCCGGACTGTCGATCAATATAGCGGTCCTTATCGGACTCGCCGTGCTCGTCGCGCTCGACTGGTATTACGATTTCTCCGCCGTGATGGCGCTGATGACGCCGGTATTGTTGATCGGCGGGATGACGATGGGCTGGTTCACGCCAACCGAAGCGGCGGTCGCCGCGGTTCTCTGGTCCCTCTTCCTTGGGCTGGTGCGCTACCGCACCATGACCTTCAGGACATTGGCCAAGGCAAGCTTCGACACGATAGAAACCACGGCGTCGGTTCTCTTCATCGTCACGGCGGCGTCGATCTTCGCGTGGCTGCTGACCGTCAGTCAGGCGGCCCAGATGTTCTCGGACTTCATGTTCGCGATGACCGATAATTGGTGGACCTTTCTCATCATCGTCAACATCCTGCTCCTGGTGGTCGGCGCCTTTCTAGACACCATTGCCGCCATCAGCATTCTGGTGCCGATCCTGATGCCGGTCGCCGCCCGTTACGGCATCGACCCCGTCCATCTCGGCCTGATCGTGACGCTGAACCTGATGATCGGTCTTTTGACCCCGCCGGTCGGCATGGTGTTGTTCGTGCTGTCGCGCATTTCGAAAATGTCGGTGGAGCGCACCACGCTCGCCATCCTGCCATGGATGATCCCGCTTTTGGTGGCGCTCGCGCTGATCACCTTCATTCCGTCGGTCACACTCTGGCTGCCGACCCAGCTCGGCCTCATCCGCTGAGCGGACTGAAACTGCGCGGTCCGCGCCGCGCAGTTTCTTCGACACTCCACGCATTCGAAAGGATTTCGTCATGCAGACACGCGTTGCACGCCTGTACGGCCAGAAGGACATTCGCGTCGAAATGCAGGACCTTCCCGCACCGGGACCCGGCGAAGTGCTGCTTGCCATGGCGGCGGGCGGCATCTGCGGTTCCGATCTCCACTATTATCAGGATGGCGGCTTCGGCCCGGTCCGGGTGCGCGAACCGATCATCTGCGGGCATGAGGCGTCCGGTCATGTGCGGGCGCTGGGAGACGGCGTCAGCGGGCTTGCCATTGGCCAGCTCGTCGCCGTCAATCCCTCCCAGCCTTGCGGCCATTGCCATTTCTGCCTGAAGGGCCAGCCGATCCATTGCCTTGAGATGCGCTTCATGGGCAGCGCCATGCGCCTGCCACATGAACAGGGCATGTTCCGCGACCGGCTGGTGGTTCCGGCAAAACAATGCGCGACATTTTCAGACGAGACCTCACCGGCAGAAGCCGCCTGCACCGAGCCGCTCGCAGTCTGCCTGCATGCCGTGGCCCAGGCCGGCGACCTGAAAGGTGCAAACATACTCGTGACGGGCACAGGCCCCATCGGTCTGTTGACCATCGCCGCCGCCCGCCATGCCGGTGCGGCCACCATTGTCGCCACCGACCTCACCGACGCAGCGTTGGAACGCGCTCCCGCCATGGGCGCCGACCGCACGATCAATGTCGCGAAAGACGCCGAGGCGCTTTTGCCCTATCAGGACAATAAGGGTTATTTCGACGTCATTTTCGATTGCTCCGCCGCTGGCCCCGCGCTCCGCACCGCCTTTGCCTGCGTGCGCCCCCGCGGCACCATCGTGCAGGTGGGTGTGACCGGTGACATTACCATCCCGCTCAATGCGCTGGTGGGAAAAGAAATCCTCTGGCGCGGCTCGCAACGCTTTCATGAGGAATTCGCCGTCGCAGCGGGGCTGATCTCCTCCCGCAAAATCGATGTACGGCCGATCATTTCCCACAGCTTCCCGCTTGGTGAGGCGAAAGCGGCATTCGAACAGGCCGGGGACCGCTCCGCCGCCTGCAAGGTGCAGCTGACGTTTTCCGCAGACTGACATTTGAGGATCAAAGATGAGACATACATGGCGTTGGTTCGGTCCGGTCGACAAGGTCACGGTTCAGGATGCGGCTCAGGCGGGCGCGGAAGGCATCGTCAGCGCGCTGCATCACATCCCCACCGGCGATGTCTGGCCGGTGGACGAAATCACCAAACGACATGAAGCAATCAAGGCGGGTGGGCTTTATTGGGACGTGGTGGAAAGCGTGCCGGTTTCCGAGGATATCAAGACCCAGACCGGCGACTGGAAAAACCATATCGCCAACTGGCAGGAAACGCTGCACCGCCTCTCCGCCTCCGGCATCCGCACCGTTTGTTATAATTTTATGCCGGTGCTGGACTGGACCCGCACCGACCTGCGCTGGGAAACAAGGCACGGCGCAAAGGCGATGCGTTTCGATCTTCCCGATTTCGCCGCCTTCGATATCCACATCCTGAAGCGCCCTGACGCAAAGGCCGATTATCCGGACTGGCTGCTGGAGGAAGCGGCAAAACGTTTTGCCGAGATGCCGGATACGAAGATCGCCGCGCTCGGGCGCAATATCGGCGCGGGTCTACCCGGCTCAGCGGATGGTTATACGCTTGCCCAGCTTCTGGAAAAACTGCGGTCCTATCACGGCATCGACCGCGAAAGGCTGCAACAGAACCTCATCGACTTTCTCTCGGAGGTGACGCCGGTTGCCGAAGAGGTGGGCATCAACATCTGCGCCCATGGCGACGATCCGCCGTGGCCGCTGCTCGGCCTGCCGCGTATTCTCTCCACCGAAGCCGACTACGCCCATATGCTCTTGCAGATCGACAGCCGCGCCAATGGCGTGACGCTCTGCACCGGTTCTCTGGGCGCGCGGGCGGATAACGACCTGCCTTTCATCGCCAGCCGTTTTGCAGATCGCATCCATTTCGTGCATCTGCGCAACGTGACGCGCGACACCGACACCGTGCCGTGCTCCTTCTTCGAGGATGAACATCTGGAAGGCGGAACCGACATGGTCGCCGTCATCGCGGCACTCCTCACCGAAGAAGCGCGCCGCCGGGCTGAGGGCCGCGAAGACCACACCATTCCGATGCGGCCCGATCACGGTCAGGAAATCCTCGATGACCTGACGCGCGGCGCACAACCCGGTTACCCCGCCATTGGCCGGCTGAAGGGGTTGGCTGAGCTGCGTGGTATCGAACGCACGTTATCGCACAGCCATTTCGGGCTGGCGGGTGGGACACGCTGAACAATGTTCCCGGCTGTCGGCGTTCCGTCAGCCTGCAGCCAGCCGCGCCCTGAACAGCAGGTAGGAAAAAGTCGTGAGCCCGCCGGCGATGACGCCGGCGGCTTTCACGATAGCGTCCATTAGATGCGGATGGCGGGTGGGCGAGAGGAATTGCAGCGCCTCGATACCGAAAGCCGCCGCAATGCCTGCCACGATAATCGCCAGCCAGTAACGCGGATAGGCGAGCACGAAAGCGGCAGAACAGAAGGCGAAGGCCGCGGCGCGGTCCAGGCCCACCGTCGTCAGCGTGTGCGGACGAAAACCGATAGGGCAAACTGTAACGATCAAGATCAGCAGAAGAACCGACCAGGCGACATATTTCGGAAATCTATTTGTCATCATGACGTCACAATAAAGCGCCGTACGTGTAAACGGAAGCGGGTCTTTTTCACGCTTCGCCCCATTAATCACACTTTTTGGTCAGATAGTTGAAAAACCGGCTTTCGCTTAGGCCCCACACGGGCTAAGGCAGATGGCAACCGGGCGAGGATCGCGGCTGATGGCGTTTTATGCCGTCGCCTTTCGGTGCAACGTCACGGTGTCGGGTGGATTTTCCACACAGGATCAGATTTTCAGGGAAGAGCACAATGAGTTTCAAGCCGCACGGCAAACATCTGGTTGCAGGAGAATGGGTCGCAACGGAAGCAAAATTCCGCAGCGAGCCTGCACATGGCGAAGCTTTCGATTTTTCGGTCGGCACCGTCGATCTGGTGAATGCAGCCTGTGAAGCAGCCGAAGACGCCTTCTGGAGCTATGGTTACACCACCCGCGAAGAACGCGCCGCATTCCTCGATACCATCGCCGATGAGATTGAAGCCCGCGCCGACGCCATCACAGAAATCGGCTCGTCCGAAACTGGTCTGCCCGCCGGACGCCTGCAGGGCGAGCGTGGCCGCACTGTTGGCCAGTTGCGTCTTTTCGCGTCGCATATCCGCAAGGGCGACTATCTCGACCGTCGCCACGACGAAGCGCTGCCGGATCGCCAGCCGCTGCCGCGCCCGGATATCCGCCTGATGCAGCGCCCGATCGGCCCCGTCGCCGTCTTCGGCGCCTCCAACTTCCCGCTCGCCTTCTCCACGGCCGGTGGTGATACGGCTGCTGCTCTGGCTGCCGGTTGCCCCGTTGTCGTCAAGGGCCACTCCGCCCATCCCGGCACCGGTGAAATCGTTGCCGAAGCGGTTCTCGCCGCCGTCAAGAAGCACAATCTGCATCCCGGCGTTTTCTCGCTGATCCAGGGCGGCCGCCGCGATGTCGGTTCCGCTCTTGTTCAGCATCCGCGCATCAAGGCGGTCGGCTTCACCGGTTCGCTCGCCGGCGGCCGCGCGCTGTTCGATCTCTGCGCCCAGCGCCCCGAGCCGATCCCCTTCTTCGGAGAGCTGGGTTCGGTCAACCCGATGTTCCTGCTGCCGGAAGCGGTTGCCAACCGCGGCGAAGCCATTGCCAAGGGCTGGGCCGGTTCGCTCACCATGGGTGCGGGCCAGTTCTGCACCAACCCGGGCATTGCCGTCATTCTCTCCGAGCAGGCGGATGCGGTTGCCGAGACTGCCCGTGCGGCACTTTCCGAAGTTGGCCCGCAGGTCATGTTGACCGACGGCATCGCTGCCGCCTATCGTGATGGCCGCGACCGCATCGCTGCCGGCAACGGCGTGCGCGACGTTCTGACCACCACCTGCAACCTGCGCAATGCGACGCCTTACCTGTTCCGCGTTTCGGGCAAGGATTGGGTTGCCAACCATGCACTTGCAGAAGAGGTCTTCGGACCCCTCGGCCTGATCGTGACGGTTGATAGCGCGGAAGAAATGCTTGAAGTGGCCAAGAGCTTCGAAGGTCAGCTGACCGCCACCCTGCATCTCGACGCAGGTGACGCCGAACTCGGCCGCAAGCTGCTGCCGATCCTCGAGCGCAAGGCCGGCCGCGTTCTTGCCAACGGCTTCCCGACCGGCGTTGAAGTCTCCGAAGCCATGGTTCACGGTGGCCCCTACCCGGCCTCGACGAACTTCGGGGCGACCTCTGTCGGCACCATGTCGATCCGCCGCTTCATGCGCCCGGTTTCCTACCAGAACATCCCTTCGGACGTTCTGCCTGAGGATATCCGCTAACAACAAGGGGAAGGCGCTTCCGCGCCTTCCCCTTTCGTTTTCGATCCAGCAATCTCAGGCTGACTGGATAGCCTCGATCTTGTCGGCGCCGCCGACTGTTCCGGCAAAATTCCGCCACACATCCTGCGCACCCTTGCGCCATTCATCCAGTGCTTCCGGCTGCAGCACCGTGCCGCCCTTGGAGAGCGCTAGCTCAACGGACTTCGTTTCGTCTTCGACAATCAGCTGGTTGAAATATTGTGCGCCCTCGCTGGAGGCTTCCGAAAGAACCTTCTTTTCTTCGTCATCCAGCTGGTTCCAGAAGGTCGCGCCGTAATAGACGACGCCCGAGGCCCAGATATGGCCTGTTTCCGTCATATAGGGAACGACTTCGTAAAGCTTGAAGCCGGCATAGGCGGATTTGGTGAGGTCCATGGCGTCGGCCACACCGGTCGCCAGCGCATTATAGGTCTCGGTGATCGGAATACCGACCGGCGTGGTGCCGAAGGCGCTCCACAATCTGGTGTGCAGCGGGCTCTGGATGACGCGGATTTTCTTGCCCTTCAACTGTTCCGCGCGGGTCAAAGGCTCCTTCGCCAGAAGATGGCGAGCACCGTAATTGATGAAATCGGCGGCAATGAATTGCTGCGCGGCAAGTTTTGCCTTCAGCTCTTCGCCGGTCTCGCCCGTCACCACCTTGCGCACATGCTCACGATTACGGAACAGGAAAGGCAGATCGAGGATCTGCAGTTCCGGCACCCAGCCTGACAGGGAAGAGACGGTGGAGAGGCTGGCCTGAACCGAACCGAGGCGAATGTTTTCCGCCACTTCCTTCTCACCACCCAGAGCACCGCTTTTGACGATGTTGAAACGGAAACGGCCAGGCAATTTCGCCTCCACCAGCTGGCTGATCCTGACCCAGATTTTCGTCTCCGGCTTGTCGTCGGCGAATAACGACGCAACCGTGAGGCTGCGGGTTCTGGCATGCGCCGGGCGCACCAGACCAGGTGCGGCAAGCGTCGCGACGCCGAGAGCGGAGAGTTTGAGGAAATGACGGCGGTCGATAAAGGTCATGACGAAAACCCCTGACTTAGAAGACTATGGCCCAGACACATAACATGGCAAGGGCGACGAGAAGCGAGACGAGATAGGGAATGACCGCCCGGAAAAGCGCTGTCGCCGGAATGCGGGTGACGCCGCTGACCACGAAGATAAGCATCCCGAGCGGCGGCGTCAGGCCATGGATCATCAGATTGACCACAAGAATGACACCGAAATGGATGGGATCAATGCCGGCCGCGACGGCAGCAGGCAGCAGGATCGGCCCGAACAGCAGGATGGCAGCACCAATATCCAGCACCAGACCGACGACAAGCAGAATGAGGTTGGAGAGCAGAAGCACCGCGATCTTGCTGCCGCCGAGCAAAGTGACGAAGTCCGTGACGAGGCCGGAGACATTGTCGATCGCCAGCAGGAAGGCAAAAGGCCCCGCCGTGCCGATCAGAAGACCGATGGCCGCCGCCTCACCCGCCGACTGGCGGAAGGTCGCGAAAATGCGGCCCGCGCCCAGCCGGTAACCGAAGCCGAGAAGCAGCGTATAAAGTGCGGCAAGGGCGGCGGCTTCCGTGGTGGTGACGATGCCGATGCGAATACCGACTACCACAATGACGCCAAGACCGAAGGCTGGTATGGCGGCGGCGGCCGAGCGCCAGCGCTCAGCCCCCGTCGAGCGCGGCAAGGTATCGTCGCTGCGCACGCTGAAATGGATCGCCACGCCGAGGCAGGCTGCCATCAGCCCGCCGGCGAAGAAGCCGCCGACCAGCAACGAACCGACCGAAAGATTGGTGGCCGTGGCAAGGATGAGAAAAGCGATGGAGGGCGGAATAACATTGTCCAGCACGGAAGTGGCGGCGATGATCGCGCCGGCCTGCGCCGGCGGATAGCCGTGTTTGACGAGTTCCGGCTGGAAGGTGGACGCGCCGAAGGCGGCATTGGCGACAGATGAGCCGGATGCGCCGGAAAACAGCACGCTGGTCAGAAGCGTCGTCTGCGCCAGACCTGCCCGGCGATGACCGACGACGGAGGCAGCGAAACGGACGAGCTGACTGGCAACACCGGATATCGTCAGCAGGCTCCCTGCCAGCAGGAAGAAAGGAACGGCAAGCAGCAGGAATTTCGACATGCCGGTTACCGTCGACGAAACGATGGCCGGCTCCGGCAAGGTGCTGCCGAAGGCGATCGCCACATAGGCGGCGGTAAGGAAGGCGTGGGCAAGCGGCGCGGCCAGCACCAGCCCCGCAGCCGCCGTCAACGCCAGAAACAGGCTCGGCGGCAGGTTCGTGTCAATGAAGAGTTGCGGCAGGCTGACATAGGCCACGGCAGCGATGGCGAGAGATGCGAGAACGGCAAACGCCTTGCCTTCGCTGACACGCTGAAGCGCCAGATAAAGAAGGATCAGCACGCCGCCTGCACCGAGAAAGCCGAAACGCACCCATTCCGGCAGGCCGAGTGTAGGCGACGTGCCGCCCAGCATCGCCGCGATCTGCACACCGCCGAAGACAAGAATGAATGCGGCGACGAAAGAAAAGGCATCGGCGAGAATTTCGGTCGCCGCGCGAAATCGTTGCGGAAGGAACCGCACGAAGACATCGAGCCGCATGGCAAGCGCGCTTTTGAGGCTGAGCGGCGCACCGACCGCGATCATGGCGACATTCAGCCATATGCCGAGATCTTCCGAACCGATGAAGCCGGTGTGAAAGAGATAACGCAGGATGACATTGACCAGAACCACCACGAGCAGCGCGGCGAGAAGCGCGGCGGCAACCGCACCGAGCGCACTGTCGAAGCGCGACAGAGTTGCCGCGGCCACCCTCTCGAAGCTATAGCGCCCCTGTTTTTCCAGTATCGCCATCCGGCCGCCTTTCGCGCGTCATCCCTGCTGCACGGCCAGAAGCGGTATAGAAAAATGCTCGCACCTGTAAAGCTTCCGAACGAGAGAATCGAACTATCTGCCGGTGCGAACGGGAAAACGCTGCTGAAGAAGCCCGATCCGTCAGCAGGCAACAAGATGGCCAGGCGAAACCTCACGATACTGCCGTGGCGTAACGACATGATCAACCGTGCGGATCGGGCTTTTCAACTCATCATTTGCAACGCCTCGTCGTGTATTGCGACGGCCCGGGTCCGGCACCGGCACTGCCGCCATCAGCTTGCGGGTATAATCATGCTGCGGGTTGTCGAAGACAGCCGCACGCGGGCCGATTTCGACAATCTCACCCAGATACATCACCGCGACACGATGGCTGACGCGTTCCACCACCGCCATGTCATGGGAAATAAACAGAAAGGCGAGATCAAGGCTTTGCTGCAGATCCAGCATCAGATTGATGACCTGCGCCTTGATCGAAACATCCAGCGCCGAAACGCTTTCGTCAGCAACGATGACCTTCGGTTGCAATGCCAGCGCGCGGGCGATGCAGATGCGCTGGCGCTGGCCGCCGGAAAATTCATGCGGGTAACGCGCAGCCATATCTGGCGAGAGACCAACCTTCCTCAGCATGTCCGCCACCACATCTCTCGCCTCGCGAGCGCTTCCCATACGGTGCTCGAGAAAAGGTTCGGCAATCGCCGCGCCTACCGTCATACGCGGATTGAGTGAGGCAAAGGGGTCCTGAAAAATCATCTGAACCGTCTTGCGCATGTCTCGCATGCCCGTCTTGTCGAGCGCGAGAATGTTTTCGCCGTTGACCTCGACCGAACCCGCATCCGGCTCAATAAGCCGCATGATGGCGCGGCCGGTGGTGGACTTACCGCAGCCGCTTTCGCCAACCAGCGACAATGTTTCCCCGGCCCTGAGATTGAAGGACACGTTTTCCACCGCATGCACGCGGCCGCTGAGCCTCCCCAGAAGACCGGAGTGAATATCGAAACGCTTGGTCAGCCCCTCTACTTTGAGAACGGGCTGTGCAGCGGCGTTGACAGTGTCGGCGGGGCGCGCCGGCTCCTGCGTTTCCCCGGTGGTGGTGTCGACGATGGGAAAACGGAGCGGTCTTTCCTCGCCTTTCATCGAGCCCAGAACGGGAACTGCGGACAGAAGCGCCCGGGTATAGGGATGTTTGCCGCGATGGAAGATATCGGCCGTCGCGCCGACCTCCACCTGCTCGCCACGATACATGACGACGGTGCGGTCGGCGATTTCCGCCACCACGCCCATATCATGGGTGATGAACAGGACGGAGGTGCCCTCCTCTTCCTGAAGCGTCTTGATGAGATCAAGAATCTGGCCCTGAATCGTGACATCGAGTGCCGTTGTCGGTTCGTCGGCAATCAGCAGCTTCGGCCGGGACGCCAGCGCCATGGCGATCATCACGCGCTGGCGCATGCCGCCGGAAAAGCGATGCGGATATTCATCGAAACGCGAGGCGGCGGAAGGGATACGAACCTTTTCGAGCAGACGGACCGTCTCTGCCCGCGCATCCGCTTTCGACATCGGTTGATGGCACAACAGAGCTTCGGAAATCTGGTCACCGATGGTGAAAAGCGGATTGAGGCTGGTCATCGGCTCCTGAAAGATCATGGCAACCTCGTTGCCCCTGACCCGCCGCATGGCGTCCTCGGAAAGGGAGAGCAGGTTGCGACGCCCAAGCAGGATTTCACCCTGAACCCTGCTGCTTTCCCGATCCAGCAGCCGCATGATGGAGAGCGATGTCACGCTCTTGCCCGAGCCGCTTTCGCCGACGATCGCGACGGTCTCGCCCGGACCGACATCGAAGGAAATATCACGCACCACCGGTTTCCAGCCGCCATCCACGTGAAATGACGTGGTGAGATTACGGACGGAAAGCACGGCATCTTCGGCACCAAGCGGTGCTGACTGCGGCATGGTCATGATCGTTCCCTTCTTTTCTTCTCGTTTGAACTGTTCAGGCACGGCGTCGCCGCAAGTTTCTTCTCCCCGCCGGGGAGAAGGTGGCCCGAAGGGTCGGATGAGGGGGCACCGTTTCCGAAATCCGGCGAGGGCGCCCCCTCATCCCGCTGCCGCGACCTTCTCCCCCTCGGGGAGAAGAAACTCGCGGCACCCGCTCGCTTAATCAGTCCGGCCAGCGCAGCATGCCGTCGAAACGGTGGCGGCTGCGGTCTTCGAACGGCGTTGCAATCACCTCGTTGGAGGCGCGCGCCCTATCCAGCTCTTCCGTCAGACGCGCAGCCACGATGGTTTCCTGGCCCGGATGCAGGTTGCAGGGGTCGAGATAGAAATAGCGGTGTTCCACCTCATGATCGCGGGTGATGATGGGAGGATTGCCTTTCGCAAGTGCCGTCGTCAGGTCCCAGGCGGTGATATGCGCTTCTTCGGCATCGATGATGACGCGCAGCCGGTCGAGCGGGTTGTTGGTCGGATCAGGCTCGATCAGTGCCGTCACGCCGGGGCGCCCGTCCAGCGTCTTTTTCCAGAGGTTGAGATAGCCGGTTTCGCGCTCGCGAATGCCGGCATGATCGCGCTTCTCCCACGCTTCCAGCGCCGCCATGACGCCATAGATGCTTTCCTTGCCGACCTTCATGCCGCGACCGACGCCCATATTCTGAAGGAAGGCGTTGCGCACGAGTTCCTTTTTGCCGGTGACGATGCCGGAAGTCGGGCCGCCGAGGAACTTGTGGCCGGAATAGAGCACCACATCCGCGCCCGTGGCCAGAAACAGCTTCAGATCATATTCGGAAGCCGCATCCACGATGACGGGCACACCCTTGGCATGGGCGATCTCGACGAATTCGGAAAGATGCAGCAAGCCATAATCAACGACGTGATGCGAGACGACATAGACCGCCGCCGCCGTCTTTTCGGTGATGGCGTTTTCCATGTGGAAACGGTGGGTCGATGTCGCCTGCCCGATGAGAACCACCTTGCCGCCGCCAAGCCGGATCGCCTGATCCACCGGCGCGCCATAGCTCACCACATGGCCCATCTGCACCAGAACCTCGTTCTTTTCCGGGGTCACGTCAGGCAGCTTTTCGATGGCCAAGAGATTGTTGCCGGTGATCGCGCCCGCCACCGCAAGGCTGATGCCGGACGAGCAGGAGGCCGTGACAAAACCGGCCTCGCCGCCCGTCAGCCTTGCAATGATCGCACTCGCCTTGCGTTGCAGATCATTGATCTCGACGAATTGCGGCAGGATGTCCGCCATGGCCTGAACGGCCTCGGGAACGACAATCGATGCGCCGAGCGAGGTCATGGTGCCCGAGACGTTGATGACCGGGCGAAGGCCGATCCTGCTTCTGATATCCTCGGTCATGTATTTCTCCTGTCCTTTGCGATGCGATGGGCATCGACACATATGCCATAATAATGTAATAGCTTCTCAAAATTCATGAGGAGCCAAAATTGGACGCCCATAAACTGGACGAAACGCCTTCAACCGCCCTGTCCGACGCCGCCGAAAACGCGAACGCGAAGGCGGCCAAGCGCTCGCGCGTCAGCGGCATCGACCGCGCCCTTCAGGTTATTGATTACCTTTACGAAACCGGATCGCCAGCCGGCGCTTACGCGATTGCCAAGGCCATCAAGGCGCCGCTTTCCACCGTCTATGTCATCATCGACGATCTCGTTGAAAAGAACATGCTGGCGCGCAATGCCGATGGCAACATCTGGCTTGGCGCGCGGCTTTACCATTATGGCCTTGCCTATGCCCGTTCGCTGGATTTCATGGGTGTCGCCACCCACGAAATGCACGATCTGTGCCGTCATGCGGGCGAGACCGTGCAGCTTTGCGGGCGCGACGGCGACCATATGCTGGTCTTGGCCATGGCCGATGGTCCGAGCCACTTTCAGGTCGCGTCGCGCGTCGGTACCCGCGTTCCGCTGAATTGGACGGCGTCCGGCCGCCTGCTCGTCGGGCATTTGCCGGAGGCGGAACGCGTCGAGCTTTTCCGCCGCTGCGCCCGCACCTCGCCGACAGGCCGTGCGGAAATCAATCCCGAGACCCTGTCGCAATCGGCGGCGGCCGCCTTCCATGACCGCCTGTCGATCCAGGTCGCCGAATCCGATTATGCCGTCGCCTGCATCGCGTCGCCGATCTGCGACAACAGAGGCGAATGCGTGGCGACGATTTCCATCGTGCTGCCGGAACAGAAAGTGCTGGCGGACGAAAACCATTACACCGAACAGGTCAGGGTTTCGGCAGAACGGATCGAAAAACTGATGGGCTGGCGCAACCATTAAACGGCCTCACCCTTTGAGCGCGACGATTGCTTCGATCTCAACGGTGATGTTGCCCGGCAGCGAGCCGAAACCCACGGCGGAGCGGGCATGTTGTCCCGCATCGCCGAACACATCGATGAAGAGATCGGAGCAGCCATTGATGACGCTCGGGTGATCGCGAAAATCGCTCACCGCATTGACCATGCCGAGCAGCTTGACCACCTTCTTTACCCGCGACAGGTCCCCCAGCGCCTCATGCATGACGGCAAGCAGGTTGATGCCGGTGAGGCGCGCATGGCTATAGGCCTCTTCCAGCCCGATTTCCGCGCCCACCTTGCCGGCGTAAAGATGACCGTTTTCTTCCCGTGGCCCCTGCCCCGAAAGATAAAGCATGTTGCCTTCCACCACATGGGTAACGAAATTGGCAATCGGCGGCGGCGGCGGCGGCAGGGAGATGCCGAGCGCGGCGAGCCGGTCATAGGGCGAAAGCCGCCCTTCTGCGTCGAGCGAAGACTGTTTCACGCAAATTCCTCATAATGCCGGGACGGGTATCCCGTAATGCCTGCGGAAGGCGGAGGACTGACCTTCGCCGTTCCAGTGGAGTTCAACGCCAGGAGTAACCGTGGCTGTGGCGCACCAGCTTGCGCGCCCTTGGAATGTAACGGCTGGCGGCAATCGCTTCCGCACCGATGACCGCATAACGCGGCTCGAACAGGCGCTTCAGACGGGAGACGTCGCCATTGGAATCGGTCGCTTCCAGATCGGCGTCGACGAGATCGAAAACCGTGAAATCGGCTTGGCTGCCGACGTCGAGGCGGTTTTCCATATCGAGACGGATGATGGAGGCCGGGTTGCGGGTGACGGCCTCGACCACATTTTCGAAAGGCATATCGACCGACAGCAGCTTCGACATGGTGGTGGCCAGATCCCAAACCGGGAAATTCATCGAATGCCCGTGCAAATCTGTTGAGATCGAGAAAGGGAGCAGGCCGCGCGCAATCGCCGCTTCCGCCACCTTGAAGGAGAAAGACGCGCCACCATGGCCGATATCAAGCCGAATGCCTTCGCCTGCGCAGCGTTCTGCGAGGTTGAACAGGTCCTCGTCTTCCATGATGCTAGAACCCGATTTGCCGTTGAAACAATGGGTCACGACATCGCCGGGGCCGAGAATTTCCAGCACCTCGTCATAAAGTGCCGGCGGTTCGCCCACATGCACCATCATCGGCACTTTCAGTATCTTGGCGATTTTCTTGCCGAGTTTGACCGGCGTCACACCCCAGGAGCCGGTGATGACATGGCTCGCCCGCACCTTCAGGCCGACAATATGCTCGCTGTTTTCGGCATAAACTTCGAGGATGCGGTCAAGGTCGATATCCTTGATGTCGCGCAGTTCCGGCACGCGGTTACAGGCGACGAGACCGATGGAACCGAGGTTGAGGAAGGCCTTGATGCGTTCCTTCGAGGGCTCGATAATATATTCCCGGAAACCGTGGAAATTCGCCTCGCCGGCCGAGCCGGCATCTACCAGCGTGGTCACGCCGCGCTCCGCCCCGCATTCGGAGGGGCGGATGGAGATATCGGTACCGCCGTGCCAGATATGCACATGCAGATCCACCCAGCCGGGAGAGATGAAGGCGCCCTTGGCATCGATGCGCCGCGCATCAACGGGCGCTTGGATGGCAGGCCCGACCGCGGCGATCTTGCCATCGCCGCCAATCAGAATATCGGTCGAAGCCTGTGATGTACCCTTTCCGAAACCGACGGGTTTGACATTGGTGAGAAGAATGGGAGCTTGAAGAGGCGCTTTCGCCTGTTCGCCGGACGACATATTACAGATCCCTTCGCAGTCTTGGGTCGAGCATGTCCCGCAGCCCGTCGCCAACCATTTGCAGCGACAGCACGGAAAGAATGATGGCAAAGCCGGGGAAATAGGTCATCCAGTCGGCCTGGCCGATATATTGGCGGCCAGCGGAGATCATGGTTCCCCAGGTGGGAATTTCCGGACTGACACCAAGCCCCAGAAATGAAAGCCCGGCCTCCGCCAGCATGGCGCTGGCGAAAAGGAAGGTGCATTGCACGAGGATCGGCGAAACCAGATTGCGCAGCACATGCCGCGTCATGATGTGGAAGGTGGAAATGCCGAGCGCCTTCGCCGCCTCCACATAGGGCAATTCGCGGATGACCAGCGTCGAGGCACGCACGATGCGGGCAAGGCGCGGCGAATAAACGACGGCAAGCGCGATGATGACAGTCGTCAGCGACGGGCCGAGCGCCGCCACCAGCGCAATCGCCAGCAAAATATCCGGAAAGGCCATCATCGCATCGATCAGCCGCGCAATTGGCGTATCCAGCTTTTGGAAGAAACCGGCGAGCAAACCAAGCGTGATGCCGATCAGCGCCGAAAGCGCCACCACGGCGGCACCGACCAGAAGCGACAGTCTTCCGGCATAGATGGTGCGCGAGAAGACGTCGCGGCCGAACTCGTCGGTGCCGAACCAGTAAAGCTCGCTCGGCGGCTTCAGGCGGTTCACAATCGATAGTTTCGACGGTGAATAGGGCGCAATCATCGGTGCGAGAACCGCAAACAGCACGAAGACGAGTAGCACGATGAGACCGGCAGCGACCGTCTTGCGCTTCAGGAGACGCCGAAGGAACAGGATGGTGGGGTTGCGTGCCGGGGGGGCGGTGGAAACAATATCGGCCATCAGTAACGAACCCTCGGATCGACCAGCAGATAGAGCATGTCGATTGCAAAATTGATGAGCACGTAAAGCCCGGCGATGACGAGAAGTGCCCCCTGAATGACCGGATAGTCGCGCCGGAGTACGGCGGAGACGACAAGATTGCCGACACCCGGCAGGCCGAAGACGGTTTCCGTGACGACTGCGCCGGAAATCAGCACGGCGGCGGTGAGACCCAGAACGGTGAGGATGGGGATGAGCGCATTCTTCAAAGCATGTTTCATCACCACGCGACGCTCCTTGACACCCTTGGCTCTGGCGGTGCGGACATAATCGTCACCTAAAACATCCAGCATCGAAGCGCGGGTGAAGCGAAGGATGAGGGCGGAGGAAACGAGGCCGAGCGCTATTGCCGGAAGGGTCAGGTGATACATGCGCTCGAGGAAGCTCGCACCCGGGCCGCCGTACCCTGAGACCGGGAACAGATCGAGCCGCACGGCGAAGACCTGCATGAGGATCAGGCCAAGCCAGAAGCTCGGAATGCTCGCCGCCAGCATTGCGATGGTGGTCGCGGCCTGGTCCACGAAGGAACCGCGACGGTAAGCAGCATAGATACCGATGGGGAGCGCGATGACACTGGCAATCAGTAGCGAAAAAATCGTCAGGAAAAACGTCGGTTCTGCCCGGTCCAGAAGTGCCGAGCCGACCGGCATGTTGAGGAAGATCGACTGGCCGAGATCGCCCTTGAGCAACTGGCCGATATAATAGACATATTGCACGCCGAGCGACTGGTCGAGACCGAGCCGGGTGCGAAGCTCGACAATATCCTGCGCCGAGGCGTCCGGCCCCAGCATCACGGCGGCTGGGTCTCCGGGCGTGACGCGCAAGATGACGAAGACGATGGTGACGACGAGGAACATCACCACGATCATTCCCGCAAGTCTCTGGAAAATATACCGTATCACGTATGAAGGCTCCAAGGCGCGTGATTGCCGCTATCAGGCGACGGTTGAATGGTGTCGATGAGCGCCAGCAATTCCGGCACTCACGGTAGTAAAATCGAGCGTTCTCTTCTCACGTCCGCCTTATACTCCACCCTCATTCCTGTGCTCGTCACAGGAATCTAGCCAGCCCAAGTCCTTGGGCTGAAAGGACTCTTTTCGCCACGCAGACGCGCGTGGGCTGGATTCCTGTGACGAGCACAGGAATGAGGGGAGCGGCAAGGACCCTAGATCCGTGGCGACAGAGTGCCGGATGCAATACCCGGCACCCGATTGCCAAACAGGCCTTATTTCGTAACCGAAGCATTCCAGAAGTAGGGCCATGGAGCCGGATCGACGCCTTCCAGCTTGTTGGACTTGGCCGCCACGGCATTGAAGTCGCCTATCTTGATGAGCGGCAGCTCCGCATAGATCGTCTTCTGCACATTGGCCCAGAGCGCGATACGCTTGTCGGGATCGGCTTCCGAAGTGAAGGCGTCAACCGCGGCTTTGCGCGCCGGCGTATCCCACCAGCCCGGCGAGCCGGTGGAGAGCGCGCCGATCAGCGCCGGTTCCGGCAGGAAGGGGCTGTGAGTGATGTATATATCCCAGAGTTTCGGGTCGGCGCGGCGCTGCGTCAGCGTCGCCCAGTCCACCACCTGCATATCCACCTTGAAACCGGCAAGCTTCAGATATTCCGCCGCGACCTGCGCCATCTTGTAATGGAACTCATACTGGCGGCTGGTGAGGATGCGGAGAGGTTCGCCGTTGTAACCGGCGGCTTTGAGTTTCTCGGCGGCGGCTTCCGGATTGCCGACGTTGTAATTGCCCTCGACGCCTTCTTCGGAATGCCAGGAGAAATTATCGGGATAATAGGCACCGTCGAGCGCGTAGAAATCCGTGCTGCCGAAAGCGGCCGCCAGCATGTCTTCCATGTTCAGCGCTTCGGTCACCGCCTTGCGGACTTCAAGCTTGGAAGACAGCCCCTCCTTCGTGTTGAAGACGAAGACGGGATAACCGAAAGGCTTCAGCATCAGCGGCTGCGAGGCCGACGACGACTTCACCTTGTCGAAGGATTCCACCGGAATGGAATCGACGTAATCATACTGGCCGGAAACGGCGGCCTCGACGCGGGTATTCGGATCGGGCACCGGAACGAAGCGGATTTCATCGAGATACTGATGGCGTGCGCCGCCATAACCGTCGCTTTCGCCATCGCGGGACTTGTAGCCATCGAAGCGCACGAGCTGGATATATTGGTCGGCCTTGCGCTCCTTCAGCATATAGGGACCGGTGCCGATGAATTCGGCCATCGGCTCCGCCTGCTTTTCAGACGGCAGGATGATCGCCGCCGAATTATTGAAGGCGAGCAGTGAGACGAGCGGCGCATAGGGTTGCTTGAGAGCGATCGTCACCGTTCCGGCATCCGGCGCGGAGATATTGTCGATAA
Source organism: Agrobacterium sp. 22-209-1 (assembly GCF_053522485.1). Taxonomy (NCBI): domain Bacteria; kingdom Pseudomonadati; phylum Pseudomonadota; class Alphaproteobacteria; order Hyphomicrobiales; family Rhizobiaceae; genus Agrobacterium; species Agrobacterium sp. 22-209-1. The sequence continues at coordinate 203,324 of NZ_JBNWCH010000001.1, forward strand.
AGCCGGCTGCCTGCTTGCCGCGCGAGGCGATCTTCATCCAGCGGCCGAGCGAGGCGACGACATCTTCAGACGTCATGTCGCTGCCGTCATGGAACTTGATGCCCTGCCTGAGCTTGATCGTGTAGGTTTTGCCGTCCGCACTGATCTCGGGCAAGCTTTCCGCCAGAAGCGGCGTCACCTTCCAACCCTTGTCGAAGGTATAGAGCGTTTCGAAAATATGCTGCGTGACGATGCCGACCAGATCGGCGGTAGACGCCATGGGGTCGAGGGTCGGCGGCTCGCCGATCGTGGCGACATTGATGACGCCGCCCTTCTCCGCAGCCATCATTACACCCGGCGCAAGCAGCAAAGCGACGGTGGCGAGAAATGCAAGTTTACGTCTCATGGTCAAGCTCCCAGCTCTTATGTGTTCCATTATTATGTTATATACGTCTTTATAACAGAATATATCGATAAGACGCCTTGTCAATGACAATGCGGCCCGATGATCGGTTTCCATGATCGGCGAAACGCAAGACAGGTCTTTACGAAAGGTGGCGGCATCGTTTAAGGCAATGAAAAAACTGGATTTTCGCCAAAAAAGCGGTGCGCCGTGATATCCATCTTTTCCGGCTGGAAGAGAGGGAATGACGACCGGCGCTTGACTGCAAAGGAAGAAAGGGAATTAACAAGGTTGGATATTTCGCATTTGCGAACAAAGTGCTATTAAAGAGCGGACTAACGCTACGCCACTACAGACATACCCGCGCATTTTTATTAATCGTTACGCTATTTGACGCCGTCAGCCGTGTTTTCAAGGGCTGCAGAAAGACCTGATACTTTATACCGCCAAACTTTATTCCATGGCGGAAAACTAATTTTTATTACGTTGAAATTATTGAGGAAATCATGAAGACGGCAATCGTGCATGACTGGCTCACCGACAGAGGCGGGGCCGAAAAGGTGCTTCACAACCTTCTTGAAATTTATCCTCACGCGGATCTTTACTGCCTTGTCGACTTCATGAGCGAGCGCGATCGCGGCTTTCTCGGCGGCCGTCCCGTCAACACCTCCTTCATCCAGAAGCTGCCTTTCGCCCGAAAAAAATACCGCTCCTACCTGCCGCTGATGCCGCTCGCCATCGAACAGTTCGATCTCAGCGGCTACGACCTCGTTATTTCCTCGAGTTATGCGGTCGCCAAGGGCGTCATCACCGGCCCGGGCCAGTTTCATGTCTCTTATATCCATAGCCCGATACGCTACGCCTGGGACCTCCAGCACCAGTATCTCAAGGAGACCAGACTGACGCGCGGCTTCACCTCGTGGATCGCGCGCGCTGTTCTTCACTATATCCGCATGTGGGACATTCGCACCGCCAACGGCGTCGACCTGATGACGGTCAATTCCAAATTCATCCGCAACCGGGTGCGCAAGTGTTATGGCCGCGATTCCACCGTGATATATCCGCCGGTGGACACGTCTCATCTCTCCCCGTCCGACCTTAAAGGTGACTATTTCGTCACGGCGTCGCGGCTGGTGCCCTACAAGAAAGTACACCTTATCGTGGAGGCTTTTTCAACGATGCCGGACAAACGGCTGGTCGTCATCGGCGACGGTCCGGACATGAAACGCATCCGCGAAATCGCCGCGCCGAATGTCGAAGTCCTCGGTTTCGTCGGCAATGAAGAGCTTCACAAATATATGGCCGAGGCCCAGGCCTTCGTCTTTGCGGCAGAAGACGACTTCGGCATCGTACCCGTCGAATCCCAGGCGCTCGGTACACCGGTCATCGCCTACGGCAAGGGCGGCGTACTGGAAACCGTCGTCCCGCTCGGCTCCTCCAACCATCCGACCGGCCTTTATTTCGGGGAGCAGACACCGGAGGCGATCTGCGCCGCCGTACAGGAGTTCGTCGACAATTCCGACCGCTTCGACAAGAACGCCTGCATCAACAACGCCGCCCGCTTCTCCCGCGAACGTTTCCTGCGGGAATTCGCGGATACCGTGAATTTCGCGCTGGCTGAACGGGCATGACGGATGCATAAAAACATCCATAAAATAAATGATTGGGCTTCACGAAATTCAATAACGAAAGAAACCGCGCAGGCGTGACAAAACTGCACTAGCGCGATGCAGCAATCGAAGAGATGATGGCGTCCAACTGAATATTGAAGCGCAACAATACTGACACCGTCTGGGGTTCGACCATCGCGCCTCGCCCGGAATTTTTCGGCGCAGTTGAACGATGATGAACTTGAAGCATCGTCTGAAATTAGGCATATGCCTGACAGAGGACGTAAACATCCCGGGATGCGATTCCGCTGAACGGATGTAATGCCGGTTTGGATTTCCTTTACCGGTGTCATTTATGAAGTGCTTATTTTTAAAAACTTATACGATGTCCGAATTATTTCTGCTTTTCGGACGGAATTCATTTCGAGGACCAAATGCGTTTATTGAATGTTTCGATTATGCTTGCCTCTGCAGCACTGGCGGGTTGCACGGTTACCGCAGCCTCCGGCCCCGATGCAGCCTCGATCGAATCTAACGCTTCGGTGAAATTCGCCTCCAAGGACAAGCAGAAAACCGCCGGTGTCGACTACGCACTGCTCGACATCAACAGCGCCGTCCTCAATTACGTCGGCGACACCACAACCACTACCCTGCTCGGCAGTTTCGGCGGCGGCAAGGGCGGCGTTCCGGCACTGCCGATGGGCGTCGGTGACGTGGTGCAGGTTGCAATTTTTGAAAGCCAGGCCGGCGGCCTCTTCATTCCAAACGACGCCGGCAGCCGTCCCGGCAACTTCATCAGCCTGCCGAACCAGACCGTGGACCGGGAAGGCAATATCAGCGTTCCCTATGCGGGCAAGATTCGCGCCACCGGCCGCAACGTCGAAGATGTGCAGAGCGAAATCGAGGAACGGCTCGCCAACCGCGCCATCGAGCCGCAGGTTCTCATCACCAAGATTTCCAGCCGCTCCGCACAGGCCTCCGTGTTGGGCGACGTCAAGGAGCCGACGAAGGTTCAGCTTTCGGAAGCGGGCGATCGGGTTCTCGACGTCATTTCCTACGCAAAGGGCCTCAGCGCTCCGAATATCGAATCCTATGTCACGCTGATCCGCCGCGGCAAGACCGCCCGCGTCAATTACAACCACCTCGTCAGCACGCCGTCCGAAAACATCTATGTAGTTCCGGGCGACACGATCATGGTGGAGCGTGAACGCCGCACCTACCTTGCCTTCGGTGCTTCTGGTCTCAACGGGCGTTTCGAGTTCGAGGATGCCGATCTCAAGCTGTCGGATGCACTCGGCAAAGCGGGCGGACTGCTCGATTCCCGCGCTGACCCGGCTCAGGTCTATGTCTATCGTATCGTCAAGCGCGATCTTCTCGTGAAGCTCGGCATCAATACGTCGAAGTTCCCCGGACAGGACGTGCCGGTCATCTTCCGCGCCAATCTGCGCGATCCATCGACATTCTTCGCCGCCACGAAGTTCCCGATGCAGGATCGCGACATCATCTATGTCACCAACTCGCAGGCCACTGAACTTTACAAGTTCCTGGATCTCGTCGGCTCCGTACCGGCAACGACGGGCAATGTCGCCGAGGACGTTCTTGCGACCCGCAACGCCATCCGCGCCTTCTAAACGGCGGCTTTTCGCCGTTCATCCCAAAGCCGCCCCGGAAACGAGGCGGCTTTTTCCCTGGCCGGAACCAGTGGTGAACAGGAAGGTGATCAAACATTGCCCTGGGGCAGGAACCGAAGCCGTCCACCCTTGAAAGACAGGGGATATGGCCACGGTCATCATCACCGCCATTACAAAAGTTTAAGGTGATTTCGCAACGCATTGGGTGTCTTGTGGGGGAAAGCTGCTCCCAAGGCTTGCCGCACATGTTCGGGAAACATGTATCGCTCTCATTACGCGGAATCGTCAGATGAAACGTTTCTGGACCGCTCTCAGCGTTCTTGCCATCGCAGCCGCCGGTGCCTGGTATTTCAAGGATCGCCTGCCGCTCGATCAAGTCCCCTATCTCAAGCAATTTGCCAGCGTGTCTCCCAAGGTCGACGCCGAAACGGCGGCGCAGTCCTCCCAAAGCGGCCAACCGGCCCGGCAGCAGGGACAAAGACAGGGCGGAGGGCGGCGCAATGGCGGGCCACCCACCGTCAGTACCATCGCCGTTGGCAAAGCGACGTTGCCGATGGATGCAAAGGCGACGGGCTGGGCGGTTGCGGCCGATATCACCAATATCGCGCCGCTTCAGGCTGGTCTCGTCACGGAGATCAGCGCGAAGGACGGCCAGCATATCAAGGCGGGCGATCTGATCCTCAAATTGGATGATCGCATCGCACGGGCCGCCGTCGACAAGGACAAGGCCAATATCGCCGCAGATCAGGCAACGCTGGAACAGACCGAGGCCGCCTTCCAGCGCGCCGCTAATCTGGTCAAGCAAAGTGCTGAATCGCAACAGGTACTGGATCAGGCACGGGCAGCGCGCGACAGCGCCAGTGCCAAGACCGACGCCGACAAGGCAACGCTCGCTTCCGATGAGGTGGCGCTCGAACATATGGAAATCCGCGCGCCGTTCGATGGGCGGCTCGGCGACATCACGGTCAGCCCCGGCGCCTATCTCAGTGCGGGCGTCAACATCGTGACGATCACCAAATATGACCCGATCTCGGTCAGTTTCCGGCTTTCACAGCGCTACCTGCCGCAACTTCGTGAAGGCGTGGCAAAGGATACCGCAGTCGATGTCGACCCCGCGGCGACGGGAGGCGAACCGATGAGCGGCGTACTGCGGTTCTACGACAATACGGTGGACCAGACCTCCGGCACGGTGCTCGCCAAGGCGGAGTTCAAGAACGATCGCGGTCTTTTATGGCCCGGCCAGTCGGTAAACGTCACGGCCCATTTCGTCTCGGGGGATGAAATGATCGTGGTGCCGACAGTCGCCGTGCGCCCCGGACCGAAGGGCAATTTCGTCTATACCGTCGATAGTGAGCACCATGCCCACATGACGCCGGTGGAAGTCGCCCGCTCGAATGGCGATCTTACCGCCATCGCAAGCGGCCTCAATGGCGGCGAGCATGTGATTATCGAGGGTCAATCCGAACTTGCCGACGGCCAGTTTGTAGTCGAGCAATTTTCCGACAAGGGCGGCGCAGCCGGCAATCTGGCCGCCAATATTTCACAGGAAAAGGTTGGCGGCCAATGATCCCGAATTTCTGCATCAACCGGCCCGTCGCCACCACGCTTCTCGCCATAGGCCTGGTGCTGGCCGGGCTTGCCGGCTTCCGCCTGCTGCCCGTCGCCGCCCTGCCGAAGGTGGATTTTCCGACGATCAACGTTTCCTCGTCGCTGTCAGGCGCTTCGCCGCAAACCATGGCCACATCGGTCACCACGCCGCTGGTCAAGCAGTTCGAAACCATTCCCGGCGTTAGCGAAATCAGCGCCACCAACACGCTCGGCAACAGCTCGATCGTGCTGCAGTTCGATCTCAACCGCGATATCGACGCCGCGGCGGCCGATGTGCAGGCCGCAATTTCCCGCGCGCAGCGGCAATTGCCCAGCAACATGACGACGACGCCGAGCTATCGCAAGACCAACCCGGCCGATGCGCCGGTGCTGCTGCTCGCCGTCAACAGCAAGGAAATGCCGACCAGCAAGGTGGATGAGATCGCCGAAAACATCATCTCACCGCTTCTCTCCACAATTTCCGGCGTCGCGCAGGTGAGCATCTATGGTGCACAAACCTATGCCGTGCGCATCGGCCTTGATCCGGCCCAGCTTCAGGCAAGAGGGCTTGGCGTCGACACCGTCACCACGGCCATCGCCCAGGCGAATAATCAGGTGCCCGTTGGTGCCTTGCAGACCGACAATCAGCGCTTGACGATCGAGGCCGATACCCAGCGCACCAATGCGGCCGCCTTCCGCTCGCTGGTCGTCTCGACGAATAATGGCGCGCCGATCCATCTCGGCGATATCGCCAATGTCACCGACAGCATCGACAACACCAATGCCGGCAGCTGGTTCGATGGCGAACAGGCCATCGTTCTCGCCGTGCAGCGTCAGCCGGACGCCAATACCGTCGACGTCGTGGACGCCATCAAGGCGAAGCTGCCGGCGCTTCACCAGCAATTGCCGCCCTCCGTCAATATCAACGTCATGAATGATGCCTCGACCGCCATCAAGGATGCGATCTCAGACGTTCAGTTCACCCTGTTTCTCACCATCGGGCTGGTGGTTGCGGTCATCTATCTCTTCACCGGGCACCTGACGGCGACCATCATTCCCGGTCTTGCAGTACCCCTGTCTCTCATCACCGCCTTCGGCATGATGTATGTTCTGGGCTACAGCATCGACAACATCTCGCTGCTCGGGCTGACGCTATCGGTGGGGCTGGTGGTGGATGACGCCATCGTCATGCTGGAAAACATCCTGCGCCTGCATGAAGAAGGCCTGCCCATGCGCGAGGCGGCCTTGCAGGGCGCGGCGGAAGTCAGCGGCACCATTCTGTCCATGTCAATCTCGCTGGTGGCCGTCTTCATTCCGATTCTGTTGATGGGCGGCGTTATCGGCAGGCTCTTCAACGAGTTCGGCATGGTCGTCACGCTGGCTATCATGGCCTCGGCGCTGGTCTCGCTGACAGTGACGCCGATGCTCGCTTCGCGCCTCTCCGGCCACTCCTCCAGACCACCTGCGATCATCCGCTGGTTCGATGCGGGTTTCGAACGCACTCTGCGCGCCTATGGCCGCGCCGTCGGCTGGTGCCTCTCTCACCGTCGCATCGTTTTGGCATCGTTTCTCGCTTCGGTCGCGGCGTCGCTCTATCTCTTCGAAACCCTGCCCTCCAGCTTCTTTCCACAGGAAGATATCGGACGTCTTTCGGTTTCGACACGGGCGCGTGAGGATATTTCCTATACGGCGATGCGCGATCTCCAGGCGCAGGTCGCCGATCAGATTCGCAAGAATCCAGCCGTCGTGCACGTCACCTCTATCGTCGGCGGCAATTCCCGCAATCCGTTGAACAACGGCTCGATGTTCGTGGAACTGAAGCCCAAGGAAGAGCGGGCGCCGCTCAGCCAGGTGCTGGCGGAACTGGGTCAGGCCACATCGAAAGTGGCGGGCATCCGCACCTATATCAATCCGCAGCAGAGCCTGCGCTTTGGCGGGCGCAGCTCCGCCAGCCAATACCAGCTCGTCGTTCAGGGTCTGAATGCCGACACGACCAACGAATGGTCGAATAAGCTGATGGACGCGATGCGTCGCGACCACACCTTCACCTCCGTCACTTCCGACGCCCAGAACGGTGCGATCGCCGCCACGATCTCCGTTGATCCGGAAAAGGCCGCCGCCTTCGGCATTACCAATGACCAATTGCGCAAGACGCTGGAAATGTCTTTCGGCGGTTATACGGCGGCGCAAATCCAGTCTACTGGCGATAGCTACGACGTGATTGTGGAATTCGACAGTTCCAAACCCTGGAATGACGATTTCCTCAGCGATATCAACATTCTTTCGGCGAAATCCGGGGTTCTGGTTCCGCTTTCCAACTTCGCCACCCTTACCCGCACGCAGGCGCCTGTTACCATCAACCAGACGGGCCAGCTCGTCTCCACCACCATCTCCTTCAACCTGCCGGATGGGGTGGCGCTGTCCGATGCCACGAGCCGGATAGACCAGATCAAGAGCACGATAGGTCTGCCACAGGATGTCTTCACCAGCTATGGCGGCACGGCGGCGATCTTCCAGCAGAGCCAGGGCAATACCGGCATCCTTATTCTGGCAGCGGTGCTGACCATCTATGTGGTTCTCGGCGTGCTTTACGAGAGTTTCATCCACCCGCTGACCATCCTCTCCGGACTGCCGGCCGCCGCCTTCGGCGCGCTGGTGGCGCTGAAGGTGATGGGCATGGATTTTTCGATCATCGCGCTGATCGGCCTTTTGATGCTGATCGGCATCGTCAAGAAAAATGCGATCATGATGATCGATGTTGCGGTGGAGTTGATACGCGAAAAAGCGGAACGACCAGCAACCGCCATTCACGAGGCCTGCGTGCGCCGGTTCCGGCCGATCATGATGACGACCTTCTGCGCGCTGCTTGGGGCACTTCCCATCGCACTCGGCTCGGGCGCGAGTTCGGAACTGCGCCAGCCGCTCGGCATCGCCGTGGTCGGCGGCCTCATCGTGTCGCAATTGCTGACGCTGTTCATCACGCCCGTCATCTTCGTGGAAATGGACCGGTTCGGCCAATTCCTCACCAGGGTGTTTTCCCGCCGGAAAAGGGCGGAAAAAAACACCGAACCGCAAAAGCCGGAAGGGACCGGCGAACCGGAATCCGTTGCCGCTTAACGCAGATTTTCGAGGCGCTCCAGCGCCTCGAAACCCGCTGCGGCACTACGGCTGCAATAACAGAGCCTCGTCAGAGACTATGAAGATCCAGCCAGGCTCTTTTATTGCCGCGAAAACCGGCCAAAGGCTCCGCCTGAAAAGCATAGAGGGTCCCCGTCACGATGGGCTGCGCGCAGAACTTCTCCGACGATGATCGTGTGATCGCCCGCATCATGGGCTGCCGCCTGGCGGCATTCGAAACGAGCGAGCGTTCCGGGAATGACCGGCACGCCCTCGTCGTTCAACTCCCAATCCAGATCGTCGAAAGCACGGCCATTACGAGTGAACCGGGCGCTCAGCACATCCTGATCGGCACTCAGTACGTGGATCGCGAAATGCGTGGCGCCGTTGAAGGCCTCATAACGCGACGAGCTTTTTGCCGGCGACCAAAGAACCAGCGGCGGATCGAGCGATACCGACGCAAAGCTATTGACCGTCATGCCAATCGGACCTTCCGGCGTGGTGGCGGTTACCACCGTGACGCCTGTCGTGAAAGCGCCGAGCGCATTGCGGAAACTGCGGCTGTTTTCGCCGCCGGGAACGAATACATCCTCATTGGGCATCTTGATTGCCTCTGCCACTGTCATCACGCCACCTCTTTTCCAATCGCAAGGGTGTAGAGTTCAAACCATGTCTGGCGGTCCATCGTCACGCGGAGCGCATCGGCCGCCGTTCTGATGCGTTCGAGATTGTTGGTTCCGAGAACCGGCACGATCTTTGCCGGATGGCGTAGCAGCCAGGCGATCGCGACAGCCGTCGCATCGACGCCCTGTTCCTTGCCGATACGCTGCAAGGCAGCCATGGTGCCCCCATGCGCGCCGGAGAACAGCGAACCGCCACCGAGCGGCGACCATGCCATGGGCGAAACCCGCTTTTCCTGCAGGTAAGCCAGATCGCCATTGGTGAAGGTATCGGTGGCGAGAAGGCTCATTTCGATCTGGTTGGTCACGAGCCGGTTGCTCATGGCCGATTGCAGCAGCGAAAAATCCCACGGGCGGAAGTTTGAGACGCCCACTGCCTTGACCTTGCCGGAAGCCACCAGCGCATCGAGCGCCTTACCGGTTTCCTCCGCATCGATCAGCGGGTCAGGGCGGTGAATGAGGAGCAGATCGACGTGATCGGTTCCCATGTCACGTAGCGAGGCTTCGACCGAAGCATTGATGTGGCCGGCCGTCGTATCGTAATGTTTGACACGGGCGGCGGCGTGGCGGCCGGCCGGCGCGACGATGCCGCATTTCGTGACGATTTCTATTCTGTCGCGCAGTCCCGGCGCAGCCTTCAGGCCGGCGCCGAGAATGGCCTCCGCCGTGTATCCGCCGTAGATATCGGCCTGATCCATGGTGGTGATGCCCTGCGCGAGGCAAGCCTCGATCTTCGCCTGAACATGGGCTGGTGACGTGTCGGCGTCGTCACCGATGCGCCACATGCCGTAAACGATGCGGCTGAGTTCGAGTTTGTCAGAAAGAGCGATACGTTCCATCAGTGGCGTTCCCCGTTGCCGAGCGGCGTCGCTGGCGTTTCGGAAGGCACCCGGCCGTAGGCATGCGGCAGGGAGCAGGTTTTCATCTGCGGCAGAACCTTGGTGCCGAAGTGCTCCGCTTCATCGAGATGCGGATAACCGGACAGGATGAAGGCGCGAATGCCCATCTTCTGGTATTCCTCCAGCGCCGAAAGCACCTTGTCGGTGGAACCGACCAGCGCCGCACCGCAGCCCGAACGCGCCCGGCCGATGCCGGTCCATAGATTGGGTTCGACATAACCGAACTTGTCGGCGAGTTCACGGGCGCGCGCCTGATGGGAGACACCGAGTGAACCGCTGTCATGGGCGCGGTTGCGGATAAGCTGGCCGTACTCGTCATCGAGCTTCGAGACAAGATGCTCGGCATATTCACGGGCTTCCTGTTCGGTATCGCGCACCACCATATGGACACGCAGGCCGTAATCCAGCGTGCGGCCATGGGCGGCGGCGCGCTCGTTGGCGGCGCGCATGCGGTCCGCCAGCTGGTCCTTCGTCTCAGGCCACATCAGATAGACGTCACACTGCGCGCCGCAGAGTTCCAGCGCATCCGGCGAGTAGCCACCGAAATAAAGGAGCGGTCCGCCATTTTGCTGGTAGGGCCGTGCCGGCTCGGTGGAGACGCCCTTGAATTGGTAGATTTCGCCGTCATGGTCGATGGTGTCACGCGTCCAGGCTTGGCGCAGAATCTCAACGACCTCGTGGCTGCGCTTGTAGCGAAAGGCGCTATCAGCCACTTCGCCGGGGAAATCGGAGCTGATGACGTTGAGCGTCAGGCGACCCTTCAACATGTGGTCGAGCGTCGCTACCGTACGGGCCAGCATGATCGGCTGCATTTCGCCACAACGGATAGCAGCAAGAAAATTGATGCGGTCGCTGATCGGCGCACAGCCGGCGACGAAGCTCAGCGTATCCTGCCCCACCTGATAGGATGAGGGGCAGAGGATATTGCGGAAACCGAGTTCCTCCGCCTTTTTAACGATATCGGAACAATGTTCGAAACTGGAACGCAAGCTACCGTCAGGCACGCCAAGATAGGCGTAGTCATCGGAACACAAAGCGGAAAACCAGGAGACCTCGGCAGCATCGAGATCAGCGGATGTAACGGGTACGACGGTCATGCAATTCCTCCTCAGGGCCGCTCTCGTTTTTCTTGCATAACATCAAGAAATATGTAAATCAATGATGTATCAATTTTTGTTTCGGGGGAGGAAACGGTATATGAAACACACTGGCGGCAGCCTGCCCATGTATATGCAGATCGCCGAAATGCTGGTGCGCGAAGTGGCGGCGGGCCGGTTGATCGATGGCGAGAAGCTGGCGCCGGAGCGCGATATGGCGGCTGATCTGGGCATCGCCGTCGGCACGCTGCGCAAGGCGCTTGCCGAATTGCAGGAGCGCGGCCTTCTGGAGCGCGTGCAGGGCTCCGGCAATTACATTCGCGCCGTCAGCGATCCGCAAAGCGTCTACGCCTTCTTCCGGCTTGAACTGATCGAGGGCGGCGGCCTGCCAACGGCGGAGGTTCTGGATGTGGCCCGCCTTGCCAAGCCCGCTGACCTGCCCGCTTTCGGCACATCGACCGAAGGGCACAGGATAAGACGCCTGCGGCGCATCGCCGGCAAACCCGCGGCCATCGAGGAGATCTGGCTGGACGGTTCTTACGTGGACACCATCACCATCGAGAACATGTCGGAATCCCTTTATCTCTATTACCGCACCCGCCTCAATCTCTGGATATCGAAGGCGGAGGATCGCATCGATCTCGGTGAAGTACCGGAATGGACGCCCGAGGTCTTCGGCCAGAAAGCCGGCGCCTCTGTGCCGCGGGTGCTGCGCCTCAGCCAGGCACAGGATGGCGCGGTGGCCGAAGTTTCATGGACCTGGTTCGACCATACCGTTGCACGATACGTTTCACGCATACGTTGAGACTGTGCAAATTTCGCGTGCTCCACATAGATGAAAGAATTTGACGGGAGGCAAGCAAGCAGCAGCCTGCCGTCGAGCTGATTTTGCAGTTATATTTCTTTTAATCAATGGGTTAATAGTTTTTGATTTCTGTCAGAAATAAAATTGATACACTATTGATTTCCTTTTTATGAAAGGTAATATCACGACCTCAGGGAGACAGGCGTTTCGCCATCCCACGATATCGCCAGACAATCGGGATCGATTTTCGACGATGCGATGCGTGGAACTTGAAGGTTGATACCGGCAATGGCGTCCATTCGAATTCTGGACGCGCCGGTCGTGAGGAGGAAAATATGGCTTCGGTCAGCCTGCGCAAGCTGGACAAGAGTTACGGTGCGCTTCGCATCGTCAAGGGCATCGACCTTGAAATCAACGATGGCGAATTCGTCGTCTTCGTCGGCCCTTCCGGCTGCGGCAAATCCACGACGCTGCGCATGGTCGCGGGGCTGGAGAGCATTACCGGCGGCGAAGTGAAGATCGGTGACCGCGTTGTCAACAAGCTGCCGCCGCGTGAGCGCGACATTGCCATGGTGTTTCAGGACTATGCGCTTTATCCGCACAAGACGGTGCGTGAAAACATGGGTTTCAGCCTGAAAGTGCGCGGTGTCAGCGCATCGCAGGCCAATGCCAGCATCGATGAGGCCGCGAAGATGCTGGGCATCGAGCACCTTCTCGACCGGCGGCCCGGCCAGCTCTCCGGCGGCCAGCGCCAGCGTGTGGCCATGGGCCGCGCCATCGTGCGCCGCCCGCAGGTCTTCCTGTTCGATGAGCCGCTTTCCAACCTGGACGCCAAACTGCGCGGACAGGTGCGGACGGAAATCAAGCGCCTGCATCAGCAGCTCGGCACCACCATCATCTACGTCACCCACGACCAAGTGGAGGCCATGACGCTTGCAGATCGCATCGTCATCCTGCGCGGCGGCGATATCGAGCAGGTCGGTACACCTGACGAGGTCTATAACCGGCCTGAAAGCGTGTTCGTCGGCGGTTTCGTCGGGGCTCCGGCGATGAACTTCGCCCGCGCAAAGGTGAGCGGCGACCGGTTGGCATTCTCCGACGGCAATTCCCTGCCGATGACCGCCATCCGGCCATCCCGCGAAACGGGTCTCGAAGGGCGCGAAGTCATCGTCGGCATTCGCCCGGAACATTTCGGCCCCGTCGAGGGCTTCGACACGCAGCTTGCGGTCAAGGTGCAGGTGGTGGAGCCGCTCGGCTCGGACACGCTCGTCCATTTCAGCCTTGGCGATGCGGCGCTGACCGCACGCATGCCGCCGCATCTGCGGCCTGCGCCGAATGAGGAACTGAAGATCGGCGTCGATCCATCCAAGGTCCATCTTTTCGACGCGACGACGGAACGCTCGATCCACTGATTGCCGGGCGAGGAAACGCTGCGGCCAACAGGTTTAATAACGGGAGGAACACATGACATTTAAAACCATCAAGGGCAAAGCCCTCATGGGTGCCGCGCTCTGCGCAACCATGCTCTCCTTTTCGGGACAGGCCTTTGCCGACGCCGAACTGAAAATTTTCGTTTCCAGCCAGCATCAGCCCGATGTGTGGCGCAAGGCGCTCGATCAATACGAGGCGAAGACGCCCGGCGTGAAGGTGGTCATCGAGACCGGCGGCAACACCTCGGAAATGCAGGCGCAATATCTAAACACCGTGATGTCGGCCAAGGATTCGAGCCTTGACGTGCTGATGCTCGACGTCATACGCCCCGCACAATTCGCCACGGCCGGCTGGACCAGCGATTTCTCAGGCAAGGACATGTCGGCCTATCTGCCGACCTATGCCGAAGCAAATACCGTAGACGGCAAAATCGTGGCGCTGCCCGCTTTTGCCGACTCCATGTTCCTCTATTACCGCAAAGACCTGCTCGACAAATACGGCATCAAGCCGCCGACCACCTGGGACGAGCTGAAGGAAGCCTCCAAGAAGGTCATGGAAGGCGAAAAGAACCCCGAACTTCAGGGCCTGTCCTTCCAGGGCAAGGCGATCGAAGGCGCGGTCTGCACCTTCCTCCTGCCCTATTGGAGCGAGGGCAAGTCGCTGGTTGAAAACGGCAAGCTGAATTTCGACAACAAGGCAGCGGTGGATTCCCTGAAGCTCTGGAAGAGCTTTGTCGACGAAGGCATTTCCAAGAAGAATATTTCGGAAGTCGCGACCGACGACACCCGCAAGGAATTCCAGGCCGGCAAGGTTCTCTTCGCCGTCAACTGGTCCTACGCCTGGACCCATTTCCAGGGCAAGGAATCACAGGTGAACGACAAGGTCGGCGTTGCCCGTCTGCCGGCCGTCAAGGGCGGCGAGCAGACGACCTGCCTCGGCGGTTGGGAATTCGGCGTTTCGGCCTATTCCAAACAGCAGGATGAAGCCAAGAAGCTGGTGGAATATCTCTCCAGTCAGGATGTGTCGAAGTTCATGGCGATCAACGCAGCGCTTCTGCCCACCTATGCCGCCCTCTACAAGGATGCGGACGTAACCAAGACGATCCCGTGGTTCGCGGACGCCCTGCCCGTCGTTGAAACGGCAAAGGCCCGTCCGGTTACCCCGCGTTACAACGAGGTCAGCGAGACGATCCGCACCACCGTCAATGGCGTTCTTGCCGGCGTGATGACACCGGAGGATGGTGCAAAGCAGATGGAAAGCCGTCTGCGGCGCGTTCTGCGCTAAACTTCAGGCCGGAAGGCGGCATGCTTGCCATGCCCTTTCCGGCCGTTTCGACGGACAGGAATAAAGCCGCCTGAAGGGCGCGATAAACGGGCCGGATAAGAACCGGTCCGATCGGGAGACGACGACGTGAATCCAGTTGCGGGAGTGGCAGACGTGACAATGCCGGAAAGAACCATGGTCCGGGTGGACGAAAAGCAGCTGCCGCGCTGGACGCGATGGCTCGATCTCGGCGACCGGTCGCTGGCCGTGCTTCTCCTGGCGCCGGCGGCGATCCTGCTGTCGCTCATCATCGTCTATCCGGTGGCGCGGCTCGTCTATACCTCCTTTTTCAGCCTTTCGCTGACATCAGGGCTGCCGGCGGAATTTATCGGCTTTGAAAATTATACCGCCATGTTCGATGATCCGATTTTCTGGGAAACGACCTGGAATACGGTTCTGATCACGCTGATCACCGTACCGGGCGCGCTGTTCATGGGCCTTGGTCTCGCACTGCTTGCCAACCTGCCTTTTTCCATGCAGTGGCCGATGCGGCTTTCCCTTCTCATTCCCTGGGCGCTGCCGCTGTCCTTTGCAGGTCTCATCTTCGCGTGGTTCTTCCATTATGAATATGGCGTGGTCAATGACGTGCTGAACCGGTTGGGCTTCGAAGGCATCATCTGGTTCAACTCGCCGAACTGGGCCTTTGCGGCCATCTGCCTGACGATCATCTGGAAAACTTCGTCGTTCATGGCGCTGATGATCCTCGCCGGCCTGCAGACCATTCCGCGCTCGCTCTATGAAGCGGCTGATGTGGATGGCGCCGGCAAAATCCGTCAGTTCTTCGAAATCACTCTGCCGCTTTTGAAGCCGTCGATCGTCGTCGCGCTCATCTTCCGCACGATCACGGCGCTGCAGACCTTTGATATTCCTTACATGATGACCGGCGGCGGCCCCGGCACATCCACCACCACGCTTGCGATGTATATTCACCAGAACACCGTCTCCTTCCTCGATCTCGGTTACGGTTCTGCGCTTGCTGTCATGATGTTTGCGCTTTCCATGTGCGTTACCGCCGTTTACCTCCGCATTATCAGGACGAAGGACTGATCCCATGAGCACCGTTGCCACCTCCTCCGGTCTGTCCTCCTTCTTCTCCGGCAAGCCGCTGCGTTTCATCGCCGCCTCCATTCTTCTGGTGAACGGCCTCTTCCCCGCGATCTGGATTCTCTTCACATCGCTGAAGACCGAAGCGGAATTGACCGCGAAACCCATTACCTGGTTTCCGCATGCGCCGACGCTCGCCAATTACATGCAGGCCTTTTCCGACCAGCCGCTGCACCTCTTCCTGTTCAACAGCTTCATGGTGGCGCTGCTTTCCACCGCGCTCACCATCCTGATTTCAGTGCTGGCCGCTTATGCCTTGGCGCGGCTGAACCTCAAATACCGCGCGCTGATCCTGTCGCTCATTATCGCCGTTTCCACCTTCCCGCTGGTGACGCTGCTGGTACCGCTGTTCGAAATCATGCGGGCGCTCAACCTGCTCAACAGCTGGACGGCGCTGATCCTGCCTTACACGGTGCTGTCGCTGCCGGTCTGCACGCTGATGCTGGTATCCTTCTTCGAAAGCATCCCACGCGACCTCGAAAATGCCGCCATGATCGATGGCTGCACCCGCATCGGCGCCCTGTTCAAGGTCGTCGTGCCGCTCTGCGCACCGGGTGTCTTTACTGCTGGCATTCTTGCCTTCGTCAATGCCTGGGATGAGTTCCTGCTGGCGCTCTCTTTCAACTCCAACCCCGCACTGCGTACCCTGCCCGTCGGCATCCAGCTATATCAGGGTGAATTCGCCTTCCCCTGGCCGGTCATTTCGGCAGCGCTGGTGGTCGGCATCGTGCCGGTTGCGATCCTGATCGTCATCTTCCAGGAACGGGTCGTCTCGGGTCTCACCGCCGGTGGTCTCAAGGGCTAAAAGGGTAAGTCATGTATTTCGAAACGACCAAAGACGGCTTCACGCTTGCGATCGGCAATCGCACAATCCTTTCCCATTCGACCGATAATCCGGCCTTCTTCGCCGGTTTCGGTAAAGAGCGAATGGACATGTATCGCGGCAATTTCGATATCGAAGACTATGTCATCGAGAGAACGGCCCTGCGCCATGCCGAGGTGAGTGGCGACAGCGTCACGCTCTCATCCGCGCCAGGACAGGCGCCGCGCCTTCGCCTGACGCTCGACGGCAACGCTATCAGGTTGACGGCGCTGGACGAGACGATCAATCGCCTCTGGCTGCGTATCGTCGCGGAAACGGACGAGCATGTCTGGGGCGGCGGCGAGCAGATGTCCTATTTCGACATGCGCGGCCGGCGCTTCCCGCTCTGGACCTCCGAGCCCGGGGTCGGCCGCGATAAGACCACCGAAATCACTTTCAAGTCCGATGTCAGCGGCAAGGCGGGTGGCGATTATTACAATACCAACTACCCGCAGCCGACTTACCTGTCGTCGCACAAATACGCCCTGCACGTGGAGACAAGCGCCTATTCGGTCTTCGATTTCCGCAACGACGATTTCCATGAGATCGAAATCTGGGCCATCCCAGAAAAGATCGAATTCTTCGCCGGCGATCATTTCACCGATATCGTGTCTGCGCTTTCACTGCGGTTCGGCCGCCAGCCGGAATTGCCGGAATGGATTTATGGCGGTGCGATCATAGGGTTAAAGGACGGCGTCAACTCCTTCACCAGACTGGAGAAAATCCGGGCGGCCGGAACGAAGGTGTCGGGCCTGTGGTGCGAGGACTGGGTGGGTCTGCGCCAGACATCCTTCGGCGCCCGTCTGTTCTGGGACTGGCAGGCGAATGAGACCCGCTACCCGCATCTGCGCCAGAAGATTGCCGAGCTTGCCGATCAGGGCATTCGTTTCCTCGGTTACGTGAATCCCTATCTCTGCGTCGACGGCCCGCTTTTCCCGGTCGCCGAAAAAGCCGGCTATTTCGCAACCGACGCCGAAGGCAAAACGGCGCTGGTGGATTTCGGCGAGTTCGATTGCGGCGTGGTCGATTTCACCAATCCGGCCGCCGCCGACTGGTTCGCCGAAGAGATCATCGGCAAAAACATGCTCGATTTCGGCCTTTCCGGCTGGATGGCCGATTTCGGCGAATATCTGCCGATCGATATCAAGCTGTCCAACGGCGTCGATGCCAAGCTGATGCACAATGCCTGGCCAACGCTCTGGGCCGAGGTCAACGCGAAGGGCGTCGAAAATCGGGGCAAGACCGGTGAAGCACTGTTCTTCATGCGGGCAGGCTTCACCGGCGTGCAGACTCACTGCCCGCTGATCTGGGGCGGTGACCAATCGGTCGACTTCTCCCGTCACGACGGCCTTGTCACCGTCATCTGCGGCGCGCTCTCCTCCGGCCTCATGGGCAATGCCTATCACCATTCCGACATTGGCGGTTACACCAGCCTGTTCGGCAATGTCCGCACAGCGGAACTCATCATGCGCTGGACGGAGATGGCCGCCTTCACGCCGGTCATGCGCACCCACGAGGGCAACCGGCCGCGCGACAATCTCCAGATCGATCAGGATGAAACGGTTCTTTCCCATTTCGCCCGCATGACATCCATCTATGTCGCGCTGGCCCCCTATCTGAAATCGCTCTCCGCGGAAGCGGCAAGAACAGGCCTGCCGGTGCAACGTCCGCTCTTCTTGCATTACGAAAATGATCGCCAGACCTTTGCGATTCAGGACTGCTATCTTTACGGGCCGGACATACTTGTCGCACCTGTGTGGAAAGCGGGTGAAACGCAACGCTCGCTCTATCTTCCGGGCGACGGTGAATGGGTACACCTGTGGAGCGGTGCGCATTATCCCGGCGGACACAACGTCACCGTGGCGGCGCCGCTCGGCGAACCAGCGGTGTTCTATCGTGCAGATAGTAGCCATCGTCCGCTGTTTGAGCAGCTTCGCACAATCAACTGAACGATAGCTGAGATCGTCCCTGTCATCACCCCGTCAGACGGGGTGATGTTATGGCCTTCTTGAAAAGCGCGGTCATCGCATCGCTGATGCCCTGCGACGGGCTAACTTCGAAGAACAGGCCCGGAGAAGCGCAGGACTGCATGCGTGTGCCGATTTCCGGCTGAAACGGCTTGATCCAGCTATTGTACCAGTCATTGGTCGGCAGCGGCAGGTAGGTGGTGTAGAGCACGGCGATGCGAAAACCCTTTTCTTTCAGCTTCGTGCAATATTTGACGTCGATCGGTTCCTGACAGCGGCCGCTCGTCGTTTTTTTGGTGCAGGTCGATGGCTTATAGCTATCGCCGACACCATCGGTCACGAAGAAGACGATCTTTTCCGGGCTCGCCGAACTCGCGCCCGTGCCGGAGGTGCCGATCTTGTCCCCGATCTGGGTCAGTGCCCGGTCGAAATCCGTCTGCTGGTCGTTGTTGAATCCCTGCTTGGGGATAGACATGAGATCAACTTCAGCGGCTTTCTTCTTCGCCGTCGCCAGATCCGACGTGAGCGGTACGACCTCAAGCAGCTTCGTATCTTCGGCTTTCTCTCCAAAGGAATAGACTGCCATGCGATATTGATTGCTGCTTTTGCGCATGGACTTCGCCGTGTCCATAAGGCTCGCTGTTGCCTTTGCGACCACATTGATGCGCGTCGTCACGCCGAGACTTTTCGCCTTGTAATAATAGCTGTTCGTATCCACGACACCGTCTTTCACGATGTGACAGGCGAAAGCACATTTGTCGCTCGTATTCGCGACCATGGTGGCAACGTCGGTTGGCGTGGCGCCGACGCCCATTGAGGGGGTGTTATCAAGAAGCACATAGAAGTCGCTGAATGTTTCCGTCTCGTATTTGGCGGTCGCCTTGCCCGAAACGGTAATGAGATCCTCCCCGAGTATCCGTGAAAGCGTCGTGTCAATGGAAGCCTTGAAGCTGACCGAGGATTCGATCGCGTTACCGTGCTTGGTCACCGACACATCCAGAGACAGAAGCTTGTAATCGGGATTGGACCGCTCATTGCTTTCAAAGAATGCGGAGGCGTCATCAGCGCCGAGCGAAATGACGCCATCGCCCGACATTTCCTTCGCCTTTTGAACACTCGACGATGTATCGGCAACCACCGCAAGGGCTGCGGCATCCGCTGCCATCTGCAGATCGGATTTTACGGCCATGCTGTGAGTCACATCCAGCGCAACGCCGGCCGTACCGATGAGCGGCACCAAAAGCAAAGCAGTTAGAATTCCGAAATTTCCTGATCTATCCTGCCAGATATTTTTCAAATCTGCCCCCATAGCGCTTTTGGAGACAGAACTTAGAAAAAGAATGTTGAAGGGCAGTTTCAAAGGATAACTAATTTTCGATAAATCTAATTTCCTAAATAACTAAATACCGATCCAACCAGCCTTCCGCTATGCTGGTCATCAGTTGGTCAGGCGTGGCGAGCTGATCGCCTTTTTAAAAAGCGCCGACATGGCCTCGCTGATGCCCTGCGAAGGACTGACCTCGAAGAACAAGCCAGGGGAGGCGCAGGCTTGCATGCGCGGGCCGATTTCCGTTTCGAATGGTGCGATCCAATTCTTGTAGTGAGGATTATCAGGAAGCGGCAGATACGTCGTGTAAAGCACGGCGATACGGAATCCTTGTTTCTTGAGGTTGTCGCACAGCTTGGTGTCTATGGGTTCCTGGCAGCGTCCATTCCAAATCTTTTTCTTGGTACATGCGGCCTTTGCAGCATCGGCCACGCCATCCGACACGAAGAACAGGATTTTTTCAGGTGTAGCGGAACTCGCGCCATTCCCCGATGTTCCCATCTTCGGTGTGATTCTCGTCAGTGCACGGTCGAAATTCGTATGCTGGTCGCTTTTGTAATGATGGTCTGGAACTGACATCAACTCAATTTCTTTGACCTTTTTTTTGGCCCCCTGCAAATCCGAGGTGCGCGAGACAATTTCCGGAAGGTCTTTGTTAAAAAAGGCATCCTCTGCTGTCTTTCCAAAAGTATAGACCGCAATGCGATACTGGTCGGGTCTTTTGCGAGTGTCCTCGGCAGTATCCATTAAGCTTGCGGTTGCCTTTGCGACCACGTCAATGCGCGTCGTCGCGTTTATGTAACCTCGGGCCTTCGGATCCTTGTTTCTGAGCCGGAAATAGCTGCTGTTGGGATTGGAAGACCCGTCTGGCAATGAGAGATGGCAGGCGAACTCACAACCGAGGGCAACTTTCATCGTTGCCACATCGGCGGGCGTTGCGCCGACACCCATGGAAGGCGAGTTATCGAGCAGCAGATAGAAATCGGTATAGGTTTCCGTCTCATATTTGGCAGTTGCACTGCCGGAGACAGTCAGGAAATCCTTTCCCAGTACTCTGGAGAGCGTTGTATCAAGCGAAGCCTTAAAACTCACTGACGATTCGATCACGGTGCCATTCTTCTTCACCTGTACATCGAGCGCCAATAGGCGATATTCCGGGTTCCCTCGCTGATTGCTGTGAAAAAAAGCCTCAGCCTCTTCCTTTCCGACCGAAATGACGCCGTTGCTGGCCATTCGCCGTGCAGCCTCGGCACTGGCTGAACTTTCCGCAACCACGGCCAGAGCCGCAGAGTCCGCTGCCATCTGAAGATCGGATTTCACGCTCATGGCCCGAACGACATCCAGCGCAACGCCGGCAGATCCGACGATCGGTATGATCAACAGAGCGCTAAGAATTGCAAAGTTTCCAGACTTGTCCCGCCAGATGTTTTTCAAGCTCATCTCCGAATTATCAGAATTCAGATGAGGTTTATTTGAGTGCCGTTGCGATATAGTTTATCGATATAACTAATTTACAATAAATTCGGTATTACTAATAACTATATTTAAGTAATATATATACGACCCATGATCTGTCAGCGGAGGCCGTTGACATTTTTAGATCATGTCCTACAAAACAATCTCTTCCGAGGGGAGCACCAGACGGTGCTGAGATGGCGTTGAGCCGGACCCTTGAACCTGATCCGGGTCATGCCGGCGTAGGAACGGAATTGTCGCGCCCAAGGGGCGCCGCTTTTTCTCTTCTTCGCTTTGCCTGATCTCCGAGATTGCCACATCTGGAGACGAGTGACGATGCTGAAACCTTCCGCCCTTCGCACACGGTGCGTCTGCGTCTGAGGTCCGGCTCATGCGTGCCACCCATGCACTGAACGGAGTCGGTCTTCTGCTGGTTTTCTGGCAGGCGGGAACGTGGCTGTTTTCACCGCCCCGCTATATCCTGCCATCGCCCGCCGATGTTGCTGGCGCGTTCTGGCGTCAGCCGGGCTTCCTGTTCGGGCAGGCACTGGTAACGCTCGGCGAAATGGCCCTCGGGCTTGTGGCGGGCGTCGCCGGCGGCATTGTCGTCGCCTTCACCATTGCCGCCATCCCGCGCCTCGGCCGCCTCGTCTGGCCCATGGTTCTGGTGTTGCAAGCCTTTCCAGTCTTCGTGCTCGCCCCCATCCTCGTCCTCTGGTTCGGTTTCGGCATGGCTTCGAAGGTGGTCATGACGGCTATCATCATATTCTTCCCCGTCGCCTCCGCTTTCACGGATGGCCTTAACCGCACCGATCGCGCCATCCTCGACGCCGCCTCGCTGACTGAGGCGAGCCACTGGCAGATCCTTACCCGGTTGCGTGCGCCGCTGGCGTTGCCCTCGCTGATTTCAGGCCTCAGGGTCGCCGCGCCGCTTGCCCCGCTCGGCGCCGTCATCGGCGAATGGGTGGGCGCATCGGCCGGCCTCGGGTTTGTGATGATCCAGTCCAATGCCCGCATGCAGACCGACACCATGTTCGCCGCCATGACCATTCTGGCCGTCATGGCGGTGCTGCTGCGGCTCGTCGTCGACTTATCGACAGCCAATCTGGCTCCCTGGGCCAAGGAAACAGAACACACCATTCCTTTCAGATACTTGCGGAGACTTTCGGCACCATGAAACGAACTCTTCTTTCCCTCGTCGTCGCAGTGGCAAGCGTACTAGCACCCATGCAATCTGAGGCGGCCGACAAGCTCACCATATTGCTCGAATGGTTCGTGAACCCGGATCATGCGCCGACGGTGGTCGCCAGGGAACGCGGCCTGTTTGCCGATGCCGGGCTGGAGGTGGAACTGGTTCCGCCCGCAGACCCCTCCGCCGTGCCGCGCCTCGTCTCGGCAAGGCAGGCCGATATCGGCGTGCATTACCAGCCGAACCTCTATCTCGATCACGACGCCGGCCTGCCGCTCGTGCGTTTCGGTACGCTGGTCGAAACCCCGCTCAACACTGTCACCGTTTTGGCCGATGGTCCGATCAAGAGCCTGAAGGACCTGAAAGGCAAGAAGGTCGGCTTTTCCGTTTCCGGCTTCGAAGACGCCATGCTGAAGCGCATGCTGGAAAAGGACGGGCTGACGAAGGACGATGTCGAACTCGTCAACGTCAACTTCTCGCTTTCGCCGTCGCTGATCGCCGGCAAGGTGGATGCCACGCTGGGTGGCTTCCGCAATTTCGAGCTGACGCAGATGAAGCTAGAGGGACATGAAGGCCGCTCCTTCTTCCCGGAGGAACATGGCGTGCCGGCCTATGACGAGCTGATCTTTGTCACCCATCGCGATCTCGTAAAAGACGACCGCCTGCCGCGTTTCCTCTCCGCGGTAGAGCAGGCAGCGATCTTCATCACCAACCACCCGCAGGAAGCTTGGCAGCTGTTCATCAAGGCCTATCCGAACCTTGATGACGCGCTGAACAAACAGGCCTTCTTCGATACGCTGCCGCGCTTCGCCAAGCGCCCCGCCGCACTCGACCGCGCGCGTTACGCCCGTTTCGGGGCTTTCATGCAGGAGATGCAGCTGATCAAGCAGGCGCCGGCGGCGGACGACATTGCCGTGGAACTGCAACAGCCATGACCAGGACTTATCCAACAGCAACAAAGGCCGCCGACATACTGGAGCGCGTGCGTAACACGCGCCCGCGCGTGCATTGCCTGATGAACACCGTGGTGCAGAAATTCACCGCAGACGGCATCACCGTCGTCGGCGGCATTCCTTCCATGACCACCTCGCTCGAGGAAATCGAGAGTTTCGTGGCCAAGGCAGATGCGCTGACTGTCAATCTCGGCACGCTGGACGCCGAACGGCGCAAGGTCATCCGGCTGGCGATCGAGATCGCCAATGCATCCGGCAAGCCGTGGATCGTCGACCCCGTGCATTGCGACTACTCACCGTCGCGGTTGGAGTTCGCGCGCGAACTCATCGCACTTTCCCCGACTATCGTGCGCGGTAATCACGCCGAAATGAGCCTGATCGGCAATGTGCCTGATGTGGTGAGGATCGAGACCGGGCCTGTGGATCACCTCAGCGACACAACCCGCAGCGTCAGGATCGTCAACGGCCATCCGTGGATGGCGAAGGTGACGGGAACGGGCTGCCTTTCGGGCGGCGTCATCGCCGCCTTCATGGCGGTGGAAAAGGACGCGTTGACAGCGGCCGCCGCCGCCCTTGCCGTCACCGGCGTTTCCGCCGAACTTGCGGCCAAGCACGCCGGAGGCCCCGGCACCTTCGAACCGGCGTTTCTGGATGCGCTTTCCGAGATTTCCGCCGGGGACATCACAAATCACGCGAGGATAGAGCATGAATAAGGTTGATTACCGCCTCAACGCGCTGGTCGACGCAAGCCTTAGCGATGTCGCGCCGCTGCCGGAGCTTGCTCTGGCAGCCGCACTCAATGGCGCGACTATTCTGCAATATCGCGACAAGCACGGCTCGACGCGGGAGATGATCGAAAACGCCCGCGCCATCCATGAGGCCATCGCCGGCACCGGCGTGCCGCTGGTCATCAACGACCGGGTGGATGTGGCCCTCGCCTCGGGCGCGGATGGAGTGCATCTCGGCGCCGACGACATGGACGCCAAAACCGCAAGGCGCATTCTCGGCGAAAAGGCGATCATCGGCCTCACCGTCAAAAATCGCACCGATGCCGAACGGGCAGCCTCAATGCCCGTCGATTATGCTTGCATCGGCGGCGTGTTCGAAACCGTTTCCAAGGTCAATCCGGACAAGCCGGTCGGCATAGACGGTTTTACCACGCTGCGCGCCCTTTTGAAGGAGTGGAGGCCGGATATGCCGGTGGGCGCTATCGCCGGAATCGATCTTGCGCGTGTGCCGTCCGTCATCAAGGCGGGCGCAGATGGTGTCGCGGTCATTTCCGCCATTTTCCGCGCGGGCAATATTGCCAGCGCGACCAAGGACTTCCGCTCCGCAATTGACGCCACGCTGAAAGCGAGACAGCCATGACAGCCATTGCATTGACCATTGCCGGTTCCGACAGCGGCGGCGGCGCAGGTATTCAGGCGGATATCAAGACCTTCTCCGCACTCGGCGCCTATGCCGCCAGCGTCATCACCGCCATCACCGCCCAGAACACCAAAGGCGTGACGGCGGTCGAGGATGTTTCGGTCGCCACCATTATTGCGCAGATGGATGCGGTATTCTCCGATCTTGCCGTCAATGCGGTGAAGATCGGCATGGTATCGCGGATCGAAACCATCGCCGCCATCGCGGAACGGCTCCGGGGGCAATCGCAACCGGTGGTGCTGGACCCGGTCATGGTAGCGACCTCCGGTGACAGGCTGCTGCATGAAGACGCCATCGAGACATTGCGGCGCGACTTGCTGCCGCTCGCGACCATCGTTACGCCGAACCTGCCGGAAGCGGCGCTGCTGACCGGGACCTCCATGGCGAAGACGGATACCGAGATCGCCCAGCAGGCTGAATTGATCCTGAAGGCGGGCACAAAAGCCGTGCTCATCAAGGGCGGCCATGGTGATGGGCCTGAGAGCACGGATTATCTGTTTGCGGATGGCGCCATGCAGGCGCTTTCCGCGCCGAGGGTCGAGACGAAAAACGACCACGGCACCGGCTGCACACTGGCGGCGGCGATTACGGCTCATCTTGCAAAGGGATATGAGTTAAGGGAGGCGGTTGAGCTTTCGAAGGATTATCTGAATGGGGCGCTCGATGCCGGGCGGGGCCTTGCTGTTGGGAACGGGCGGGGGCCAGTGCATCATTTTTATCGGTGGTGGGGGTGATATCGATATGTGGAGCGTGGGGCTTACCCCCATAGGCGCGAACTTAAGGTGACGAATGTGGAATGATTTCCATTGACGATGCCAAGTTACCCTTTAGGCTGCTGGAAACAGTGAAGGGGATCAGCTCGAGATGGCAATGCCGCTTTTGGTTCGTAACCGAAACTATCGCCTGCTTCTCACGGCAGGAACGCTTACAAACCTTGGCGACGGAGTGATTGTTCTGGCGCTGCCTTGGCTCGCTACGCTGATGTCACGCGATCCGCTCGCGATTGCTGCTGTAGCAGCTGCCGGCAGCATGCCTTGGCTGCTGTTTGCACTGCCGTCAGGCGTGATCATTGACCGAACTGACCGCCGCAAGTTGATCGCGCGTGCAGACATGATCCGGGCGGGGATCGTAATTGCTATCATGATGCTCGCTTTGAGCGAGCCGGTGGCCGGGGCTGTGTGGCTGCTGGCCGGCCTCGCCTTTCTTCTCGGCTCTGCCGAGGTAATGCGGGACAACGCTGCTCAAACAATTTTGCCGTCTATTGTCGCACCAGCAGATCTGGAGGTTGCCAATGGTCAGATGTGGAGCGCAGAGCAACTAATGGGCCAGTTCATTGGCCCCCCGCTCGCAGGCGTACTGATCGGGCTGGGTATCGCGGTGCCTTTTGGCCTGGATGCCGCAGCGCTAGTGCTTGCAGCCAGCATGGTCTGGCTCATTACATTGCCACCTCAACTGACGAACTCTGCGCGGTTTTGGCCCGCTTTGGTTGAGGGCATAAACTGGATGCGAAAAGATCGCCTCCTGTTCAGGTTGGCCGTGACCTTGGGAATGGTGAACTTCCTGTTTTCGATGGCGACGACAATCATTATTCTGTTTTCCCAGGAGATTTTGGGGCTGTCTGCCGCCGAGCACGGATTCTTGCTGTCCGTGGCTGCGGCAGGCGCGGTAGCTGGCAGTCTGGGAGCGCCGCTCATCACAAGACGGATTGGCGCGCAGGCGGCGCTATACCTCTCGTTCCTGACATGGGGAATGGCATACGCAGCCATTGGTTTCAGCTCCGCTGCGTGGGTGGTCGGCGCAGCAATTGCCTTGTTTATGGCGGCATCCATGCTTTGGAACGTAATCACCGTGTCATGGCGCCAGCGCCGCATTCCGGCAGAACTGCTGGGGCGTGTAAACAGCATTTACCGCTTCTTCGGCTGGGGATCGATGCCTCTTGGTGCGATCGCTGCTGGGATATTGGTGTCGCTGATCGAGAACGAGGCCGGGCGCGAAATGGCTCTTCGCGGGCCGTTCGTTCTGGCGGCCGTCGGCTACTTAATTTTGTTGGTTTACGCCAGATTGAAGCTGAGACTGCAGTAGGCAGGAGTTGCGGTTGCGCCGTCACGACGCCCTTCTTGCCATACAAGATTGGTTCTGGCGCCGTCGCGGTGGGTCGCAGATATGTCGAACGACATCGACGAAACGGGTAAGCGTCCGTCCTGGCGACAAACAAACAACGATGACATTCAGAAAATACCTGTCGAAGAAGGCTATGCAGCCGCCACAGCGATATTGAAGTCGTCGAAGCGGTTCGCATGCCCAAAGGGGGAGAGTCGAGAACGTCGTTGACGGCCTCGTCGATCATCAGCGCCAGGATCAGATGGGCCATCAACCAAATTCGCGCGAGCTGGGGGTCTTTGGCGGGAAGCTTGTCGATACCAAGCCCGCTTTTAAGCCGCTTGAAGGCAAGCTCGACCTGCCAGCGCAGACGGTACGTATCGAGGACGACTTCTGCGGTCATTGCGGATGACGGGGGCGAGGTTAGGACCATAATGAATCCCGCGGCCGCCATCGTCGTCGGCTGCATGGTCTGATTGTATCGCCGGCGTTGGTGGCCGCGCTTTGCCGTTTTCAGTGCGCGCTCAGCCGCTTCCGCATCCTTTCGTTTTATGATGAGGCGCGCCCGAAAAAGCGGTTTGCCTTTTCCCCGTTGTTTGCGACCGGAATGTTCGACGAAGACATCGATCTCACGGATGTCCCCCATCTTCATAGGCGCGTAAATCGCGTTCCAGTCGACCGGGTTCCCATCCAGGGTGACCAGGCGTATGGAGTGCCATCCGGAGCGGACGATGAAATCAGCGCCGGTGGCAAGCAGCTTTGCCAAAGACGGCGCACGGGCATAAGCGCGGTCTCCGATAAAAATGTCGCCCTCTGTTATAGGCAGCCGGGTGAATGCCTCGCCGCCGTGCGCATCGGATACATCGAGATAGGTGAAGCGC
This sequence comes from Agrobacterium sp. 22-209-1, assembly GCF_053522485.1. Lineage (NCBI taxonomy): Bacteria > Pseudomonadati > Pseudomonadota > Alphaproteobacteria > Hyphomicrobiales > Rhizobiaceae > Agrobacterium > Agrobacterium sp. 22-209-1. The sequence goes on from NZ_JBNWCH010000001.1 coordinate 231,152, forward strand.
GACCGGGACGGGTCGTAGGCAGCATGCACCCGGAAATCGAATTGGCATCGGCGATACAAAGGCGACGGCTACCAATGGAATGCACGCCCGAGGAAGAGGTTGGCAAAAGGGCACCCGCGATCTCGCCCAACCAATCAGCCGCGCCACGCAAACGCTTCAGCAGGGCGACATCAGAAATCTGTGCAATGTCATTCGAACCAGCCCAAGGTGGCAGCCGAGCGCAAGCTCATTCCTCCAGCGCCGTATGCCGAGGCCAGCCAGACGCAACAGGGTAGCTGCATCGCCAACGCACCGCTTTCTCACAAGAGCATTGGAGGCACGCGCAGTCGCATCCAGATCGATGTGATTATTGATCTTCGATATCAGATTTTGCCAGTCGGCTTCGACGGAAATATTGCTTCGCATCTTCCCTTTGAATCACATCTGGATTCCGCCGGTCCAGCCTTAAGTTAGCGCCTATGGGGCTTACCCCCCTCTGTCCTGCCGGACATCTCACCCTCAAGGGGGGATATCGGATGAGGGTTCGGCCTCAGTTCCACGCGCTTTTTTCAGCGTAGTATCCTTGCCTGTTGGATGTGTTGAGGAAGCCGCTTGTCGATCTCCCCCCTTGAGGGTGAGATGTCCGGCAGGACAGAGGGGGGTGGCCGCATACACTACCGCGCCTTCGGCGTCGCCAACACATTCCGGATCGCAAAGCTCGAATGAATGCGCGAAACCCCTGGCAGTTTCGACAGGATTTCCTTGTGAATCCGCTCGAAATCCCCCGCACTTTCCGCCTCGCAGCGCAGGAAATAATCCGATCCTCCTGTCATCAGATAACATTCGCGGATTTCCGGATATCGCCGCACCGCATTTTCGAAACGGTTGAGAAAATCCTCCGTCTGGCGGTCGAGCGTAATCTGCACGATGACCGAAATCACCTCGCCGCCAGCAAGGCCGCTGGTCAGCGCCGTATAACCGCGGATGATCCCTTCCCGCTCGAGAATATCGACGCGGCGAAGGCAGGCGGACGCAGATAGCCCGACTTCTGCTGCCAGTTTCGCATTGCTGATGCGGGCATTGAGCCGAAGCAGACGGATGATATGGCGGTCAGTCGCATCGAGTGACGACATAGGAAATTCCAATAATGAGAGTAAAATTGCTCTATTATGTAATTTGTCGCATATTATTCGAACAATCGCCAAGAAATTCGACAATCGTTGCAATACCCTCATGGGATAAAAATGAGGGTGAACGACCATGGACATGCAGATCAGCCGCCAGCAGGCAGCCGGTGGTGCAAGCGGCCAGCTGACCATCGATCTCGGCGCATTGCGGGACAACTACCTTAGCCTTGCCGCCCTGGCCCCCGCATCGCAAACGGCGGCGGTCGTGAAGGCCGATGCATATGGCCTCGGCGCGGATATCGTCTCGCAGACCCTGTTCGAGGCGGGTTGCCGGAATTTTTTCGTCGCCCACATCGACGAGGCGCTAGCACTCAGGATCCGGCTTTCGGCAGAAGCGCAGATTTTTGTCCTCAATGGTCTACAGCCCGGCAACGAGACCTCCTGCGCCGCCATGGCCATCACACCGGTTCTGAACTCGCTGGAACAGATCGCCCAATGGTCAGGCCATGCCAGAAAGCTCGGCAAGACACTCACCGCCGCCGTCCAGATCGATACCGGCATGTGCCGCCTTGGGCTCTCCCCCGGGGAGCTTGAAATCCTCTCCGCCGAGCCGCAGTTGCTCGATGGAATTGAGATCGCTTTCGTCATGAGCCACCTCGCCTGCGCCGACGAGCCCGATCATGCCTCGAATGCCGCACAGCTTGCCGTGATGCGCAAGGCCGCCACAGCTTTTCCCGAGACGCCAGTTTGTTTTTCCAATTCGGGCGGTATCTTTCTTGGCATCGACTATCATAATGCCCTGTTGCGACCCGGCATCGCGCTCTATGGCGGTGCGCCTTCCGCTGCCGGCCCCAACCCGATGAAGCCGGTCGTCCGTCTCGATCTCGCCGTCATCCAGACCCGCACCGTTCCCGCCGGCTCGCTCGTCGGTTACGGCGGCTCTTTCACGGCGAGCGGTCCGACGCGGCTGGCAACCATCGCCGCCGGTTATGCCGATGGCCTGCCGCGCTCGCTCAGCAATCGCGGCGCGGCGTGGTATAATGGCGTGCGTCTGCCGATTGTCGGGCGCGTTTCGATGGATAGCATCATTCTCGACATATCCGCCCTGCCCGAAGGGGCATTGACCCAGGGCAGCCTTGTGCAGATGATCGGGCCGGACCAGACACTGGAAGACATTGCCGAGGATGCGGGCACGATTGCCTATGAAATCCTGACCGGCCTCGGCCGCCGTTACCGCCGCAGCTACATTCAGCCGGGCATAACCCCGACAACCGCTTCAATATCAGCCAATCACAAGTGAGACGATCATGAACGTCACTATCCTCGGAGCCGGCGTCGTCGGCGTGACATCTGCCTGGTATCTGGCCAAAGCCGGACACAAGGTGACGGTGATTGACCGCCAGCCGGCCGCAGCGCTCGAAACCAGCTTTGCCAATGCCGGCGAGGTTTCCCCCGGTTATTCATCGCCCTGGGCTGCCCCCGGCATTCCGATGAAGGCGATGAAATGGCTGTTCATGAAACATGCACCGCTGATCATTCGCCCAACCGCCGACCCGGCCGCCTGGCGCTGGATGAGCCAGATGCTGCGCAACTGCACCTCGGCGCGTTACGCCATCAACAAAAGCCGCATGGTGCGCGTTGCCGAATATAGCCGTGATTGCCTGATGGCGCTTCGCGAAGAGACCGGCATCGAATATGATCAGCGCATGCAGGGCACGCTGGAGGTGTTCCGCACCCAGAAACAGTTCGACGCCATCGGCAAGGATGTGGACGTGCTGACGGCGGGCGGCGTGCCTTTCGAGATTCTCGACCGCGACGGCTGCGCCGCCATCGAACCCGGCCTTTCTCCTTCGAAGGAAAAGATCGTTGGCGGCCTGCGTTTGCCGGGCGACGAGACCGGCGATTGCTTCATGTTCACGACTGAACTTGCCCGCATGGCAGAAGAAGCCGGCGTTACCTTCCTTTACGATACCGGCATCATGCGCCCCATCGTTGAAGCAGGACGCATCAAGGCCGTGGAAACCACCCGGGGGCTGGCGGAGGCCGATATTTTCGTCGCCGCACTCGGCAGCTATTCGCCGCAATTCCTGCGCCAGCTTGGCCTTACTCTGCCGGTTTACCCGGTCAAGGGTTACTCCATCACGGTTCCGATCGTGAAAGAGGAGCGCGCGCCCGTTTCCACGGTCATGGACGAGGCGTTCAAGGTGGCGATCACCCGTCTCGGCTCACGCATCCGGGCCGGCGGCATGGCTGAGATTGCCGGTTTCAGCAAGGATTTGCCGGCCGCACGCCAGGAAACGCTCGCCCATTCGGTGGAAGACCTGTTCGGCGGCGCGGGCGATCAGAACCAGGCGAAATTCTGGTGCGGCCTGCGCCCGATGACGCCCGATGGCACGCCTGTCATCGGCGCCACCCGCTACAGCAATCTCTATCTCAACACCGGCCACGGCACGCTCGGCTGGACCATGTCCTGCGGCTCGGCCCGGGTGCTTGCCGACCTGATCAGCGGAAACAAGCCGGAGATCGATACACACGACCTGGCCATCAGCCGCTACGCCGCCTGAGGCGGGACAGAAACGCCCCGTCCCGCCAGCAAGACGGGACAGGCGGCGATCAAAGCGCCAGCGCGTCCCTGAGCGCCAAACCTTCCTTCATGCGAAGGTCGAGATCGGCTTCGATGTGGTCGAGGTGCCGGAGCATCAGCGCACGGGCTTTTGCCGCATCCTTCGCCTCCAGCGCGTCCAGAAGGTCGGCATGGTCATTATGGCCGCAGCTAGAGACACCCGAGCGACCGTAAAGCGCGATGACCAGCGATGACCGCGCCACCAGCTCATCCATGAATTTCTCGAGGATGGCATTGCCGGCAAGCGAAGCGAGCATCAGGTGAAAATCGCCCGACGCCTTGATCTCCGCGCGTCTGGCGGTGGGACCGCGCTCAAGCTGATGGCGGCTTTCCTCGACCAGATGTTCCCTCAGCTTCTTTGCCGCCGCGGGCGTGATTTTTTCGATCGCCGCATCCACCACGCCGGGTTCGATCAACCGTCGCGAGGCGAAAACCTGCCGCGCCTCATCCGGCGTCGGGTTGGAAACGAAGGCGCCGCGATTGCGCTCGGCCTTGACCAGACCCTCATAGGCCAGCATCTGAAGGGCCGCCCGCACCACCGTGCGGCTGACCTCGAACAGGGTTCCCACTTCCGCTTCCGACAGTTTCGTCCCCGGCGCAAGCCGCCGGTCGACAATGGCGTCACGCAGCGTATCGCGAATGGCCTGGGCACGGTCTTCATGCGAGGAATCGGGATTGACGGTTATGTGGGAAAGGCTCATCGGTGCGTCCTGTTTGCTCTTGAGTTCTAGCGCGAAGTACGGTCCGCGCAAACAGGAATTGCAGGCCGCCGCCCGTCCGCCACAATTCATTCAGCGCCCGTTCAGCAGCCGGGCTGTATTTCCTTAACCATCGAATTTGCAGCTGGCAGCGCCCTGCCACTTGGATGGAAGAAAACACCATGTCGTCCTTCGCAGCTAAAACAGTTCTGACAATCGCTGTCGCCGCCGCTACCATTGCTCCCTTGAGCAGCGCATACGCCGGCGACTGGGATCGCCACGACCGTCGCGACGCCGCCATTCTGGGTGGCGTACTCGGTCTCGCCGCCGGTGTCGCCGTTGGCTCGGCAATGGCGCGCCCGGCGCCGGTGGATGATGAGCGCGTCTATATCGACCCGCCCCGTCGTTATGAGCCGAGCTACGTGTATGAAGAGCCGGATTATCGCTATTATCAGCCGGCACCACAGCCGGTTTATCGCCCCGCTCCGGTCTATCGTCCGGCACCGGTTTACCGCGCCCAGCCGGTCTATGACACCAATCCCGGTTATTACCAGCCGCGCCGGACCTACCGTACCATCGAGCCTTGGACAAATGCCTGGTACGATTATTGCTCGCAGCGCTATCGCAGCTTCAACAGCCGGTCCGGCACCTATGTCGGTAACGATGGTCAGCGCCATTTCTGCGTAGCGGGTTGATCGGGAAGACCGCCAACATAAATACTCCCGTTATTGTCAGGCCGCGGACAGAAACGTCCGCGGCTTTTCCATGAGCGCCCCGCGCTCCCTCACGCCGTACCGCTCTTCACATAATCCGCCCGATTAATGCCGTGGCGCTGCAGCTTGTCGTAAAAGGTCTTGCGGGCGATGCCGAGCGTTGCGATGGTTTCCGCCACGTCTCCGTTCGACTGCTCCAGCGTTTCACGGATGATATTGGCCTCGATCTCGTCCATGCGCTCCGGCAGGGTGCCGGAAGCGGGAATAGCGGATTGCGAAGCGGAGGTAGCCGCCGGTTCCGCCTCCAGGCCCAGCACCACCCTTTCGGCGAAATGCCCGAGTTCCCGAACATTGCCCGGCCAATCATGCTCCTGAAGCCGGCGGGACGTGCCGGCGCTGATTTGTGGCACCGGCATGTTGAAGCGGTTGGCAGCCTTGGTGACGAAATGGGAAAACAGGAGTGGAATATCCGCCTTGCGTTCGCGCAGCGGCGGAATGGACAAGGTCACCACGTTCAGCCGGTAATAGAGATCCTCGCGGAAGCTGCCGCGTTCGGCCGGATCGCCGAGATCCACCTTTGCCGCCGCCACCACGCGAATATCGACCGGCCTCTCCTCGTTTGAACCCAACGGCGAAACTTCACGCATTTCCAGAACACGCAGCATCTTCACCTGAACGGCAAGCGGCATGCTTTCGATCTCGTCGAGAAACAGCGTACCGCCGCTCGAATGTTCGATGCGGCCGACACGCTTTTTCTGCGCACCGGTAAAAGCACCCGGCTCATGACCAAAAAGCTCGCTTTCGATCACCGTCTCTGGCAGCGCACCGCAATTCAGCGCCACGAAATTGCCCTTCGCGCGCTTCTTGCTCCAGCGGTGCAGCGCTGTCGCCACCACTTCCTTGCCGCTGCCCGTTTCCCCCGCCACCAGCACGTCCACATCCGTATCGGCGATGTGCCGAAGCGTGGTGCGCAGGCGCTCCATGGCGGGCGTCTGCCCGATCAATGGCAGATCGTCCTCCGCCTGTCCCACCGCCCGGCGAAGCGCCCGATTTTCCAGCACGAGGCGGCGTTTTTCCAGCGCCCGGCGCGCGCTTTCCACCATGCGTTCAGCGGGAAAGGGTTTGGCGATGAAATCATAGGCGCCATTGTGAAGTGCATCGACGGCCATCGGCACATCGCCATGGCCGGTGATGAGGATGACCGGCAGGTCGGCATCGATCTTGCGGACATGGTCGAAAAATTCGAGACCCGTCATGCCGGGCATGCGCACATCGGTGATGATGATGCCGTCAAAATCTTCGCTCAGGGCCGCAAGCGCCTGCTCGGCGCGGGAAAAGGAAGTAACCGGCAATCCATCGAGTTCCAGCGTCTGCACCATCGCTTTGCGCAGTTGGGAATCGTCGTCCACCAGGAATATGGTTCCATCCACCGTCATGTCATGCTCGCTTCAGAAATACGGAAAAACATGTGCCCGCCTCGCTGCTTGCCACCTCGATACGCCCGCCATAATCCGAAGCAATATCGTTGGAGATGACGAGACCGAGGCCGAGACCGCTTTCCTTTGATGTGTTGAAGGGCGAGAAAAGCTGGGCGCGGATAGCCTCCGGAATGCCGGTGCCATTATCGCTGACCGAAATCACGATCATGTCGCTCTCCTCCCGCACCCGCACCTCGACACGCGCGGTGTCAATCGTTTCCGTGGCTTCCAGCGCGTTTTGCAGGAGGTTGATGAGGATCTGTTCGAGCCGGATACGGCTGCCGAGTACCTTCAGATCCTGATCCGGCAGGGCGATTTCCAGCGCATCCATCTGCCCGGAAAAACGGCTACGCAACAGCACGACCGCACCTTCGATGACCAGCCTGACACTCACGGGTTCGGCGGCGGTGCGGCCCTTGCGCGCCAGTATCTTCAGGTCGGTGGTGATGGTGCCGATACGCTCGGTGAGAGCGGCGATATCTTCCAGATTTTCGGTGACTTCCGACAGCCGATCGCGTTTCAGCAAGGTGCGGGCATTATCGGCAAAGGCACGGATGGTCGCCACCGGCTGGTTGATTTCATGCGCTACGCCCGCCGCCACCTGGCCCAGAATGGAAAGACGGTTGGCCTGCACCAGCTCGTGCTGCACATTGCGTAACTCGCCGGTGGTCTTTTCATGCAGGGTAATTTCGGCCTGTAGATGATCGCGTGTTTTCGTCAGGTCGCGGGTGCGCTCCTGCACCTTCATTTCCAGCTCCGCGCGGGCGCGTTGCTCCTCTTCTTTTTCCTTGAGCGCCTTGTGCCTGCGCCACAGCCAAAGGGCCGAAAGCGCCATCAGCGGCATCAGCGTCGCCAGCGCCACCACCCTGCCCTCACGAATTATAGCGTTCAGCGTCGGCGCCACAGGCTGGAGATAATGCAGCGTCCATGATGTCGTCGGCACCGGCACTTCCAGCCGCAGATAATCGCCACGCACACTCCCCGGTTCATCGACATGAATGAGCGGAACGCCCTCGCTCGCTCGCCGCGCTGCGCGAAACGGCAGCGTTGAAAGCGCCTCATTGCCGAATTGCAGGCTCTCGGAAATGATTTTCCGCTGCGCCTCGTCAATAGGTGCGACGGTCTTGAAGCGCCATTCCGGCACGCTGGTCATCAACACGACGCCGTTTCTGTCGACCACGTAGACCGGTTTGCCTCCGATGTTCCAGTCGGTCTCAAGCCGATTGAACTCAACCTTGGCAATGACGACGCCAAGCGGCCGCCCGTCGGCGGCATCGATGCGGCGGGAGATATAAAGACCCGGTCGGCGGCTGACATTGCCAAGCGCATAATGTTCGGACATGCCGGTCTTCATCGCCGCCTGGAAATATTCGCGGAAAGCATAATTGGAGCCGACAAAGCTGTCGTCCTGCCGCCAGTTACTCGACGCGATGGTCAGTCCGGTCGGCCCGGTGACATAGATCACCGAGGACTGCGTGCCTTCGATCAGGCCTTCCAGCTTGCGGTTCAACCGGTCGAGAGCGGGAGCACCACCGCCATCCAGCGCGGCGGCAAGATCGGGATCTCCGGAGAGGACAAGGGGAATGGCGCGCGGCCGCTCCAGCGCGACATTCAGGAGCGCGATCTTCAGTTCGGCATCCGTGGCGGCCTCGGAACCGGCCATGCGCAGCGCCTGATTGCGGGCGAACTCATCGGCCACCAGCAGAACGCCAAGACTGACGAGCAACCACAGGCCCGCCAGCGCCAGCCATTGCGCCCGCCGCTTCGCCTGGGAATGAGGTGCGTGGTCCTGATAGGTCATGGGATGATTGTGCGGATTTACGCACAGACATCAAGATATTTTGTCCGGAATTCCGCACAAATGGCCGTGAGCCAGCGAGGCTTCAATAAAAACTACTTTTTAAATCAGTCAATTACAGCAAATAATCAAGTCTGGCATGCGTATTGCACATGACTCCGCAATCGGCGCGAAGCCGTCAACGACACGGCGATCCCGGGAGGCCAATAAAGGCAGGGTGAGGCCGAGGAGGAAAAAACATGATCGATACGACAGCCGTGGCCGCAGGCCACGCCAAGCAGCCATTCTACAAGCACCTGTATTTCCAAGTTCTGGTGGCCATCATCGCCGGTATCGCACTCGGCCATTTTTACCCGACTTTCGGCGAACAGCTGAAGCCGCTCGGCGACGGCTTCATCCGCCTCGTCAAGATGATCATCGCCCCCGTCATTTTCCTCACCGTCGCAACCGGCATCGCCGGCATGAACGACATGAAGAAGGTTGGACGTGTGGCCGGCAAGGCCATGATCTACTTCCTGGTGTTCTCCACGCTCGCGCTTATCGTTGGCCTCATCGTCGCCAATACCGTGCAGCCGGGCGCCGGCATGAACATCGATCCTTCGACGCTGGATGCCAAGGCCGTCGCGACCTACGCTGACAAGGCCCATGAGCAGACCATCACCGGCTTCCTGATGAACATCATTCCGACGACCATCGTCGGCGCATTCGCCAGCGGCGATATCCTGCAGGTGCTGTTCTTCTCGGTTCTGTTCGGCATCGCACTCGGCATCGTTGGTGAAAAGGGCAAGCCCGTCACCGATTTCATGCATGCCATGATGTACCCGATTTTCAAGCTGGTCGCGATCCTGATGAAGGCCGCCCCCATCGGCGCTTTCGGCGCGATGGCGTTTACCATCGGCAAATACGGCATCTCGTCGGTTACCAACCTCGCCATGCTGATCGGCACCTTCTACATCACGTCCGCACTGTTTGTGTTCGTAGTCCTCGGCGCTGTCTGCCGCTATAACGGCTTCTCGATCGTCGCGCTTATCCGCTACATCAAGGAAGAACTGCTGCTGGTTCTCGGCACCTCGTCTTCGGAAGCCGCCCTGCCGGGCCTGATGAGCAAGATGGAAAAGGCAGGCTGCAAGCGCTCCGTCGTCGGCCTCGTCATCCCCACCGGTTATTCTTTCAACCTTGACGGCACCAACATCTACATGACGCTGGCCGCCCTCTTCATCGCACAGGCGACCGGCATCCACCTCTCCTTCGGCGAACAGATCCTGCTGCTGCTCGTGGCCATGCTCTCCTCCAAGGGCGCTGCGGGCATCACCGGCGCGGGCTTCATTACGCTTGCGGCAACCCTCTCCGTCGTACCTTCGGTTCCCGTCGCCGGCATGGCGCTGATCCTCGGCATCGACCGCTTCATGTCGGAATGCCGTGCGCTCACCAACTTCGTCGGCAATGCAGTCGCCACAATCGTCGTTGCCCGCTGGGAAGGAGAACTGGATCAGGACCAGCTTGCCCGCGTGCTGAGCGGCAAGGAAGAGTTCACCGGCATCGCCGATGTGGATCAGCTTCCGGCATCGGTCCAGCCGGCCGAATAACACGACCTCCCAAGGTCCTGCCTGTCCCGGTTTTCCCGGGCAGGCAAATACAGCGAGCCCGGAGCATCTTGCGATGCTCCGGGCTTTTGCGTTGCGGGACTCCAAACTGTGCAGTGTCAGCCTTTCGCGGCCGACGCCTTATCGAGACCGCGCCTTACGCCGGCGAACAGATCGTCCAGCTGCTCGGCCGTGATGATCAGCGGCGGGCAGAAGCAGATGGCTTCACCGATCGGCCGGGTGATGACACCTTCGCTTTCGATAGCCGCGGCCAGCGCCAGCGTCGTATCGCCCGGTTTCATGCCCTCCCACGGCTTCACCTCCAGCGCGCCGATCAGGCCGATACCGCGCGAGGAATGAATGAGCGGGTGATCGGCCAGCGCCTTCAGATGACTGAGGAACTTGCCCTCCAGCCGGGCGACATTCCCGACCAGATCGCGCTCCTGAATGATCTTCAGGTTTTCCAGTCCCACAGCCGTCGCGACGGGATGGCCGGAGGCGGTGTAACCATGGCCGAAAGAGCCGATACGGTCGGATTCGTCGGCAATCGGCTGGTAGAAATTGTCGTTCATGATGATCGCCGAAAGCGGCATGTAGGACGATGAAATCTGCTTGGAGACGACAAGCACATCCGGCTCGATGCCATAGGTCTCGCAGGCGAACATCTTGCCGGTTCGACCGAAACCGCAGATCACCTCATCCACCACAAGCAGAATATCGTATTTTTTCAGGATCGCCTGCACGCCCGCCCAATAACCTTCCGGCGGCAAAAGAACGCCGCCCGCGCCCATGACCGGCTCGCCCCAGAAAGCGGCAATCGTTTCGGGGCCTTCGCGGAGGATCAGATCCTCAAGCTCTTTCAGGATGCGCGCGGTGAAATCCCCCTCGCTTTCCCCTTCCTTTCCAAAATGCACATAGGAGGGGCAGGCCGTATGCAGCATCCGGTCCAGCGGCAGGTCAAAACTTTCATGGTTACGCGGCAGGCCGGTAATCGAGGCCGAGGCGATGGTTACGCCATGATACCCCTTGATGCGGCCGATGATCTTCTTCTTGTCTCGCCTGCCCAGCGCATTCGAGCGATACCAGACCATCTTGGCGACGAGATCGTTTGCCTCGGAGCCGGAGGAGGTGAAATGCACCTTGGACATCGGCACCGGTGAAAGCTCGATCAGCAACTCGGCGAGATCGACCGACGGGCCGTGAGTCTTATAGGAAAAGGTGTGGTAATAGGGCAGCTTCTGCATCTGCTTCGTTGCCGCTTCCACCAGCCGCTGCTCACCGAAGCCGAGCGCCACCGACCACAGCCCCGCCATCGCCTCGATATAGCGCTTGCCGCTGCTGTCGGTGACATAGATGCCCTCACCGCTCTCGATCACCAGACCGCCGGTCTTTTCGAATTTGCGCAGATTGACGTTCGGATGCATCTGATAGGCGATATCGCGTGCCTCGACGGAATTCGGCAGAATGGTCATCGATAAAGGCTCCATTTTTGGTTGATGCTCGGCGTCAGACGTGCTGGCCGCCATTGATGTGAATTTCCGCGCCGTTGATGTAGCTCGACTGTTCCGAGCAGAGGAAATAGATGGTCTGCGCCACCTCGGCCGTAGTGCCGAGCCGTCCAAGTGGCACCTGGGCTTCCACCAGTTCGGCCGTTCCGGGCGAAAGGATGGCGGTGTTGATCTCGCCCGGCGCAATCGCATTGGCGCGCACGCCGCGCGGGCCGAACTCATGCGCCAGTTCGCGCGTCAGCGCCGCAAGCGCCGCCTTCGACGTGGCATAAGCCACGCCGGCAAAAGGATGCACCCGTGAGCCGACAATCGATGTGACGTTGACGATGGAACCCTTTGCCGCTTCCAATTCCGGCAAAAGCGCGCGGGCGAGCAGCGCCGTCGAAACGAGATTGACGTTCAGCACCCGCGTCCAGATTTCCGCCGTCGTATCCATGACACCGAGGCGGCTACCGCCCTCCCCCTTCGGCGAAATTCCGGCATTGTTGACAAGCGCCGCAAGCTTTCCCTCCGGCAGGCGTGAGCGCACCTCGTTCGCGAGATCGCCAATGCGGGACAGGTCCTCCAGATCGGCCTGAATATGGCTCTCCCGCGCAGACGGCCAACGGCATTCCTCGGAGAAAGGTTGTCGCGATACGGTGAGAATTCTCCAACCTTTTTCCTGAAACAGCTTGACGGTGGCGTGCCCTATTCCGCGGCTGGCGCCGGTCAAAAGCATGAAAGGAACAGCCATATGAGAACTCCTGTGCCACGCGGGCCGTTGAGCCGGCCGCGCATTCAGCCCGGCATGTTAGAGCGCCGCCACCGGCTGACAAGGTCTTTTTTGTCGCGGCGCGGCGTTGGTGGATCGGCGACGGGCTAATCCCATTTGATGCACGGCTTTCACCCGAAGGGAATATTTGAAGCCGACCGTTTACCCATAAAATGAAGCCTCCCGAATGTGTGATCAGTATTGGGAGGGGGCAAGAATGCGCATCGATATCATCGACACGGACGCCGGCTTCGAGGCGATCCGCGAAAACTGGGATGCGGTGTTCATGGCCGATCCCCATGCCCGGCATTTCCTCTCTTGGGGGTGGCTCAGGGATTACATGCCGCGCCGCAGGCGCTGGTTCATTCTTGCGCTGCGCGAACGACAGGAGGGCTCGCCCTATGTGGCGTTTTTCCCGCTGCGCATCGTCACCGAACCGGACAAAAAAACCGGACGCTTCCACGACAGCATAGTCATGGCCGGCAATGCGGCGGCGGATTACACCGGTTTCATCACCCTGCCGAATTATGAAAATCACGCAGTCGCCGGCTTCTGTTCATACATACGGCAACAGAACTGGACCGAACTGAAGCTCGATTATCTTTGCGGCCCGCCGGAACGCCGCGACGCGATGATCCGCGCACTTCAGGGCCCGCTCGTCATGTTTCGCGACAACATGCCGACCAACCCCTACAACATTAACAATTGCATCTGCCCGGTCGTGACCCTGCCGGAGACGTTCGACGGCTATCTCGACAGCCATATGAGCAGCCAGACCCGGCAGAAGCTCAGGCGTTTCCTGAGAAAAGTGGAGGGCGGCGACGAATATCGCATCACCTTTGCAACGCGGGAAACAATCAGGCGGGATATGGACATCCTGTTCGATTTCTGGCGCATCCGCTGGGCGCCGCATAAGGGCAAGGAACGCACAGAGCTTCTGATCGGCGCGACGCGGCAGATGCTGATGGATGTCTATATCCGTGGCGATCTGGAAGTACCGGTATTGTGGTTCGGCGAACAGCCGCTGGGGGCACTCGCCAATATCATCGACCGCCAGAAGAAATCGGTCCTGTTCTACATTACCGGCCGCGACGAAAACTGGAAGACCCCTTCCCCCGGCCTCGTGCTGCATGGCCATTGCATTCGCAGGGCAATCGAGCAGGGTTTTAAAACCTATGATTTCCTGCGCGGTAACGAGCCTTACAAATACTTCTTCGGGCCGGAGGAACAGAAGCTGAGCTGCACGCTGTTCCGCACCCGCTCGGGCGACAATCTCGGCGGCAAGCTTCACCCGCGTAGCATCCGTTTTGTCTACGAACAGGCCCTCAAGCTCTATAAGGCAGGCCAGAAGGCGGCCGCCAATATTGCCTTCGCGCAGGTACTGACTGCGGCGCCGGACCATCTCGGCGCACAATTCGGGCTCGCCAATCTATTGTTCGACCGGGGCGAATTCCGGGAGGCCGAAATCGCCTTTCTCAGCCTTCTGGCCGCCGGGCAGGAACCCGTCGTCCTTTGGCTGCGTATCGGCGAGGCGCGGCTGGCGCAGCAGCACTACCACGAGGCGTCCGAGGCCTTCCGCCAGGTGACCAACCGCGCGCCTTTCCACCGGGAAGCGCTTTACAAATGCGCCGTGGCGCTGATTGCCGCTGAAAGAACGATGGAAGGTGCGGAAATCCTCGACAGGCTGCAGCACTATCACTCGGACGATGCAGCCCATCTGGAATATGCGGAAAAGGCCCGTGCAGCCCTTGCCCGGCTGGAACTGGCAAAGGCGAAGGTTCCGCTGCCGGCCGATGTCGTCACGCTCTCCATCAAGCCGAAAGCGGCAGGCAAGCGCTGGCACCCGCCAAAGGTTTTGCATTAAAGGCAACGCCCTGTAAGTTGCGGCAGAAAAACCGGCCGATCGGCTTGCAAGGATGTTTGATGTTTCTGACCAACAAGGACATGCTCGATCTCATTGAGCTTCGCCATGATCTGCACCGTCATCCGGAAATTTCCGGCGAGGAGAAGCAAACGGCGCGGCGCATCCGCGCTTTCCTCGAGCGGGCGCAGCCCGACCAGCTTTTCACCGCTCTCGGCGGCCATGGCGTAGCTGCGGTCTATGACAGCGGCAAAAGCGGCCCGGCGATTCTGATCCGTTCGGAACTCGATGCTCTGCCCATTCACGAAAAGAGTGACGCCGAATACCGCTCCGGCACCGACGGCAAGGGCCATCTTTGCGGCCATGACGGCCACTCCACCATTCTGACGGCGCTGGCGCTCGGCCTTTCTCGGCAGCGCCCGGAGACCGGCCGCGTCATCCTTCTGTACCAGCCGGCGGAAGAAACCGGCGCGGGCGCCGCCGCCGTCCTCGCCGACCCGCACTTTGGGCAGATAAAGCCGGATTATTCCTTTTCGCTTCACAACCTCCCCGGCCTTCCTTTCGGCCATGTCAGCGTCGTGGAAGGTCCGGTCAACTGCGCGTCACGCGGGGTCAAATTCCGCCTTTCCGGCAAGACCGCGCATGCGTCTTCGCCCGAACATGGCATTTCCCCGATGCAGGCAATATCCTGGCTGATGCCGGCCTTGGCCGAACTGGGCTCCGGTTTCCCGCCCGAACCCGATTTTTCCATGGTGACGATCACCCATGCCGCGATGGGCGAAGCCGCCTTCGGCATTTCCCCAGCCGATGCTGAAATCTGGGCGACACTCCGGACACTGACCGACGACCGGATGGAAAAACTCTGCGAGGCTGCGGAAACGCTGGCAAAAAAGGCGGCGGACGAACAGAAGCTGACGCTCGATATTACCTATGACGATATTTTCCTGCATTGCGAAAACGCGCCTGACGCGGTCGGGCACATCCGGCGCGCGCTGGACGAGGAGAAAATCTCCCACGGTTCGGAGGCGCTGCCCATGCGGGCTTCCGAGGATTTCGGCCGCTTTCGCGCCGTTTCGTCATCGGCGATGTTCTTTCTCGGCGCAGGCCGGGATTATCCCAACCTGCACAATCCGGATTACGACTTTCCGGATGCGCTGATCGGCACCGGCGCGCGCATTTTCATGCGCATCATCCGCAACCTGTCCGACGCAAAATAGCAGCGGCCGAAGACATCCCGCCACGATCAGCCGAACGTCAGCCGCCCTGGGGGCCGTTGCTCGGCCGGGCGGCGCGCACCGCAGCCAGCCCGCGGATACCATCCTTGTTTCCGATAGCCGTCAGGCTTTCGAAAATCTGGGCGGCCTCACCATAACGGCGCATGGCGAGGTAGGAATAACCGCGCAGCACCATCAGGTCAGTGCGTTCATCCGCCAGCCGCGCGCGCTGATCGAGCAGGAGAAGAGTTTCAACATATCGCTTCGACCCGAATGCGGAAACCGCTCGATCGGCAAGGATCGCGACTTGCAGTTCCGTCGCACGCGGGCGATCCATGTGCGACTTCGTTGCCGAGACGGCTGCACGGTCCGTCAAGCCCATGCGCAGATAGGCAAGGCTCTGGCCATAGGCCGCATCGCTTTTGACATTGGACTGACCGCTTTCTATCGCGGATTCGAAAGCTTTGAGAGCCTCCGCCGGCCGGTTCGTCTCCATCAGGCACCAACCGAGATCAAGCGCCTGCTGTGGCGGCAAACGTTGCGGATCGGGATAGGCAACGCAGGAGCGTGGGCGCGATGCGGCGCTTGTTTCCCTTTGCGCCTGCACTGCGCGACGCGCCTGCTTGCGCGAAGGTTCAGGTTGCTGGACGACGGGTGGATTATACACCACCGCCGTTTCCCCCTGCGGGGCATTGGCCTGCAGGGGCGGCGGCGTCACCTGTGCCGCAACCGCCTGCCCGGACTGATCCACCATGCGCTCGGTTCCCACATCGGCGATACGTTGCGAACGGCCTCCCCATTGCTGCTGGATGCCGCGCAGGCCGGCAAGATTGCGAAGATCGTGATAGCTGACGGCCATGCCGTAGGCTGATGGCTCATCATCGGGTTTCCAGCCAAGGGCCGTACTGAACCATTGCAAAGCGAGCGGCGTCTGCCGGAAGGCAAGCGAGTACCAGCCGAATTGCTGCGCCGTCGCTGCATCCTTGCGCGCCACCGTTTCGGCGGCGATACGTTGCAGCACCTCCGGCGGCAGAACGACCGGCGGCTCCAGCGCCAGAAGATTGGCCGTTGCGGCGAGATAAGTCGCAAGCGCATCGTCGGATGCCTTGCGCCATTTATACATGACGTCCTCGGCCTCACGCGGCTCGTTACGGTCGATCAGCGCCAGCGCCAGCCCCTGCGAGGCCGATGCGCTGTCTTCCTCTTCCCGCGCCTTGCGGAACCATTTTTCCGCCTCCGCCATGTTCTTCTGCCGGATATTGTACCAGCCGAGCAGCAGGGCGTCGCTTGCAAGCTTGTCGGTCTCGGCAAGTCGCTGAAGCCGCATCACATAGGTCGAGGGAACGTTGACGCCCTCCTTCTCCCCTGCCTTTGCCACGAACTGACGGGCGAGATCATTCTTGACCGGTTCGAATTCCAGTTGACCGTCCACACCCGGTTTTTCCCTGGCAAGCAGCTCGTCCATCATTTCCGCCGGCAAAAGCGCGGATGCCTTCTGCACGGTGGCGAGCCTGTCGCTGGCGACGGTGCAATTGTTGAGAATGTAGAGATAGGCATCGCGCGCCCGTCCCATCCGGTCGGTATTGGCGAAAGCATCAGCAACCCGCCACAGCGCATCGACCTCGCCGCAGGTCAGCAGGCCGGGGTTGTTGGCAGCTGTATCCACCACTGTTGCATATTGCTTGAGATCGGAAGCATTAACGAGGCGCTGGCGCGCTTCGGCAAGGGAAAGCATGCCCATCAGATTGTCGGGCGCCTGCCAGCCGGGCTCCGCCTGCTGGCGGTCGGCAATCGCTTTCCGCACCTCGGCATAACGGCCGTCGGTATAAAGCTGCCACATCGCGTCGAGCTGAGGATCGCCGTTTTCGGGAATGGCGAGAGGATCGGCAGGCGGCGTCCAGTTGGGATAGAGCGCGCGCAGGCGCGCGATTTCGGCTTGAAGACGCTGCGTATCGCCCCTCGCCGCGAAATAGCGCAATGCGCTCAAATCGACCTCGGGCATATCGGCCGAGGCAGGCTGGGTGGCACGAGGGGCCGGTGCCTGCGTCGTCTTCGTTTGCGGCGCCTGCCCGGCAGACGGCGTGACCGGCAAGGGGTCGGTCGCCGGCACCGTCACCGGCGGTGTCTCGGGCTGCGTTACCTGCGCCATTTCACGGTTCTTGACGAAAGCATTTATCTGCGCCGGATTGGCCGCCGTCGACAAAACACGCTGCGTCGTCCGGTTGTCGCCGACCGCCGAGGTATGCACGTCCGACACCCGCCCGAGGATGCTGTCGCGCCAGTGGAAGGCGGCGAGCGCTATAAGAAGCAGAATGAGAGCCGAGGTCGACAGTGGTTTGTTCATCGGCATTCCCCGTTATTCCTTGCCAGAAACGACAATGCCAGAAGATGCAATGTGGAAGGATAATAAAGTGTTGGCTGGAAATTCTTAAGTTCGGCGGAAACGTCCGGCCCGCCGCCGATACAGGCTGCGAGCGCCGGGATGATGCGATAGCCGGGATCGGACAGGACATCCTTGACCGCGCCGCTCCTCAGATCGAAGGTTCCGGCAGCGCCGCTTTCCAGCGTCATGCCGCTTTTCAGCCGGGCAAGCAGCACCGGCGATCCCATATTCGCCCTTGCCAGATAAAGCGGTATGCGCACCGCATTATAGCCGAATTCCGGCGGGAAGCCCGATGCTGGCTGCGGCTTCGTCTTCACCGATACCCAGTCGGCCGGCAGTTTTCGATCGCTGAAAGCGAATGTCTCGATCTGCGCCGCACCGTCATCGGCAATGGCTTTCCAAAGCGGCGATGGCGCAACAAGATTGAGTACCGGAAAGGCCTCGAAAATCAGATAGGAAGAATTGACCACTGGCCCGTCCTCCCGGTCATCCTCGTTAAAACCGCTGGCCGCCGGCAAAAGCAGGGTTCGCCCGCCGCGTCGCACCACCGTCTTCTTGAGAATGGCGGATGCGATGGCTGCCGATGCTTCGGCATAATCCTGCCGGTTCCATTGCCCTGCCGCCAGCGCCAACGCATAAGCGATCAGAATGTCGCCATCCGTGGCGTTGTTGATATCGGTTATATGCGGCTTGATGCGCGGATCCCATTTCCAGGCGGAAAGCCCGTCGTCACGCACCAAAAGCTCGGTGCGCGTGAAACTCCATATCAGCTCGAAGTCGGACAGGTTGTCGGCAAGCACGGCAAGCCACATGCCGTAGCCCTGGCCTTCGCTATGGCTGATATTGCCGTTGCCCGTATCGATGACGCGGCCGCCGGGATCGAGAAACGCGCCTTTATAGGCGGACCACGCCTCCGGCGAAACCGAAGCGGCGCGGCTGACGGAAATACCTGCAATCATCGTCATCATGGACAGGAAGAAAATACCGGCCAGTTTCGAAATTCCGCTCTTCATCGATGCCGTCCCATCATGCGCAGCATCGCGAACGTGGCGAGGCCAAGGAGAGACACGAAACCGATGAACGCCAGCGAATAGGAAAGAACGTTGGAAGACAACCAGTTGGCGGCGATCAGCCTCCAGTTGGAAAGGGAAAACGCCCGCGTGACGTAAAAATAAGGCCGCTCCACCTCCACTGTCTCCAGATTTTCGGCAGCGGCATCGTAAGCGGCAACACGTCCCCTCACGCCGCTCCAGCGGTTTTCCCGTGTCATCGCCGCCATCCCGTCACGAAGTTCGGCTGAAGTCGGTGCAGTGGCAAGCGTCCACACACCCTCGCCGGAGGGGCTCAGCCCCTGGGCCAGCATGAAGGAGACATTGCTTGGCGGCGCATAGAGCTGCTCGGCTGCCGGCAGGAAGCGCAGCGTATCCGAACTCAGGTCGAAATTCCGCTTCATCCACTCCTCGAGGGAGGACACCTGCCCCTCCCAGACACCGCCATCCACCCGCTCGCGCCAGTCGTTGAAAAGGGTATCGCTGCTTTGGGCGGGCGGCTGGACGCCGGTTCCCATTTTCCAGGAGATCTGGCTGGAGGAAACGAGATTGAACTGGCCGATCAATGCCTGCGGGAACTGCGAAATCGTGCCGACGAACAGCGCGTCGCGATCGCCGATCACCAGTGGCGAGGCGACAGTCTCAATGTCGATGGGATGCCCCGCCACGCTTGCCAGACGGCTGATCAGCGTCGCTGCCGCAGACATGGTATCGGTGTCGAAACGGTCGAGTGACAGGGCAACAGGTGCTCCGCCGGTCCGATAGGGTTGTCCGGCCCCCGCCATCGCGGCGAGATCCGGCTTGCGGCCGATCTGCGCATAGTCCGGAATATGAAGTTCCGACGTGTCGAACAATGCAAAACGCGGCGTCGTGCTGGCGGGCGCGCCGGGGGCGCAGGCCTGATCCTGTGCCGTCATCAACACCGCCTCGATGGTCACCTTGTTCGGCCCGGGCTTGAAATGACGCATCGTCACATTGATCGGCAGATGCCGGAAAATGCCGCCGCCATTGTTGGAAATCGGCACGGTCGAGGCTATCTGGTCATTGACGTAGATATCGACATGGCTGCCCGGCAGTACCTGCGACGAGTAGGCGGCGTCGAGGAGAAGCGACGCCTCACCATAGGCAGATGCGTAAAAATCAGCCGGCATGCCGACATAAAATTCGTTGCGGAAACGCCGCCCGCCAAATTCGGTGCTTTCGAGACCAAGTTCGGAAAGCGCGATACGACGATCAGACATGATGAGCGGCACATCCGGCGCATGCCAGCTGCGGGTCGAAAAAGTCGTTCTCTGCGCACCGGGGGTGCGCGATATCGACGAAAACAACGTTTCAATTGCCGCCTGCACCGCCTGAGAGGTGGGACCGCTCACAAAAAGCGGGGAAAGAGCGCCCGGCGCGGCAGCGCCGAAGCCGGCGAAAGCGCCTGCCGAAGCCTCGGGTGGCAGCGTTCCTGCGATCCCGGCGATCTCACGGGCGGTGCCGACGAAGACCGTCAGCGTGCCCGCCTTGCGTTCAGGGGAAGGAGCAGCCACGAAGCGGATCGTCTGGTTCGGCATCTGGGTTCGGAGCGCCAGCGCCTGTGAAAGGCGCAGGAGAGAATCCGCAAATGCCGGATTTCCGAGTGCCGGTGCGACAATCTCGATCGACGTCATCGCCTTGCCATCCGGCCCGGTCGCCTGAATATCGTCGATATTGGTAAAGCTTCCGGCGACATCCGCATTAAAGCCGATATAGGTATTGCCAGGGTCAATATCGGTCCACAGATCATAGGTGGACTGGATCGTGCAATCGGTTCTATGGCGTTGCTGTACGCCCAGTCTCACGACATTAGAGCCGACCTGCAAGACACCGGGCGGAATCGTCAAGGAGACATTGCCTTCGCTGTCGGGCGCTTCGATACGCGCCGGATCCAGCGCGACATTGTTCAGGCTGACCTGAAAATTCGAGCTTTCCGGCGCGACGACAATGGCGTTCTGATACCCGATATTGAGCGAAACGGCGGCGTTCACCTGTTCCGGCGTCAGGTAGATACTCCATTGCCGCCGATCCATCTCACCGGAAAGGCTGAGCTTTTCATAGGGCAGGATGTAACGTCGGCGGCTGTCGGCGTTGAGCGACGGTGCTGGAGCAGGTCCTGCGCCCTCCTGACGCGGAGGAGCCGCAACAGGCGGCGAAGGAACGGCGGGGCTCTGCTGCGACTGCGGCGCGGGCTGAACGGCAAATGGCGGCGGGGTGGATGGCTGAGACGACGACTGGGCCGGCATCTGGGCAGGCGGCAGCTGATACGGTGCGGCAGGCGGCTCGGGTGTCGGAGCAGTCTGGGTGGGCCGTTCCGGCGACATGTCGAAAGGGGACGACTGCGCCATAGCGCCCGTGGCGACGGCTCCCCATACCAATATTGCCAGAGAATCCCGGATGGGTTTACGGCCGTTCATTTTACCGCTCCGACAGATTTGACGTCTCTGGGCGCAGGCCGAAGCGTCCGGACCAGATAATAAAGGCCGCGCTGCGTCTGGAAGAGCGCGATCGCCAGGAAGATGGCGGTGCCGCGTATAAGGCCGGGGTTCTTGCGGCGCACCCGCTGGAATTCGCTCCACTGTTCCGAATTGGCGAAGATCAGGTCCGCAATCAGGCGGTGATCGACGGCGCGTTGCGGCGAAAACGTACAGCCGATCGAGATGAACCCCTCGCCCTTCACCGTTCGCACCACGTTGACAGGCATGGTTTCCGGCACGCCCTCACTATGCGGCCTGACCTTCACGATGGCTGTGGCGCCTTTTTCGATGGTTGTCGCGCTGTCGAAGAGATTGATCAGCAGGCCATGAACAGACACGTTATCGATGGAAGCCGGCACCCAGGCGTCGCTGCCCTCGAGCTTGACTTCGCAACGCCGTTTGACCGTTATGCGCCGCGACGCCGACTTGTCGCCGCGCTCGGAGACGACACCGAGCGCACAGCCCGCGAAGATGAGATTGAGCAGGTTCCAACCGCCGACCACGAGCGTGACATCCGCCTTGTAAGGCTCGCTGTAGATGCGCCAAACTGCAAAGGCCATTGCCACCACCAGCAGCGCGAAAATGACGAAAAACGGCCGGCTGATTTCCGAAAGCCGCGCCTCGGCGATGGATTCGTCCTTCGCCGTCACCTTGAAGGTGGGCTTGCCGGGATTGAAGATCACCGAAACGACGGCGGGCAGGAGGTGAACCGTCTGTACATATTCGTAAAGTTCCGAAATCCACGGCCAGCGGAAGCTGCCATAGAGATAGTTCTGCATCATCAGGTTCACGAGCATATAGGCCGCCGTATAGGCCAAAAACTCGCCGCCGGAAGCCACGAAAATCTGCAGGTCGAAGAACAGGTAGAACAGCGGTGCGAACAGGAAGATGGTGCGCGGGAACGGAAACAGCCAGAACAGCGTCGACGACATGTAGCAGAGGCGTTGCGTAAACGAGAGACCGCGCCGGAAAAGGGGCTGGCGGAAGATCAGGATTTGCATCATGCCCTGCGCCCAGCGGCTGCGCTGGCCGATAAAGCTTGCGAAGGTCGCCGGCTGCAGCCCGGCGATCAACGGCTTGTCGACATAAATGCTGTTCCAGCCGCGCGAATGCAGCGCCAGGGCCGTTTCGCAATCTTCCGTGATGCTGACACCGCTGAACCCTTCGGTATCCTGCAACGCCTCACGCCGTAGCACCGCGGCCGAGCCGCAGAAGAATGCACCGTTCCACTTGTCGAGGCCGCGCTGGATGATGCCGTAAAACATCTCGTTTTCGCTGGGCATCGTCTCGAAGGTGCGCAAATTGCGCTCGATGGGATCGGGATTGACGAAGAAATGCGGCGTCTGGACGAGAAAGAGCCGCGGGTCCTCTTCGAAATAGCCAACCGTTTCCAATAGGAAGTCGCGGGCGGGCGCGTGGTCGGCGTCGAACACGGTCACGAGCTCGCCGGTCGAATGGGCAAGCCCGTTATTTAGATTTCCGGCCTTGGCGTGGACGTTGCGCTCGCGCGTCAGATAACGCACATCGAGATCCTCGCAGAGCTTCTTCAACTCCTCGTGGCGGCGCTGCGCCGCCTGCGCCTCGACGATATTGCTGGCGTTGCGCTTTTGCACCGAGCCACCATCGTCCAGCAGCCAGACGGTAAACCGGTCGGCCGGATAATCCATGTTCTTGGCCGCTGCGAGCGTATTGGCGAGAAGCTCCGCGTCCTCGTTATAGCTCGGCACGAAGACATCCACCGTCGGCCGGTAATCGGGTGAACCGGGCCTCGCCTTGCGCGACGGCAACGGCATCGATACGATGACGAGGCTGAGCGCCAGCATAATGACGCTATACATTTCCGCCAGATAGAGCAGAAAGCCGGGAATGAAGTTCTCAAGCTGATTGACGGGCGGCAGCGTGCTGGTGGTGCGCCAGTAGACATAGCGCAGCACGATGGCCGTGCCGAAACCGAGCGCGACCAGACGCCAAGCCCCCTGCCCGTTGAAACTTTTGATCGTCGCCAGCAGAATGAGGGAAATCGCCGTGGCGACCAGATGCGTCTGCAGGCTGACCGGCATCGTGACGATGGCCAGAACGCAAACCGAAACAAGTAACCAGACAATGATTGTGATGGCCTTGCTCATCTAGAAACTTTCCGTTGTCTTCCCAACCCGGAATTTCGGCCCGGATTTTTTGCGATCTTCGCCTTGGCGTGCTCTTTCCCGCTGGTTCCGGCGATCACCTGCATCCTGGCGTCACCCCCGAACCGGACAGACATGCGGGCGACGGAATGGATACCTGCGGGACTTGCGATGGTTGCCGGCCGCCATCCGCCGGCGCACCATCGACGCGCCTGCTCGCCACCGTAGGCCTTGCAGGCTGGAGGGGCGCGCCAGCCGATGCGGGCGACGGGATACTGACTGCAGCAACGGGTGGAAGTGGCTGCGGTTCCGGCTGGGCGGGCGGCGCAACGGCAGCCGTGCGACGAACGGGCCGGGTCGGGACGCTCGCGGTCACCTCGCCGCCGGGCCGCATGGGCACCTCATCCGCCTCTATGGGATAGACCGGGTGGCCCGGCCGTCCGAGATTTTTATCCACCGCCTGCGGCGTGCCGTAAGGGTTCCAGCCTGGCGAGGCGTAGGCGCCGGTAATCGTGTAATTATACATGACCGCCAGCAGCCGCTCGACACTGGCGCCTGACTGGCAAAGGCGCAGCCGCACCTTGATGCGCCCGAGATTGCGGAAATCCTGCCGCATGCTTTCCGGCGAGCGTATGTCCTGCCAGCCATAAAGGCAGGTATCGTCGCCACGGCCGCTGCCGGCGGCATAGGCGAACGCGCCATAACCGTTCTGCAGGTAATTTGCCGACATGGCGATGTTTTGGCCTGGAAACTCGGACCGGATCTCCCGCGCAACGGAAGATGCCCTGAAACCGGAAAAAGTCAGCGCATCGCCACCGGTATCCCCTGCCTTTTGCGGACCGAAAAACTCGGCTTTGATATAGTTCTGCCCGGGGGTCGCGGCCTCAGAGCGCAAAATGACCTGCTGCGCCACGGCGTTGGAATAGGTGCGGTTGACCACGGTCACGATTTCGGGACCACCGGGCGGCGGGAAAACCAACGCCTCGGACGGAGACAACATCTGCGCGCCCCCGAAGGACCGAACGCCCGCGGGAGTATTGCAGCCCGAAAGAACCGCAACGGAGAACAGCAATGAAGTAAAGGCAGAAAATCTCACTGCCTTGCGCCCCTTTATTTCCCCAACGCCGCCCAGGTTAAAAGGAGACCGAATCACTAATGACCAGACCATTGTTACGAAATACGGGAGGGGATCAAATAAGCAATACGAATTTTAGGAAGTATCAAACTCGCGTTGTAATTTCTGACATTTTGGTCCTTCGAATCAACAGCGTGCATCGACCCACCGATGAGACGACGGAACCGACTGCCTTGTTATCGGTTAGTTTGGATAGAGATCGATAATTTTTGCGGTTGCAGCGCAATATGTCCCATGGTCTACTTGGCTCCATGATGACGTATTTTTATTGGTCCTTTTTTTATTCAACTGTAAAAACAGAGAGTTGACGTATGACATTGCAATTTCCGAGCATCGCGCAGGCGCTTGCCGAAGAGATCGGAACATTACGCAAATGGCTGGATGAGGACGCCCTACCCCTGTGGTGGGAGGCGGGATCGGCCCGCCCGGATGGCGGCTTTTACGAGCGTCTCGGTCAGGATGCGAAACCGATTTTTTCCGATGACCGCCGCGCCCGCGTGCAGCCGCGCCAGGCCTATTGTTTCGCTGCCGCCGGCCAGCATGGCTGGCAGGGGCCGTGGAAAGACGCGCTCCAGCACGGGCTTTCCTGGTTCGAGAAGGTCTATCGCCTTGAAAACGGCCTTTACGGCAACCTTGCCGACCAGACCGGCAGGCTGATCGACCCCTCCTTCGATCTCTACAATCAGGCTTTTGCGCTTTTCGCCGCCGCGCAGGCGGCCGCAAGCCTTCCCGAGCGCAGGGACGAGATGCGCGACCGGGCGCTTGATATCCTCGCCATCCTTGAACGTGACTACAGACATCCGGTCGCAGGTTTCGAGGAGGCGAACCCGCCGCGCACGCCGCTCTGCTCCAATCCGCACATGCATCTCTTCGAGGCGATGCTGGCCTGGGAGGTGCAGGACCCGGACGGCCCATGGTCGGCGCTGGCCGACGAGATCGCCGGTCTTGCGCTTAACCGCTTCATCGATGGCGGCAGTGGCGGCTTGCGCGAATTCTTCGGTCATGACTGGACACCCCATGATAGCGACAAGGGCCGGATCATGGAGCCGGGCCACCAGTTCGAATGGGCATGGCTTCTTGTGCGCTGGGGGGCCCTGCGTGGAAACGATGAAGCGATCAGGAAGGCAAAACGGCTGTTCCAGATCGGCGAAGAACATGGCATCTGCCCGCGCCGCAAAGTGGCGGTGATGAGCCTCTACGACGATTTTTCGGTGCATGACGGGCTGGCGCGGTTATGGCCGCAGACGGAATGGCTGAAAGCGGCGGTACGGCTTGCGAGCGTCACGAGCGGTGAGGAGCGGCAGCGTTACCTCGCCTCCGGTCTCAGCGCCATCGGCGCGCTGCAACCTTTCCTCGACACCACGGTCAAGGGCCTGTGGTTCGACAAATGGCCAGCGGATAAGCCGATGCTCGATGAGCCGGCACCAGCAAGCACGTTTTATCACATCGTCTGCGCCATCTATGAGGCGGAGGCGGTGCTTTCAGCGGATCAATAATATCGAAGCTGCGGGCGAGCGGCGTCGCCGCTCGCTGGTATCGATGGCGATCAAACCTTGGCCGGTCTGACCACGCGCCAATCAGGTCTGCCGAGATTGTGCGGCCAGGGATGAACATCCTTGTCATTGAAATAGACGACTTCTTCCAGTTGTGGAAAATCCGCCTGCTTCAGCGTCACGTCGTTCATCCACGGACGAACATAGGAATCGCCGCCTTCATAGCCCAATTCGGCAACCCAGACCGGCTTGTTGAAGTTTTCGACAAGTCCATAGCCCTTGCGCAACAGGTCAGTAAAGGTCTGCGGCGCGCCATATTCGATCTTATCGTACTCCTCGAGACCGAAGACCGAAAGACCCACAAGATCCGCGTAATTGTCGCCGGGGTAATAAACCCGCAGACCATCCATACCCTTGGGTGACCACATCACCTTGACGCCGGGAACCGCCTTACGGGTCATGTCCACCATACGTCTATAGGCCGCGATGTAATCACGCGGGTTCCAGCCCGACCAAGAGAAGCGGCCGGACGTGTCCTCCATTTCCTGTCCCCAGCGCAGGATCAGCGGGCTCTTCATCGCAGACATGCGCGCGGCGATCGCCTGCATATTCTGGTCGTAGTCGCCTCTCATCACCTTACGGCGCAATTCGTCGGAGGTGAGCCGCCAGTTTACGTCCCAGGACCAGGGTTCGACCGTGATCAGCACGTTGCGCTTGCGTTCCATCGCATAGGCATCCGCAAGCGCCAGACTGTCGAGATCCACGTCCTCCCAGGGCAGGAACAGATGTTCCGTCGCCACCCCGGCCTGGCCGGTGAAATCGCCGTGCGGATCGTATGCGCCGAAACGAATACCGTCCGCATGCAATGTCGGTCTTTTGTCGGCAAGCGTCTTCATGCCCGTCGACGTCATGGGGGCGACACCCTGTGCGTCGAGCTTGAGCACCGGATACATGCCGGCGGTAAAGGCTGCGGCGGCACCACCTGCGAACAGAAGTTTTCTTCTTGTTATTTGCATGACACCTTACTCCCTACCTTGTTGCCCTCATCGCCTTGTCGTATGCGGCGATCTGCGGCGTGACATTGTCCTTGCGGACAAGTTTGAGGAATTCATCGCCTGGGCGTGGCGGGTTGTGCCGGAACACGTACCATGGCCCGCCCTGCTTGCGCTGGTAGATCACCTTGCCGATGCGGCCGTGATCGAAACAGGTATCGGCCTTGCCTTTGCCAGCGGCGCTTTTCCAGGTGGCGCGCATGCAGAGCGTGCCGTTGGCGTCGACAGTCCAGCGGCCTTTACCGGTGGATTTCTGGCCCTTTTCCTGCGTCGCAGCGATGAATTTGCGGTCTTCGGCAATGAAGCGTCCGCCGCCCGTTTCCCATTTCCAGGTCTTGTCGAAGTACATCTTCACGACCTCGCTGGTTCTGAGCGGTTTCGGCGTCTTCGTGCCGCCTGCAGCATGGACCGCGCTTGGCAAGACCACCGCAAGACAGAGTACGAAAGCGGAGAATCCGCATTTGCTTATTGTTGTTTTCATCACAGCCTCCTCCTTCATTGTCCGACCCTATTGTCGGCCAGCATGATCTCTCCGGGCGCCACCGCTGGCGGCGGCGTCACGATGGGTTCCGCCTGCATTTCCTGCGGTTCGCGCAAGCCCGGTACGGTAATGCGCAGTTTCAGACGCACCGATCTCGCACCTTCCACACCCGCGCCGGCGACCGTGAACCGCGTTTCGGTAAAACTCACATAGGGCTGCCCGTGCGACAGGGCTTCCAGGCCGCCGATTGCATGGGAACCGAGCTCTACAGCACTTCCCGCCGCCAGCAGCAACGAGCAGGCTGCGGCAGTCGCTCCACCGCGCAATGCCGGCAGCCTGGGCAAGCCGTTTTCCGTGGCATGACGGATGAGCAGAAACACGCAGAGGCCCGAATAGATCGCCACATTGATGGCGGCGAAGATGAAGAAACCCTCCGCCCCGTTTTCACGGGGCGCCAGAACCATGGCCGCAAGGCTGAGCGCCGCCAGTACGATGTAAGGCGCGACAACCCTCAGCGGTAGCGGCGGTTTTGCCTGCATGCCCTTGGGCGTGATGCGGAAATCGACGAAGTCGCCACGGATCGTGTCGCGTATCGCCGCCAGCACCCCCATCAGCGACCAGGGCCAGCGCAAGAACAGAAATACCATGGCCTCCCAGCTGAAAAGCTTCGCATCGTGCGGACGGAATGCGCCCGTGGCCCGCCAGAAGAAGGCAAAGACGATCATGATTAGTGAAACCGGCAGGAAATGCGCCAGAAACGCCGGATAGGATGCGTTGACCAGTACATCGCCGCGTATCAGCGCAACAGCGGGAAGCAAGAACATCAGCGCCATGAAGCCGGAAAACAGCGGATACCAGAGCTGCGAAAACAGGAACTGGAACTTCAGGCGCGCAGGCAGCTTCGGCACGTAGTGCCTTGAATATTGCAGCAGAATAGTCATCAGGCTACGCGACCATTGGAATTCCTGCACGATGAGATCGGCAAAGGTCACCGGGCCGTCGCCATGGGCGATGGCGTTGACGGCGTGGACGCCGCGCCAGCCGCCGGCGTTCATCAGAAGCGTGGTGGAATGATCCTCGGCAAGCTCCGGGCCAAGACCGCCGACCTCGCGCAGGGCTTTCGTGCGCACGGCATAATGCGAACCAATGCACAGAGGCGCCCAGCCATTATTGTAACCCAGCTGCAACGCGCCATGCAGACTAGCCTCGGCATAAAGCCTGCCGCGCGCGGCCCAGCTTTCACTGGCATTGGCGTCGCAAATGCTCGGGGCAGAAACATAGCCAACTCTCGGATCGGCAAAGGGACGGATGATCTCGCTGAGATATTCCGGCTCCGGCACATGATCCGCATCGAACTGAGCGACGAAATCATAACGCTCGTAACCGTAACGATCGTAGAAATAGGCGAGATTGCCTTCTTTGCAGCGCGTGCGCCGCGGCCAGGTCTTGCGATGATATTCGGCAACGCCCTGTCGCGTGGAAACGAAAACGCCGTGCGCACCACACCATTTCAGCGTATCCGCATCGGGAGCCTCATCGGCAAGCCAGACGTCGAATTCCAGCCCTCGCTGATCGAGCCCTCTCTGATCGAGCATGGCCAGCAGCGTCTTTTGCACCACCGCGAAGGGTTCCGACGGCGCCTTGGTGACAACCATCGCCACCCTGCCCCGTGGCAGAGGGGAGCGCCGGTCCACGACCCTTGCATTCAGGAAGATGAAGATGAAGTAGGACGGCAGAAGCGTGATCCACGCCAGAGTGATCGTGACGACGGTGTAATAGGGCCAGTCGATGACGCGGTCGCGATCAAGCCACCAGATCCAGAACCAGGCGAGCGTCACCAGCCAACCGCCGATGCCGAGGCGATAGGCCAACCGGTTCCAGCCGGTGAAGACCGGTTGCATCCTCAGGTCGCTGGCAACGGCGACCGAACGGGCCGATGGAACGGAAGCGGCGGAACGGATCTTCATGACCGCACCTCCAGTCCGAAGCCGGGACCTGCCGTGCGGATGATGGTGTCGATATCCGAACGCTTCGGAATAAAGCCGAGCGTCTCTTCCGCACGCTTTATATCCGCAAACAGGGCCGGCGGATCGCCGGCGCGCCGTGCGCCGAAATGGACCGGAACCTCCTGCCCCGTCACGCGGTGGATCGCGCGGATGATATCGCCGACCGATGTACCGTGCCCGGAACCGAGATTGACACGCAGCGTCTCTCCGCCATCGGCAAGATAATTGACGGCGGCCACATGGGCGTCGGCCAGATCGCTGACATGGATGTAATCACGAATGCAGGTGCCGTCGCTGGTGTCGTAATCCGCCCCGAAGACATCCAGTCGCGGCAGCCTTGCGGCCGCAGCCATCAGCGCCCGCGGGATCAGATGGGTTTCAGGCTCATGGCGCTCGTAAAGCTCACCGTCCGGATCGGCGCCGGCGGCATTGAAATAACGCAGCGCCACGAAACGCAGACCGTAGGCGGCAGCATAATCTTCCAGCGCCATCTCGAAGATC
The DNA here is from genome assembly GCF_053522485.1 of Agrobacterium sp. 22-209-1. Lineage (NCBI taxonomy): Bacteria > Pseudomonadati > Pseudomonadota > Alphaproteobacteria > Hyphomicrobiales > Rhizobiaceae > Agrobacterium > Agrobacterium sp. 22-209-1. The sequence continues at coordinate 261,206 of NZ_JBNWCH010000001.1, forward strand.
AACTTGGTGCGCCCGTAAGGATTGACCGGCATCTGCGCCGTCTCCTCACGGATAGGCAATTGCGGCGGCACGCCATAGGTGGCGCAGCTGGAAGAAAACACCAGCCCGCCGATATCCTGGTCGAGACAGGCATCCAGCAGCGAAAGGCTCCCGCCGACATTGTTGCGGTAATATTTGCGTGGATCCTCGACGGACTCGCCGACATAGGCATTGGCGGCGCAATGGATGACAAAGGCCGGTGAGAACTCCCTGAGCGTGGCTTTCAAAAGGCCGCGATCCAGAATGTCGCCCTCGATAAAGGGTCCCCAGCGAACCGAATCCGCGTGACCCGTCGAGAGATTGTCGTAAGCGATGGGCTTGAAGCCGGAGAGGGCAAGCGCCTTGCAGATGTGGCTGCCTATGAATCCGGCCCCGCCCGTGACGAGGATTGTGCGGGGCATCTCATACGGCCTCCGCCACAGCCTTACCGGCCAGCAGTGCATCGAAATAGACGATGGTTTTTTCCAGACCGATCTCGAGCGGCACACGCGGTTGCCATCTCAGCAGCTCGTTTGCCCGTGAAATATCGGGGCGGCGTTGCTGCGGATCGTCGATCGCAGCGGGCAGATGCACGATGCGCGAACGGGAACCCGTCATACGGATGACGATATCGGCGAGCTGCCGTACCGGAATTTCGCTCGGGTTGCCGAGATTGATCGGCCCGGTGCAATCTTTCGGCTTGGCCGAGAAGCGCAGGAAACCGTCGATCAGGTCATCGACATAGCAGAAGGACCGTGTCTGGCTGCCATCGCCATAAATGGTGATGTCAGCGCCCTTCAGAGCCTGGACGATGAAGTTCGAAACCACACGCCCATCATCGGGTCGCATGCGCGGTCCATAGGTGTTGAAGATGCGTCCCACCTTGATATCGACACCGAAACTACGGTGATAATCGAAAAACAGCGTTTCGGCGCTGCGTTTCCCTTCATCGTAGCAAGCTCGCGGTCCGATTGTATTTACATTACCGAAATAGGTTTCCGGCTGCGGATTGATGTGCGGATCGCCGTAGACTTCCGAGGTAGAGGACTGCACCACCGTTGCACCGCATCTGCGCGCCACTTCCAGTACATTGACCGCGCCCAGGACATTGGTGAGCAGCGTACCGACCGGATCGCGCTGATAGTCTGGTGGCGAAGCCGGCGAAGCGAAGTTGAAGATCAACGATACATCGATGTCATAGGGTTTGCGCACATCGTGCTCGACCAGCAGAAACCGCTTATTGTCCCGCAAATGCGCCACATTCGCGGTGCGTCCGGTCGAAAGATCGTCGAGACAGATCACCTCGTGGCCGCTGCTCAGCAGGCGTTCACAGAGATGAGAACCGAGAAAACCGGCGCCGCCGTTAACGAGAACGCGTTGGCCAGGTCTCCATTCGGAGTAGATGGTGACGCCGTTGTCGTGTTCGTTGGGAACGAAATTACGCATTACACACTCCTCCCCAAGAGAAATCAGCGCAGCTGATTCACCTAAACTGGATCAAACCCCAGATTGTAAGATGTATTTAATACCACCCTCCGGTTTTTACTTCTTTTGGAGGTTAATATTTTCGATCGGATAAATTTCAACTTTCATGATAGGCGCAGAAGAAAACAGGTCAACTTCATTTTATCGAAATATTACAATTGATTACCCAAAACCACTCGAAATAGCCCTTGATTTAATACTTTTTAACTATGCCTCTATTATGCCTTTCTTATTGAGCATTAGCGCAAGCTTCGCTCAACCAGTCGGGGCTATGCTGGTTTTGTAAGGCTCGGTCCACCGGGAACAAAACCGCCCGGCGAGATGCGACAGACAGTCGATTTCAGGGGACACACATGACGAATGAAATGCCTTATTCCCATAGCGGCAAAGCAGCCCGCCATTGTCGCTTCGCGCTTATTGCCGCGGCACTTGTAACCTTCACCTTCGCGACGGCTTCATGCTCCGTGGTCGAAGACGCCGTTCTCATCAAGACCGCGTCGGCCAATACCGCCGCGATCCAAGGCCGGGTCGCTCCGGCGAAGGCGTCCTACGGTTATCAAAAAACCGGCAACGCGGCTGTTACGCTCGTTGCCGACGCCTCGGACACGCCCGCGATATCGCGACAGTCCTACTCGGGTTCATCTCCCTATATCTGCTCACCGAGCGGATTCGGGCAGAAATCCCGCTGCTTCCTGAGGCCCTGAGCCTCGTGGAGAAACACCGGAAGGAACCGGCGTCCGGACGGCTCTCTCCGTCCTGACGCTCAGTTCTTCCAGCCGCCGGGGAAGGTCGTGTCTTCGTCCTTGTTAAAGAAGCGCGACGCAGCCTCCGTGCGGTTGCGCACGTTCATTTTCTTATAGATATTGCGAACGTGAACCTTGACGGTGTTCTCGGACAGATGCAACCGATCAGCAATGATCTTGTTTTGCGTTCCCTTGCAAAGCAGATCGAGGATTTGCACCTCGCGTGTCGTCAGCGCCGCCACGTCGCTTCTGCCTGCGGCAAGCGCATCGGCGCGGTTGGCGATAACGGCGTTGCTTTGAACGCTCTTGCCGCTGACGGAAGAAGAATAGGGCGTGAGCTTGCCGAGAAGGGCAGCCGGAAAATGTTCTCCGCCCTTCATCAGCAGATCGACGGCCGCCATGAAGACATCGAGCCTGAGGTTGAGCGGCAACACGCCGTCAATGACGCGCATTCCCACCAGTCTTTTCAACGACTCCTCGAATTTCTCGATGGTTTCGACAACGAGCGCGATCGGCGCATCGGGATGTTTTGCCCGAACCTCCGATAGAACGGCGTGAAGACGATCGCCAGACATGCGGTAAGGCAAAACCAGCCGTACATTATTACCGTAATCGTCTTCGATCTTCCCCGACGACCTCACGCTTACCACCGCGAATGTGGGGAACTTTTTGCCCAGCGCCTCCATGAGGCACTCGGAAAACAGGTCCGGATCCGCTATGATCAATAAAGTTCCATTTATAGGAGCAACGGCGTTTTTTTGTTTTGCCGCATAATCTGACGTTCCCATGAACATTGACGCCTCCCTCAAGCGCTTACGCATTACTTTCTTTTGGTTGTGCTGCCTGTTGTCCGTCGGCTATCTCCCACCCCCTTATACTTGGGGGCGAATCTCCGCCTTAAGTCCTGTCAACTATTATTAATCACCCGTTAATTAATACACGCTAATACGAAAAGCTGTGTAAATAAATGGCCCAAACGGGTTATTTTTTACAATTGACATACAAAACAGGCTACGAAGCAATAGAATCACCTATTCGGGAACGCCCACAAAAACAGGCGCATCGGAAAAGCTTTCGCTGTGGTTTTGCAATCCGGGAATATATAACTTTTGGTTGATATCCCTTTACATAGCTTGCCAGCGAACGAAGCGCGGAGCTGTTCCTTTCCGGGATAAAGATCATTTCCCCCCGCAATTAACCCTGGTTTCAAAGAGCCCTCTTTACCCGCCGAAACCCTCTTAATCTCCGGCCAAACCTACGACGCGGCACACCGGACAACCCTGCGGCATATATATTCGGGGTAACAGTGCCGATATGTTTAGCCCGAATTGATATCTAGGAAGCGCAATTTTTCTGCGGCACAGTCTGACCGTCGCTGAACGGCGGCCGATGGAAAGACACCTCCGGCCTTGACGTGTGTTTGAAAACGCCGGTCCCTTTTCAAGAAAACATGCAAGCAAAAAGACGAAGCCACCGCGCTCCCTGCTGGAGCGAGGAACGGATTTGTGCGCCTTTTTACCGAGTAGCGCACAAGGGCTGAACGAAAAGAGCCCGTTCACGGGCCAATACCGAACCGCAGATGATGCGTACCGAGTGCATCTGCAAAACATCAATCTTCATGCTACCTGGAGCAAGCGCGATAAAAATCCCGTTTTAGATGAGAGGGATTTCGAAAGCTGCTCCGAGCTTTTTCGGAGGAAATCGAAATGGGTTATGATCACAAGGCATCTGGCAGCGACGACGATATCACCAAGATCGGCGCGCTTTCCGAGGGTTTTGCCAACACCTCGACCAATGACGCCAAGGTCGATGACAGCAATGTCGGCACCGCAAACGGCGAAAACCGCAACAACGACAACAGCGACAACAGCACCAACGTGGATGTTGACGCCAAGATCGATGTCGACGCCAATAACGGTGACAATCGCGACAACGACTATGACTGGAGCTATGACAGCAAGTCGTATAGCGACAACGACACGACCGTCAAAACAAGCACCGAAACCAGCACTGATATCAAAACCGACTACGACTGGAGCTATGAAAGCAAGTCGTACAGCGACAACGATACCAATGTGAAGACAATCACGGATACGGACAACAAGACGTTCTCCTATTCCGACAACGACACCTCCACCAAGACCACCACGACCTCCGACAGCTTCAACTCCGCAGACAGTTTCTACAAGTCTGATGACGACTTCGGCAACATCATGGGCGTCAAGGATGTTGGCAACCTCGGCGTCGCCGGCGGAGATCTCACCTTCAATCTGGGTGACGACTTCTCCTTCACCCTCGATGTCGACAATATCCTCAACGGCTCGCTCAACGGCGCCGGCAACGACACCGGCTTCAGCATGGTGCAGGCCAACCACCTGGCGGATCAGGATATCGCCTACGACGTCAAGATGCAGAACGGCGGCGCTGAAAACCACCTGAGCGCCAATGCCGGTGACGCCTACGGCGCCGAAGGCATGGACGGCAAGGGTTGGGACCTCAAGGCCGGCGACGACGCAGCAGGCACCAGCACTGCGGATGCATCGGCAATCCTTGCAAATTCCGGCTTCCATCTGGAACTGGTGCAGGGCGCCAACATGCTCTCCAACGCAGTTGATGTCACGATCACAGGCGGTAACTCGCATGTATCTGACGTCGGTGAGGATACCAGCGCCTGACGAGCGCCTCTCGAGAAAATAGCTGCACCGGCACCTGCCGGTGCAGCTTGCGGTTGAACGACCAGGTTGGGTAAAACGAAGCACCGCCTCTGAGACGTGTGCCGCCCGCCTCCTCGTCAGCCGCAGCGATCAGGGAGGGACCTCCGATGCATATCGACAAGATTTCGGACATGATTGCGCATTTCATCGGCCTGTTCGACACGGTGATCGAGGAAGCGCGCCTAAGAAGCAACTACAGCGAAGGCCCGGCATACTCAAATCCGGACCGTCTGCCGGACGATGAGGCGGCAAAACTGCTCGACAAAAATTACGATGTTGCGCTCAAGGACTACGATCCCGGCGTCAACTACCGCGCCGGTTATTATGATTTCGATTATCTGCAGCCGCATTTCGCGCGCATGGTCGAATACGACATGCAGCAGCTCGCAAATGCCGTCCCTATCGATATTTCCGCCGCCCATTTCCGTTTTCCCGGCCGTCTTTCGTTCGAGGAGGAGCACGAACTGGTGGTTCACACCGGTCCCGGCTCGGTTATCGCACATGTGGCGCAGGTCAATATTCTTCAGGACGACGACTACCTGAACATGACGGACGGCCCCTATGCGGCCCGCGATACGAGCTTTGTCACCGCGCGCACCGTCGAGTTCTACAATGAGGCGTCCACCTTCACGCCTTTTGCCGGTTTCCAGCGCACAGACAATTACGATGCCCTGCAGGCGCTGGCCAAATCTGCGCACGACTATATCGCTCACGCCCGCGAAAACGACGCGACGTCGCTCGGCACAGGCGCGGATCAGGATTTCGTTCTCGCCGGCCACGACATCGACGGGCTTTATATCAACGGCTCGGTAGCCAGCGAAAAGCCGATGCTCGACGACTACATGCCTGATCGCGGTATCGCCAAGCCGGCAGAAGAGCCGGAAAAGAGCGATGTTTCGCTGCATGAGGACAGCCCTGCCGGCAACAGCCTCGATGTCGCCGCAGGCGCCAATGTCGTCGCCAACATCGCCACGCTGGTCAATACCGGCGTCATGACGTCGGTAACCGCCGTCATGGGCGACTATCACCAGATCGACGCGATCACACAGGCCTATATCTATAGCGACCGGGACGAGATCGACTCCGTTTTCACGCGGTCGGAAGATCAGGCAGCGACGGCAGCCTTCAATATCGCCAGCTTCGAGCGCAGCGTCTATCCGGGCGCGGAAAACACGGAGAACAGCAGCCAGGAAAACGGCGAACCGCCGATATTTCCCACCGCTTGGCGCGTCAGCGTGCTGGAAGGCGACGTTTCCTTCGTGCACTGGATCGAGCAATACCAGTTCGTCAGCGACAACGACACGCTGACGATAACGACCTCGGGCGCCACCGTAAACCTGCTGACAGGTGGGAACGCCGCGCTCAACATTGCGAATTTCCTCGGCATCGGCATGCAATACGACCTGATCATCGTCGGCGGCAATGTGCTGGACATGAACATCATCAGTCAGATGGCGGTGCTCTACGACAATGACTGGGCGCGCGCCAATCCCGATGCACCGGCAGGCGCCACCATCCAGTCCGGCAACAACCTGCTGTGGAACGATGCCGCCATTCACAACGTCGGCAGCAACGACCGTTTCGAAACCATGCCGGATTATATGAACCAGACGGTGAACGCCATCAACGAGCGCGATCCCAACATGCCGGATGCGCTTGCTCATGACGTCAATTTCGTCGGCTATGAGGGTCTGAACGTCCTCTACATCACCGGCAATCTTTATGACATCAGCATCATAAAACAGGTGAGCGTACTGGGCGATTCCGACGATGTGACGCAGGCGGCCGCCAAGCTCGCCGAAAATAACGAGGACGCCACCATCCATGTCGACACCGGCAGCAATGCCGTCGTCAATCTGGCGCAGATCATCGACTACGACAGCTTCGGCTCCACCACCTATGTCGCCGGCGGCGTTTATTCCGATGCCATACTGATACAGGGCGGCATCATCGAAAACGACATGTCGCAACCCCAGCAAGGCCAACTGGCGAACGAGGTCATCGCCTTTCTTCACGACGATCCCGCCACCATCGAAAACGAATCCAATGGCGTCATCAATGTCGGTCACGACCTGTCATGGTCGAACGGGCATTCGGCCGACGTCATGCAGGCGGTGACGGCGTAGATTTGGTTGGCGGGGCGATAACCGCGTCCCGTCACGGCCGAACCGCAAACACCGTGAGATCACCGAGGGGACCGATATAAAATGGATCATATTTCTAGAAAAACCATTGCCGACGGACGCTCGCTGGACTTGCCGCTGGATCAGGACGCGGAAGACAGCAAACTGACGGACGCCTGTATTTCAGCAATCAATGAAGCCGTCGAAAACCTTCGCCAATTATCCGGCGCGGAACAGACGGCGAAAGAAGTTTCCACCCCTGCACAGACCGCCTCCCCACAAGTTCTCTCCCAACCGCATGCAAAAACGGAGCAGGCGGAAGAGTTGCGGGATGTTCCCCCGGAAAGGCCGGCACCGCAACGGGACCGGCAACCCGCCTCCCCGCCGGAACCACAGGCCAAGATCGACAATGGCGACCTGCCTTTCGTCAAGACCATCGACAATAATGACGGGCCGCTCCGTGAAAACGAACGCCGGCCGGTGACGGGCGGCGGCGGCAAGGAGCCGACGGACAATGGCGGTGGTGGCGGTGGTGGCGGCGGCGGCGGTGGAAGCCAGAGCGGTTTTCACAAACGCAGCGAGCCGATCAATTTCGCCGCAAGCCTTGCCAAGGGCATCGCCGCCGTGCGGCGTAACATGGTGGTGGTGATGCTGTTCACGGTCGCCATCAACATCCTGCTGCTCTCCATCCCGCTCTATCTGTTCCAGATTTCCGACCGGGTTCTGACCAGCCGCTCGATGGATACGTTGGTGATGCTGACTGTCGCCGTCATTGGCGCGGTTCTGCTGCAGGCCTTCATGGACGCCATCCGCCGCTTCATCCTGATGCGCACCGCCGTCGAACTCGAGGTGCAGCTGGGCGCGCCGATCCTGTCCGCCGCCGCCCGCGCCTCCCTGCATGGCAACGGCAAGGACTATCAGACCCTGCAAGATCTGCAGCAATTGCGCGCCTTCCTTACCTCAGGTACGCTCATCGCCTTTCTCGACGCGCCATTGATGCCGCTCTTCATCGTGGTGGTCTATCTCGTCCATCCGCATCTCGGCATCATCATCATGGTTTGTTGCGCCGTGCTGTTCACCATCGCCTGGCTGAACCAGCGCTTCACTGCGAGACAGTTCGCCGAAGCATCAGGTTATCTCAGCCGCGCCAATTTCCACCTCGATTCCATGTCGCGCAATTCGCAGATCATCAATGCGCTCGCCATGATCCCCGAAGCGGTGAAGATGTGGGGCCGCGAAACCGCCGGTTCGCTGAAATCGCATGTGGCGGCGCAAGATCGCAACATCATGTTCTCAGGCGTCTCCAAGGCGGCGCGCATGATCACCCAGGTGGCTCTGCTCGGCTGGGGCGCGCATCTGTCGCTATCCGGCGAACTGACCGGCGGCATGGTGATCGCGGCCTCCATCATTTCCGGCCGCGCGCTGGCGCCCATCGAGGGCGCGATCGAAGGCTGGCACCAGTTCAACAAATCTGCCGCCTCCTATGGCCGCATCAAACAGCTTCTCGTCAATTCGCCGCTAAATTTCCCGCGCCTGCGCCTGCCCAACCCGGAAGGGCGTCTCGACGTCGAGCGCATCCTCTTCGTACCGCCGCCGCAGAAGAAGGTGATCTTGAACGGCATTTCCTTTTCGCTGAAAAAAGGGGAATCGCTCGCCATCATCGGCAATTCCGGCTCCGGCAAGACGACGCTCGGCAAGATGCTGGTCGGCTCCATCCTGCCCACGTCAGGCAATGTGCGCCTCGACCTCATGGATTTGCGTAACTGGGACCAGCGGCAATTCGGTGAAAGCATCGGTTACCTGCCGCAGGATGTGCAGCTTTTCCCCGGCACCATCAAGGCCAACATCTGCCGCATGCGCGACGATGTCGAAGATCGGCAGATTTACGAGGCCGCAGTACTGGCGGATGTGCACGAACTGATCGCCGGTTTCCCACAGGGTTATGAGACCGTGGTCGCCGCCGATGGCGCGCCGCTTTCAGGCGGCCAGAAACAGCGTATCGCACTTGCCCGCGCCTTCTTCGGCGATCCCAAATTCGTGGTTCTGGATGAGCCGAACTCCAATCTGGATACACAGGGCGAACAGGCGCTGGCCAAGGCGCTGCTGCACGCCAAAAGACAGGGCATCACCACCGTCACTATCACCCAGCGGCCGGCGCTGCTTCAATGCGTCGACAAGATCATGGTGCTGAAAGACGGATCGGTCGCCATGTTCGGCGAAAGGATGGACGTGCTGAAGGCGCTTTCCGGCAATGGCCGCCAGGCTAACCAGTCCCCGCAAATCGAGGGTTGAGGACCGTCATGTTCAAAAAGAAAACCACCATTGCCGAAGTCAAACCCCAGGGCCAGCTGGAGTGGTACAGCGAGGTGCCGCGCTCGATCCGCCTGCACAGTTCGATCGGCCTTGCCATGCTGCTCGCCTCGTTCGGCGGCTTCGGATTCTGGGCCGGCACCGCACCGCTCTCTTCCGCCATCATCGCGCAGGGCAGTTTCGTCGCCACCGGCAACAACAAGGTGGTGCAGCATCTGGAAGGCGGTATCATCAAGGAAATGATGGTCAGCGAAGGCGACACGGTCAAGGAAGGCGATGTCCTTCTGACGCTGGACAAGACGACGGCGCTTGCCAACGAGCGCATGCTGCAACTGCGGCGGCTTCGCCTCGAAACCATCGTGGTGCGCCTACGCGCCGAGGCCCAGGGCGCAAGAAGCTTCAAGGTGCCCGATATCGTCATGAAGGAAGCCGGCGATCCGGATATCACTTCCATCATCCAGAGCCAGAACATCGTGTTCCACAGCAAGCTCATCAAGCTGGAAGAGCAGCTGAACCTTATCGACAAGAACATCAAGTCGCTGGAGTTCCGCTATGCGGGGTATGAAGGCCAAAAACAATCCTTCGACCGGCAATTGGCGCTTTTGACACAGGAGCGCGACTCCAAGGAACGGCTCGCCAAGGACGGCGTCATCCGCAAGACCGACATGCTGGCGCTGGAGCGCGCCATCGCCGACGCCATGGGCGATATCGCCCGGCTGAGCGGCGAGATGAACCAGAGCGAGGCGGAAATCGCCAAGTTCCGGCAGGAAGCGGTCATTGCCGTCAACGCCAACAAGCAGGCGGCACTCGATGCGCTGGAAACCGCCGAATCCGATCTCGACAGCGTACGCGAACAGGTGCGCGGCGCGGCTGAAGTGCTGGAACGCACCATCATCCGCTCCCCCGTCAACGGCACCGTGGTGCGCGCCTATTATCACACGCCTGGGGGCGTCATCACGACAGGCAAGCCGATCATGGAAATCCTGCCCGCCCATGTTCCCCTCATTCTCGAGGCACAGGTGCTCAGAACCTCCATCGACCAGCTGCATGAAGGGCAGACCGCCGCAATCCGCCTCTCAGCGCTCAACCGCCGCACCACGCCAGTTCTGAACGGCAAGGTCTTTTACGTTTCAGCCGACAGTATCGAGGAAAATGCCGGCCTTCAGGTCAAGGACGTCTATATCGTGCGCGTCCAGATACCCGACGAAGAGATCGCCAAGGTCCATAATTTCCATCCCGTGCCCGGCATGCCGGCCGACGTGCTGATCCAGACCTCGGAGCGTACCTTCTTCGAATATCTGACCAAACCGATCTCCGAAAGCATGTCCCGCGCTTTCAAGGAAAGATGAAGAAATAACAGGGATTTACACTGTCAATCCAGCCCCTGTCGGCATATAATGCCCGTATAATTCTTTTGGGGTGGGGGAAGCGGGCATGGCGGCGATGTCGGATGTATTGCTGCTGGTCGGCAGGCTGAATTACGTGTGGACCAACACGGAAAGCCTGATGATCTATCTGATCGTCCATCTCCTGAAAGTGGAGAAGGAAGCGGCAATCGTCGTGTTCCTGACGCTTAACACCACACGGGCGCGCATGGATCTGATCGAGCGCCTGGCGAAGCTTCCTTCCACCGATGCAAAGGACCGCAAGACCATACTCTCCATCATGGCGCGGCTGAAGAAGGAAGCGAAGACGCGCAACAAATATAATCACTGCATCTATTCCTTCGATGAAAAAGGCGAGATCGCCAGCACGCAACTCATGCGGCTGGTGGAGGATGACAGTCAGGTGCGCTACGGGAAGGTGGAGCGCATGGACGAGAAAGAAATCGGGCAGCTGGAGAAATCGATCGCCGACATCGTCGATGTCAGCAAGGACATGTGGAGTTTCATCCACGCCAGTCCGCATGTCTCGGCGGATTATCTCTAGGCTCTCGTTTGCAACCGCATTCCGATTGCCGGGTGTTGCTCGCTCCCCTCAGAAACCCTTGCCGGAAGACATAGTTTCCCGGCCGCGAAATAAAGCAGGAACGAGCCTATCTGGTAGGGGAAGATGATGTCGATCTCTACGAAGGAACGCACGACAAACAGGGCGCAGATCGCAAACAGGATGACGCCCTGCGGATCGCTCTTGCGCATCAGCACCGAGCGCAGATGCCCGAGCAAAGTGCCATAAAGCACCATGCCAAGCAGCAGCATGCCGACAAAGCCGTTTTCCACCACGGTCTCGATGTAGGTATTATGGAAATGAAAGCCGCTGCGGCCGGTAATGAAGAAATCGTTCCACAACCGTTCGGCATCGGGAAAACCCGCAACCCAGAATCCCTGATAACCGACGCCGAGGATCGGCGTCTGTTTCGCTGCCTCGATGCCCTGCTGCCAGAGGTAGGTTCGGCCGGTCAACGTCGAATCCTTGCCGAAAATGCCGAGAATGGCGTCCAGCAGGCCGAATTGCAGGGAAGCGACCGCCAGCAATGCGCCGAGACCACCGAGCACAAAAAACGTCATCTTTCGGTTCGCCGGCGAAAGCATGCCGATGGGAATGAAGCCGATGATGAGCGCGACCACCGCCGCCGTGGTAATAGTGGATGTGGCCGATTGGGACGCAAGGAGGCTATAGGCCGACAGGAGCCCGGTGACGCCGGCAATCGGCAACCAGATGCCCCTTTGCTTGAGCACCAGCACCGATGCGGCGGCAAAAATGACGCCGAGCGAGGCATAAAAGCCGAGCTGGTTCTTGGAAGAGAAAGCGCCAACGAAACTATAGGTGCCATCCAGCGCATCGAAGAGATAAATGCCGAACAGCAGCGAATAGAGCAGAACGACGGCGATGCCGATCAGCGCACCGCGCGTCAGCGTCCCGATCGAGATCACCCGCATGGCGATCAGCGCGCAGACGATATGCGTCATATACTGGATGGAGGCACGCATGGTCACCGACGCCGCTTCCGACCAGAAACTGGACAGAACCGTCAATGTGCCGAAGGCGAATATCCAGAGATAGCGCGGATAATTGCCGAGCACGCGCCGATAATCGACCACCACCAGCGGCAGCCACATGCCATAATAGGCCAGAACCGAGATTTGCCCGAAACGCGACGAGTAAGCGAAGACGAAGAATGACAGCGCAACCGCCGCCATTCCGTAAATTTCATTAAGTTCGGGATCGATCAGCGCCGATTTGGCGATCCGCATAAAAACCTCACTGCATCAGGATTTCAGATGAGACCTTGATGACATCGCCGGGCTGGAGCATGGCGTTTTCATCCACTTTCAGCTCCTTCGGCTTGCCGTTTTCCTCACGCACCACGACATAGCTGATCGTCGCGGACTTGCCCGACGGATCGAAACGGATCGCTTCTGCCGATTGCGCCAACGCTTCCGACATCAATTCGCGGCTGGTGGTCAGCTGCAGGTTAAGCTTGTCCAGTTCCGCTTCCGTGTCCTGCAGTTCCTTGGAGCGCTGCGCCACCCAGTCGTTGCGCAGGTTGATCTCGTCCTGGGTCGCCTTGTTGATATCCTGTTTGGCGCGCAGCGACTGCGTATCGATATCGAGCAGGTTGGATTCCACTTCCGCGGCGCGTTCTTCCGCAGAAATGCGCCGTTGCGACAGCGCAAGCCCCTGCTCGTTCAGCCGGTTGACGCGGTCGCGGTCCTCGTTGGCAAGCTGGAGCTGACGGTTCTGCGTTTCCGATTTCTTCTTCAGGGATTCGACTTCGCTCTCCAGAAGGGCGTGGAGGTCCGTTAGCGCCTTGAGTTGCAGGGTGTAACGTTCGGTGCGCGATTTCATCAGCGCGCTTTCGCTGGCCAGCAGCAGGTCGATATCGCCGATCTTTTCCATTTCAGGCGTCTTGGCGATGGTCGCGTCACCCTTGACCTCGGCAATCAGCCGCGCCTGACGGGCAAGCAGCCTTGCGCGCTGATTGTCATAGACGGCTGCGTCACCGCGGGCATTGATGAAGTCGCGGGCAAAGCGCTGCCCGGCATCCGAGCGCCGCAGCCCCCCGGCAAGGCTGACCGCCTTCAGCACCGTGAGATTGGCGGCATAGGGATATTCACCCGGCGTCTGCACATCGCCGCTCAAGAAGATCGGCCGGAACTGCGCGATTTCGACGGAGGCCGAAGGCAGGTTGCGAAGGGCGAACTTGCTCTGAAGCTGGGCTCCAATCTCTTCGCTGACCTCCGATGGGGTCTTGCCCGCAACATCCAGTTGGCCGATGAAAGGCAGAGACAGCGCCCCCGACGGACCGACGGAATAATCACCGTTGATCACATCCCAGTTGCGGATGCTGCCATCCGCCGGCTGCCATTCGGCAACGCGGATACGCAGCTTGTCAGCGGTACCGAGCTTATATTGGGCGCCATCCGCAGCCATGGCGGAGAGCGGCGCGGAAAGGGCGACGGAAGCGGCAAATACGAAGGCCACAAACGGGCGGCGGGCGGCAGACAAGCCGTTCATCGGGAAACTCCCTGTTAGCGGATCGCCACACGGGCGAGCCGGCCGTCGCGCAACTGGGCAGGGCCGTCTGCGCAGCGCCGCGAAAAGCGGCCGGTATGATTAGCACCAATGACGCACCCAAAGACCGGACTTGGGATCCCGGTCGGGGTGCGTGTCGAAACGAAGATCGATAAAGCCGAACTCAATATCGGTTTTCAGTAGCTTCCGCGTGAAAGGCACACGGCGGGTATGGTCTTGACGATGATGAAGACATCCTGACGCATCGACCAGTTCTGCACATAGTGCGTGTCGAAAGCGACGCGTGTCTTGTAGGATACGTCGTTGCGGCCGCTGATCTGCCACAGGCCGGTCAGGCCCGGGCGGGTGCTGAGATAATAAGCGGCGGCGCTCTCATAATAACTCAGTTCTTCATCGACGACCGGGCGTGGGCCAACCACGCTCATTTCGCCGCGGATGATGTTGAGAAGCTGCGGCAGTTCGTCGAGCGAGAGCTTGCGCAACACGGCGCCGACGGCAGTAACCCGCGGGTCGTTCTTGAGCTTGCGGGTGGCGCGCCATTCTTCGGCCGCTTCCGGATTGGCCGCAAGATATTGCCGGAGAATCTCATCACCGTTCATCGCCATCGTCCTGAATTTCAGGCAATGGAAGTAGCGGCCATTATGCCCCACACGCCGGTGACCATAAAAGATCGGGCCGGGATCGGACAACTTCACCAGCACGGCGATCAACAGGAATATCGGGCTGAAGATGAGCAGCGCAAGCGCAGCCGATGTCATATCGAAGCTGCGTTTTGCGATGCCCCCGATAGGGAAACTGACATCGAAATCTTCGGAGCTGCTGAGTGTCTGTTCAGCCGATTGGGTCGCGGACTTCATAGAGAGAACTCCATTTATGTTTTGCGATTGGTCGGTGCCCGGAGGCGCGTCTTTCCGTCTAAAGGAGATAACAAGTCTGTGTTCGGAATTTGATGCTAATGGATTTTTTGTAAGGCACATTGGCCATAACCGTCTATGCGATTTCTTGCGCGAACGGCCGATCAACGTCCGAGCAATATTAACGGTTGCATAAAAAAGCAACAAATGCGCCGATGGCCATGTGTTGAGAGCATGGGTAGTGCCGCGCCATGTATTGGGTTTTGGACCTTCGGCGGTCTTTTCTTATATGTTTCTTATGACTTGCGCAGATGGGACAGGAACGCCAAGAAAAGGCATCTCTCGAAAAGACTATTAAAGTTTTTTGCATCGCAGCAAGATTTTGGCAATGCATATAAAATTTGACATATTGGCCGGGATTTTTTGCCCGTCATTGTCGCTACGCCAATAAAAAGCGATGGAAAAATCGCAAGGAGGGCGCAAAGACGGCAAAAGCGTGGCGAGGAACCGCATTCCCGTCATAGCAGCCACGCAAAATTGCCGTAGCTCGTGGCGTTTTTTCTTCGCCCGGCGGGATTTCACCCTATCACCGGTGCCACAAACCACCGGATATGGCGGGAATCAGAAGGTCGGTGGCGTGCAGGCGCTGATGACCTCACAGGGCACGGGGCCGACGCAGCGGAAGCGGTGCGGCCTGCGGCTTTCGAAATAATAGGCGTCGCCCGGCCCCAGCACCCGCCTTTCCTCATCGACCGTCACTTCCAGACGCCCGGAGAGGATGATGCCCCCCTCCTCGCCATCGTGAACCAACGGCACCTTGCCGGTGTCCGCCCCCGGCTGGTAACATTCCTTGAGGATCTGCAGGCTGCGGCCGAAGACATTCTCACCCACCTGCCGAAAGGAGATCGACCCTTTGCCGATTTCAACCAGCTCATCCGCCCGGTAGAAAGCCTTGCGGCTTGTCTCCGGCTCGAAAGCGAAAAACTCGGCAAGGCCGATCGGTATGCCGTCAAGAATGCGCTTCAACGCGCCAACGGAGGGGTTGGAGGTGTTGGATTCAATCAGAGATATCGTCGAATTGGTGACTCCGGCACGCCTTGCCAGTTCCCTCTGGGAAATATTATGGCGCAGCCGCAAATGGCGCAAACGCCCGCCTATATCCACCGACATGCCTGAGCCCCCGTTGCCCTTGTTCGAAATAACGAAAATCCGCGTCTAAGCCTATAGCATTTTCAATGGCTTGGCCAAAGACAGAAAAGGGCTTGTTCAGTCGAGAAAATAGCTTTCAATCACCGGCAACGAACAGGAGATCACCATGGACAATCCGAACCGATCCAATTCCACCTCGCTTGACAGCTACTGGATGCCGTTTACCGCCAACCGGCAGTTCAAGGCCAATCCCCGCCTGCTGACAAGCGCCGAAGGCATGTATTACACCAGCAATGACGGCCGCCAGGTTCTCGACGGAACGGCTGGCCTTTGGTGCGTCAATGCCGGCCACGGCCGCCAGCAGATCGCGTCGGCCGTAAAGCACCAGCTTTCGACCATGGATTATGCGCCCTCCTTCCAGATGGGCCATCCCGTCGCCTTCGAATTCGCCGAACGGCTGGCTGAAATCGCCCCCGGCCCGGAAGGCGCAAAGCTCGACCGCGTGTTCTACACCGGCTCGGGTTCTGAATCGGTCGATACGGCGCTGAAGATCGCCATCGCCTATCAGCGCGCCGTCGGTCAGGGCACGCGCAGCCGCCTGATTGGCCGTGAACGCGGCTATCATGGCGTCGGCTTCGGCGGCATCTCCGTGGGCGGCTTGGTCAACAACCGCCGCGTTTTCCCGCAAATCCCTGCAGATCATCTGCGCCACACGCATGATCCGGCCAAGAACAGCTTCGTCAAGGGCCAACCCGAGCATGGGGCCGAGCTTGCGGACGATCTGGAACGGCTGGTCGCCCTGCATGGCGCGGAAACCATCGCCGCCTGCATCGTTGAACCGGTAGCCGGCTCCACCGGCGTGCTGGTGCCGCCGAAGGGTTATCTGGAGCGCCTGCGTGCGATCTGTGACAAGCACGGCATCCTGCTGATTTTCGATGAGGTCATCACCGGTTTCGGCCGCATGGGCTCCACTTTCGCCAGCAACTATTTCGGTGTTACCCCAGATATCGTCACCGCTGCCAAGGGTCTGACCAATGGCGCGATCCCCATGGGTGCGGTCTTCACCAGCCGCAAGGTGCATGATGCGCTGATGCATGGGCCGGAAAACCAGATCGAGCTCTTCCACGGCTATACCTATTCCGGCCACCCCGTCGCCTGCGCCGCAGGCATCGCGACGCTCGACATCTACCGCGACGAGGGTCTCTTCACACGCGCGGCCGAATTGCAGGATGTCTGGCACGACGCCATCCATTCCCTGAAAGGCTTGCCCAATGTCATCGACATCCGCACCATCGGCTTCATCGCCGGCATCGAGCTGCAATCGCGCGACGGTGCTGCCGGCGCACGCGCCTATGACGTCTTCGTGGATTGCTTCGAGCGCGGCCTGCTCATTCGCGTCACCGGCGACATCATCGCCCTTTCACCGCCGCTGATCGCCGAAAAATCCCATTTCGACGATATCGTCTCCATCCTCGGCGATGCGCTGAAGCGCGCGCAGTAAGAAACATGCAAACAAAAAAGGGCCGCGCTTCGAAGCGCGGCCCTTTTTGTGCCTTGTCAATAGGTCTGTGTCGGTTGCGACAGGCCGTCGCCGATCACGCCGTTACCATATTGCGCTACGGGCACACCGTCCTGGCTAATCGGCACGCCCTGTTGTGCGGGGCCGAGCGCCGTCACCACGATCGGTGTCCCGTCGGGTACGCGGTTATAAAGATCGATGATATCCTGGTTCAGCAGGCGCACGCAGCCTGAGGATACCGACTTGCCGATGGTCCACCATTCCGGCGAACCGTGCAGGCGGTAGATCGTATCCTTGCCATCCTTGAAGATATAGAGCGCACGCGCGCCGAGAGGGTTCTTGAGGCCCGGCTCCATGCCGCCGTTGCGGCTGCTATAGGGTTCCAGCTCCGGCTGGCGCGCTATCATCTCATCGGGTGGCGTCCAGCGCGGCCATTGCCGCTTGTACTGAATGACGCCGCGGCCGGACCATTCAAAGCCCGCGCGGCCAAGACCGACGCCGTAACGCATGGCCTGATTGTTCTCATAGGTGAGATAGAGGAAATGATTGGCCGTATCGACCACGATGACGCCGGGGCGCTCACCCGTCGGGTTTGCCACCATTTGCCGCAGGAACTGACGCGGAATCCGCTTATAGGGAATCTCGGGCAGCGGGAACTGTTCGTCCGGCTTGGGGCCATACATCATGGCGTACATCGGGTCGTCAGCGGGCGGCGCAGGCCTCGCTGCCTCACGCGTCGTCGTGTTGCAGCCCGCAAGGCCGGCAAGCGCCACACCACCTGCTCCAAGCAGGAAACCCCGCCGGGTCGTCATCGTCTTATTCAATTGAAAAACCTCATTTACGTCATCTCACGCCGGCAAAGGGATCTGCCAGCGCCGCCTCGGGGCGGCTTATAGGATACTTCGTGCCGGAAACCCGCGACGCCATGGCCTTGGCGCCGCTGGATTTCAAAATGGCTCGGAAGCTTGGATGCATGCCGCCGTCGACATACGCGCTGAGCGGGGCGGAAGTTCCGTCGCTCATGGCAGCGGCAAGCTTTTGTTGCTCTTCGGCCAGTTTCGACGCCACCAGCGGATCCTGCTGGTTGATCGCCGGAGGGCAGGCCGCCAACGGATCGGCAGGTTCGCCTTCGGCGAATTCACTGTTGAAAACATAACGGCGGCCGCAGACGGAAACCTTGGGCTGCCTGCGCGTTACCTCGAAATAATCGTAGCCTTCCTTCAGCGTCTTCCAGAACGGCATGTTGGGGTCGTCCCGATGCGCCGCCATGTTCCTTGCGGTCATACGGAAGGGATAGGCCTGCACCTGAAAGCGGTCCTGTCCGCCCTGGAGCGCACGCGCGACGATGGCATAAATCTCACCAACCTGGGCATCCGTCATGGCGTAGCAGCCGGAAGACGAGCAGGCGCCATGCACCATCAGCGCCTCACCGGTGTAACCGAGCGCCGATTCCAGCCGGTTAGGATAACCGAGATTGAAGGAGACATAATATTGTGAGTTCGGGTTCAACATGCCGGCCGAAACATGATAAAAACCTTCCGGCGCCTGCCGGTCGCCCGACTTCATCTTGGGGCCGAGTTTTCCGGACCAGCGGCACATGGGATAAGCCTTGAGCAGAGCGTAATTTCCGGTCTTGTCGATCTTCCAGACCTCAAGCTCGCTTTCCTGCTTGAAAATGCGAACGAGGACAGGACTTTCCGGGCGCATGCTCTTGGCCGACATCTGCGCCATCATCTTGGACGACAGTTTCGGCGGGTCTTTCTTGACGCTATCGAGCCCCATGGAAGTGCACGCGGCAAGGCCGCCGCCGATCGCAACGATCGCAGCCATTCTTGCCCCTGCCCTTACCTTTTGCCGCAACCCCGCAACCGCGAAATCCAGCATTGCCTGCATGCCCATGGATCGTTTTGCCCGCCTGATTTGCCCGCCTTTCCGGCAGACGCTTAACTATCGAAGGTGGCCACAACACGGCAACCTCGCCCATGGACAAAGTCTCGTGAACAGACGTTACCCATTCGTTAATCATAAAGACACAAGCCTGTGATGCCGCTGGCGTTGAGCTTAAAGGCTGCAGATTATCGGAGCAGCCCTTGGCCGCCATCGATCCAAACCGGCGTGCCGGTAATGTGGCGGGACGCATCCGACGCCAGGAAACCGATCAACGCGGCGACGTCGTCGCTCGTTCCGGCCACGCCGCCGGTTACCGGAATATCCCCAGCCGGGAAACGAACTGGAACCTCCGTTTTTTCCCGCCCGCGTATATCGGTATTCTCATCGATTGCCGTTTCGATTTCGCCCGGACACACCGCATTGACGCAAATACGGTGGCGCCCCAGCTCCAGCGCCAGTTGCTGCGCCATGGCGAGTTGCCCGGCCTTCGTCACGGAATAGGCCGTAGCACCGGGCGATGTGAAGGTTCGGGTGCCATTGATCGACGAAATGATAACGATGGATCCGCCGCCGGCCGCTTTCAGATGCGGCACGCTGGTATGGACGGTCAGATAGGTGCCGCGCAGGTTGATGCGGATCGTATCGTCCCATTCGGACGGTTTCAGCTCATCGATGGGCGCCCAGACACCATTGACGCCAGCATTGGCCACCACGACATCAAGCCGGCCGAAATCCTCAACCAGCGCTGCGACCGCGTGACGCATGGCCCCCTCATCCGCCACATCGGCCATGAGCACTTTCGAAGAACCGGATTCGGTTCCTATTTCGCGCGCGACATTGTTCAATTCCGATTCCGTGCGGCCCAACAGACCGACCGAGAAGCCCTGCGCCGACAGATGAAGGGCGGCGGCGCGCCCGATGCCGGAGCCAGCGCCGGTCACCAGTGCAACTTTGCGAACAACCAATGTCACTGCCCTCCTTTTCGCGAAGCAATGGAGGTGACCGTTGCCG
Organism: Agrobacterium sp. 22-209-1; assembly: GCF_053522485.1. NCBI lineage: Bacteria > Pseudomonadati > Pseudomonadota > Alphaproteobacteria > Hyphomicrobiales > Rhizobiaceae > Agrobacterium > Agrobacterium sp. 22-209-1. Next base: position 281,498 of record NZ_JBNWCH010000001.1, read on the forward strand.
AGACGGGATCACTCGCCGGGAAACTGTCTTCCAGTCCCTCTTCCAACTCCTCCTCCAGAATGTCGCGATCCTTCGATGTGCGAGCGCTCGCCTGTCCGTGCGGAGCTTCATCCTGCGCCGTACCTAGAGCGGAAAATTGCGAAGGCGCATCCGCACCATGGCGCGTTCCGAAGGCGGTCAGTTGCACCATCACAGCGCTCGCCCGCTTGATGGCCTCGGCATCGTCGATCCCTTCAAGACCGTCGGCGAGGCGGACCGAGACCTGATCGCCGTCGCTGCCGACGAACTCGACGGAGATAACCCCGTTATTGCGTTTTACATAGGTCGTGGAAAGTTGCATGACATGCCCTCCGGCTGGGGAAGCACCGATACGAATCCGATGCTGGAAAACGGTTAAATCCTGAATTCACAACGATGGCAGAGCGGAAGGGTTCCAGATGAATCAGGCCTTTGGCCCGGAAATGCAGGAGCCTTTCTTCCTGCGCGATGCGGTGGATGTCGCCCGCGCCCTCATCGGCGCGGAGTTCCGCATTGGCGATACCGGCGGCATCATCGTGGAGACAGAGGCCTATCATCCGGACGACCCGGCATCCCACAGCTTCAACGGGCAGACGCCGCGCAACAGCGCGATGTTCGGCCCGGCCGGCCGTCTTTATGTCTACCGGTCCTATGGTATTCACTGGTGCGCCAACTTTGTCTGCGCCCCCGGTTCCGCCGTACTTCTGCGCGCCATCGAACCCATGACCGGCATAGACATAATGAAACTGCGAAGGGGAACTGACAAGCCGAAACTTCTCTGTTCTGGTCCGGGTAGACTCTGTCAGGCGCTGGCTATTACTGGGGAGATGGACGGCGCGCCGTTGGACGCAGCGCCTTTTTTCCTGCAGTTGCCGAAAGAAGCCACCGCCGTTACCAGCGGCAGACGAATCGGCATCAGCCGCGCGACGGAATATCCGTGGCGCTTCGGGCTAAAAGGCTCGGCTTTCGTCAGCAAGAAATTCGAGAATTGAAAGGTGTGAAAGGCGAGAGCACCCTCGGCGGCTCGTCATTTTCGTCGGGGTTGGGAATCGGCGCCTCGTCCGGCAACCGGTCAGGTTCCGGTTCTTCTACCGGCGGTATATCCGGCTGCGGCGGCACAGGCATAGGCGGTTCGGGATAGGGTTCGACGGGAACGGCTGGCATGGCGGCCTCCTGATAACCAAGCTTTGCCACCGTGGACACAAGCAGCAGTTTTATAGCATGGGACAGCGCCTTCGCGCTTAAATAAGTCAGGCGGCGCAAGACCCAATTCGCCCATCGGTCAAATGCCGGTCAGGTCCCTTCGGTCAGGTTGCGCCGCCCCGCGGGTCGTACAGGGAAAACGCGGAGACGGCCCGTCCGTTCCGTTTTAATGAGGTTTTTTGCGCCGGCTCAGGCGAAACCCAGCGCGCTGCGGGAAACGTCGCGATTTTCACAATAGTCGCGGGAATGGGCCTCGTGACCATGTTCGCGAGCGGTCGAGCGGGTCAATTCCCGGCTTGGAACATTGAGCAACGCATCGGCATAGGTGCCGGTCGCCTCGACGTCATCGATCACAGTCTGCTGTTGCAGCTTTAGAAATTCAAACATCCGTCCACCTCCTTCGACACGTCCTCTCAACGCGCCGGCCCGGGCCCTGTTCCATAACGCCCGTGACTGTTCCGATTATACATGAGACGACGCGGACGTATAGATGACGAAAGGCGAACGTCATCAAACGACGTTCACAAAATGGAGTGGAATCAGTGAGCTATGGCACCAGGCTCAGGCCGGACTGACCGACTCCCGCAAGATCAGTTCGACCGGCCACAATTCCTGAACCTCGCTGACGGGGCGACCGCCGATGATCTGCAAAAGCAGGTCCGTCACCCGCATCCCCGCCATGCGCATGGGCGAGCGAGTGGTGGAAAGCGGCGGCATCATGCTTTCCGGCGTGAGGTAAGGAAAAACGTCGTCATGGGCGATGACGGAGACATCCTTGCCGATCGTCAGCCCCATCTGCGTGGCCGCGCGATAGACACCCTGCGCCGTCATCATCGCGCCTGCCACGAAGGCCGTCGGGCGCGGCGTCTGCTCCAGAAGCGAGCGGGCGAAACGGAAGGCCGCCTCCTCGCTGAAATGCTCACTCATCATGAACCGCGGATCGGGCGTAATGCCGTGGGTCGCCAGCGCCTTCCGAAAACCCTGCTCGCGGTCCTGCACGAAAGTGCGGCCAACCGGACCATTGATAAGGGCGATACGCCTGTGTCCGCGCTCCAGAAAATGGATTGTCGGACGATAGGTCACATCGTGATTGTCGATATCGAGCCAGGCATGTTCGAAAGGCGTTTTTGAGCGGCCGTGCACGATAAAGGGCACACCCAGCCGGTTGAGCAGCGCAATGCGCTCATCCTCCGGGCGCGGCGAATGCACGATGATGCCATCCACCCGGCCGCTCGCCGCAAGCCGGCTGAAAATCGCCAGTTCCTCGTCAATATTATTGTCGACCGTGACACTGACGAGGATGTCGGTCTCCTCATTTTCCAGCCGTGTCGCCATGCCGCCCATGAATTCCGAAAAGAAATGCCCGCCGCCTGAACGACCCATGACAACGCCGATGGCGCCGGCCCTGCCCGTTGCAAGCCTCACGGCGTTGGCATTCGGCCGGTAGCCATATTTCAGCGCAGCCTCCATCACCCGCTGGCGCGTTTCCTCGCGCACCTCGGGGTAGCCGCCCAGCGCCCGGCTGACGGTGGTGGGCGAAAGCCCGACTTTCTCTGCGAATTCCTTGAGCTTCATAATTTTTTGCCAATTTGCCCCTGCATGCGTTGCCGCCGCGGATTTTTCAAGCCGACAAAAATTGAAAACGATTTCAATTTTCCTTCACCTGAAACCTTACAGTTGATCATTCCCAAAGGCAAACGCCGAAAATTACAGACTAAATCAGCCGATTTCCGGGAAAATAGAAAGAGTATTGACAGATCGCTTGGCTTTTGAGAGCCTCGCATCAGTCAAAAGCGCTTTCAATTTTGAGGATAATCGGAAGCGTCAACGGAGGAGTTTGACAATGAATATTTCCCTGAAGACTTTGTTCCTGTGCGGAACCGTATTTTGCGGCGCCGTTTCGGCTCAGGCGGCCGAACTTTCGATCGCCGCCAACTCGACCGGCAAAAACATCGCATTTTTCAAGGAGCGGATCGCCGCCTTCGAAAAAGAAACCGGTCACAAGGTCAATCTCGTCACCATGCCGTCATCGTCCAGCGAACAGTTCAGCCAGTACCGGCTGTGGCTTGCCGCCGGCAACAAGGATGTCGACGTCTACCAAACGGACGTGATCTGGGCGCCGCAGCTGGCCGACCAGTTCGTGGATCTGACCGCAGCGACGAAAGATGTCATCGGCGATCATTTCCCCTCCATCGTCGCTTCGCAGACGGTAGACGGCAAGCTCGTCGCCATGCCGATGTTCACCGACGCGCCAGCGCTTTTCTATCGCAAGGACCTTCTGGAAAAATACGGCAAACAACCGCCGAAAACCTGGAAGGAACTGAGCGAGACCGCCAAGGAAATCCAGGACAAGGAGCGCGAGGCTGGCCAGAAGGACCTCTGGGGCTTCGTTTTCCAGGGCAGCGCCTATGAAGGCCTGACCTGCAACGCGTTGGAATGGATCGCCTCTGCCGGTGGCGGCCATATCGTCGAGACCAACGGCGATATCTCCGTGAACAATGAAAAAGCCGCGGCCGCCATCGAAACCGCCAAGGGCTGGGTCGGCACCATCGCGCCGCAGGGCGTGCTTGCTTACAAGGAAGAAGAAGCGCGCGGCGTCTGGCAGACCGGCAATTCCGTCTTCATGCGCAACTGGCCCTATGCCTATGCACTGGGCAATGGCGACGACAGCGCCATCAAGGGCAAGTTTGGCGTCACCCCGCTGCCCGCCGGTGCGGAAGGCGAGGCCCCTGCCTCGACACTCGGCGGCTGGAACCTCGCCGTTTCGAAATATTCCGACGATCAGGAAGCGGCCATTCAGCTGGTGAAATTCCTGGCGTCGAAAGATACCCAGAAGATGCGCGCGATCCAGCTCTCCAACATGCCGACGATCGCATCCCTTTACGATGACAAGGATGTCGCCGACGCGCAGCCCTTCATGCCGACATGGAAACCAATCTTCCAGACCGCCGTTCCGCGTCCCTCCGCCGCGGCGAAGGTGAAATATAACGAAGTTTCCGCCAAGTTCTGGGGCGCCGTGCACAACACGCTCTCCGGCAACGGCACGGCGGCTGAGAATCTCGAACTTCTCGAGGTTGAACTGACCGATCTCAAAGGCAACGGCTGGTAGTCCGGCCCGCGCGGGCGGCGGTCTCGCCTGATCGCCTTCCGCGCCCCAACCGCGAGATATCCCCATGAACGACATCGCCCTTCAAAAACCGGTCGCGGCATCCGGCGCCAGCTCCGACCTGCAATCGGAACGCCTGAAATCCGCCTGGCTGTTCCTTGCCCCCACATTTCTGGTGCTGGCGCTGGTGGCCGGCTGGCCGCTGGTGCGCACCGTGTGGTTCAGCCTCACCGACGCTTCGCTGACCAATCTGGAGGGTGCGCAATTCGTCGGCCTCAAGAACTATCTCACCTGGATCACGCTCAGCAGCGGCCGCACCATCTATCGCGGCCTTCTTGCCGATCCCGCATGGTGGGGCGCGGTTCTCAACACACTCAAATTCACCATCCTCTCTGTCAGCTTCGAAACCGTGCTAGGCCTCGTCGTCGCTCTGGTTCTGAACGCGGAGTTCAAAGGACGCGGCTTTGTGCGCGCCGCCATCCTCGTGCCATGGGCCATTCCGACCATCGTCTCGGCGCAGATGTGGGCGTGGATGCTGAACGACCAATTCGGCATCCTGAACGACCTGTTCCTCAATCTTGGGCTGATCTCCCAGAAGATCGCGTGGACAGCCAATCCGGATACCGCAATGGTCGCCGTGCTGATCGTCGATATCTGGAAGACGACGCCGTTCATGGCGCTGCTCATCCTCGCCGGCTTGCAGATGGTGCCGAAGGACATGTATGAGGCGGCCAAAGTGGACGGCATCCACCCCGTCAAAGTGTTCTTCCGCGTCACGCTGCCGATGATCAGGCCCGCGCTCATGGTCGCTGTCATCTTCCGCATGCTGGATGCGATGCGCGTCTTCGACCTCATCTACATTCTGACGCCGAATAATGCCCAGACCCGCACTATGTCGGTGCTGGCGCGCGAGAACCTGTTCGATTTCGACAAGTTCGCTTACGGTGCTGCAGCCTCCACCATGCTGTTCCTCATCATCGCCTCGATCACCGTCATCTATATGTGGCTGGGGCGCGTCAACACCGATGGAGCCGCGCGATGACCCTGCCAAGCATCCTGAAAACCACCGCGTTTTATGCGCTGGTCGCCGTCATCATGGTGATTTCGGTATTCCCGTTTTACTACGCGATCCTGACGAGCCTGAAATCCGGCTCGGCGCTGTTCCAGGTCAATTATTGGCCCCGCGAATTTTCGCTGACAAATTACAGCTTTGTCATCGGCAACGGCACGTTCCTGCGCAATCTCGGCAATTCACTGTTCGTTGCATCTTCGGTCGTCGTGCTGTCGCTGTTCCTTGCGGTAACCGCGTCCTATGCCTTGGCCCGCGTGCGCTTCCGGGGCCGCTCGCTGCTGCTTCTCACCATCCTGTCGGTTTCGATGTTCCCGCAGATCGCCGTTCTTGCCGGCCTGTTCGAACTGATCCGCTGGGCGGGCATCTTCAACACGCCGCTCGCGCTGATCTTTTCCTACATGATCTTCACCCTGCCCTTCACGGTATGGGTGCTGACAACCTTCATGCGTGACCTGCCGATCGAAATCGAGGAAGCGGCAATCGTCGATGGCGCAACGCCATGGGTCATCATCACCCAGGTGTTCATGCCCTTGATGTGGCCAGCGCTCGTCACGACAGGGCTTCTCGCCTTCATCGCGGCGTGGAACGAGTTCCTCTTCGCGCTCACCTTCACCTCATCGAACGAGCAGCGCACGGTGCCTGTCGCCATCGCGCTCCTGTCGGGTGGCTCGCAGTTCGAAATCCCCTGGGGAACGATCATGGCGGCCTCCGTCATCGTCACAGCACCCCTCGTCGTCCTCGTTCTGATCTTCCAGCGACGCATCATCTCCGGCCTCACCGCCGGCGGCGTCAAAGGCTAGGAGAAACATCATGACCACCATTCAACTGCGCGATCTTCGCAAATCCTTCGGCGCCTTCGATGTCATCAAGGGCATCGACATGGATATCCGCTCCGGCGAATTCATGGTCTTTGTCGGCCCTTCCGGCTGCGGCAAGTCCACGCTTCTGCGCCTCATCTGTGGGCTGGAAGAGATTTCGAGCGGCACCCTGTCCTTCGACGGCGAGGCGGTGAACCGCCTGCCGCCCGCCAAACGCGGCGTCGCCATGGTCTTCCAGTCCTATGCGCTTTATCCGCATATGACCGTGTTCGAGAACATGGCCTTCGGCATGAAATTGTCAGGTGCGAACAAGGAACAGCGCAGGAAACGCGTGGAAGCGGCAGCCGAGATGCTGCAGCTCACACCCTACCTGGAACGTCTGCCGAAGCAGCTTTCCGGCGGCCAGCGCCAGCGTGTTGCTATCGGCCGCGCCATCGTGCGAGATCCGAAGGTGTTCCTGTTCGACGAACCGCTCTCCAACCTCGATGCGGCGCTGCGCGTCGCCACCCGTCTGGAAATCGCCAAGCTGCATCGCGAAATGCATGACACGACAATGATCTACGTTACCCACGATCAGGTGGAGGCTATGACGCTCGCCGACCGAATCTGCGTGTTGCGTGACGGCCGCGTCGAGCAGATCGGCACGCCGCTGGAGCTTTATGAAAGCCCTGTCAACACCTTCGTCGCAGGCTTCATCGGCTCGCCGAAGATGAACTTCCTCACCGGCAAATATGCCGAAGCCGAAGGCGCAAAAACCATCGGCATCCGCCCCGAACACATCACCATCGCCCCCAACGGCGACGGCTGGAGCGGCGAGATCGTGCATTCGGAAATGCTGGGATCGGACAGCTATATCTATGTCGAGATTGGCGCGGATGAACCCGTCGTCGTTCGCGAAGAGGGCGTGACCGGCCGCACGGCGGGCGAACGCATCGCCGTTGTGCCGGATGAGGCTCAAATCCACCGTTTCGACGCCGAGGGCCGGGCGCTTACCCGCAACCCTGCCAGGGGTGCCGCCTGAACATTCAACTTTCGCCGGGCTCACCCAAAGTCCCGGCTTTCACCGAGGAGCATGACAATGACCATCAACACCGTTGTATGGGGCGAAAATATCCACGAACACATCAACGAGACGGTGCGTTCGATCTATCCAAACGGCATGCACAACACCATCGCCGACGCGCTGAACCAGAGCCCTGAGATCAATGCCACGACAGCTACGCTGCAGGAGCCGGAACACGGGCTTTCGCAGGAGCGCCTCGACAAGACCGACGTTCTCGTCTGGTGGGGCCACAAGGACCATGGCGCGGTTCAGGATGAAATCGTCGAGCGTGTCGCCAAGCGCGTCTGGGAAGGCATGGGCCTGATCGTCCTGCATTCCGGCCACTTCTCCAAGCCGTTCAAGCGTTTGATGGGCACGCCATGCGCGCTGAAATGGCGTGAGGCAGGCGAACGCGAGCGTCTGTGGACGATCAATCCGCGCCACCCGATTGCCGCCGGCCTGCCGGAACATTTCGAGCTCGAAAACGAGGAAATGTATGGCGAACAGTTCTCCGTGCCGGAGCCGCTGGAAACCGTGTTCATCTCCTGGTTCCAGGGCGGCGAAGTCTTCAGATCCGGCCTCACCTGGCGTCGCGGCGCCGGCAACATCTTCTATTTCCGCCCCGGGCACGAAACCTATCCGACCTATCACGATGCCAATGTCCAGAAGGTCATCAGCAATTCGGTGAAATGGGCCTATAATCCGATTGGCGCACTGAAGAGCATTCACGACGCCCCTAATGTCCCCATCGACAAGGCGCTGGAGCCCATCGAAGAACGCGGTCCCAAGCTGCACAAGGCAGGCGAAGCAGGTTACAGGTAAACACCATGAGACTTCTCATTCTCGGAACCGGCGGCATGGCCAACAATCATGCCACCTATTTCTCACAAATTCCCGGCGTCGAACTGGTCGCGGCGGTGGATGTGGATGACGTGGTGGTGCGCGGCTTTGCCCTGCGCCACAACATCCCGCTCTCCTTCACCTCGCTGGATGACGCCATTGCCTGGGGTGAATTCGATGCGGCGGCGAATGTGACGCCGGATGCGATCCATCACCCCACCAGCCTTAAACTGCTGGCGGCTGGCAAGCATGTCTTCTGCGAAAAGCCGCTGGCGGAAAACTACGCCAAGGCCGCCGAAATGGCCGATGCCGCCGAGAAGGCTGGCCTCGTCGCCATGGTCAACCTCACCTATCGCAACGTCGCACCCTTGCAGGCGGCGCGTGAAATGGTGTTGGCCGGCGAAATCGGCAAGGTGCGGCATCTGGAAGCCTCCTATCTCCAGAGCTGGCTCGTTTCCAAGGCCTGGGGCGACTGGATGACGGAGAGCAAGTGGCTGTGGCGACTTTCCACCAAGCACGGCTCAAACGGTGTTCTGGGTGATGTCGGCATCCACATTCTCGACTTCGCCTCCTATGGCGCGGGCAGCGATGTGGAGCGCATCTTCACGCGGCTGAAGACCTTCGACAAATATGAAGGCAACAAGATCGGCGTCTACGATCTCGACGCTAATGACAGCTTCACCATGACCGCCGAGCTTGAAAACGGCGCCATGGGCGTCATCCATGCCAGCCGATGGGCAACGGGCCATCTCAACGAACTTCGTTTGCGCATCCACGGCGACAAGGGCGCACTCGAAGTCATCCACACGCCCGATTACTCCAGCCTGCGCGCCTGCATCGGTGACGATGTGGAAAAGGCGATCTGGAAGACAATCGATGTCGACCCGGTGCCGACGAATTACGAAAAATTCGCCAAGGCGGTGATGGAAGGTGGCGTCGCCGACCCGGACTTCCGCCACGCCGCCAATCTGCAGAAGGTGCTCGATCTGTCGATCATTGCGGATCGGGAAAGGCGCGAGCTGGCCGTTTCGGCTTGATGTGAAAGAACAACATGCGGCAAAACGTTGCCGCATGCTTCTTCTCCCCGCCGGGGAGAAGAAGCAAGTGGCACCCGCTCGCTCAATCCGCTATTCGCTTTCTCAAAGACGTGGACTACGACGTGGAATTTTAATCCTTCCGCGAAACCTATACCCCCCGCTTATTCCCCCACAACAGCACATGCAGCTGCGGCAGCACGCGGGCGGAAAACCAGCGATCCACGCTGACCTTGTCCACCAGCCACAACATCCGGTCCATCACCCCATCGATATCGACACGCGCATCGTCGTCATCCGGCGGTGGCGGGGTGTGGTTGCCGGGCTGGAGATAGACAGGCAGATGCGGGAAACGTGCGGATGCCGCCTTGGCATAGGCATAGTCCGCATCGTCGAACACCACGATCTTCAGCGCCACCTGCGGTCCGTCACCGGCGGCGGCAAGACAGCCTTCGAAGGCTTGCCAGTCGGTTTCCATTTCGCTCGATGGCGGCTTGGGGCTCAGCACCAGATGGTCGAGATCGGCAAACCAGTCTTTGGCGATACTGCCCTGCGTTTCCAGCGCAAAGCGATACCCCTCGCCCTGCCCCTTCGATATCAAAGATCCGAGCGGCTGGATGGCCGGATTGCCGCCAGACAGCGAGACCGTCAGCGGCACGCCGCCGGACAGCCGCCGCACCTCCTGCCAGATTGCGTCGACCGACATGGGTTTCCACGTTTCGCGATAATCGCTATCGACCGCGTGCAGCGTGTCGCACCAGGAACAGCGATAATCGCAGCCGCCGGTGCGCACGAAGACGGTCGGCAGACCGATCAGCAGACCTTCGCCCTGAATGGTGGGCCCGAAGATTTCGCTGATGCGGATCGTTGCGTCCTTCGCTGCAATCTTGTGTGCAGCCATCGTCATGGCCGGTATTCCGCCCAGGTCTTGGCGGTTTCGCTGACGCGCACGGCGCTGGTTTCCGGCAGACGCTCTTTGCACCAGTCATAAAAATGCTTCGCCAGGCATTCCGCCGTCACCCGGTCATGGCCGAGAACGTCATTCAGGTGGCGATGGTCGAACTTGTCGTCGATGTAGTGCTTCAGCGGCGCAAGCTCATGATAATCGCGCACGAAACCGTGCTCGTTCAGCGCTTCGCCTGCCAGCTCGATCTCGACAATGTAATTATGCCCATGCAGGCGATTGCACTGGTGATCCGACGGCAGGCTTTTCAACTGGTGAGAGGCGGAAAAGTGAAACTCCTTGGTGATGCGGAACATCAACGCACCTCCTGCGCCGCAAAGGCGTGCGTGGCCGCCACCCAGAAGTCCGGGTCCTCATAATCTGTCGGATCGGTGACGCCTGCCAGATGAAAGGCCTCGCGGCGTTCCACGCAGGTGCCACAGCGGCCGCAGTGGCGCAAGCCGCCCTTGTAACAGGACCATGTTTCACCGAAGGGCGTTCCATATTTTGCACCATCGGTCACGATGGCCGCCTTGGAAACGGTGACGTAGGGCGCGAAGAGTTTCACATCGGCATAACCTTCAAGCGCGTGCGCCTGCATGGAGTTGAAGCTGTCGATGAAGCCCGGCCGGCAGTCGGGGTAGATGAAATGATCGCCGCCGTGCACGGCAATCGCCACCGCATCCGCCTGCTGCGCGGCAGCCAGCCCAAAAGCAATGGTGAGCATGATGGCATTGCGGTTCGGCACCACGGTGGAGCGCATGGTCTCCTCCGCATAGTGGCCATCAGGCACCTCCACATCGTCGGTCAGTGCGGAACCGGTGAGATGCGTGCCGATGGTTCTGATATCGATAATATGATGCGGCACGCCGAGCCGTCTGGCGCAATCGGCGGCAAAATCCAGTTCCTTCCTGTGGCGCTGGCCATAATCGAAGGAGACGAGAGCGAGAAGCTCATGTTCCGCGGCGATTTTATGCGCGAGCGAAACGGAGTCCAATCCGCCGGAGCAGATGACGATAGTTTTCATAATTTAGGATCCCTTGTTTTGACCGGGTGGGCTGCGACCGGATACGGCGCGGCTTTAAAGCAAAGCGAAGGGATTGTGAAGGGCTGCCGCGAAAACAGGAAAGCGGCGAAGTCGCCTTCGCCGCTTTCCGGATCATAAACGCATTAGCGCAGCAGCGCCTGCGCCTCCTCGATGCCGAGGGCTGCCGGCTGTGTGCAGGTCGTTGTCATCTCGATGAAGCGGCCTTCCTCACCGGACTTCAGGATCGAGGTCATCACGTCGATACCGTGCAGGGAGCGATCCAGCGAGCAACGTGCATCACGGCCCTCCAGAATGGCAATCGCCATATCGGCAAGGCCGGCCGTGCGGTAATTGGCGCGCGGGCCGTGGGGACTTTCCTGGTTGGAAATGCCGAAAGGATGCGCCCAGTCTTCCAGCGGCTGGATATTCTTGTCTCGGCCGCTGGCTTCGACAACCCCGCCGAAGAAATTGGGGTCCGGCACATAGATCGAGCCTTCCGTGCCGTAGAGTTCCATATTGGCGTGGCGGTGTGACCAGACATCCCAGCTGGCGGAAAGTGTGATCGTCGCACCGTTCACAAATTCCAGCAGCGCGTGGATATTGGTCGGCGTTTCGACAGGAATGACCTCGCCGTTCAGCGGCTGACTGGTCACCGTACGGGTCGGATTGGCCATGCTTGTCAACGCGCCGACGCGCTTTATCGGGCCGATGAGGTTGATGAGGTTGGCAACGTAATAGGGACCGAGATCGAGGATCGGCCCGCCGCCCTTGAGGAAGAAGAAGCCCGGATTGGGGTGCCACATCTCCATGCCGGGGCTCATAACGTGGCAGGTTCCGGACGTGATGCGGCCGACCTTGCCGTCATCGATATATTGTCGGGCAAGCTGATGCGCACCGCCGAGGAAAGTATCCGGGGCGCAGCCGACGGAGAGATTTTTCTCGCGGGCAATGCGCCGCAGCTCCTCACCCTCTTCCAGCGAAAGCACCAATGGCTTTTCCGAATAGACGTGTTTTCCCGCCTCAAGGGCTGCTTTCGACACCGGGAAATGTGCGGCGGGGATGGTGAGGTTCACCACCACATCGATTTCGGGATTGGCGAGCAGTTCCTCGATGGACTGCGCGACAACACCGAATTCTTCCGCCCTCAGCTCCGCCGCATTGCGGTTGAGATCAGCGCAGGCCAGCACCTTGATGCCCTTGAAGAGCGGTGCCAGCGAAAAATAAGCAGACGAGATATTGCCGCATCCGATGATGCCGACGCCAAGATCTCTGGCCATGATTTAGACTCCGAAAATTGAAACTTAGTAGGTTTTGAAGGACGCGATCGAGCGGGTGATCAGCCGGTCGATATCCTTCGGATTGTCGTGCTCGACCACGAAATGTTTCGTGGCGGATTTCGCCTTCAGCGCCGCGACGAGGCCTTTCCAGTCCACCGTGCCATGGCCGACATCGGCCCAGCCGTCCTCATCCGCATTCTCGCCAGCCGGCGCGATATCCTTGACATGCACGGCGGAGATGCGCTTGCCGTAGCTTTCGATCCAGGCGAGCGGATCGGCATTGCCTCTGATAATCCAGGCGATATCCGCCTCCCATTTCAGGTCCGGGCCGCCGGCAAAAATCTGCTCCTGCGGGGTGGAGCCGTCGGCGAGCTGCTTGAATTCAAAGTCATGGTTATGCCAGCCGAAAGTCAGACCGGCATCCACGAAGGGCTTTCCGGCCTCCTGCAGACGCTTGCCGAAGGCAAACCAGCCAGCGGCGTCTGTCGGGCGCTGATCAGGCATCAGATAAGGGCAATAGATTGCCTCTACACCCAGAACCGTGGCAATATTGAGCGCCTTTTTCGGGTCACCCTCGAGAAGATCGAGGCCGAAATGACCGGTCGGCATCGAAAGGCCGTTGGCTTCGAGTTCGGAGCGCAGGCCTTTTAGGCCTGGTTCATCCAGCGAAGCATACATCGCGCCATAACCCTCGACATGTTTATAACCCGCAGCCGAAAGCTTTTTCAGAATATCGGAAAAAGGCTGGAAATTGCGGGCGCTGTAAAGCTGAAAACCGAGTTCTGTCATTGTCTCCTCCATAGAGATCTGGGTCTTGGGATTGTGTGGGGGAAATCGGAGGCGTTCTAGAGCCGCTCCTCGCTTTGCGCGTCGAACAGTGAGGCCATCGTCATGTCGAGGCCGAGGCGCACCTTCGTGCCCGGAGAGAACCGCCTGTGGCCGCCGACGCGGACCGACATGGTGTGCCCGGCATGTTTCAGCCAGATCAGATTGTCGGCCCCCATCGGCTCCTCGATATCGACGATTGCCTCATGCACTTCGCCACCGACGATATCGGCATCGACCCGCACATGTTCCGGGCGCACCCCGAGAACGACGGCGCGGCCGCCGGCCAGCGGCGTTTCCGCATGATAACCGTCCAGCGCGAAGGTGACGCCGTTGGTGGTGAAAACCACCTTGCCGTCCTTTTCGATCAACTCGCCGCGCAGAAAATTCATCGAGGGGGAACCGATGAAACCGGCGACGAAGAGGTTCCGCGGTTTGTTGTAGATGGTGACGGGGTCCGCCAACTGCTGGATGACGCCGCTCTTCATGATGGCGATGCGATCCGCCAGCGTCAGCGCCTCGATCTGGTCGTGCGTCACATAGATCATGGTGTTCTTCAGCGACTGGTGCAGCCGCTTGATTTCGACACGCAGTTCCGAGCGCAGCTTGGCGTCGAGGTTCGAGAGCGGCTCGTCGAACAGGAACACATCCACATCGCGCACCAGCGCCCGACCGATCGCCACGCGCTGGCGCTGGCCGCCGGAAAGCTCGGCCGGCTTGCGCTTCAGCAAAGGCTCGATCTGCAAAATGCCCGCCGCCCTTTTGACGCGGCGGTCGATCTCCTCCTTCGGCACCTTGGCGACCTGAAGGCCGAAGGACAGGTTCTTTTCCACCGTCATCTGCGGATAAAGCGCGTAGGACTGGAACACCATGCCAATGCCGCGATCCTTCGGCTCTTCCCAGGTGACGTTGCGGTCCTTGATGTATATCTGTCCGTCGGTCGGTTCCAGAAGCCCGGCAATGCAGTTGAGAAGGGTCGACTTGCCGCAGCCGGACGAGCCGAGCAGCACGAGGAATTCGCCGTCATAAATATCGAGATTGAGATCTTTCAGCACGGCAACGGCGCCGAAAGACAGTGAAAGATCGCGGATGGAAACGCTTTTGTTCATATAGCTCAACCTTTTACTGCGCCGGCGGCAATGCCGCGGACGAAAAGCCTGCCGGAGACGAAATAAACGATCAGCGGCACGGCCCCGGTCAGAAGCGTGGCGGCCATGTTGACGTTGTATTCCTTCACGCCCTGCACGGAGTTGACGATGTTATTGAGCTGCACCGTCATCGGGTAATATTCCGGCCGGGTGAAGACGACACCGAACAGGAAGTCGTTCCAGATGCCGGTCACCTGCAGGATCATCGCCACGACGAAGATCGGCAGCGACATGGGCAGCATGATGCGGAAATAGATTTGCCAGAAGTTCGCGCCGTCGATGCGCGCTGCCTTGAACAATTCTTCCGGCAGCGAAGCGAAATAGTTGCGAAACAGCAACGTCAGGATGGGCATGCCGAAGATGGTGTGCACGATGACGAGGCCGGTCAGCGTGCCATAGACACCCATTTCCCGCAGCACGATGACGATCGGATAGATCATTACCTGATAGGGGATGAAGGCGCCAATGATAAGGATCGAGAAGAACAGCTCCGATCCCTTGAACTTCCAATTCGCCATAGCGTAGCCGCTGACGGAAGCGACGATGATGGAAATGACCACCGATGGTACGAGAATGCGCACGGAGTTCCAGAACCCACGCGAAAGCCCGTCGCAGTTAAGCCCGGTGCAGGCATTCGCCCAGGCTTTCACCCAGGGTTCGAAAGTGATTTCCACCGGCGGCGCGAAGATGTTGCCGAGCCGGATTTCCGGCATGCCTTTCAGCGAGGTCACGACCATCACGTATAGCGGCAGCAGGTAATAGGCGGCAGCCACAAACAGCGTGCCGTAAAGAATG
Source organism: Agrobacterium sp. 22-209-1 (assembly GCF_053522485.1). Taxonomy (NCBI): domain Bacteria; kingdom Pseudomonadati; phylum Pseudomonadota; class Alphaproteobacteria; order Hyphomicrobiales; family Rhizobiaceae; genus Agrobacterium; species Agrobacterium sp. 22-209-1. The sequence goes on from NZ_JBNWCH010000001.1 coordinate 296,646, forward strand.
ATGTTGCGGCGTGAGAAGGTCTTCCTCGGTTTCCTGCCGCGAGGGCCGGAAAAGTCCGGGGCAACCGCATCGCTGGCGGCGACAACCGTGTTCAATGTGCTGATATTAGCCACGCTTCTTGCCTCCGAATTCGAGGTAGGCCCATGGAATGACGATGATCGCGACCGTCAGGAGCATCATTGTGGAGGCGGCAAAGCCCTGCCCCAGATTCTGCGCCTGAAACATGTAGTCATAGACATATTTCGCCGGCACTTCGGACGCGATGCCCGGCCCGCCGCTCGTCTGCGCCACGACCAGATCGTAAACCTTGACGATGCCGCTGGCGATGATGACCAGCGTGGTGATGAAGACCGGCCGCATCATGGGAATGATGATGAGAATATAAGTCTTCCACATCGGAATGCCGTCGACGCGCGCCGCCTTCCAGATATCCTCGTCAATGCCGCGAAGACCGGCGAGCATCAGGCACATGACGAGCCCCGTGCCCTGCCAGAGCGCGGCAATCAGAATGCCGTAGATGACGATCTGGGAATTATAGAGCGGATCGAAAGTAAAGCTTTCCCAGCCCATCGAGCGGACCACGGACTGGACGCCGAATTCCGGGTTCAGCAGCCATTGCCAGACGAGGCCGGTGACGATGAAGGACAGGGCGAAGGGATAAAGGAAGATCGTGCGGAAGGTGTTTTCAAAGCGGATCTTCTGATCCATCAGCGCCGCCAGCACAAAGCCGATAACGAGGCTGAAAATCAGCGACAGAATACCGTAGATCGCCAGGTTCTGGATGGAGACGATCCAGCGTGGTGCTGCCCACAAACGCTCATATTGATCGAAGCCGATAAAGCTTGCCCGCGGCAGAAGCTTGGAATTGGTGAAGGAATAAACCACTGTCCAGATCGTGCCGCCGAGGAAAATCACCATCGCGGTCAGGATCATCGGAATGGAGGCAATCTTGGAATTGAGATTGCGGAAAAGCTGGTTGGGGCGCCCTGAGCGCGCTTGACCTGCCATGTTACCTCCTCCTGTAACGTTACAGTTAGCGGTCAGGCAAAAGCCTCGCCGCATGAAACCCCTGCCCATGCTGGTGATTTTGCACAGGCAGGACGCTGGAAGGGAAAGCGTCGAAGCGCTTTCCCACCCGGAGAGATCACAATCAGTCCGCCGAACCGATAATGTCTGCGAAGCGCTTCTGCCCGTCTTCCGCCGACATCGAGCCCGCGAAGAACTCCGCCATCAGGTCTTCCTTCTGTTTCTGCGTATCGGCAGAAATCAGCTGGTCGGTGCTGGTGAGCGCATTGCCCTTGGCCAGAATTGCCAGACCCTTTTTCATGCAGTCATTGGCTGCATTGAGGTCGACGTCACCGCGGATCGGCAGCGAGCCTTTCTTCAGGTTAAAGGCAACCTGCGTTTTCGGATCGACGATGGTTGCGGCAAGAACGTCCTGCGCCTTGGTTTTCGCCTCGTCCTTCAAAACAGGGAAATAAAAGGCGTCGCCACCCGTGGTGAGGTATTCACTAAGACCAAGTCCGGGAAGGCAGGAATAGTCCGTGCCGGCTTTCTGGTTGGCAAGCTGGAATTCACCCTGCGCCCAGTCCCCCATGATCTGGCCGCCGGCCTTGCCGGTGATAACCATGTTGGTGGCCTGGTTCCAGTCCTGAACATTGGTGCCCTTGGCCATGTCGCGCGCCTCGACGGCAGCCGCGAAAATCTTCGCCATCTCAGGCCCGGCTGCGGTCTCGGCATCCTTGTCGCCATAGACTTTCTGATAAAGGTCCTTGCCGCCGAGCGAAAGCGTCAGCGTGTCGAACAGGCCGTTGGCCTGCCAGGCCTGCCCACCGAGCGCGAGCGGCTGGATACCGGCCTTTTTGAGCGCCGGCGCGGCGGCGACAAACTCCGTCCAGTTTTTCGGAACTTCGACGCCCGCCTTCTTGAAGGCTTCATTGGAAAGCCACAGCCATTGCCAGGAGTGGATGTTGACCGGCGCGCAATAAATCTTGCCGTCGATGGTGCAGCTGTCAAGCAGGCTCGCGGGCTTGATGACGTCTTTCCAGTTGCCCTTTGCAGCAACATCGGACAGGTCGCGCATCAGGCCTGCTTGAACAAGCTCTTCCGCCTGCCGGCCGTGGTTGAACTGGGTCGCACCCATCGGGTCACCGCCGGTGATGCGGCTGATCATGATCGGCCGGGCCGTGCCGCCCGAACCGGCAATCGCGCCGTCCACCCATTTGTTACCGGTGGCGTCGAAAGCCTTGGCCAATTCGGCGACCGCGGCGGCTTCGCCGCCCGATGTCCACCAATGGGTCACCTCAAGATCGGTGGCCCCGGCGATACCCGCCGGAATCATGACGCTGGCCAAAAAGGCCGCAGAAATAACACGCATTCGCATGAGTCTCCTCCCTCACTGAAACGTTACAGTTGGAACGTATGCGAAGATTTTTGATTAGGCAACCGCCTAAAATACGAATCTCGATGTGGCAATTTCGGACATGCCTTGCGACTGGAAACCTCGCAAATCGACGACCGGCGGCATGCCAGGTCCTGCCGGCCTGCCCCTTCCATTCCTACAATTTCTGCAAGGGACGCGGCTGCCGCATCCGTATTTGAATAAGGGGGCTCACCCTTTAAACATACAAACGAGCCGGAACGCCTTCCGCCTCGCCTCTGTCGTGCTGCCTCACAACACTATCCATTATTGCCTCTTATAGTCATCCTCGATGCGGATGACATCATCCTCGCCGATATAGGCTCCGGTCTGGATTTCGACCAGTTCGAGCGGAATCTGCCCCTCATTGGCAAGCCGATGTGACTCGCCGATCGGGATGTAAACCGACTGGTTCTCCGTCAGCAGCCGGGTTTCCTCGCCAATCGTCACCGTCGCCGTGCCCTTGACGACGATCCAGTGTTCCGAGCGGTGATAATGTTTCTGGAATGAGATGCGGTGGCCGGGATCGACCGTGATGTGGCCGACCCGGTAGCGCTCGTCCACATACATGTGTTCGATATAACCCCAAGGGCGATAGACCCGCTTGTGGGTCTGCGTCTGCGGTGCGTGTTCGCCATTCTTCAGCGTCTCCACCAGACCCTTCACGTCCTGCACCCGGTTTTTCGGCACCACCAGAACCGCATCCTTGGTGGCCACGACAACCATGTCCCTGGCGCCCACCACCGTCGTCAGCAATTGCGTCGAATGGATGAGGCAGCCTTCGGAATCGATGAAAACGCCGTGGCCTTCCAGCGCATTGTCGTTGCCGCGCTTGTCGGCAATCTCCCAGATCGCATCCCAGCTGCCGATATCCGACCAGCGGAAATGTCCGTGCACCACCGCCATGCGTTTGGTCTTCTCGATCACCGCATAGTCGATGGAATTTTTCGGCGAAGCCTCGAAGCTTTCCTGATGCAGGCGCACGAAACCCAGGTCGCTTTCATATTGCTCGACCGCTTGCGTCACCGCCGCCAGAATCTCCGGGGCAAAGGCCTTCAGCTCGGCAATCATCACATCGGAACGGAACAGGAAATTGCCGGAATTCCAGAGATAACCTTTTTCCAGATAGGAGATCGCCGTCTTCATATCCGGCTTCTCCACAAAGGCATCAACGGTGCTGAGGTCTTCCTCGCCGTCGATCGCCTCGCCCGGCTTGATATAACCGTAGGAGGTGCGCGGTTCGGTCGGCACCAGGCCGAAGACGACGATATTGCCCTGATCGGCGGCTTTTGCGCCGAGTTTCACGGCGTCGGAGAACTTGTCGGCATCGAGCACCACATGATCGGCGGCAAGCGCCAGCACCAGGCATCCTGGCTCGCGGCGCTCGGCCAGCACAGCGGCGGCGGCCATGGCGGCGGCGCTGTCGCGGCGGGCGGGCTCCAGCACCACCGTCGCCGGCAAATCGATTTCTTCGGCTTGACGGCGGGCGAAGAAACGGAAATCCTCGTTGGTGATGACAAGCGGCTCGGCATAGAGGCTCTTATCGCCCACCCGCTGCAACGTTTGCTGATAGGTCGAAAGATTGCCGACCAGCGGCTGGAACTGCTTGGGCAACTGATCGCGCGATACCGGCCAAAGCCTGGAGCCAGCACCGCCGGCCAGAAGAACCGGCGTGATCTTTCGAGTATGTTCCTTCACGGCAAAACCTTTCCAATATCAAAAATTTTCCGGCGCGCCGGACAATATACATATTTCCCAATGCCGCCATCATCGGTTTGCGAGCGGGCAAGCGCAAGCTCATAAATTCGCCTTGTGAAAGCTTGGTGAATGAGCAACAGGGCATTTGGAGGACATGTCGATTGCCCGGGGACCCGTTTCGCTAACGCGACATGGCTTGTGAGGTTCCACAGAACTCGCCACGGAAACGCCCACGAGGATCGCGGCAATGCACCACCCGCGGATCCGCATCTGCGGTCGGGCGGTGGCGCACGGGCCCGATAATCCAGCAACGGGTCAAGAACGTCGACTTAATCGATTAAATCCGGCCGCAAATTTCATCACGCTTAAATTTGCTGCACTGAACAACATTCAAGACTTGGCAGACGCGCGAAAAATACAATAACAACGGCGGATATTTTTACAATGTTATCGACACGAAAGCACGTTCAGCCCATGTCCGACACGACGAAGCCCGCCAGCACAAGAACATCGGTTACGGACCAGGAAGCCCTGGATTTTCACGCTCAAGGCAGGCCGGGGAAACTGGAAATCACCCCGACCAAGCCGATGGCGACGCAGCGGGATCTGTCGCTTGCCTATTCGCCTGGCGTGGCCGTACCAGTGAAAGCCATCGCCGAAAATCCGGCGACCGCTTACGATTATACAACGCGCGGCAACATGGTTGCGGTCATCTCCAACGGCACCGCCATCCTGGGTCTCGGCAATCTCGGCGCTCTGGCCTCCAAGCCGGTGATGGAAGGCAAGTCGGTCCTTTTCAAGCGCTTCGCCGATGTCGATTCCATTGACCTCGAGGTCGATACCGAAGACGCCGATGAGTTCATCAATTGTGTGCGTTACCTCGGACCCTCCTTCGGCGGTATCAATCTGGAAGACATCAAGGCGCCGGAATGTTTCATCATCGAAAGCCGCCTGCGCGAGCTGATGGACATTCCCGTTTTCCATGACGACCAGCACGGCACCGCCATCATCGCCGCCGCCGGCCTCATCAACGCCATCGAGTTGACGGGCCGCGACTTCAAGACCACCAAGCTGGTCTGCAACGGCGCGGGCGCTGCGGCAATCGCCTGCATGGACCTCATCAAGGCCATGGGGTTCAACCCTGAAAACATCACGCTCTGCGATACCAAGGGCGTGATCTATCAGGGCCGTGCCGAAGGCATGAACCAGTGGAAATCCGCCCATGCGGTGAAAACCAACAACCGCACGCTGGCGGAAGCCATGAAGGGTGCGGATGTGGTGTTCGGCCTCTCCCAAAAGGGCGCTTTCAGCGAAGAGATGATCCGCTCCATGGCGCCGAAGCCGATCATCTTCGCCATGGCCAATCCGGACCCGGAAATTACGCCGGAAGAAGTGTCGCGCATCCGCGACGACGCCATCATGGCGACCGGGCGTTCGGACTACCCGAACCAGGTCAATAACGTCCTCGGCTTTCCCTATATCTTCCGTGGCGCGCTCGATGTTCGCGCCAGCCAGATCAACGATGCGATGAAGATCGCGGCGGCACAGGCGCTGGCCGATCTTGCCCGCGAGGATGTGCCTGACGATGTGGCCGCCGCCTATCAGGGCAACCGTCCGCGCTTCGGGTCGCAATACATCATTCCGGTTCCCTTCGATCCGCGCCTGATTTCGGCAATTCCTGTGGCCGTGGCGAAAGCGGCGATTGAAACCGGCGTCGCCCGCCGGGAGCTGCCCGATCTCGATGCCTATGCCCGCGAGCTTTCCGCCCGTCGCGACCCGATGGCTTCCACCACGCAGCGCCTTTACGAACGGGTGCGCCGCTCGCCCAAGCGGGTCGTGTTTGCGGAAGCCGAAGAAGAACAGGTCATGCGCGCGGCGATTTCCTTCACCGCGCAGGGCCTCGGCACCGCCATCCTGCTCGGCCGTGACGACATCATCCGGGCCAATGCGGAACGCGCCGGCATCGATCTCGACCGCGCCAATATCGAGATCACCAATGCGCGCCTTTCCAGCCGTGTCGATGCCTATGTCGATTACCTCTATGCGCGCCTGCAGCGCGGCGGTTTCCTGCTGCGCGACGTACAGCGCCTGATCCATAACGACCGCAACCATTTCGCCGCCTGCATGGTGGCGATGGGCGATGCGGACGCCGTGGTCACCGGCGTCACCCGCAATTACTCCACGGCGCTGGAAGATATTCGCCGTTGCATCAACACAAAGCCCGGCCATCGCGTCATCGGCGTTTCGCTGGTGGTCTCGCGCAACCGAACCGTCTTCGTTGCCGATACGGCCGTGCATGATATGCCGAATGCCGAGGACCTGGCGGATATCGCCGAAGAGGCCGCCCACCTTGCACGCCGTTTCGGTTACGAACCGCGCGTTGCCATGCTCGCCTATTCCACTTTCGGCCAGCCGGTCGGCGAACGCTCCGACAAAGTACGTGAGGCCGTGAAAATCCTCGACAAGCGAAACGTCAATTTCGAGGTCGATGGCGAAATGTCGGCCGATATAGCACTCAACCATCACCGCATGCAGAGCCAGTATCCCTTCGCGCGTCTTTCCGGCCCGGCCAATGTACTGGTCATGCCCGCCATCCATTCCGCCTCCATCTCCACCAAGATGCTGCAGGAACTGGGCGGCGCGACCGTCATCGGCCCGCTTCTCGTCGGCCTCGACAAGTCGGTGCAGATCACTTCGATGGGCGCGAAGGACAGCGACATCGTTAACATGGCGGCAATCGCGGCCTACAACGCCGGTCGTTGAGACGGGCTGGAGGTTGCAGCACGTTTCGTCGCACCGGCGAGGCGCGTTGCAATATCCATCGCCTGGCCCCTTTCTGGTCTGGAGATTTTGGAAACGTATCACTCGCCCGCCTCTGTCTGAGGCGGGTTTTTCGTGGTCTTGAGGGTGGTTTGGGTGGATTTCAGGCCCGATGAGGCGTTGTCGGCGTCGGCAATGTCACCCAGAGGGGCGTGTTGAAAGCCACCGCTGCTACCAGGATCTGCGCCTTTGTCTCGACGATCCCACGGTAGCGGATCACGCCGGGGCCAATACGGTTCTTCAGTGTGGCAAATGTCGTTTCCACGGCCGCCCGACCCTTCAATATCATCAGGTTAAGGCGGACAAGACGCAGCGTCAGGATACGGTGACGCCGATTCGGCCGGCGCGTCGGCGATGGGGGCAACGCTACCGTCACCCCCGACATTCCCGTCAAACGTAACGATTGACCACGTTTTCCAGATACTCCTGACGCCCGGACTTCGGCTCAGGATTGATATCCTCACGCTCGACCAGCGCTGCAATCTCTTCCAGCTTCAGCTCGCCACGCAGCATCTTCTGGGCTTCAGCCGAATCCCACTTGGCGTAACGCTCGGCAAGCGGTTTCGACAATGCGCCGTCCTCGATCATCTTCGCCGCTGCCTTGAGGCCACGGGCGCAGCAGTCCATGCCGCCGATATGGCCGATCAGCAGATCCTGCGGATCGAGCGACTGGCGGCGCAGCTTGGAATCGAAGTTGGTGCCACCGTTCTTGAAACCGCCGCCGGCAAGAACATGGTAATAGGCAAGCGCCATTTCCGGCACGTTGTTGGGGAACTGGTCGGTATCCCAGCCGGACTGGTAGTCGTTGCGGTTCATGTCGATGGAGCCGAAAATGCCGAAGGCATTGGCCATGGCCAGCTCATGTTCGAAGGAATGGCCGGCAAGGATGGCATGGCCCTGCTCGATATTGACCTTCACTTCCTTTTCGAGACCGTTCTTCTGCAGGAAGGCATAAACGGTGGCGACATCGTAATCGTACTGGTGCTTGGTCGGCTCCTGCGGCTTCGGCTCGATCAGGATCGTGCCTTCGAAGCCGATCTTGTATTTGTATTCCACCACCAGATTGAGGAAACGGCCGAGCTGGTCGAGTTCACGCGACAGATCGGTGTTGAGCAGCGTTTCATAACCTTCACGACCGCCCCACAGAACATAGTTGGCGCCGCCAAGCTTCTTGGTGGCATCCATGCAGGTCTTCACCGTCGCGGCGGAGAAGGCGAAGACGTCAGGATCGGGATTGGTCGCGGCACCCGACATGAAGCGGCGGTTGGAGAAGAGGTTGGCCGTACCCCACAGCAGCTTCACGCCGGTATCGGCCTGCTTCTGCGCGAAATAATCGACGATCTCATCGAGATTTTTGGTGTTTTCGGCAAAGTTCTTGCCTTCCGGGCGCACATCGGCATCGTGGAAGCAGTAGAACGGTGAACCGAGCAGCGAGAAGAATTCGAACGCCACGTCCGCCTTCAGTTTCGCGGCCTGCATGGTGTCTTCGAACCACGGACGCTGAAAGGTCTGGCCGCCGAAGGGGTCACCGCCCGGCCATGTGAAGGTGTGCCAATAGGCTACCGCGAAACGAAGGTGGTCTTCCATGCGCTTGCCGGCGACGATCTCGTCGGGATTGTAGTGGCGGAAGGCCAGCGGATTGGTGCTGTCGGGGCCTTCATATTTGATCTTGGCGATATCGCCGAAGAAGCCTGTCGTCATTGGGTGGTTCCTCCATGGTGGGCTTGGGTGGTGTTTGACAATTTCAAGGTTGGAGGGTGTGGCTCACCCCCCTCTGTCCTGCCGGACATCTCCCCCTCAAGGGGGGAGATCGACTCGTAGTTACGTCCTCACCTCTCGCGAGGCGGAGTATGAAGTGAGGTGTCCGCCACTTGCCGATCTCCCCCCTTGAGGGGGAGATGCCCGGCAGGGCAGAGGGGGGTGACGCCGCACACGCCGCGTCTCACTGCGAAAGCGCCCTTATCGCCGGATAAAGCGCATGATAACGCCTGTAAGCCTCCTCATAAGCCGCGGCCAGATCAGCCACCGGCTCAATCGTCCGCGCCGTCTCCGGCTGCGAGCAAACCGCCACCGGATCGGCCCCGGTCGCGGCAATCAGGCCAAGGCGGGCGGCACCAAAGGCCGCGCCGAAATCGCCCTCGGCCGGAATATCCACGGGAACACCAAGCGAGGTGGCGATCGAGGCCAGCCAGTAAGTCGAGCGCGAGCCGCCGCCGATGGCGGTGACGCGGGAGATTGAGGTGCCGGCCGATTTCAGCGCTTCGAGATTATCGCGGATGGCGAAGGTCACGCCTTCCAGCACGGCCTGGGTCAGCGCTTTGCGGTCGCTTTCATGCGACAGGCCGATGAAGGAACCACGGATGGCAGCATCATTATGCGGCGTGCGTTCGCCGGAAAGATAGGGCGCGAAAGTGACGCCGGAGGGGGCCAGAAGCGTCTCGCCGAGTTCACTGGTCAGATCGGCAGCGGATTGGCCGGTGAGGCGCGAATACCAGTTCAACGCATCCGTCGCGGAGAGGATGACGCCCATCTGGTGCCAAGTGTCGGGCAGCGCATGGCAGAAGGCATGCACGGCGCTTTCCGGCTTCGGCAGGTAAGAAGCGTTGGCGGCAAAGAGCACGCCCGATGTGCCTAGCGATACGAAGGCATGGCCTTCCTTCACCGTGCCCATGCCGCAGGCGGAAGCGGCATTGTCGCCCGCGCCGCCGGCGACCACGGCACGGCCGGAAATGCCCCATTCGGAAGCCAGCTCACTGCGCAGAACGCCCGCCTCATCCGTGCCTTCCACCAGCGACGGCATGTGTTTTTCATCGAGCCCCGTCGCCGCAAGCAGATCGGAAGACCATTTGCGCGCGCCGGTATCCAGCCAGGCGGTGCCGGCGGAATCGGACATTTCCGAGGTATACTCGCCGGTCAGCCATAGCCGCAGATAATCCTTCGGCAGCAATACCTTGGCCACTTTCGCGAAGATGTCGGGTTCGTTCTTCGCCACCCAGGCAAGCTTCGGCGCGGTGAAACCGGGGAAAACGATATTGCCGGTTATCTTGCGGAAACGTGGATCGGCATCGAGAGCGGCAGCCTCGGCATGGGAGCGCGTGTCGTTCCACAGGATGCAGGGGCGCAGCACCTTGCCTTCGGCATCCACAAGCGTCGCGCCATGCATCTGACCGGAAAGGCCGATGCCCTTGACGGCGGCAAGCTCTTTCGCAAACTTCTGCTTCAGGCCGGCAACGGCGGTTTTTGTCGCGTCGATCCAGTCTGCCGGGTTCTGTTCGGACCAGCCGTGATGCGGGCGCGAAACGTCCAGCGAGCCGTTGGCCGAGCCGATGATTTTCTGATCGCCGTCCATCAGCAGGGCTTTGACGCCTGACGTGCCAAGATCGAGACCGAGATACATGTATTTCTCCATTCCGGCGCGCCTTGCGCCACTTCCAGCCTGTTTTCTCAGGGAAGATTGTCCCTGAGGAAGATGTCGATACGAATACGTTCCTGCGCGGCGATGACGGGCAGGCCATCGGCGCGCGCCTTCAACACGCGGATGGCGCTGCGCACCTCATGTCCCGCATCCTGGTTGAGCACGGCATCGAGCAGCCCTTGCCGCAGCGCATTGGCGGTGTTTTCCGTCAGTTCATGGGCGATGACCGAAAGCGTTTTTTCGCCATCTGCGGCACAAAGCGCGCGGATGAGACCGCGATTGCCGGCACCGAGACTGTAGATACCGGAAAGGGCATCATTGCCCAGAGCCTTGGACACCAGCGCTTCGACGGTGAGAGGATCGTCCCTGCCCTCCAGCACGGGCAACAGCCGCAAGTGCGGGAATTCCGCTTCGAGGACGACGCGAAACCCTTCCAGACGTTCGCGATGGTCACGCACCAGCATGGAGCCGGCAACAACCGCGACATCGCCGCCGCGCCCGGAGAGGAAACGCCCCATCAAGCTTGCCGCCGTGCGTCCGGCCGCAACGTTGTCCACACCGGCATAATGATCGCGCCTCGAGCCGGAAAGGTCGGACACCAATGTGACAGTGGCGATGCCATCTTCCGCCAGCCGGTCGGCGGCCTCGGCCACGTCTTCGGAATCGGTGGCCACGAAGGCAACGCCCGAGGGCTTTTCCCGGCGTGCAACTTCCAGTGCCTCGGTCAGTGCCGCGGCATTAAACGGCGGCACCTCGATGACACGGATGGCCGTGCGCTCCAGATGGGAGCGGCTGGCCGCCGCCCGCACCTCGGCGCGCAGCGTCGCCATAAAGGAATTATCATTGCCGGGCAGGATGAAGACCATGGAGTAGTTGCGGCCCTTGGCCAAATTGGCCGCCGCGATATCGCGCACATAACCAAGCTCGGCAATGGCGGCTTCCACCCGCGCCCGCGTCGCCGCATGCACGCCAGGGCGCATGTTCAACACCCGGTCGATGGTGGCAAGGCTGACGCCTGCCCGCTCTGCAATATCATGAACTGTCGGCTTCATGGCTCCTCCCTCCCCCTTGCATATCCAGCTTTGCCGCCGCCGTAAATCGAAAAATGATGTACGTACCTCATATTTCATCAACCGGCTGCGGAATATCAATGCCCGCATGGGCTGAGGTTAATAAAGCGTCCGCCGGTAGTCCTGCTCCAGCTGCTCGTCCATCTTCTGCATCTCGCGCCCGTCCCTCGGCGCCCCCGTTGTCTCATCGAGAATGATCTTGATAAGCGAGGGCATTTCCGACCGGACCTGCAAATGCGCGGGATCCCATAGGTGGGAGCGCCGGAATGCCTTGGCGCAATGCATGAAGACCTCATCAACCTTCACGACGATGGCAAGTTTGGGGATACGATCCGCAACGCTCATGAGCTTCAGCAGTTCGGGATCGTTGCTCAGTGTCGCGCGCCCGTTCACCCGCAGGGTGTCGTCGAAACCGGGCGCGATAAACAAGAGACCGACAATGGGGTTGACGATGATATTGCTGAGCGTATCAAGGCGGTTATTGCCCGGCCGATCCGGGATCGCCAGCGTGTGCGCGTCGAGAACCTTTACAAAGCCCGGCGGATCGCCGCGGGGGCTGACATCGGCTTTTCCCTCAAGGTTCTGGGTGCCTATGCAGAGAAAGGGCGAACGCTTTATGAATTCCTGCGCATGTTCGCCGAGCCTGTCCTGACACTTCTGCAGCGCCAGGGCATGTGTCGGCTCGAACAGCCCGCGAAGCGACTGCTCATCCGTTATGGCAAAGTCTGGCCTGATTGCAAAGTTTGGAGTGAGTTCCAAGTCCGCCATGATCTCCCCCTCTGAACAGCTCTGCCCAGCGGCAAAAATCCAGGTCAACCGTCCTCCCGGCCCCGATTTCGCTCCCTCTGTGCATTTTTTGAGGTACGTACCTCAATGATTGGTATACATGGATTGCCCGTTGCGATCAACAGCTGAAATCGGCCAACAGCCGCATTGGAATTTTGGACGCACGCAAAAAAGGGGCCGTCATTCCGACGGCCCCAGCTCTGCGGTGGATGGGAGAGGATTGTTATCAGTGCGCCGCGTCTGGCGGCGGCGCTGCCTTGGGTTTCTGAATCAGCACGGTCATAAAGATCAGGCTGGAGAACAGGATCGTCAGCGCGAAGAACACATCCGCGAAGGCCAAAATCCATGCCTGCTGCGAGACCATGCCAACCATTTTCTTGACCGCGACGGATGCGCCGTCCAGGCCGTAGGAATCGTAGTTGGCGCCGACATTGTTCAGCCATTCCAGCGCCTGCGGGTTGGAGTAGCTGATATGTTCAGCCAGCCGCACATAATGGTCGTCCGTGCGCTGCGACAGCATGGTGTTGATGATTGCAAGACCAACCGCGCCGCCGAGGTTACGGGTGAGGTTGAAGAGGCCGGATGCATTGCGGATACGGGCGGGCGGCAGCGTGCCGAGCGCGATATTGTTGATCGGCACCATACACATCATCAGGCCGAAACCGCGCAGGATTTGCGGGATCAACAGCTCGTAGAAATCCCAGTCCGTCGTCACATGCGTCATGATCCATGTGCCGCAGCCGAAGCTGATGAAGCCGATGGCCATCATGATGCGCGGATCGAGCTTGGTGGAGACCTTGCCGGCAATCGGCGCGGTGAAGAACATGGCAAGACCGGATACGAACATGGTCTCGCCGATCATCAGCGCGTCATATCCCCTCACCCGGCCGAGATAGAGCGGGTAGAGATATGTAAGGCCATAAAGCCCGATGCCCATGACGAAGGAGAAGAGCGAGCCGATGGAGAAGTTGCGGTCGGCAAAGGCGCGGATATCCACGACAGGGAATTCCACTTTGAAGGCGCGCCAGAAGAACACGACGGCGCCGACGACCATCGCAATCGAGCCCAGCACAATGTGTTCGTCGTTGAACCAGTCCTTGTTGTTGCCCTCTTCCAGCACATATTCCAGCGAGCCGAGGAAAACCGCCATCGAAAGCAGACCCCACCAGTCGAACTTCTTCCAGAGCGACTTTTCCGGCTTGTCGAAATCGATCAGGCTCCAGGTCAGGATGGTGACGATGATGCCGGGGATAATGTTGACGAGGAACAGCCAGTGCCAGGAAAAGGCATTGGAAAGATAACCGCCGACCGTCGGGCCGATGGTGGGTGCGAGCGTGGCGACAAGACCGATGATCGGCGAGACGACAGAACGCTTCGACGGCGGGAAGATGGTGAAGGCCGCCGCAAAGACCGACGGGATCATACCGCCGCCGATAAAGCCCTGGATCGCGCGATAGACGATCATCTGGTCGATATTGGTGGCGGTGGCGCAGAGCGCGCTCGATATGGTGAAGCCCGCAGCACAGGTGGCGAAGAGCACCCGCGTGGAGAGGATGCGCGCCAGCGTGCCCGACAGCGGGATCATGATCACTTCCGCGATCAGATAGGACGTCTGCACCCAGGCGATCTCATCCGAGCCGGCACCGAGGCCGGCCTGGATTTCCGCAAGCGAGGCGGAGACGATCTGAATGTCGAGAATGGACATGAACATGCCGAAGACCATCGCGAAAAACGCGATGAGCCTGCGCCTGTCCATCGGGGGATCGGCGGGGATGGACGCCCCGCCCGTACCGACAACCGTAGCCGCCATGATCTTGACCTCAACGGCGCATCAGCGATGCGCCTTACTTGGCTTCCGGGTTGGCTTGCGCCGTTTTCGTGGTTTCCGGCGCCGTGCGGGTATCGACATCGACAACGACGCTGAGGCCGGCGCGCAGATTGTGCTTTTCAAGGTCTTCCTTGGAGAAGACGATACGAACCGGCACGCGCTGGATGACCTTGGTGAAGTTGCCCGTCGCGTTTTCCGGCGGCAGCATGGAGAAAACCGAGCCTGAGCCGGGCGAGATCGACTGCACCGTGCCTTCGATGGTCGCATCGTCAAAAGCATCGACATGGACGCGAACCTTCGAACCCGGCACAACGCGGGCGAGCTGCGTTTCCTTGAAATTGGCGTCGATATAAAGCTCGTTCATCGGCACCAGCGACGCCAGGCGCTTGCCGACAGACACCAGATCGCCATTCTGCACCGCCAGATTACCGATGACGCCGTCATAGGGCGCCTTCAGAACCGTGAAGGACAGGTCACGGGCGGCCTTGTCACGCGAGAGCTGCAGCGAACGGATGGTGCTTTCGGCCTCCTCGCGCTGGGCACGCAGAAGTTCCACATTGGCCTTGGCCGAAGCGATGGCGGCATCGCCGGCCACGACATTCGCCTTGGCCTGATCAAGCGCGACCTGCGCATTGTCGGAGGCGGCGACCGTGCCGACATCCTTCGCCTGTAGCTCGCTCGCGCGCTTCTGGGTGATTTCAGCGCCGCGAAGGGCGGCATCCAGCGCGCCCTTCTGGGCAACCGCCTGTTCCAGTGCAGCTTCGCCGCCGATGATCTGCGCATCGATGCGCTTCAGCGACAGTTCTTCGGTGCGGATCTGCGCTTCGGCCTGCTCAAGGGCGATGCGGTAATCGCCGTCGTCCAGCGTCACCAGCGGATCGCCTGCCTTCACTTCCTGGTTCTCGACGACGTTCACCTTGGCGACGTAGCCGGAAACCTTCGGTGCGATGACGGCGATGTCGCCTTCGATATAGGCGTCGTCCGTCGACACAAGGAAGCGCCCGTCGGTCCACCAGTTATAACCATACCAGCCGGCACCGGCCAGCAGGGCGACGGCGATGACGGTGAGAAGTTTGGAACGCTTTTTCTGCTTCGGCGCAGCCGTCGTCTGAGCAGGCGGCGCGGCCGGAGCCTCGGCCGGCTTTGCGGGAGAGGTCTCGGCCTTGGCGGAGATATCCGCCTCTTCCGCATCGTTGACGGCGCGAACCGCGCTATTCTTCTGGGCCGACATGAGAGCTTACCGTGATAGATTGAAGAAAGTTTTTCGAACTGAACCGTTCGGTTCGATTGACATAATCTCTTTCCTGACACATATCAAGTGTTATCGAACCGATTGGTTCGACGTTCGGTTAATTTTTTTTACGCCATTGCAATGCTAAGAGGCGGTAGCGATGGCAGGTGAAGACAGGGATATGGAGACGGAAACGGAAACGGGCTGTCCGGGCAATGCCGCCGGGCGTTTTGCGGCGGGCGAAGACCCGGCCAAACGCGAGCAGATTCTGGCAGGTGCCTGGCGCGTGTTCAAGCGCAAGGGTTTCGATGCCGCCAGCATGAACGACATCACGCGCGAGGCGGGCGTTTCCAAGGGCACGATCTATGTCTATTTCTCCAACAAGGAGGACCTGTTCGCCGCGCTGGTCGATCACCATCGGCAGGAATTCGCCAACTCGATGCGCGATATTCTCGCCGGCACCGAAGAGGTACGCGACGGGCTGAGACAATTCGGCAAGGCCTTCGCCAACAAGATGATCTGTTCCGAGATGATCCCGGCCATGCGGTCGGTCATCGGCGTTATCGACCGCATGCCGAAATTGGCGCAGCGCTTCTTCATCGCCGCGCCCAACAATGTCCGCACCGTGCTCCAGGATTTTATCGAACATCATGTCGCGCTCGGCCATCTGCAGGTCGATGACGTGGAACTGGCCGCCCGGCAATATATCGAGCTTTCCACCGGCACCTTCTTCAAGCTGCGCCTGTTCGGCGAGATCGACGGCCCGGTTCCGGAAGAAGAGCTGGACCGGGTGATCGCCAGCGCCATTATGGTATTCATGGCCGCCTACGGAACCGACAAGGCCTGAAATCATTCAGCAACGGAAAATATGCCAATACGCGGACTGCGCGAAATTTCGATAAAATCCTGCGCTGTGGAGCCATCATTTCCTTGTTTCTCGCGTATTGCGCTATAAGTTCCACCCACCGAATGTTTCGGCTGGCCTTGTTGCTGAAAGGAAAAACGACCTGATGGAGTCCATTCTCCCTCTTTTATCTGACCCCGCCGCCTGGGTGGCGCTCGTCACGCTGATCGTCATGGAGGTCGTGCTCGGCATCGACAACCTGATCTTCATCTCCATCCTCACCAACAAGCTGCCGCCCGAACAGCGCGAAAAAGCCCGCAAGATCGGTATAGGCCTTGCGCTCATCATGCGCCTCGGCCTGCTCGGCACCGTCGCATGGATCGTGCAGCTCACCACGCCGGTCTTCGAAGTCTTTGGCCATGCTTTCTCGTGGAAGGACATGATTCTCATCGCCGGCGGTCTTTTCCTGATGTGGAAGGCCACGAAGGAAATTCACCACAATGTCGACCCGGAAGATCACAAGGAAGACATGGTGGGCGGCCCGGCGGCGATGAATTTCGGCGCCGCCATCGGCCAGATCCTACTGCTCGACCTCGTCTTCTCGGTAGACAGCATCATCACCGCCGTCGGCATGACACCGCATCTGCCGATCATGATCGTCGCGGTCATCGTGGCCGTCACCGTCATGCTGCTGGCCGCAACGCCGCTCGCCAACTTCATCGAGCGCAACCCCACCATCGTCATGCTGGCGCTCGCCTTCCTGATGATGATCGGCACAACGCTGATCGCCGAAGGCATGGGCTTCCATGTTCCGAAAGGCTACGTCTATGCCGCCATGGCGTTCTCGGCGCTGGTGGAACTGCTCAACATGCTCGCCCGCAATGCGAGGCGCAGGAAGAAGGCCAGCGCGGAAGAGGCGCATTGACGGCACTTCCTTTTGTCATGCCGGACCAGATCCCGCATATTTTCAGCCCAGGCCCTTGGGCTGAGAAAACTCTTCCCGCCGCGTGAGAGCCCCGGCGGCCGGATACCGGTGCAGGGCCGGCATGACGGAAAGGCAGGAATGGCCGTCTCCACTCCGGAACCGCTTCACTCCGGCTTGCGTTCTTTGATATCCTCGTCGATAGAGTCATTCTCCGCTTCTCCTTCGAAAGCATGAACCAGCATGACGACAGACCAGATCCTCGCCTTCACCGTCATCGCCGGCATGATGGTTGCGTTCATCTGGGACAGGCTGCGTTACGATGTCGTCGCCTGCAGTGCGCTGCTCGTGGCGGTGGTTCTTGGCGTCGTGCCTTTCGACAAGGCTTTCTCCGGGTTTTCGGATGATATCGTGATTATCGTCGGCAGCGCTCTGGTGGTCAGTTCGGCGGTGGCGCGATCAGGCGTCGTCGACATGACGATCAAGAAATATTTTCCCGAAATGCATTCGAAGAGCCTGCAACTTGCCTTCCTGATGATCGTCGTCGCGGTCATGTCAGCCTTCATCAAGAATATCGGCGCGCTCGCCATCATGATGCCGGTCGCTTTCCAGTTCGCCCGCAAGTCCGGCAGTCCGGTCTCTTATTATCTGATGCCCATGGCCTTCGCCGCACTCCTGGGCGGGCTGATGACGCAGATCGGCACCTCGCCCAATATCGTCGTCTCACGACTGCGCGAAGAAATGACCGGGCAGAGTTTTTCGATGTTCGACTTCACCCCCGTCGGAGCCGGCCTCACCGTCATCGGCATCATCTTCCTGACCTTCGGTTACCGGCTTCTGCCGGTGCGCAACCGCGAAAAGGCCTCTGTAGAGGATATTCTCGACCAAGCCTCCTATACGGCGGAAGCGACGCTGCCGGCGGACAGCAACTTTGCGGAAAAGCCGCTGCGCACGCTGCTGAAACAGGCCGATGGCGACGTGATTGCCAGCACGATCCTGCGCGGGCCGCGGCGCATCTCCCCCTTCCCCGACGTGAAGCTCAAAGCTGGCGACACTATTCTGCTCGAAGGCAGCCCAGAGGGGCTGGACCGCATCGTCTCCCAGGCAAAGTTGCAGCTCTCCGGCAAGCCGCTGATGGAGAACGGCCAGAAGACCGCCGATCTCATTTCCATGGAGGCCGTCATCAGCAATGAATCGGTGCTGAGCGGCATTTCCGCGCGCGAGCTTTCACTCTCTTATACGCGCGGCGTCAACCTGATCGCCGTCAGCCGGCGCGGCCAGCGTGTCAGCCAGCGGCTCTCCGAACTGACATTGCAGGCGGGCGATGTCGTTCTTCTACAGGGAAGCCGCAAGAACCTGCCGCAGGTGCTGCAGGAATTTTCGCTCTTACCGCTGGCGCAACGGGAAATCCTGCTGGGCGTGCAGCGCCGCGCGCTTTTGCCTGTCATCGTGCTTGCCGCCGCCATGATCGCTGCCGGCAGCGGGGTGGTGCCGGTCTCCGTCGCCTTTTTCGCAGCCGCCTTCCTAATGATCGTCGTCGGTGCGATCCCGCTGACCGAGGTCTATAAATCCATTGACGGACCGATCCTCGTCATGCTCGCCACCCTCATTCCCGTCAGCGACTCGCTCCGCACCACCGGCGCAAGCGAACTCATGGCCGCCTGGCTTGGCCAGGCCGCGCAGGGATTGCCGCCCTTTGCGGCGCTCGGCATGATCCTGCTCACAGCCATGGCGGTCACGCCCTTTCTCAACAATGCCGCCACCGTGCTGGTCATGGCCCCCATCGCCGCCGGTTTCGCCACCACACTCGGTTTCAAGCCAGAGGCCTTCCTGATGGCGGTGGCAATTGGCGCGGGTTGCGATTTCCTCACCCCCATCGGCCACCAGTGCAACACTCTGGTCATGGGCCCCGGCGGTTACCGCTTCAGCGACTATCCGCGGCTTGGCCTGCCGCTGTCGATCATGATCGTCATCGCCAGCATTCCCATGCTACTTTACGTCTGGCCCGTGAACTAGGACGCGAACCGGCATGCTGAACCAGGGCGGACCGCCGCCGTGCGAAGCCGCGTCGCCTTCGTATTTCCTTGACGCCTGCGGTAGAATATGGCCTAAGCCGAAGCCGAACGGGAATGTGTAAAAGACGCTTTCATTGTGCCTTCCGACATGATTTCCTGCCGCATCCAAACGAAAACAACGTGACAGACGGGTGAAGCCGCCCCGATTTCACTGCCACGTCACGACGAGTGAATTTCATGACCACTTCCGGCGTTCGCGTCCGCATTGCACCTTCCCCCACCGGCGAGCCGCATGTCGGCACCGCCTATATCGCCCTGTTCAACTATCTCTTCGCCAAGAAACACGGCGGCGAGTTCATCCTGCGCATTGAGGATACCGACGCCACCCGCTCGACCCTCGAATATGAGCAGAAGGTGCTGGAAGCCCTGCGCTGGACCGGCCTCACCTGGTCGGAAGGCCCCGATGTCGGCGGCCCTCACGGCCCCTACCGCCAGTCCGAGCGCAAGGCCATGTATTGGCCATATGCCGAAGAACTTCTCGAAAAAGGCCATGCCTTCCGCTGTTTCTGCACGCCCGAGCGGCTGGAGCAGATGCGCGAAGCCCAGCGCGCGGCCGGCAAGCCGCCGAAATATGACGGCCACTGCCTCAACCTGAAGGCCGAGGAGGTGACCGCCCGCGTTGCCGCCGGTGAAGCGAACGTCGTGCGCATGAAAATTCCGACCGAAGGGTCGTGCGATTTCCATGACGGCGTTTATGGCGACGTGTCGATCCCGTGGGATTCCGTCGACATGCAGGTGCTGATCAAGGCCGACGGCATGCCGACCTATCACATGGCCAATGTCATCGACGACCACCTGATGAAGATCAGCCATGTGGCGCGCGGCGAAGAATGGCTGGCATCTGTGCCCAAGCACATTCTGCTTTACCGTTATTTCGGCTGGCAGGAGCCGGTGTTCATGCATCTTTCGCTGATGCGCAACGCCGACAAGTCGAAGCTTTCCAAGCGGAAGAACCCGACCTCGATCTCCTATTATTCTGCGCTCGGTTACCTGCCGGAAGCGCTGATGAACTTCCTTGGCCTGTTTTTCATCCAGATCGCCGAGGGCGAAGAGCTTCTCACCATGGAAGAGCTCGCCGCAAAGTTCGACCCGGAGGCGCTTTCCAAAGCCGGCGCCATTTTCGACATCCAGAAACTGGACTGGCTGAACGGCCGCTGGCTGCGCGAAAAGCTCTCACCGGAAGAGTTCATTGCCCGCACACTGGAATGGGCGATGGAGAATTCCCGCCTGACCGAGGGCCTGAAGCTTGCCCAGAGCCGCGTTTCCAAGCTCGGTGAGCTGCCGAACCTTGCCGGCTTTCTGCTCGCAAGCGATGCTGGCCTGACGCCCGCTTCCTTTGCCGGGCTGAAGAGCAAGCCGGAGGAAATCCACGAAATCCTCACCACCGTTGCAGCAGACCTCGAAAAGATGCCTGATTGGAACGTGGAAGCCATCGAGGCCGAGCTGCGCGATGTGGCCGAACGCACCGGCAAGAAGCTGCGCGTCGTCACCCCGCCGCTGTTCGTCGCCATGTCCGGATCGTCGCGCTCGCTGCCGCTGTTTGACTCGATGGCGCTGCTTGGCCGCTCTGTGGTGCGCCAGCGCCTGAAGGCTGCGATTACCGTTGTGGCCACGATGGTTGGCAGCGGAAGCTGATAATTTGGTGTTGGCGTTCACGCCGGCATCCTGAAATATACCCCTCTGCTTGGGGTACCCCCCCTCTGCCCTGCCGGGCATCTCCCCCTCAAGGGGGGAGATCGACAAGCGGCTGACACCTTGCCCATGGAACGGGCGGGCGCGGCATCTGATCTCCCCCCTTGAGGGGGAGATGTCCGGCAGGACAGAGGGGGGTAAGCCCCGAGCGCAAAGGGTAACCGCAACGAACAAGCCCGCTTAAGGCAAAAAACATGACCGACACCAAGACCGAAACCACCGCCCTTTCCTCCGACGCGACAGAAGTGCGCCGCCAGAAACTTGCGCTGCTGCGCGAGCAGATCGGCGACGTCTATCCGGCGCATTTCCACCGCACGATGAGCAATGCCGAGCTGGCGGAAAAATATGCTGATATCGAAGCCGACG
Source organism: Agrobacterium sp. 22-209-1 (assembly GCF_053522485.1). Lineage (NCBI taxonomy): Bacteria > Pseudomonadati > Pseudomonadota > Alphaproteobacteria > Hyphomicrobiales > Rhizobiaceae > Agrobacterium > Agrobacterium sp. 22-209-1. The sequence goes on from NZ_JBNWCH010000001.1 coordinate 317,812, forward strand.
TCGAAACCGGCGATACGGTGACGGTGGCGGGACGCGTTTATTCCTCGCGCAATTCCGGCATGTTCATGGATATCCATGACGCCTCCGGCAAGGTGCAGATCTTCTCTCACAAGGATACGACGCCGGAAGCGGCTCGCAACCTGCTGCCGATGATCGATATCGGCGACATCATCGGCGTAACCGGCAAGGTGCGCCGCACCAAGCGCGGCGAACTGACAATCAACGCCGAAGAAATCACCATGCTGACCAAGTCGCTGCTACCGATGCCGGAGAAGTGGCACGGCGTCTCCGACATCGAGCTGCGTTACCGCAAGCGCCACCTCGACATCCTCTCTAACGAGGAATCCAAGCTGCGCTTCCTTCAGCGGTCGAAGATTCTCTCCGGCATCCGCCGTTTCATGGAAGCCGAAGGTTTCCTCGAAGTCGAGACGCCGATGTTGCAGACCGTTTATGGCGGTGCGACGGCTGATCCGTTCAAGACCTTCCACAACACGCTGAAGATGGACATGTACCTGCGCATTGCGCCGGAACTGTTCCTGAAGCGCACGCTGGTATCGGGCCTTTCCGACAAGGTGTTCGAAATCAACCGCAACTTCCGCAATGAAGGCGTCTCCACCCGGCACAATCCTGAATTCACCATGATGGAATGCTACTGGGCTTACGCTGATTACGAGGACATCATGGGTCTCGTTGAGCGGCTGTTCGAGACGCTCGCGATCTCGCTGCATGGCACCACCGAGGTGGAATTCCAGGGCCAGACGATCTCCTTCAAGGGCCCGTTCAAGCGCGTGCCGATGCCTGATGCGGTAAAGGAAGCAACCGGTATCGACTTCCTCGCCATCAAGACCGACGAAGAAGCCCGCGCTGCCGCCAAGGCTGCCGGTTTCGCCGTCGAGAAGGACTGGACCTGGGGCGAATGCCTTGCCTTCATCTTTGAAGAAAAGGTGGAAGGCACGCTGATCCAGCCGAGCCACGTCACCCATTTCCCGAAGGACATCTCGCCCTTCGCCAAGGAAGTGCCGGGCGAGCCGCGCCTCGTCGAGCGTTTTGAGAGCTATTGCAACGCCTGGGAAGTGGGCAATGCCTTCTCCGAACTCAACGACCCGGAAGAGCAGCGCCGCCGCATGGTGGAACAGCTGGAGCAGGCCCATGCCCGCGGCGAAAAGGACAAGCAGCTGGACGACGAGTTCCTCGACGCCATCGACCAGGGCATGCCCCCCGCCGGCGGCCTCGGCATCGGTGTCGATCGCCTGATCATGCTGCTCACCAACGCCCCGTCGATCCGCGACGTCATCCTATTCCCTGCCCGCCGCAACAAGGCGGATTGAGGGGATCAAGCCAGGCGGCCGAAAAGCCGCCTGCTTCAAATGAGAGTCTATGCCGTTTCGATCAATTTAAACCGGACAGCGATGGGACAGGCCCGACAATGACGGTCGAGTATAACGGACCAAGAGAGCGAGACAGCCTGGATGTCAAACAACATCCCATCGCGGCCGCTATCTTTAATGCCCCGGGGTCCCCACACCCGGCTCTTCCGCAGCGACATTCTCACTCGCTGCTGCCTTCTCCTCCGCCGCCTGCGCGGTCGTCGAGCCTTTTCCGAAGATCAGTGATTTCAGATAGGACAGGCTGAAGACGCTGCCGCCGCTGGCTTCCGGCGTCGAGGTCAGAAGTTCGTCGGCAGCCGGTTCGCCATGCGCTTCGGGAGACGTAGTTTCACCGTGGGGTTCGGGTGCCGTTTCGTCATGACCAGGCTCTTTCGGCGCAGCACCATGTTCCCCGCCGGCCTCACCCTTGTCTTCGCCGTGACCTGTGGCGGACTTGGTTTCGTGGCCGCCCGCTTCCGGCTCCGTGGCGGGCGTCGCGCAATCAGCCAAATCGCTGAGGCTTGCCGCCAGCGCCTCGGTATCTTCGAGCGGCAGATCGATGCGCAGGCCGTAAAACTGGCCGCTGCCATTCGCCGCGCCATCGTAATAAAAGGCGGAATAACGATGGGCATCCGCGCCTTCGGGAATCTTTGCCGGATCGGGAATGAAGACCACCTGCGCGGCAATGGCGCGGCCGCGCATTTCCGAACGCAGTTGCGGACCGTTCTGGTCCAGCACGGAAACCTGCACCAGATCGGGTTTCTGCTTGTCGTAAACCGCCCTTGCGACACGAAGCGCCGTCTTCAGCCGCTCTGCGCCGTCACCGCCCTGGGTGCGAATGAATTTGCGGACCCATAGGGAACCGTTCTTGCGGATATTGACCGTCTGGACCGCGTCGCAGGAAAGCCCGTTGGTAGAAACGTAGGATGGGCCGAGCAGCCGCTCGCTGCCGATAAAAACGGCAGCAGAGCCGGTCGCACCCGCCAAAAGCAGGATCCCGCCTCCAATCATAACGAGCTTGCGCGAAAACCGCATTCGTCCGAATACAGCTTTCACCCGCAACATCCTGACATCAAGTACCCCGTCTTATGCCCTCACCCCGAAACGTGGCTCGAAGAATGAGGAACACACGCGGGACAAGCTCCGGACCACGCTGTCCGAGCCTTGCGATAGTGCCGCTTTCTCATTGAAAAAAGTTTAATCCCATAGGCACAAGACCGGCAAAAACGCGCCAATTTCGGACATTTGCGAAATGCACTATTTTGCGAATGATTTGCAATAGCGTTGACAAGCGTGATTTTATAACAGATGGTATTGCGAATTAATCGCAACAAAATCTGGTGAGCCCCGTGAACTTCCATAAAATCCGCCACGCCATTTTCGCTTTTTCGCTTTTCCTTCCCGGTGCTGCCCTCGCTCAGGAAAAACCGACCGTCGTCACGACCTTCACCATCATCGCCGACATGGCGCGCAATGTGGCGGGCGATGCGGCCGAGGTGGAAAGCATCACCAAGCCGGGCGCTGAAATTCACAACTACCAGCCGACGCCGCGCGATATTCTCAAAGCCCGCAAGGCTGATCTGGTGCTTCGCAACGGCCTCAATCTGGAATTGTGGTTCGAAAAGTTCCTGGCCAACCTCTCCGGCGTGCCGAGCGTGACGGTGAGCGAAGGCGTGGAGCCCATGGCCATCAGCGGCGGGGCGTACCAGGGAAAACCCAATCCGCACGCCTGGATGTCCCCCGATAACGCCTTGATCTACGTGGAAAATATCCGCAAGGGCCTGACGGATATCGACCCTGCCCATGCGGATGTCTATGCCGCCAATGCCAAGGCCTATTCGGACAAGATCAGAGCCACCGTGCAGCCGATTCGCGACACGCTTTCCGTTCTGCCTGAAAACAAGCGCTGGCTGGTGACGAGCGAAGGCGCCTTTTCTTATCTCGCCCGTGATTTCGGCCTGAAGGAACTGTTCCTGTGGCCGGTCAATGCCGACAGCCAGGGCACACCGCAGCAGGTGCGCGGCGTGATCGACGCCATGCGCGAGCACAATATCCACGTTATCTTCAGCGAAAGCACGGTTTCCGCCGATCCCGCCCAGCAGGTGGCGAAGGAAACCGGCGCAGCCTATGGCGGCATCCTCTATGTGGACTCGCTGAGCGAGGCGGACGGCCCGGTTCCGACCTATCTGGACCTTCTGCGCGTCACCAGCGAAACCATCGCCAAGGGACTGTCTTCATGAGAATGGGCAGTAAAAAAGCCGGCGGCCTGACGGTTCAAAATGCGACAGTGACCTATCGAAACGGCCACACCGCATTAAGAAATGCCAGCTTTTCCATCCCCCGCGGAACGATCACTGCACTTGTCGGCGTCAATGGCGCCGGCAAGTCCACGATTTTCAAGGCGATCATGGGTTTCGTGCCTTTGGCCGCCGGTTCCGTCTCGATCTTCGACCTGCCGGTGAAGGAAGCGCTCAGAAAAAACCTTGTCGCTTATGTGCCACAGGCCGAGGAGGTGGACTGGAGCTTTCCGGTGCTGGTGGAGGACGTGGTGATGATGGGCCGTTATGGCCACATGAATTTCCTGCGCATCCCCTCGAAACGAGACCACCAGATGGTGGAAGAGGCGCTGAAACGCGTCAACATGCTCGATTATCGCAAGCGCCAGATCGGTGAACTATCCGGCGGGCAGAAGAAGCGGGTGTTTCTCGCCCGCGCGCTTGCGCAGGAGGGTCAGGTGATCCTGCTGGATGAGCCGTTCACCGGTGTCGATGTGACGACGGAAGAGCAGATCGTCGCGCTTCTGAAAGCACTGCGCGACGAGGGTCGGGTCATGCTGGTTTCCACCCATAATCTTGGCAGCGTGCCGGAATTCTGTGACCGCGCGGTCTTCGTCAAGGGCACGGTGCTGGCATCGGGCAAGACGGCGGACACCTTCAACGAGGAGAACCTGCAAAAGGCCTTCGGCGGCAGCCTGCGCCACTTCGTGCTTGGCGGGGCCGACCTGCATGACGACGCCGATCCTCGCCGGGTGAAGGTCATCACCGATGACGAGCGGCCCTTCGTGATCTATGGCAAGAACGGCCAGAACGGGCGCGATCCTGAGGCTCCGAAAGAAAAAGTCGATGATAAGCAGCCTTCTTGAGCCTTTCACTTATGGTTATATGTTGAACGCAATCTGGGTCAGCGCACTGGTGGGCGGAGTCTGCGGCTTTCTCTCCGCCTATCTGATGCTGAAGGGCTGGTCGCTGATCGGCGATGCGCTTTCCCATGCCATCGTCCCCGGTGTGGCCGGGGCCTATATGCTCGGCCTGCCCTTTTCGCTCGGCGCCTTTCTTTCCGGCGGGCTTGCAGCCGGTTCCATGCTGTTCCTGAACCAGAAGACGCGACTGAAGGAAGACGCGATCATCGGGCTGATCTTCACCTCGTTTTTCGGGCTTGGCCTGTTCATGGTCTCGCTCTCGCCCACTTCGGTGAATATACAGACCATCGTGCTCGGCAATATTCTCGCTATCACGGCGGAAGACACCATTCAGCTGGCGCTGATCGGCGGCATCAGCCTCATTGTGCTGGCGCTGAAATGGCGTGACTTCATGGTGGTGTTCTTCGATGAGAACCATGCCCGCACCGTGGGGCTGAAACCGGAAGTGCTGAAGGTGATCTTCTTCACCCTGCTGGCCGCATCGACGGTTGCCGCCCTGCAGACGGTCGGGGCTTTCCTCGTCGTTGCCATGGTGGTGACGCCGGGCGCCACCGCCTATCTCTTGACCGACCGTTTCGAGCGGCTGATCCTGATGAGCCTCATCATCGGCGCGGCCACCAGCTTCGTCGGCGCCTATCTCAGCTATTTCCTCGATGGCGCGACGGGCGGCGTCATCGTCGTGCTGCAGACGGCGATCTTCCTTGCCGCCTTCGTTTTTGCGCCCAAGCACGGGCTTCTCGCATCCCGCGCCAAGGCCCGCAAGGCACTGGAGGAAACGCCATGAGCGACACTCTCGAACTCGCCATCCTGCCGTTTCAGCTGCCCTTCATGCAATATGCCTTCATCATCACATTGATGATCGCCGTGCCAATGGCGATGCTCTCCTGTTTTCTGGTGCTGAAGGGCTGGTCGCTGATGGGGGACGCGGTCTCGCATGCCGTCCTTCCCGGCGTGGTGGTGGCCTATATCGTTGGCATACCGCTCTCCATCGGTGCTTTCATCGCCGGCATGATCTGCGCGCTCGGCACGGGTTTCATCAAGGAAAACAGCCGCATCAAGGAAGATACGGTGCTCGGCATCGTCTTCTCGGGAATGTTCGGTCTGGGGCTGGTGCTTTATGTGAAGGTGCAGAGCGATGTCCATCTCGATCATATCCTCTTCGGCGACATGCTCGGCATTGCGCCATCAGACATGTTGGAAACAGGGTTGATCGCACTTTTCGCCACGCTGTTCCTCGGCATCCTGCGCAAGGACCTGTTGGTCAACGCCTTCGATGCGCAGCACGCCAAAGCCATCGGCCTGCCGGTGCGTATCCTGCATTATGGTCTGTTGATGGTTCTGTCGCTCACCGTGGTCGGCGCGTTGAAGGCTGTGGGCATCATCCTTTCGGTCGCCATGCTGGTGGCGCCGGGCGCAATCGCCTTCCTGCTGACCCGGCGTTTTTCCGCCATGCTGCTGGTGGCGATTACGGTAGCGGTCGCCTCATCGCTTTCGGGCATATGGCTAAGTTTCCTGATCGACAGTGCGCCAGCTCCCACCATCGTCATGTTCATGAGCCTTGCTTTCGTTGCCACCTTCATCCGCACCACCTGGAAGGCCCGGCGGATCGATGCTGCGGGAGAGACAGGCTTCTAGAGCATCTCCGGTGAAAGCCGGTTCACCTGAAATGCTCTTTCTCTTTGCTTTTGCGCAGTCCGAACGCAAAACCGCTAACGCACTTTTGCTGGACATGCTCGAGAACAACGATTTTTGCGGGCGTGTGGAACATTTTCGCCTTTTGCGCGTCATTTTACTGAGCCAGTCGCGGGGCGTCAGGCTCGGGAAAATTATGCAAAAGGGGAAGCACCATGCTGAAGTGGGCTCTTATTTTCTTCGTGATTTCTTTGATCGCAGGCGTATTCGGCTTTACCGGAATTTCGGCGGCCGCAGCGGGCGTGGCCCGCATTCTGTTCTTCATCGCCGTGGTGATCTTCCTGGTCTTCCTCGTGCTTGCACTGATGGCCGGAAGCGCGGTCGTCTGAATGAAAAAAGGCGACCCGGTTTTACGCCGGTCGCCTCTCCTCTCTCCTTTAAAAAGATTCAGCCTGTCCAGCCACCGTCGATGACGTGAATCTGGCCGGTGGTGAAACCTGCCTCGTCGGAAGCGAGATAGGTAACAAGTGCGGCGATTTCTTCCGGCGTGGCGATGCGGCCCATCGGCTGGCGGGCGATGAAATCGGCCAGTGCCTGTTCGTAATTGCCAGTGGCGCGCAGGCGATCATGCAGGGACGGGCTGTCGACTGTGCCGGGGCAAATGGCGTTGCAGCGAATGCCCTTGGTGACGAAATCGGCGGCGATGGCCTTGGTGAGACCCACGACGGCCGCTTTGGAAGCGGTATAGGCGAAACGGTTGGGCACGCCCTTCACGCTTGAAGCAACCGACGACATGTTGACGATCGCGCCCTTGCCCTTTTCCAGCATGCCGGGCAGGAAGGCGCGGCAAGTGCGGTACATGGCCTTGGCATTGAGATCGAAGGAGAAATCCCAGTCTTTTTCTTCACAATCGAGAATGGTGCCGGAATGCACGAAGCCGGCGCAGTTGAACAGCACATCCGCATGGCCGATATCCGCGGCGAAATCCTTGACGCCATCACCATCAAGCACGTTCAGAACCCGGGTTTCCGCACCTTTAAGGGTGGAAAGCGCCTGCTCGTTGATATCGGTGGCGATGACGCGCGCGCCGAGCGATATGAAGCGCTCCGCCGTCGCCCGGCCGATACCCTGACCGGCGGCGGTGATCACCACTGTCCGGCCGTTAAAATCCTGCACCATGAATAGCCTCCCGCTAAGGCGCGCCCATCCGCCGTGGACTGGAACGCTGAATTTGAATGATCTCAAATATGGATCGACAATTCATATGTAAACGCGGTATTCATATGGCGTCAAGCAAACTTGCGCGGATGCGGGGTATCGGGCAACCATATTTTAACGTACCCCGCGGGGCGCACACACGAACCATCATCGAGGCCAGATGACCGACGAAGACAGCGAAAGATATCGCGCTCCCGCCCTCGACAAGGGTCTAGACATTCTCGAACTTCTGGCCCGCACCGATGGCGGGCTGACACAGATCGAGATCGCCAAGTCTATCGGTAAAAGCCCGAACGAGCTTTATCGCATGCTGGACCGGCTGGTGCGCCGCGGCTACGTACAGCGGCTTGACGGCGACCGGTTCTCGCTTACGCTGAAGATGTTCGGGCTCGCCCATTTCCATGCACCGATACGCCGGCTGGTCTCTTTCGCCGCACCCGTCATGCGTGATTTTTCGGCGAGCGCCGAGCAGGCCTGTCATCTGGCCGTTTATGACCGCGGCAGCGTCGTCGTCATCGCCCAGCAGGAATCCGCCACCTACTGGGCCATGTCCATGCGGGTCGGCGCGCAGATGAGCCTGTTCCACACCGGCTCCGGCCATGTGCTTCTGGCCTTCCAGACCGAGGCGCAGCGCCAGATCATGATAACCGAACAGGTGCGCGGCAGCGGCGAAACCGTGCCGCCGGATCTCGCCGGGCGGCTGGCGGAGGTGCGCAAAAACGGTTTCGAATCCATGGACAGCCTTCAGACCGCCGGCGTGCGCAATATATCCGCACCGGTGCTGACGCTGGACGGGACGGCGCTCGCCGTCATCACCTGCCCCTATATCACGCCGCTCGGCGGCAAGGCCCCGACACGCGAGGCCTGTGAAGCGCTGATCTGCGAGGCGGCAAAACGGATTTCCGAAGTGGCTACCGGAAATGGAAACTCCTGAAACCCACAAAAAAACGCGACCGGCAGGGACCCGATCGCGCTTTGAGTGACTGGAGATTTATATCTCTTAAACGTCAGGGGAACGTGGATGGTTCCCCCTTTTTGTATCAGGCCGCAGCCAGCGTCAGTTCCTTGCGGACCATTTCGCGCAGCGTCACCAGATCCTTGGCGAACAGGCGGATGCCTTCCGAGAGCTTCTCGGTGGCCATCGCGTCTTCGTTGAGCGCCCAGCGGAATGCCTTTTCGTCAAGCGACTGTAGCGGCTCTGCCTTGATGTTGTCGGCCGAAAGCTTGCGCTCCAGCTTGCCGCTGTCCTTGTCCAACTCTTCCAGCAGCGCCGGGCTGATCGTCAGGCGGTCGCAACCGGCCAGCGCCTCGATTTCGCCGACATTGCGGAAGGATGCGCCCATGACGACCGTGCTGATGCCATTGGCCTTGTAATAATTGTAGATGCTGCGCACCGAAACGACGCCCGGATCGGTTTCGGCGGTGTAGGTCTCACCGGTGGACTTCTTGTACCAGTCGAGAATACGGCCGACGAAGGGCGAGATGAGGAACACCTTGGCTTCGGCGCAGGCAATCGCCTGTGCCTGCGAGAACAGCAGGGTAAGGTTGCAGTCGATGCCTTCGGACTGGAGAACCTCGGCAGCCTTGATGCCTTCCCAGGTGGAGGCGAGCTTGATGAGGATGCGTTCACGCTCGATGCCGCGCTCCTTATAGGCCGCGATGATGTGGCGCGCCTTGGTGATGGAGGCTTCCGTATCAAAGGAAAGGTCGGCATCGACTTCGGTCGAAACGCGGCCCGGAACGAGGCCGGCAAGGGCCGCGCCCACCGAAATGGCAAGGCGGTCGGCAACGGCGGCAACCACGGCGTCGGACTGGCCGCCCTGCTTCTTGCCCCATGCCACGGCTTCCTTCACCGCGTCGGCGAAGGCTGGCGTGCCAAGCGCTTTGAGAACGATGGTCGGGTTGGTGGTGCAATCCACCGGCTTCAGGCGCGCTACAGCCTCGATGTCACCAGTATCGGCAACAACAGTGGTGATGGCGCGCAGTTGTTCGAGTTTGGACGTCATGGCGAATGATCCTTCATGATCTCTGGTAAACTTGCTCAGCCGTCATTTCGTTCCCGCACCATGGGTGCGCCCAAGGCCGAAATCGCGGTTTGTCCGGCTCCGACTATCGCAAGCGGCGCGGTCGAAAGTCAAGACATTTGCGCATCGCAATTGACATAAGTTTCACGCCTGCGATACTCCGCAAACATAAAGAATGGCGGAAACCGTGGCAAAACTGAGAAGAGAAACCCATACGGCCTATTCGGAAGCGGCGTCTCTGCGGCTGCGCGCCGCATGGCTCTATTATAATCAGGGCATGACGCAAAAGGATGTCGCCGAAAAACTGGGTATCAGCCGCTCCACCGTCATCCGCCTGCTCGATGAAGCGATGAAGCGCTCCGAAGTGCAGATATGGATCAATGAAGGGATCGAGGATTTCGTCGCGCTGGCCGGCCAGCTGGAGGCAGCCTACGGGCTGGACGAGGCCGTCATCATCCCTTCGCCCGACCCGTCTCCCGCCGGCCCATCTGCCACCAGCAAGACAAGCGCGGAAGGCACCGCCAAGGCCGTCGGCCTCGCACTCGGGCAATTCCTCTCCGAAGCGGTGCCGAACGGCGCCACCATCGGCGTCGGCTGGGGCCGCACCATGACCGCCTCGCTCTCCAGCTTTCGCCCGCCGCGGCGGGAAAACTGCAAGGTCGTCTCCCTGCTGGGCGGTATCGTCGCCGTGCACCAGACCAATCCGCTCGATTACACCTGGCGGCTGGCAAGCGCGCTCGGGGCGGAATGTTACATGTTCCTCGCGCCGCTTTTGGTGGATTCCGTCGAGACCAAACGGGCGCTGATCGAAAAATGCGGGCTCGCCACCCTTTACGATCTCGCCGAAACGCTCGATCTCGCCATCGTCTCCTGCGGCGATATCGGTCCGCATTCGACCTCTTTGTCGGAAGGTTTCATTTCCAAGGCGACGCTTCAAGAACTCATCGACGCCGGCTGCGTCTGCGACACCATGTTCAATTTCATCGACGCCGAGGGCCGCTCGGTCGATCACCCGATCAACCAGCGCGCCATGGCAATCGATCTCGACACGCTGCGCAAGGCCAAACATATCGTACTCGCCTCCGGCGGTGCCCACCGCGCCATCGCGATCCGCGCCACCATCAAGCGTATCGGGTGCAATACGCTGATAACAGACGAGGCGGCGGCACGAGCGTTGATGGAGCTGGTTTAGGTGTTGTCGGGCCATTCACGGACAATATTCACCCCGCGTCATCCTCCCCCTTGAGGCGAGGATCCACAAGCGGCTTGGTCGTGGATCCTCGGGTCAAGCCCGAGGATGACGTCGCGTATGAAGGGTCCGTGCAATATGCGCCCAGATTAAAGGGATCTAAGTCAGATCGGCAAAGATAATCAACCCAATCACACCTTCCCCGTTTCCCAGCCGAGCATCGCCCGCTTGCGGGTCAGGCCCCAGTGATACCCCGTCAGCGCCCCGCTTTTACCGACGGCGCGATGGCAGGGAACGACGAAGGACACCGGGTTGGCGCCGACCGCCGCACCCACGGCACGCGACGCGGTGGGCTGGCCGATATCGCAGGCGATGTGCGAATAGGTAACCGCGCGGCCCATCGGGATTTTCAGGAGGCTTTCCCAGACACGCACCTGAAAATCCGTGCCGAGCAGCACGACGCGCAGCGGCCTGTCCGCCGACCACATGGACGGATCGAAGATGCGGGCGGCGTAGGGCGCGGTCGCTTCGCGATCCTCGACATAGCCCGCATTCGGCCAGCGGCCGGCCATGTCCTCAAAACAGGCCCTTTCCTCACCCGGATCGGCAAAGGCGCAACCGGCAAGGCCACGATCTGTCACCATGACCAGCGCAAGGCCGAAGGGCGAGGTGTGGAAACCGTAACGGATCGTCAGCCCGCCGCCCTTCGCCTTCCATTCGCCGGGCGACATGGCCTCATGGGTGACGAACAGATCGTGCAGCCGTCCCGGCCCCGACATGCCGACCTCGATCGAGGTTTCCAAGAGCGGCAAATCCTCCTCGCGCAACAGCCGCTTGGCATGATCGAGCGTTACGGCCTGCAGGAAGGCCTTGGGCGAAAGGCCGGCCCAGCGAGTGAAGGTCTTCTGCAATTGCGTCGGCGACTGGCCGAGCTCTGCGGCAATGGCTTCGAGGGAGGGCTGCTCGCGATAATCCAGCGTCAAAAGCTCGATAACCCCGCGCACCGTGTCGTAGTCGGATCCGATGGGGGTAATGTCTTCGTTCAACGTAATATTGGCGTTCATCGCAAATCTCCTAACGCTTGACAGGAAACCATCAAAGCGTGTCGGCCTCCACCCGTTTCTTGCGCCGTACTCAGTTTCTATCGAGATACCAGCCTCGAGCCGATAGGAAGAGTTGTAAGCGGAATTATCCGCTCACATCCGCCGCCGCACAGTCGCCAACGCACCGCCGAAAGCCTTGGCGAAGCTTTCACGGTCATCGGGATTGAGAAACGAACCAATATCAGTCGCCCGGCCTTCACCCGTCACATGCATGGAGACGATGCCGATCTCGTCATGCCGCCTGACCCTGAAGCGCGCCCAGAAGGGATTGAAGCGATGCTCCACTATACGCCCAGCCGGCGAAAATTTGCGGATCGACAGGCTGGTACGCGAAACGCTGACCTCTTCCCGCGCCTTCGCGGCCCGGTAATTGGCGCGGAAGGCGGCATAAAGCAGCAGAAAATCCAGTCCGAAGAACAGGCCGACGGGCCATGCCCCGGTGGCGAGGAAAAAGCCGCCATAGACAAGGCAGGCCAGACCGGAGAAAAGCAGGAGCAGCCGGAAACCCCTTCTGCCAAGCGAACGGTGCGGAACGAGTTCCGCCGCGAAAATCGGCTGGTCGTTGAGCGTATCCACGTTGCTTTCCTTTGGGCGGGCTGGCTATAGATAGTCCATGACAATCGCCAAAAAACGATCCAGCACCCAAACATCGAAAAAGTCAAATCCGGCATCCGTCCGCAAGCCGGCGCGAGTGAAAACGGTCTATTCAAAGGATGAGCTGACCGAAATCTTCCGCCGTTTTTCCATTCAGCGGCCGGAGCCGAAAGGCGAGCTGGAACATACCAATCCCTTCACCCTGCTGGTGGCCGTGGCGCTTTCCGCACAGGCGACCGATGTGGGCGTGAACCGGGCCACACGCGCGCTGTTCAAGGTGGCCGATACGCCGGAAAAGATGCTGGCGCTCGGCGAGGAAGAACTGATCAGCCATATCAAGACCATCGGGCTTTACCGCAACAAGGCGAAAAACGTTATCGCCCTGTCGCACATGCTGATCGACAATTTCGGCGGCGAGGTGCCGAAAACCCGCGAGGAGCTGGTGACCCTGCCGGGCGTTGGCCGCAAGACGGCCAATGTGGTGATGTCGATGGCCTTCGGCGTGCCCACGCTTGCGGTGGATACCCACGTCTTCCGCATCGCCAACCGGCTCTGTCTTGCGCCGGGCAAAACTCCTGACGAGGTTGAAGACCGGCTGATCCGCATCATTCCTGAGCAATATCTGTTCCATGCCCATCACTGGCTGATCCTGCACGGGCGTTATTGCTGCAAGGCGCGCAAGCCGGAATGCGAGCGCTGCGTGATCGCCGATATCTGCAAGTCGCCGGAAAAGACCTTCGATATTCCAGCACCGCTGGTGGAGTTACCCGCGCAGTTGTTCGGTGCGGCCGGCGGCGAATGAGGGATCGCGTCGGCTGACGGCCTTGTGCAGATGTACCATCATCGAGGCGGCAAAAAGCGGCGTCAGCAGATTGAGGAACGGTACCGCCAGAAAGGCCGCTATCACCAGCCCGGCCATGAAGACGGTGGCGCGGTGTTTTGAGCGAAACAACCTCGCGTCGGCGGGCGAGCGGAAACGCATCGCCGCGAACTCGAAGAATTCCCGGCCGAGCAGGTAGCCGTTCACCAGGAAAAACGCGATGAGATTGATACCCGGCACCAGAAGCAGCAACAGCGCGACAAGGTTGCCGACAATAACGACACCGAAGAACTTGATGGACGACAGAACGGCCTCGCCGACCGGCATCGCGTTGCCCGGCGGATCGTTCGGATAGTTCTTTTTCTCAACCACTTCGGCGACATCGTCGAGAAACAGGCCGGCAATGACGGCGGTGACCGGCGAAATGAGCAGCGCGAGCGCCAGCGCCAGCCCGATACCCGCGAAAATGGCGAAAACGAAGGTCAGCCAGCCCGCCCAGTCCGGCACGCCGGGGATCAACGCATCCACCCACGGCAAGGCGAAATAAATGAAGATCGAGCGGATGGCGAACCACAGCGCCGCAAGCACGAGAAGCGTGAGCCCCAGAACCTTCCAGAATACCGACCGGGTTTCGGCGGCAAAGAGATTGTGGAAGGCAAGCCTCGCCGCATCAAAAATCATCTGGAACTCCTCGACGCCTTTGGCGCTGAAACACACTTACCAAAACGAGAGATAGGCGCTGCCCATCCGCTCTGCAAGACGGACGGAAAGATGCCAAATGCCCGGATCTAAACCGCAGATGGAATTTCTCTTGAATAAAAGGTATCTCTAAAATATAATAATACACCTATTACATTTCGCATTCCGGTCCGGTGGAGGACAAGGCCGGGAAGACCTATCCCCCACCGTCAAGTCGCGGTTCGCACGCTCGTTTGCGCGCGCGCATGCATCATCGTTCAATAAAGATAAAAGAATGAGGCGTTGGTGGAAAAGCTGCTGTTGAACCTTACGCGTGCCATGAAGGCAGGCACCCCTTCGGAGCGCAAGATCGCCAAATATCTGATCGAACATCTGGACGAATTGCCGTTCGAGACGGCGCAGACGCTGGCCGCCAAGCTCAGCCTCAGTCCGATGACGGTCGGCCGTTTCCTGCGCTCGCTGGGATACCGGCAATTCAGCGATATCCGCGCCGATCTGCGCCATGCCGAAGAAACGGCCAGCACGGAGCTGCCGGCCATGGGCGAGAGCGGCGAACGCCATTCCAGCCCGTTTTCACAGCTTCTGTCGCAGCAGATCCAGGCCATCCAGACGGCCTTCGACATGACCACCCAATCGATCTGGCGGATCGCCATGAACGAGATCGCCACGGCCGGCGATGTTTTTCTGGCAACCTCTCCGGAAGGTCTCGATGCCGGACGTCATTTCTACGGGCGGCTTCTGGAGAGCCGGGGCCATATCCATTATCTCGGCAGCGACAGCGCGGCCTATGTCGCCCTGTGGGATTTCGACCCCGCGCGATCGCTGCTCGTCATCATGGATTGCGGCGGCGCCCCGTCGCCGCTGCAACGCTTGTCGGCAATGGCGCGCAAGAGCGGCTACAGGACATTGCTGATCACCACACGCTTTTATGAATGGGGACCGGAAAGCGCCGATCTCTGTCTTGCCATGCCGCAGGCGCAAAATGGCGGCCAGGGCCTGCTGCAACTGGTCTCCCTGCTGGAATTCACCCTTTGTGCGCTCAGCGCCAGCGCCGATGACAGCAACAGGGCAAGGGCAAAAAACCTCACCGTCCTGAAACGCTCGCTGCGTGGTTGATTGCGGCTAGCAGCAGCGGCGGCATATGGATCGAGCGGTTGCCGCGCGTTTCCTTTCCCCGCCGGGGAGACGTCCGCGGCAGCGGGATTAGGGGGCGAGAGTGCGTTCCATCGCTGGCGTTCCCTCTCATCCGACCCTTCGGGCCACCATCTCCCTGGCGGGGAGAAGAAACGCGCGGCACCCGTCAACGCCTGTCATTTGCCTTCAGAAAATCAAAGGCTTTCCAGTTCCTGACGATGCCGGTACATGGCGAGAAAACGACGATAATCCCGCTCATAACGGGGGCCACGCGCCGGATTACCTGATATTTCAGCATTGCCCGGATACATGGCGGCCCCTGCCGCCGCAAGGCTTGCATGCACCCCGCCAGCCGTCGCCGCCGTCATCGCCGTGCCGAGAAGTACCGCATCGGCGGTGGCGGGAACCACGATACGCTTGCCCGTCACATCGGCATAAAGCTCCATCAGCAGCGGGTTCTTCACATGCCCGCCGGTAACGTGCAGACTTTCCACCGCATAACCGAAACGCTCCATGGCGTCGAGCACATGGCGGGCGCCGAGCGCGATGGCGACGGCCGTGCGCCAGTAGAGACGGCAGAGACTTTCGAAAGAGGTATCCAAAGTCAGTCCGCTGATGACGCCGACGGCATGGGGATCGGCAAGCGGCGAGCGGTTGCCGTGGAAATCCGGCAGGACGTGCAGCCGCTCGGCGAAAGCCTCGCCCTCAAGCGCGCGCAATTCCTTTACCCGCGCAACGATGCGGGCATGCAGCGCCGTATCCGGCTCACCGCCTGCCGCATGCATGCGCACGATATGGTCGAGCAGCGCGCCGGTGGCCGATTGCCCGCCCTCCACCAGCCAGTGCCCGGGCAGGATCGCCTGCCAATAGGGGCCCCAGAGGCTGTGGCCGGGCATCTGCCGCTCCGACATAGCCACAAGGCAGCTCGATGTACCGGCGATCAGCGCCACATGCCGTCCCACATCCGCAGACAGGCAGCCGCCTAGCGCACCAAGCGCGCCGGCATAGGCGTCGATCATGCCCGCCGCCACCTGGCAGCCGGTATCGAGACCCAGTTCGGCGGCAGCTTCGGGCGAAAGCGGGCCAATGCTATCACCCGGCATTACCGTGGTCTCCGGCAGCCCTGCCCGCTCTCTCAAATCGGCAAGGCCCGCCAGTTCAAGATAATCCGCCTGCCAGCCGGGATTTTCCTGCGCCAGGAAATTCCACTTCGCCGTCTGCGTGCAATTTGAGCGCTGCGCTGAACCGGTCGCCTTCCAGGTCAGAAAATCCGCCAGATCGAAAGCGAAGCACATGCGCGACCAGCTTGCCGGCATATGCGTCTTCAGCCACATCAGCTTCGGCATCTGCATTTCCGGCGAGACGCTATTGCCGGCGAAATCCAGCACCCGGTGGCCGGATGCTGTCAGCCGGTCGGCTTCGCCAATCGCCCGGTGATCGAGCCAGACGATAGTGTCGAAGCAGTCTTCGCCGGTAGTAGAAACCGAGACCGGCGCGCCCCGCCCATCGCGGATGACCAGCGAACAGGTGGCGTCGAAACCGATTGCGGCAATGCTTTGCGATGAAACCCCGGCCTCGGCAAGCGCCGCCCTCACCACGATGCAGACCGCTTTCCATATGTCGGTGGAATCGTGCTCGGCGTGGTTTTCCTGCGGCCTCTGCATCAGGATCGGATGGGTGGATCGGGCAAGCAGCCGGCCCGCCGGATCAAAAATGCCGGCCCGGGCGCTGGCGGTGCCGACATCGACAGCGACGAGATTTTGACGCATCAAGACTGCAGTTCCATCCCTTGCGCAACGACCCGGCGACGGCGGCAGGCAAAATCTGCTTCAGCCCGCATCACGTTCCATTTGGCCGTCAAAACCGCCCTTCCCCACATAGCTTGCGACAAGTTGAACCAAATCCGGCATCGCGTCAAACACCACATTCGCCCCAAGCCCGGTGATCTTTTCACGGAATGCGGGAAAGCGCGCATGCGAACCGCCGGTAAAGGCAAAAACGCCCATGCCCGCCGCCTTTGCGGCGGCAATGCCGGCCGGGCTGTCCTCAATCACGATGCAGTGACGCGGCTCTACGCCCATTTCACGCGCCGCATGCAGGAAGAGGTCGGGCGCCGGCTTGCCATTCTTCACCATCGTGGCGCTGAAGACATGGGGTTCGAATTTGTCGATCAGCCCGGTCAGCCCCAGCGAATAACGGATGCGCTCCGGCTGGCTTGAGGAGGCCACACAACGCCGCAGCGGCAGGAGCATGTCCAGCGTCTCGCCAATGCCGCCAATCGGCCGAAGCTCGGTGCGGAAACGCTCGAATAGCGTCGCCCGCATATGGTCGAGAAAATCGATGTCCGTCTCGACACCGTAATCCTCAAACAGCGTCGCCGTCATGCTGGCGACGCTGCGGCCGAGAAAGCGCTCATAGGCCTCTTCCTCCCCCATCGCCACGCCGAGATGGGAGAGCATGTCGAGAAGGACCGAAATGGAGACCGGCTCGCTGTCGACGAGAACGCCGTCGCAGTCGAAAATCAAAAGGGGCCCGGTCTCGTCTTCCATTTCGCGGTCACTCTTCAGCCAGCTTGTCATCCAGATAAAGCTTCAAGGTCTTCACCGTGCCGTCTTGCCACAGCGTCTTCAGTGCATGGGCAAAGCGTTTACGGAAAAGCTCCGATTCGGCAACCTCACCGAAAATATCGTCTAACACGAGAAAGGCCATCGGATCGTCCTTGGCCTTGATCGCCGCCGCATGAAGGCGCTCGGCGCTGGCATCGTTGAAGGCGATTTCCTTGCCGCTGTCGGAGGTGCCCTGGAAATAACGGCACCACAGCGCCGAAACCAGCGAAAGGCCGACAATATCCTCGCCGCACGCCAGCCGGTCGGCGGTGGATGGCAGAATGAATTTCGGCTGGCGGTTGGAGCCGTCCTGCGCCAGACGCGGAATGGTGTCGCCGATCTTCGGGTTGAGGAAACGGCGCTCGATCAGCGCGAAATAATCGGCGAGATTCGTATCGGGAACCGGTGGAATGACCGGAATGATCTCTTCATTTTCAAGCTTTGCCAGAAATGCCCGGATTAGCGGATGTTCCATCGCCTCATGCACGAAATGAATGTCGAGCAGCGCCGCCGGATAGGCGATTGCCGCGTGGCCGCCATTGAGGATGCGGATTTTCATATGCTCATAGGGCGCGACATCTTTGACGAACTGCACGCCGGCCTTTTCAAGCGCCGGGCGACCGGCGGGGAAATTGTCTTCCATCACCCATTGCTTGAACTCCTCGCAGAAGACAGGCCAATTGTCCTCGATGCCGAAATCGTCGCGGGCGATATTGCGTTCGCGCTCCCCGGTGGCTGGTGTGATGCGGTCGACCATGGAATTGGGGAAAGCGACGTTTTCGCCGATCCAGTTGGCAAAGGCCGGGTCGGAGAGCGCTGCCAGCCCGACCACCGCATTTTTGGTGACCTTACCATTATGCGGAATGTTGTCGCAGGACATGACGGTGAAGGGTTGCAGCCCCTTGTCCCGCCGCGCCTTCAACCCGGCGACGATGAGGCCGAACACGGTTTTCGGTGAAGATGGGTGCCGGCCATCCTCGGCAATGGCCGGGTGCTGCGGATTGAAGGAACCGGAAGCATCGATGAAATAACCACCCTCGGTAATCGTCATCGAGACAATACGGATTTTCGGGTCGGCGAGCGTGTCGATGATGGCCTTCGTGTCGCCGACCGTCAGAATGTCGATCATCGGTCCGGTGACGCGCGCGCCGGTGCGGTTATTGTCCTGCTCCACCACCGTGGTCAGAAAATCCTGCGCGGCGAGTTTCTCGCGCATCACCGCATCAGATGGCAGAACCCCCGCGCCGATGATGGCGAAGTCGTGATCCGCACCCGTGTTGAACAGGTCATCCAGATAAACTGCCTGATGGGCGCGATGGAAATTGCCAACGCCGAAATGCACGATGCCGGCGGAAAGATCGGCCCGGGAATAGGCCGGAACCGCCGCCGTCTTTCTGGCTTCGTCAAGCGTTGCGAGGGAGAGTTTGCATGTCATGTCACGATCCTCGAAGGGGAAACGTTGGTCTTGCCGATCGCCCTCTTGCCGGGCAATCGGCCTGTCGGAACACCGCCAGCTGCAAGAGGCAGTCAGGCGGCAAAGCTTTTTAGGGTCGCTTTCCCCTAGATCGCCTTGCCCTTGTCATCGAACCTGTGAATCTTGGTCTCATCGGGGGTAATGAAGACGGTATCGCCGTGTTTGCATTCGAACTCGCCATCGGTTCTGGCGGTAATCGGGCCGATGCCTTGGACGTCGAGATGCAGGAAGGTATCGGAGCCGAGATGTTCGGCGACGGTTACCTTGCCCTGCCACAGACCGGCCTCTTTCGACAGCGCCAGATGTTCCGGCCGCACCCCGGCGGTGGTGGCATTCTTGCTGCGGGCATAGTCGCCGGTAATGAGGTTCATGCGCGGCGAGCCGATGAAGCCGGCGACGAAGAGGTTGGCGGGCGAGCGGTAAAGCTCCATCGGTGAGCCGACCTGTTCGATATTGCCGCGGTTGAGGACAACGATCTTGTCGGCCATGGTCATGGCCTCGACCTGGTCGTGGGTGACGTAGATCATCGTCGTTTTCAGCGTGTTGTGCAGCTCGGAGATTTCCAGCCGCATGGTGCCGCGCAGCGCCGCATCGAGGTTGGAGAGCGGCTCGTCGAACAGGAAGGCCTTCGGTTCGCGCACGATGGCGCGGCCGATGGCGACGCGCTGGCGCTGGCCGCCGGACAGCTGCGATGGCCGGCGCTCGAGATAGTCGGTAAGGTTGAGGATGCGGGCGGCATCCTCAACCTTCTTGTCGATGACGGCCTTGTCGAGCTTGGCCATCTTCAGCGGGAAGGCGATGTTGTTGCGCACACTCATATGCGGGTAAAGCGCATAGGACTGGAACACCATGGCAAGGCCGCGCTCGGCCGGCGCCTTTTCGGTGGCGTCCTTGCCGTCGATGACGATCTTGCCGCCGGAGACGTCCTCCAGCCCGGCGATGAGGCGCAAAAGCGTGGATTTGCCGCAGCCCGAGGGACCGACGAAGACGACGAATTCACCGTCGTGGATATCGAGATCGATCGACGGGATGACTTTCGCCTCACCGAAGAGCTTGGACACGGTCTGAAGGGAAATGCTGCCCATGTTTGTCGTTCCTTATTTCACAGCGCCGAAGGTCAGGCCACGCACGAGTTGTTTCTGCGAGAACCAGCCGATGACGAGAATGGGGGCGATCGCCATCATCGAGGCGGCCGAGAGTTTTGCCCAGAACAGCCCCTGCGGCGAAGAGAAGGAGGCGATGAAGGCCGTCAGCGGCGCCGCATTTGTGGTCGTCAGCCGGATCGTCCAAAAGGATTCGTTCCAGGCAAGGATGACGTTGAGAAGCAGCGTCGAGGCAATGCCCGGAACCGCCATCGGGGTCAGCACATGCACGATCTCGTTCCAGAGCGAAGCGCCATCCATGCGCGCTGCTTCCAGGATTTCGCCGGGGATTTCCCGGAAGTAAGTATAGAGCATCCAGATGACGATCGGCAGGTTGATGAAGGTGAGCATGATGGTGAGCCCGATGCGGGTATCGAGCAGGCCGGCATTGCGGAAGATGAGGTAGATCGGCACCAAGACGGCAACCGCCGGCATCATCTTGGTGGAGAGCATCCACATCAGGATGTCCTTGGTGCGTTTGGTCGGCGAGAACGCCATGGCCCAGGCGGCGGGAATGGCGATGATGAGCGCGATGATCGTCGAGCCGAGCGACAGCACCACCGAGTTCATGAACGGCTTGAAGTAATCGCGCTGGGTTTGCACCGTCACGTAATTCTCAAGCGTGCCCGAGGGAATGAGGCTGAAGCCTGCGATCGCCTCCGGCTCAGTCTTGATGGATGTGAGGAAGGCATAGAGGATCGGGAAGAACAGCAAAAGCGCCACGGCCCATGCCGCGATGGAAAAGCCGATCTTTGCGCGAGTGGTTGTCTTGCGGGCCATGATGTTTCCCCTTTACCGGTCGAGGTTCTTGCCGACGGCGCGCATCAGGAAGATGGCGACGATATTGGCGAGGATGACGGCGATGATGCCGCCGGCCGAAGCGCCGCCGACGTCGTAGCCCAGAAGCGCCGTGCGATAGATCAGGAAGGCAAGGTTGGTGGAGGCGTAACCCGGGCCGCCATTGGTGGTGACGAGGATTTCCGCGTAAACGCCAAGCAGGAAGATCGTCTGGATCAGGATGACGACGGTGATGGCGCGCGACAGGTGCGGTAGGGTCAGATAGATGAAACGGTTGACGAAATTGGCGCCATCCATCTCGGCCGCTTCCTTCTGCTCGCCATCAAGCGACTGCAGGGCGGTCAAGAGAATGAGCGTCGCGAACGGCAGCCATTGCCAGGCGACGATGATGACGATGGAAAGCAGCGGAAACTGCGCGAACCAGTCCACCGGCTGGAAACCGAGGAAGCGGGCAAGGTCGGCCAGCACGCCGTAGCCGGGATGCATGATCATGTTCTTCCACACCAATGCTGCCACCGGCGGCATGACAAAGAAGGGCGAGATGATCATGATGCGCACGATGCCCTGACCGAAAATGTCATTGTCGAGCAGAAGCGCAATGGCGATGCCGCCAACCACCGTGATCAAAAGCACCCCGCCGACGATCAGCAGCGTGTTCCAGATCGACTGGAAGAAGGCCGGGTCGGTATAGAAATACTGGTAATTGAAAAGACCGGCGAAGCTGACATTGGCCGGGTTGAGGAGATTGTAGTTCTGGAACGAAAACCACAGGGTCATCGCCAAAGGCACGATCATCCACACCAGCAACAACAGCACCGACGGCGCAAGCATTACCCGCGCTAATCCGCTCGTGTTTCGGGTTGCCATTGCACTCACCTCCCCTTGGGCCTGGGCGTCACGACATGCGCCCGGCATATCCGGAAGAACCGGCTCATTCTTGTTTTGATGTGAAAGGCTTAAATGCCGCCGTACGGACCGCGGCTTCCGTCCCCCAAGGTTCGCTGCCCGGCGTTGACGCCGGACAGCGATCTTCAGGAGGATTACTTGATGTAGCCGGCGCGGGTCATTTCACGCGTCGCAGTCGACTGGGCGCCCGCAAGCGCATCATCGACGCTAGACTGGCCGGCAACAACCGCCGAGAACAGCTGGCCGACCGTGGTGCCAAGCGCCTGGAATTCAGGGATCGCCACGAACTGACCGCCGGTATAAGGCACGGGCTTTACAGTCGGCTTGGTAATGTCGGCGGCGTCCATCGCGGCAAGCGTCGGCTTGGCGAAGGCGGCGGCCTTTTCATACTCGGCGTTCTTGTAAAGCGAGGTGCGGGTACCCGGAGGCACGTTTGCCCAGCCTTCCTTCGAAGCGACAAGCTCCGTGTATTCCTTGCTGGTCGCCCAGGAAATGAACTTCTCGGCCGCTTCCGCCTTCTGCGAGCTCTTCGGGATCGCGAGGTTCCACGACCACAGCCAGTTGCCGTGGTTCTTCAGTTCGCCATGCGTCGGGAACAACGCATAACCGACCTTGTCGGCAACGGTCGAATCCTTCGGGTTGGACACGAAGGAGGCAGCAACCGTGGCGTCGATCCACATGCCGCATTTGCCCTGCTGGAACAGCGTCAGGTTTTCGTTGAAGCCGTTGGAGGAAGCACCCGAAGGACCAGCATCCTTCATCAGGTCGACGTAGAACTGCAGGGAGCTCTTCCATTCCGGCTGGTCGAATTGCGGTTTCCAGTTTTCATCGAACCAGCGGCCGCCGAAGGAGTTGTTGAGCGCGCTGATGAAGGCCATGTTTTCGCCCCAGCCGGCCTTGCCGCGCAGGCAGATGCCGTTGATATCGGCCTTGCGGTCGGTGATCTTGCGGGCGGCGTCGCCGATGAATTCCCAGGTCGGATTTTCAGGCATCTTGAGGCCTGCTTTTTCGAACAGGTCCTTGCGATACATGATCATGGCGGATTCGCCATAGAAGGGCGCGGCGTAAAGTTTGCCGTCCATGGAAAGGCCGCCCCGGATCGCCGGAAGCAGATCGTCGACGTCATATTTGTCGCCGAGCTTTTCAAGCGGCAGCAGCCAGCCCTGCTTGGCCCAGATCGGCACTTCGTAGTTACCGATAGTCATGATGTCATATTGACCGCCGTTTGTGGCGATATCGGTCGTCACACGCTCGCGCAGGACGTTTTCTTCAAGCGTCACCCATTCGACCTTAATGTCAGGGTTCTTGGTGGTGAAGTCCGAGGTCAGACCCTGCATGCGGATCATGTCGCCGTTGTTCACGGTCGCGATGGTCAGCGTCTCGGCGGAAGCAAGGGTCGAAAAGGCGAGTGCCGAGCATGCGCCCAGCAAAATGGTCTTCAATGTCATATCTTCCTCCCAGAAGAAAAATGATGAGCATTCGCTTTGCTCTAGGGCATTTACTCACTTCACAATCAAAAATGTCAAGCGACATCCTATGCTGCGACGCACAGGGAAAAACCAAGCCATTGATTTTATGTGTTTAATTTTTGCTCAATGAGTGAGCAAATATTCGCTGGTAGTCTCATCGGTGATGAGGCCGTTCAGCAGACCGCCCCTCAGCGCCGCCAGAATCGAAGCGTTCTTGCGTGCGCCCTGCGCCATGCCGATGACGGTGCAGGTCTCTCTTGAAGGGATGGGAACAGAGGCGACGCGCTCGTTGACGGCGTGCTCGAGAATGCGGCCATTGGCATCATACATCCAGCCGCAAATCTCGCCGACGGCACCGCTCGCCATCAGCGCCTTCATCTCATCCACGCCGAGGAAACCGTCGACGCAGAGCGGTGCGTTTTCGCCAAGTTCGCCGACGCCGACGAAGGTGACATTGGCGGCAGAACCCAGCGCCAGCGTGGAGCGCACCATGGACTGGTCGTGCAGCAATTCGCGCTCTTCCGCAGAAGAACATAGAACCGGCAGCGGCATCGGAAAATGCCGGGCCTTGATGGCGTCCGCCATGCTGAAGATGACATTATAATAGGCGGCCGAGCCATCCGGCCCGATATTACCCGTCAGCGACACGATACGGTGCTGCGGGCATTCCATCGGCGGCAGTTGGTCGACAGCGGCCTTCAAGGTACGGCCGGTGCCGATGGCGAGCACGATGGGATGGGCATTTTTCAGCCAGCGCTCGATTTCCGCCGCCCCGGCCTCGGCAATGCCGACAGTGGAGGAGACCCCGGCCGGATCGCTTGGCACCACCTCAATATATTTGAGGTCGAATTTCTCCTTCAGCCGTTCGGCTTTTTCGAGACAGGCGGCGATGGGGTGATCGAGCCGGACCTTGATCAACCGCTCGGCGACCGCAAGCGACACCAGCCGCTGCGCCGATTGCCGGGAAATGCCCATGGCAGCGGCGATCTCATCCTGCGTACGGCCGGCGACATAATAAAGCCAGCCGGCGCGGGCCGCATCGTCCAGCCGTCCATGTGCGTCGTTTCGTCTGGCCATGCCGCCGCCCTTTGAGAATTATTCTTGCGCATTTGCTGGCATTTTTTTGCATCGGCTGTCAAACGTGAGATGAGGAAGAGAGCGTGCAGTTAGCTGAAAATGATTTGCACGCCGGTATGGCGCGTTTCCTCTCCCCGGCGGGCGCGTTGCAATATCCAGCGGCGGCATCGAGGCTGCCGTTGCGGCCTCTGGGCGGCTGCGCCGCCGTCGTCTCGATGATCGTCGCATCCAGCATCGCGCCGCGCCGCGGGATCGGGCCGGCAGCGTCAAGCTGCCGGTCGAGTTCACCAAACAGTTTCTCCAGAAGACCTTCGACGATCGGCAGGCTGCGGAAACGGCAAGGCCTGGAATGCTCGGGAACGACCTCTTGCAGTGCAAGTCCGATGAAATGCTTGAACGACAGCCGGTCGCCCAACGCCTCCTCAAGTTCCATCTCGGGAAACCCATAAAGCGACCGCAAAGCGGCGCCTTGAACTTCACCAGCGGCTCATAGGCCCGACGCCCGGCGCTTTTCTCATCACGAAGACGCGACAGAAGCTTCTCGAACTGCCGCGGCGAAGGCGAAAGCTGCAATCGCTCGCTTCCAAGGGCGATACGGTCCGTATGCTGCGCCGGATTTACTGTCCCGCCCCTCTGGGGAGGCGAACGAAGAACAGGGTTCTACAATTCCAAACTATTAGGATATTTTTTCCCTCTAAAAGATTTATTGGAACCGGATTTTATTCATACTATTTTTCACGCAATGCCAATTCTCGCTCTCGGCGGGCGCCTCCTGTAGTTTCCCACGACAATCAAAAGGAAATGCCCATGGCCCTCTCTTTCTCCAGATTTACCGCAAAATTGATCGCCGGAGCCGTCGTCATCGCTTCGATGGCCACAGCAGCCCATGCGGATGCGACGCTCGACCGGATCAAGGGTCGCGGCAAGCTCACCGTCGGCGTCATCCTCTCCGGCGCGCCCTTCGGCTTCATCGACCCGAAGACACAGGAGCAGAAGGGTCTCAACATCGACGTCGCCAAGGCTCTGGCCGCCGGCCTCGGTGTCGAACTGGTCACCGAAACCGTGACCCCGCCCAACCGCGTTCAGTTCCTGCAGCAGGGCAAGGTCGATATTCTGATCGCCAACATGCAATACACGGAAGAACGCGCCAAAACGCTGGGCTACGTGCCTACCCCCTATGATCGCCAGGGCGGCGCCGCCATCGGCCGCAAGGACAGTGGCATCAAGGACTGGCCGGACCTGAAGGGCAAGATCGCCTGCGTTTCGCAGGGCTCCAACTACACCCAGCCGCTGATCGAACAATATGGCGCGCAGGTGAAGGCGCTGCCGAGCCAGCCGGAATCGCTGCTGGCGCTCAAGGGCGGCAATTGCGATGTCTCCGTTCACGTCAACGGCACGCTGAGCCTGATGCTTCAGGACCGCGCCGATGAGTGGAAGGATTACGGCATCCTGATCCCCACCGACCTCATCCCTTCCGATTCCGTGATCTGGCTGCGCAAGGGTGAGGCTGACACACAGGCCGCTCTCGACAAGATCGTCAAGGACCTGCACGCTTCCGGCAAGATGCTCGAATTCGCCAAGGCCAACCGTCTGCCGAGCATCGGTTACATGGAAGAGCAGCAGAAGAAGCTTTCGGCCGCGCAATAAACGGCCAGACGGTCTTGGCTGTCCCGTCGCCTCCAGATGGCGGATGGCGTTTACGCCAACCCTCAAGAACGGCCGGTTTCGCCTGTCGTTCTTTTTCGCTCTACAAAACGGCAGGCCATTCCGGCGCCGCTCGCGAGGCGGCGCCAGCAATAAAAGCATGGATTTCCGATGCAGGATTCACTTACAGCGCGCTTTATAGAACTGGCTGCGCATTTCGGCCTCAACTATGATTTTCTTAACAGCGGGTATGAGGTTCAGATCTGGCTTGACGGCATGAAGATGACGCTCATCCTCGTCTCTGTCACCTTGCCGCTCAGCCTCGTCTTCGGCTTCATTTTCGCGGCCATGCTGACATCGGGCAAGAGCTGGCTTTCCGGTCCCGTGCGCGCCTATGTGGAACTGACACGCAACACGCCGACGCTGGTGCAGCTGATGTGCGGGTTCCTCGTGCTTAACATGCTGATTTCCAATGCGCTGGGCGGCGCGCAGAACAATCCGCTAACACCCTTTTTCTGGGTGGTCGCCATCACCGGCCTGCATATTGCCGCTTTCCATGCGGAAGCGTTGCGCGGTGGTATCGAGGCGGTGCCGGCCACCACCATCGAGGCGGCGCGCGCGATCGGTTTCAGTTCATTCGAGATTTTACGCTATGTGGAGTTTCCGCTGGCGATCCGCACGGCGCTGCCCTCCATCATCAACAACCTCGTCAATCTGGTAAAGCTCACCACGGTCGGCTCGGCCATTGCGGTGGGTGAAATCACCTATGCCTCAATCCTGATCTGGACCCAGCGCGACAATGTGGTCGAGCTGATGCTCGTCATCCTCATCTTTTTCAGCGTCATCAATTTCATCGTCGCAAGGGCCGGTCTCTGGCTGGAGCGGCGTCTTGCTGTTCCGGGGTTTGGTCAATGAGTGCGGTGGTTTCTCCAAGACAGGCGGTAAGGAAGCCGCCCTTCGGCACCATTCTGCTGCTCGGCGTGGTGATATCGGTCATCCTGTGGCTGATCCTCGATCCCTCGCTCGGCCAGGTGCTGCTGCAATGGCTGCCCTATCTTGCCAAGGGTTTCGCCATGAACGTGCTGATCAGCGTTCTGGCAATCGCCATCGGCACCTTCATCGGCGTCCTACTCGGCATCATGGAGCTTGCGCCCTATCGTCTCGTGCGCGCGCCGGCGCTTACCTATGTGCAAATCTTCCGCAACGCGCCGCATCTGGTGCTGATCTTTGCCGCGACCTACATCTTCCCCTTCGAGATTGTCGCCTTCGGCAACTACATTCCCTTCCCGGACTGGATCAAGGCCGTCGTCGGTCTCGCCATTCCGGCCAGCGCCCATATCGCCGAAATCACCCGCGGCGCCATCCAGTCCATTCCGACGGCGCAATGGGAAGCGGCGCAGGGCCTCGGTTTTTCGCGCAACCAGACGCTGCGCTGGATCATCCTGCCGCAATGCGTGAAACGTTCGCTGCCGCCATGGATGAACCTCTACGCGTCGATCACCATGGGTACGGCGCTCGCCTCGCTGGTCGGCGTGCATGAACTTCTGCACGCCGCGACGGACGCCAGCACCGCCGTGCAGCGCAACGATTTCACCGTCGTGGTCTATCTCACCGTTCTGATGGCGTTCTTCCTGTTCTGCTATCCCGTCTCCCGTTTCACGCAGCGCCTGGAACGGCGCTTCGCCTCCCGCTGATTGGAACAAGCCATGTCCGCACCTGCACCACAAACCGCCGAAAAAGCTCTGGTTGAACTGGAAGGCATACACCTGTCCTTCGGCGACAATCAGGTCCTGAAGGGCATCGATCTTACGGTCAACAAAGGCGACGCCGTCTCTATCATCGGCCCTTCCGGCTCCGGCAAATCCACCATCCTGCGCTGCATCAACGGCCTGCTCATTCCGCAATCGGGCAAGATCACCGTCGGCGGCACCCGCGTAGACCAGTTGAAGACCGAGGCTGAGCGCATTGCGCTGCGCAAGCGCATTGGTATCGTTTTCCAGCAGTTCAATCTCTTTCCGCATCTGACGGTGATGGAAAATATCACCATTGCACCAATCAAGATTCTCGGCACGCCGAAGGCGGAAGCCGAGCGACATGCCCGCGAATTGCTGGAAAAAGTGCGCCTTTCCCAGAAGGTCGATGCCTATCCCGGCCAGCTTTCCGGCGGCCAGCAGCAGCGCGTGGCCATTGCCCGCGCACTTGCCATGCGGCCGGAACTGGTGTTGTTCGATGAGGTCACTTCCGCGCTCGACCCGGAAACCGTGGGCGAAGTGCTCGCCGTCATCCGCGACCTCGTCAATGACGGTATGACCAGCATTCTCGTCACGCACGAAATGCGTTTTGCCGAAGAAATCAGCGATAATATCGTCTTCACCGAAAACGGCCTGATCGTCGATCAGGGCACGCCGGAGCATATCTTCTACAAGTCGACCAATCCGCGCATCAACGCCTTCGTCAAGGGTCTTGGCGGACAGGTGGCGCGGGTGGCCGATGGCGAAGGGATTTGACGCCATGTCCGCAGAAGAAAAACTCTCGCTTCATCTTGCCGAAGCCATCGCCGCTTCCGATCCGCTACGCGATGGCGAAGCGGTCACCGTCGCCCGCACGGCGCTGATCGATTTTTTCGCCTGCGTGCTGGGTGGGGCTTCCGACCGAAGCACGAAAATCCTGATCGATACCTTCACGTCCGGCATACAGGGCGCAGCCGGAATCATCGGCCACGATCTTCGCACGGACGCCTTTACGGCCTCCCTTATCAACGGCCACGCCGGCCATGTGCTTGATTATGATGATGTCCATGGCAGCGTGCGCGGCCACCCCACCGTCGCGATCATTCCCGCGCTTCTGGCTGTTGCGGTCGAAGAAGGCTCAACAGCGGATGCCTTCATCGCCGCCTATATCGTCGGGCTTGAAACCATGGCGCGGATCGGCCTCTCGCTCGGCACCAGGCATTACGAAAACGGCTTCCACGCCACCGCCACGCTCGGCCCCATCGGCGCTGCGGCGGCGATTGCCCATCTCCTGAAATTCGATCTGCAGACCACGGCCGTGGCACTCGGGCTCGCGGCCACGCAATCGGCCGGGCTTCGCCTGCAATTCGGCTTCGATGCCAAGCCGCTGCATGCCGGGCTTGCCACGCGCGCCGGCCTTACCGCCGCCCAGCTGGCACGATCAGGCTTTCAGGGCGCACCGGATTTTCTGGAAAATCCGATCGGCTTTTATTCCGCCTTCGCCTTCGGCGCCGAGCAACCAAAACGCGTTCTCTCCGGCTGGGGCGCACCCTGGCAGATCGTCTCGCCCGGCCTCACCCTCAAGGCTTTTCCCTGCTGCACTGCCAGCCATCCCGTTGCTGTCGGCGCGCTGGCGTTGCGCAACAGCCACGATCTGACGCCGGATGAGATCGAAACGGTCACCATCACCTTCCCGCCGGGCGGCGATGCCGCCCTCGTTGGCTCGACCACGCCCGCGACGGGCATCGATGCACGCTTCAGCGCCGAATATGTCTTTGCCGCCGCGCTGACGGATGGAGCGCTCGGCATCGGCCATTTCGACGCGCGCGCGACGCGCGCCGATCTGCTTGCCCTTTCCGCCAGGATCGCGCGCCGGCATGACGAAACCGCCCGCCGCCTCTCGCCCGATCCGACCACCCGGTTCGTGATCATCGACGTGACGAAGAAGGACGGCACGGTGCTGTCGCGCCGTGTCGATGGCCTCCCCGGCATCGATGACCCGACCGAAAAATTTGCCGACGCGACGGGCGGCAATGAAAAATTCGCCAGCATCCCGGCACTGGTGCGGAGCATGAAGACCGCAGCCGACCTCCGGAAGCTCGAGGCGCTTCTGACAACTGACATATAACTCGACCGACATGAAGGCATGATCCCCATGACCAATACGACCCGCGACAGACAGATGCATCTCGGCCTTTTCCTGCAAGGCGCCGGGCACCACGTTTCCGGCTGGCGTCACCCCGATGCGGAGGCCGGTAGCGAGAACTTGGATCTGCTCACCCGCGTCACAAAAATGGCGGAAGCCGCAAAATTCGACATGGTATTCCTCGCCGACGGCCTCACCAGCGGCGTCGACGCCCACCCTTCCATGATCGCGCGCTTCGAGCCGCTGACGTTGCTGGCGGCTCTTGCCATGGTGACTGACAAGATCGGTCTGGCCGCTACCGCCTCCACCACCTATGGCGAGCCGTACCACACCGCCCGCGCCTTCGCTTCCATCGATCATCTCAGCCATGGCCGTGCGGCGTGGAACATCGTCACCACCTCTTACGCTCGCACGGCGGCGAATTTTTCCAAGGACCATCCCGAGCATGACGAGCGTTATGCGGTGGCGGAAGAATATGTGAATGTGGTACGCGGCCTTTGGGACAGCTGGGATGATGACGCCTTCATCAAGGACAAGCAGGCGGGCCGCTACGTCGATCCAGAGAAAGTCCATATCCTCAACCACGAAGGCAAATATTTCACGGTCAAGGGGCCGCTCAATATTCCGCGCTCGCCGCAGGGCCACCCGGTTCTCATCCAGGCCGGCTCTTCCGGTCCGGGGCAGGATCTCGCGGCCCGCACCGCCGATATCGTCTTCACCGCCCAGCAGGCGATTTCCGAAGCACAGGCCTTCTATACCAGCCTCAAGGCTCGCGTAGCGAAATTCGGCCGCGATCCGGCCAGCGTCGCCGTCATGCCCGGTTTCATGCCGATTATCGGCAGGAGCTTTGAAGAGGCTGGCGAAAAGCTGAAGGAACTGAACCGTTGGACCGATATCAAGAGCGCCATGCCGCTGCTTGAGGAACGCATCGGCCACAGCCTCACGGATTACGATCTCGACGGCCCGCTGCCGGACCTGCCGATTTCCGACCAACTACGCAGCCGCGCCGAACTTCTGACTGAACTGGCGCGCCGCGAAAAGCTGACGATCCGGGAGCTGGCGCTGCGCGTCGCCGCCGGTCGCGGCCACCATATCGTCATGGGCACGGCCAAGGATGTCGCCGACCGCATGCAGGAATGGTTCGAAAACGGTGCGGCCGATGGCTTTAACGTCATGCCGCCCTTCTTCCCCGGCGGTTTGGAGGAATTCAACCGCGAGGTCGTTCCACTCCTGCAGGAGCGCGGCCTGTTCCGTAAGGACTACGAAGGCTCGACGCTGCGCGACCATCTCGGTATCGCAAGGCCGGCGCTGCGGTAAAAAAGCCATGCGGATGCCCGTTCAAAGGCATCCGCATCCACCGGATCTCATTCTCAAGCTGAAGCGGGCCTGAGCCTGCTCCTTTACGCGGCCGCCCGTGCCGATGGCTTGTCGCGCCGGATGGTATTGGCGGTATCCGAGCGGGTGGACGATCCGTCTTCGCGTTGGACTGTGCGGCGGTTCAGCTTGAAGAGGCTGACGAGCTGTGCCAGCGCATCCGCTCCCTGCGCCAACGTGGTGCTGATCACCGTGGTGCGGGCGCTCATCGCCGCGTTTTCCTGCGTCATCCGGTCCAGCCGGTTGACTGCCTTGTTGATCTCGCTGATGCCGGCAGCCTGCTCGTCAGCCGCCTTGGCGATCATGTCGACATTGCCGTCAATGTGCCTGACCAGCGCGTCGATCTGCTTCAGCGCTTCGCCGGTTTCGCCCACCAGCCTGACGCCTTCCAGAACCTCGGTCCCGGAATTGTTGATCAACGCCTTGATTTCCTTGGCGGCATTGGCGGAACGCTGCGCCAGTTCGCGCACTTCCTGCGCCACGACGGCAAAACCTTTACCTGCATCGCCCGCCCGCGCGGCCTCCACACCGGCATTCAGCGCCAGCAGGTTCGTCTGGAAGGCGATTTCGTCGATCACACCGATGATCTGACTGATTTCCCGCGAGGCCGTCTCGATACGCTGCATGGCGTCGACTGTCCGCTCCACGACCTCGGTGGAGGCCACGGTGGATGTCCGCGCGCTCTGAACCAGCTTGCGCGTCTCTTTCATGTTTTCAGTCGACGAACGCACCGTGGCGGTGATTTCTTCGAGTGCTGCCGAGGTCTCCTCAAGCGCCACCGCCTGCTCACGCGAACGTTCGGCGAGATTGACGGAGGCTTCGCTGACCTCCTGGCTACTGCGGGTCAGGTCTCCGGTCTGGCCAAGAACGTTTTCCAGCGTCTTCTGGAATTCAGCGATCGATTTATTGAAATCGCGGCGCAGTCGTTCGAACTCGCCGACGAAGGGTTTGTCCAGCGTAATGCGGATATTGCATTGAGAAAGCCGCTCGAGCGCAGCACCAAGTTCCTCGACCGCATGCATCCGGTCCGTCACATCGAAAGCGAATTTCACGACCTTAAAGACACGACCCCGATCATCGATGATCGGATTATAGGAGGCCTGAATAAAAACGCGTTTGCCATCCTTGCCAAGGCGCATGAATTGCCCCGTCGAGAAATGTCCCTTTCCGAGTTCTTTCCAGAAATCCCGATAGTCCTGGGACTGGGCATAGGTCGGCTCGCAGAACATCGAATGATGTTTGCCGATGATGTCTTCCGCGGTGTAACCGAGCGTCGCGAGGAAATTTTCGTTGGCGCTGAGGATTTTTCCATCGGGCGTAAATTCGATCATGGCCTGCGCGCGGGAGAGCGCCGCCAGTTTCCCGTTATCCTCAGCGCTCCTGCGCTTGATCGAGGTGATGTCGGTTGCGATCTTGACCACCTTGTAGGGTTTACCGAAACGGAACACCGGGTTGTAGGAAGCCTCGATCCAGATTTCGTCGCCATTCTTGGCGCGACGACGATACTGGCCCTGATCGTATTCGCCACGCGACAGCTTCGCCCAGAAGCTTTTGTATTCTGGCGATGCCGAATCTTCGGGAGACAGGAACATGCTGTGGGCACGCCCAACGATTTCAGACTGCTGATAGCCGACGGTCTTGCAGAAATTATCGTTCGCTCTCAAAATCTTGCCGGTCAGATCGAACTCGATGATGGCCTGCGAGCGGCCAAGCGCATCAAGCACTGCAGAAGCGTCCGGACCAAGTTTAGAAAAGTAAGACATCTTTTTGAACCCTCAAACAGCAACCCATATGCAGACCTCTTTCACCCTCGAAATATAAGATGAAAAGCGGTTGGCCCGACTGTACGCGAAACTAGCCGGATACCGTTAAATAGCGATTAATAATGAACTATAACTATCGGTCTTGAACCTCATTAAACTGCCAATATGCTTCACCGCGAATATATTCCCCTTGTCTGTTTCGGACCGCTTATTTGCCACAGTGCTGATATTTCTGCGCCAGCAACACGATACGGCCTTTCATCGCAGCGGCATTCATTGTTATGCGGGGTTGAAAGATTTGTGTTGCAGGAGCGCCGATGACCAAAACCCTGAAATGCGATGTGCTGGTGATCGGCACCGGCATTATCGGTTCCATGGCGGCCCTTTATCTGCAGAATGCCGGACGCGAAGTGGTGCTTCTTGAGCGCGGCGAGGTTGCCCGGGGCGCGAGTTCCGGCAATGCCGGCATTCTGGCCTTCCCCGAAATCATCCCCATTCCCGCTCCCGGAATCATGAAAAAAGCGCCGCGCTGGCTGTTCGATCCGCTCGGCCCACTTAGCGTGCCGCCGGCCTATGCGGCGAAGATCGCACCCTGGCTGTGGCGCTTCTGGCGGGCGAGCGCCGAGCGCAGCTTTCGCCATGGGCTGAAGTCACTTACCGACCTCAACCGGCTCGCTGCCATGGAAATGGCCCATGTCGCGGCGATGCCTGAACTCTCGCACCTCGTTTCGAAAACCGGAACGCTCGATCTTTACGACAGTGAGGCAAGTCTCAATGCCGCCCGCAGGGACTGGGACGAAAAGGAAAGCGCCGGTTTCACCTTCCAGCGCGTCGGCCGCCCCGAAATCGAGGAACTTCAACCGGGTCTCGCGCCCCAGTTCCGCCATGCCATGTTTTCGCCGGACGGTCTGCAGGTTTCCGACCCTTACGACTTCACCCGTGCCATTTTCGATCTGGTAATCGCCCGCGGCGCCAGCCTGCGCAAGGGCGAGGCCGAACGCATTGATGCTGTCGGCGAAAGTACGATCGTGACGCTGGAAAATGGTGACAAGATCGATGCCGACAGGGTGGTTATCGCCTGCGGCGCCTGGTCGAGAAAACTTGTCGCGACGCTTGGCAGCATCGTGCCGCTGGAAACGGAACGTGGTTACAACACCACCCTTTCCCCCAACGCTTTCAACCTGACGCGCCAGCTTTATTTCAACGACCATGGTTTCGTGGTCACCCCGCTATCGACAGGTATCCGCATTGGCGGCGCGGTCGAACTTGGCGGGCTGGAACTGAAACCGAATTTCCGCCGTGCCGAAGCCATGCTGAAAAAAGCAGGACGTTTCCTGCCCGGCCTCAAACTGGAAGGCGGGAAACAATGGATGGGATTCCGGCCGTCCATGCCGGACTGTCTTCCCGTCATCGGTACGGCGCGCGCCACGCCGTCCGTCATCTATGCCTTCGGACACGGCCATCTCGGGCTGACGCAATCGGCAGCCACAGCCCGTCTGGTGACGCAACTGGCCAGCGGGGAGGATACGGAAATCTCGATCGATCCTTTCCGGCCGGGGCGTTTTTCCTGAGTTCAGGAAGACGGGACTATTTCACCGGCTGCATGGAACCGTCCGGAAACGCCACCTCGGCGAAGGACGGATAGACCTTGCGAAGGATGGTGACCTGCTGCTGGTCGCTTACCCGCAGCAAATACCAGTCTGCACCGTCCATCAACGCCAGTGTATGGGATTTCGCCTCGATCGTCTGGCCGCCAGTTTCCATCACCGTCCTGGTCGGAATGAGGGCATAGGGCGTTCCATCAGGCGTTTGCGCAAGGCTGATCGCCTGCATATCCATGGTGAATTCGGTTATCTTGACCGCCGCGAGCGCCATCTGCATCTGCGCGGTCAAAGCGCCGCGCAATTGCTCCACGGTAATGCCGGCGTCGCGGGCGATGAATTCAAAGATTTTCGGCGGTACAGTCTTGCCGACGACATCAAAATCCTGCGCGCTCAAAGCCGTCTGGAAGCGCTCGATCTGTGTGCGAAGACCCTCCTGCTCTGCAGGTGAGAGATCGCGTGACAAAGCAGGATGCGCAATCGCCGCCAGCAGAAACAGACAATAGAGCAGACGCTTCATGACCTGGCCTTTCCGGTTATCCGGCATCCGCCCGGCCCCCGGAAAGGGAACCGCTCATGAACAGGATTTTTCAGCGCAGCAGAAAGAAACCCGCAGCCGACAGCACCACGAAGACGACCAGGCCGCCAAGGAAGCCGGCAGTGGTGAAGAAACCGGCGACCATGGCCAGCATCAGCACGCACAGCATCATCGTGCCGTACTTCGTCAAGGCCAGAAAACCGTTATAGGTCTTTTCATGCTCGGCGTAGTTCATTTCGGCGCCGACTTCGACAGGACCTGTGTGGTGTTCGCTCATTCCGCTTCCCCTTATGCTCCATCCGCCATGCCCGCCATACGGGAAATCTGCCCGTGGACGATCTCGGGCCCATGCCGGATTCTCCATCGCCAGAGGTAACATGAAGTCGTGGCGAAGTGCAATGCATCGTCACCCGCCTGTTCTCTTCCGGCAAGGCTGGAAAAGTAAAATTAATGCGCTGCAAAAAAGGAGCATGATATAGCGCGCAACACAAAATAAGTGCACGATGAATAGTCACAGGCGCCGCCCGTGCGGGATTCCCGGAGGAAGGGCGACCGTTCGGAGTTGCTTTTTGAAATGCTGTTGAATAAGCACCTGCAAACAAGAAAAAAATCGGACTTGCCAGGCAACAGGGCAAATAAAACGCCGATAAAAAAGCTGCGGACCGGACCCTGGATCTGGTCCTGAGGAGGGGAAAGTGAAGTTCTTATTGGGAATAAGCCGGGCCGTTGACACGGTCACCACGGTTATCGGTCAATCTGTGTCCTGGTTATTGCTAGCGGCGGTGCTGATCAGCGCCACAAACGCCGTGGTGCGCAAGATGTTCGACATATCGTCGAATGCATGGCTCGAAGTGCAATGGTATCTCTATGGCGCTGTTTTCATGCTGGCGGCGGCTTACGCGCTCCTGAAGAACGAGCATGTCAGGATCGACATATTGTCGTCCACATGGTCGAAGCGCACACGTGACATCGTTGACTTCGTCCTTCACATTGTTTTCCTGGTCCCCTTCGCCGGCCTGATGTCCTATCTCGCCTGGCCGTGGTTCTGGAATTCCTTCAACTCCGGAGAAATGTCCTCCAATGCCGGCGGCCTGATCATCTGGCCTGCCAAGCTCGTCGTCCTTCTGGGCTTCTCCCTGCTTCTGGTTCAGGCATTTTCGGAGATCATCAAGCGCTATGCGGTGATTGCCGGATATATTGCCGATCCGCGTGAAACGGCGCTTTCGGAAACCGACACGGAAACCAACGGAACGGCAGGGAGCTGACATGATAG
Organism: Agrobacterium sp. 22-209-1; assembly: GCF_053522485.1. Taxonomy (NCBI): domain Bacteria; kingdom Pseudomonadati; phylum Pseudomonadota; class Alphaproteobacteria; order Hyphomicrobiales; family Rhizobiaceae; genus Agrobacterium; species Agrobacterium sp. 22-209-1. The sequence goes on from NZ_JBNWCH010000001.1 coordinate 354,332, forward strand.
ATCTGATTGCGCATAACCTGCCGCTGGTGATGTTCAGCAGCGTGATGCTGCTGCTGCTGCTGGGTTACCCTGTCGCCTTCACGCTTGCCGCCGGCGGCCTCATTTATTTCGTGCTTGGCGTGGAGCTTTCATGGATTTCCCCTGAAATCCGCCTCTTCTGGCCGCTGCTGCAATCCCATCCCGAACGAATCTACGGCATCATGTATAATGATACGTTGCTGTCGATCCCGTTTTTTACGTTCATGGGCATCATCCTTGAGCGATCCCGTATGGCGGAAGATCTTCTCGATACGATAGGACAATTATTCGGCCCGATCCGCGGCGGCCTCGCCTATGCGGTCATTCTCGTCGGCGCGCTGCTGGGAGCCACCACCGGCGTTGTGGCGGCTTCCGTGATGGCCATGGGGCTCATCTCGCTGCCGATCATGATGCGATACGGTTATAATCGCCCCCTCGTCGCGGGTACGATCGCCGCCTCGGGCACTCTTGCGCAGATTGTCCCCCCGTCCCTCGTCCTGATCGTCATGGCGGACCAGCTCGGCCGTTCCGTCGGCGACATGTATGTCGGCGCTCTTTATCCCGCTCTTTTGATCATCGCGAGCTATTGCACCTATATTTTCGCAGTCTCCATTTTCAAACCGTCGCTCGTCCCTGCCCTTCCGAAAGAAGCGCGCACGCTCGGCAACGGCGTGACCTCGCTTTTCGTGATGATCGCCGTTTCGGTGGCGCTCTATTTCATAGGAATGCATCTCCTTTTCTCGGGCATGGCCAGTCCGGAGTGGCGACTGGTCGCTGCACTCGCCTTCGCCGTCTTCACGGTTTATCTGGTTGCGCTTTTTAACAGCATCGCAAGCAGGAAGGTCATTTCCCGCCTCGCCGAACAGGTCATTATCGTTCTGGTGCCGCCGCTGGCGCTGATCTTCCTTGTGCTCGGCACCATCTTCCTTGGCATCGCGACGCCAACAGAAGGCGGCGCAATGGGCGCGACCGGGGCGCTGATCCTCGCACTTGCCAAGGGCAGGCTTTCGCTTGCGACAATCAAGAATGCGCTGGATGCGACGACGAAGCTTTCTGCCTTCGTCATGATGATCCTCATCGGCGCCCGCGTCTTCGGCCTTACGTTCTATGGTATCAACGGCAATGTCTGGATCGAGGAACTGTTGCTTGCCCTGCCCGGCGGCGAATACGGCTTTCTGGTCGTGGTCACGATCATTATTTTCATTCTCGGCTGTTTTCTCGACTTCTTCGAAATCGCCTTTATCATGGTCCCGTTGCTGGCACCGGTCGCGGACAAGCTCGGGATCGATCTCGTCTGGTTCGGCATCATTCTCGGCATCAATCTGCAAACCTCATTCCTGACACCGCCCTTCGGTTTCTCGCTGTTCTTCCTGCGCTCCATCGCCCCGAACGCCGCATGGGTGGATAAGGTGACAGGCAAAAAAATGCCTGGTGTAAAAACGACGGAGATCTACAGGGGCGTCTTGCCCTATATCGTCATCCAGTTCGTGATGATCCTTGTCGTCATCGCATTCCCCGGCCTGGTGCTGACCTACAAGAGCGGCCATACCAGCGTCGATCCCAATAGCGTCAAGATCGAGATACCCGGTGGCCCGGGAGGCAGCGGCCTGTCCCTGCCACCGCTTGGCGGCGGCGGCACATCTCCGCAGCAGCCATCCATGGGCTTGCCGCCGCTCAATCTCGGCGGCCCCGCGGCGGCGCCGTCGGGTCAGGAAAGCGGTGCGCCGACCTCACCGCCCTCCTTTGGCCTGCCGCCCCTAAACCTGGGTGGACCGCAACCCCAGCAGCCTGCGCAGAATAGCCAGCCCGATCTCAGCCAACCGCCGAAGATCGGACCGTAACGGCGCGGCGCGGCATCAATAGGGACGTCGTCCGAAGCCGCGCCCCCTTGAAAACCCCACCTTGGAACCATTGCAACAAACACAGAAAGCCCCGGAGACCGAAATCTCCGGGGCTTTTTGCCCGGTCCGCCTTTTACCGAAAGATCACAGCTTTCCGTTGCGCTGCTGAATCATCATGAACGTGTCAAATGTATATTCCGCAAGCTGCATCCAGAGATAACCCTCGCGCTTGAAGGCCACCTGATCCTCATAAATCTTCTTGAAATCAGGGTTGGTAGCCGAAATGCCAGCATAAACTTCCAGCGCCGCCTTGTAGCAGGCCTCAAGAATTTCCTGGCTGAACGGCCGCAGCACAGCTCCCTCGGCCACCAGCTGTCGCACGGCGGTCGGGTTCTTGGCGTCGTATTTCGCCATCATGCTGGTGTTGGCGAAAGCGCAGGCATCCTGCAACGCAGCCTGATAATTCTTCGGCAGGTTGTTCCATTTTTCCAGATTGACGAAGGAATGGATGACCGGACCGCCTTCCCAGAAGGCCGGGTAATAATAATATTTGGCCACCTTGTAGAAACCGAGCTTGTGGTCGTCATAAGGTCCGACCCATTCCGCCGCGTCGATGGTGCCTTTTTCCAGTGCTGGATAAATGTCGCCGCCGGCGATCTGCTGCGGCACCACGCCCAGCTTTTCCACCACCTTGCCGGCGAGACCGGCAATGCGCATCTTCACGCCCTTGAAATCGTCGACGGTGTTGATTTCCTTGCGGAACCAGCCGCCCATCTGGGCGCCGGTATTGCCCGCAATCATGCCATAGAGATTGTGCTTGGCGTAAAACTCGTTGAGCAGCTTGTTGCCGTTGCCTTCATAGAACCATGAATTGGTCAGGCGGGCATTGAGGCCGAAAGGTATCGCCGTGCCGATGGCGAAGGTCGGATCCTTGCCGACGTAATAATATGAGCAGGTGTGGCACATTTCCACCGTGCCGGAAGACACCGCATCGGCGGCCTGCAGGCCGGGCACGATTTCGCCGGCGGCGAAGGTTTGAATGGTGAAATTACCGTCGGTTGCGGCTGCAACATGCTTGGCAATATCTTCCGCGCCACCATAGATCGTGTCCAGCGATTTCGGAAACGACGACGTCAGGCGCCATGTGATCTTGGTATTCTGCTGTGCAATGGCGGGCGCAGCCAGAGCTGCCGTTGCAGCTCCCGCAAGCGCGCCCTTTTTGACAAAGGAACGGCGATCCATCTATATCCTCCCAGATATGAACGCTGCCCGCAGCTTTGAATTCCCCTCGGTGCTGTTCAGGCATCGCAGCAAAGTAAGCACGGTTACGACCCGGCTGACAAGCACCCGCACCAAGAATTAATCGCAGAAATACCGGCCTTTCCGGGATTCTTCGGGAACTTTTCTTCGCATTTTATTTTCAACTGAAATATCCCGGCATCGCCTTATACTTTAGGCGCATAAAGACCCTCCGGAACGCAAAACGTATGCTTGACTTGACCCGCCGGCAGTCGCACAAATTTCGAAGATTCGTCCCGGAGCCACCATGCCAAAACCCATTATCGCCGTTCCCGCAGACATCCGGCATTTTACCGGAGCCGACTGGCACGCCGCGCAGAACCAGTATGTTTCCGCTGCACTGAAAGTCGCTGGCGTCATGTCCTTCATCGTCCCGGCCTTCGAGGACGGGAACGAGGTCGACGCCATTCTCGACAGGGTGGACGGCCTGCTCGTGTCCGGCTCCGCCACCAATGTCCACCCTTCCCTTTACGGAAAAGAAGCGCAGGAGAGCGACGGCCCCTTCGATCAGGCCCGCGACGCAACCAGCCTGCCGCTCATCCGCCGCGCCATCGAACGCGGCATCCCGATGCTGGCCATCTGCCGCGGCATTCAGGAGCTGAACGTCGCGCTTGGCGGTACGCTCGCTTCCGAAATTCAGGAACAGCCCGGCATATGGGATCACCGAAAACCGGAGCATGACGACCGCGACGTGGCCTTCGCCATCCGCCAGCCGGTGCATGTGCGCGAAGGCTCCTGCATTGCGCAGCATCTTGGCATGTCGGGCGAAATCCAGATCAATTCGCTGCACCGGCAGGCAATCGCCGAGACCGCGCCACGCCTGCAGGTGGAGGCGACAGCCGCGGACGGCACCATCGAGGCCGTCTCCGTCATCGACGCCAACGGATTTGCCGTCGGCGTGCAATGGCATCCGGAATATTGGGCTGAGACGGATGCGCCCTCCCGGGCGCTGTTCGAGGCCTTCGGCAAGGCGGTCCACGACTATCGCAACAGCAAGGCATAGTCCGCCATTAATCCCCCCGGCTCATAAGAACATAAAAAAGGGCAAGCCCGAAGGCCTGCCCCAAGTCTGGGAGGAGGATTTAGCGCTTTGCGCGTTTCTTCTGTCGGTAGACGTCGGCAACGACCGCAGCCACGATGATCAGGCCCTTGACGATTTCCTGGTAATAGGCGTCCACCCGAAGGAAGGTGAAGCCCGACGTCATGACGCCGAGGATGATGGTGCCGATCACCGTTCCGGTGATCCGGCCGGCGCCGCCGGCGAGCGATGTGCCACCGATGACGGCTGCGGCAATGGCGTCGAGTTCATACATCACGCCCATGCCGGCCTGCGCCGTCTGTGCGCGGGCGGCGGTGACAACACCGGCAAGACCGGCGAGCATGCCAGCAATGGCATAGACCTTGATCAGATGCGCTTCGATATTAATACCAGACACGCGGGCCGCCTGCTGATTGGCGCCGATAGCGTAAGTGAATTTGCCGTAACGGGTGTAACGTAGCGCCACGTGGAAGATAAGGGCGACGACGAGGAACACCACGACCGGCCAGATGCCCGTGCCGATGAAATTGAAACCATCAGTCAGACCGGAGATCGGTTGGCCCTTCGTATACCACTTGGAAAGACCACGCGCCGTCACCATCATACCAAGCGTTGCGATGAAAGGCGGGATTTTGGTGCGGGCGATGAGCTGTCCGTTGATGAAACCCGCCAGTGTACCGGCCAATATGCCGACCGCGAGCGGTATGAAGAAAGGCAGATCGGTCAAGCCCGGATAAAGCGCCCGCGGCCATGTTGAGGATTGCGCCACGCTGGCGGAGAGCATCGCCGTCAGGCCGACGACGGAACCGGAAGAGAGATCGATACCGCCGGTGATGATGACCTGGGTCACGCCAACCGCGATGATGCCGATCACCGAGACCTGCAGGATCATGATCGTCAGGCGCTGCTGGTTCATGAGGAAGCTCTGGCCGATGAAAATCCAGCCAAGAATTTCATAGACCAGCGCGATGCCGATCAGCACGAAAAAGATATTGGCTTCGGGCGGGATGCGCCGGTGCGGCTTGCGTCCGGATTTTGCGTCCAACTCTGTGTTGGCGGCGGCGTTCGTATTCATAGTTATTCCTCCTCGAGAAATCCCGGCGCGCCTCACCGCGATGCGAGATCCATCACTTTAACCTGCGTGGCTTCACTTCTATCAAGAAAGCCCGTCACCCGGCCTTCATGCATGACCATGACGCGGTCGCTCATACCCAGAACCTCCGGCATTTCGGATGAAATCATGATCACGGCGACGCCCTGGCGCGCCATCTCGCAAACCAGCTTGTGGATTTCGGCCTTCGCCCCGACATCGATGCCGCGCGTCGGCTCATCCAGAATGAGAATGCGCGGTTTGGTCAGCATCCATCGGCCGATCAACACCTTTTGCTGGTTGCCGCCAGACAGGTTTTCGATACGCTCGTAAAGATGCGGCGTCTTGACCCGGAGCTTGCGGCACATGTCCTCGCAGGCTTCCGAAAGCGCGATTTCCTGCACGAAACCATTGGCGACATATTTGTCCTGCAGGACGGCGATCTGCATGTTCTCCAGAATGTTCAGGATCAGCAGGCATCCCGTATCCTTGCGATCCTCCGTCAGGAACGCCATGCGGTGACTGATAGCCTTCGTCGGGCTGTCGATCGAAACCGGCTTGCCGTCGATTGCAATCGTGCCCTTGGACGCGGGCGTTACACCGAACACCGTTTCCGCAACATTGGAGCGGCCAGATCCGACGAGACCGGCGACGCCGAGAATTTCACCGGCGCGCACCTCGAAGGAAATGTCATGGAAAACGCCGTCGAGCGTGAGATTCTTGACCGAAAGCACAACGTCGCCGATCGGAACCTCTTCCTTAGGGAACATCTGGGTGATTTCGCGACCCACCATCATGCGGATGATGTCGTCGCGCGTGACTTCGGTCGACGCATGGGTGCCGATATATTTGCCGTCGCGGAAAACCGAAAACTCATCGGCGATCTCGAACAGTTCGTTCATCTTGTGGGTGATGTAGACGATACCGATGCCGCGTTCCCGGAGATCGCGGATGATGCGGAAGAGATGCTCGACCTCGCGCTCCGTCAGCGCCGATGTCGGCTCGTCCATGATGAGAACATCGGAATCATACGAAACAGCCTTGGCGATCTCGACCATCTGGCGACTTGCCACCGAAAGCTCGCCAACGCGGGTCTCCGGGTCGAGATCGATGCCGAGCCTTTGAAGCAGCGTTTCGGTTCGACGATACATTTCGCCGTGATCGATGAAGCCCAGCCGGTTTTTTGGCTCGCGTCGTATCCAGATGTTTTCCGCCACCGTCATATAGGCCATCAGGTTCAGTTCCTGATGGATCATGGCAATGCCGTTTTCCAGCGCATCGAGCGGAGAATCGAGACGTATGCCGGCGCCTTTCAGGCGAATTTCGCCACTGTCCGGCTGATAAATGCCAGCCAGGATTTTCATCAGCGTCGATTTTCCGGCGCCATTCTCGCCCATCAGCGCATGCACGGTGCCGCGCTTCAGCTTGAACTGCACATCATCGAGCGCCACGACGCCGGGAAATTCCTTGCGTATGCCTTCCGCCGCGAGAAGATACTCCGCATTCGGCACGGCTCCGCTGGCGCGCACGGCGGCCATTGTCGATGGACTGACGACCATCTCACCCTCCACAATAGACAAAAATGACCGGAAACAGGCTTTGCCAGACGGCACACCTTGCCTCCGGGGAGGCTTGCAGCGCCATGCCGACCACGACATGAAAGCGCTGCAACACTTTGAATTGACTGAAATTCAATCGTAATCCGCTCACGCACCGAAACTTGTCTTCGATGGCGTCGGAAACCGGCATCTGCCTCCAATATCAATCTGAACGGGCGCAGATGCCGGAAGGCGGCCGTTAGTTCTTGGCCACGTAGTCCTTGACGTTTTCAGGCGTGACGAGCTGGAACGGGATGTAGACCTTCTTCTCCACCTTGTCGCCCTTGGCGAGCTTCAACGCAGCATCGAGCGCACCCTTGCCCTGGCCTGCCGCATCCTGGAACACCGTCACATCCAGATCGCCCACCTGCATGGCGGCAAGGGCGTCCTGCGTGGCGTCAACACCGGCAACGACATAGCTCTTCATATCCTTGCCTGCGGCCTTCAGGGCCTGGATCGCGCCAATCGCCATTTCATCGTTGTTGGCGATGACGGCGTTAAATTCGATGCCGCTGGAGAGCCAGTTGGTCACGAGGTCGGAACCCTGCGTACGCTGCCAGTTTGCGGTCTGCTCTTCAACAACCGAAATGCCCTTGCATTCGTCTGTCATCAGAACGTCTTTCGCAGACTGCGTGCGCATGCGCGCCGCCTGGTTGGAAAGCTCGCCCATCATGATGACCGCATTGCCCTTGCCACCGAGAAGGCGGCAAACTTCTTTCGCTTCAAGCGTGCCGGCAACCGTTTCGTCGGAGGCAACGAATGCCTGGCCGTCCGGCAGGCTATCAACGTTCACCGGCTGGCGGTTGACGTAAACCAGCGGAATCTTGGCGTCGGCGGCGAGCTTCGACATGGCCGCTGTCGCATCCGTATCAACCGGATTGACGATAATCGCATCGACCTTGGACGCGATGAAATTCTGGATCTGGCTCTGCTGCTTGGCGACGTCGTTCTGCGCGTCCTCGACCTGCAGCGAGACGCCATTCAGTTCCTTGGAATAATCCTGCATGCCGTTGCGCAGCACGGTCAGGAAGTTGTCGTCGAACAGCGCCATCGAGACACCGATGGTCTCCGCGTGGGCCGCTGTGCCGAGAAGCACAGACATGGCTGCGCCGATGATAAATTTCCTCATTGTTTTTCTCCTCCATGGCGTCCGGCGCCGCCTCTCCCAGCCGGAGGCGGACCTTAAAGCCCGCCGCAACCTCCTCACATCAGAAAACGGAATAATGAAACCGAATTTCTGCCTGCCCGATATATTTATTCCATTTTTGGCCTGAACGTCAATGCTTTCTTCGTGACCTTGTTACAGAGCGATGCAAAAGCGAGGCAAAGCCCAGCTTCATAGGATCATAAGGCGTCCAGAACAGGCCGGTCACGGCGGTGGTGAGCAGGCGGGCGGTGAAAAAGCTGCCGACAAGCCCGTTAAGTGTGAACTTTTTCAATCGGCAACCACACGCGGATCGAAGAGGGGATCGCTGCCCGCCGATCAGAATGAGCGGAATGTTTGGGCAGGTCCTTGACGGTGATTTCGTCAAGCGCGGCCAGGGGATGATCCTCCCGGACCACACAGACGCTTTTGCCGGGCGCGAGACGCTCGACATCGATGCCCGGACCGATCTCGCCTTCCATCCGCAGGAAACCGAGATCGATCACCCGTTCGCCGACGAACTTGTTGATGGCGGTCGTCGTTTCAAAAAAGTCTCTATCCGAACGCCGGAAAAATCCCTGACATAATTGATCAGCATGGTGGGCGCGAAATTCTCCCACATGCTGCTCGGCAGGCCGATGCGGACGATTTTCGGGCCAGCCGCGCCATTGCGCAGATCCTCGGCGTGGCCCGTTAGCCGGTATGGTTGCCGGTTACAGTTCCACCTCATAAACCGTGTCGTGGGTGGCCACGCATGCCTCTCCTGATGGCGTCACCCAGCCGCGGAACATGCCGGGGGTATTGTAAGGCGCGGCAATGCCACCTTCGGCATCGATCGCAACGAGACCGGCACCGATCTCATAAGGCACCAGATCCTTGTGGACGAGATTGCCGGCGGCGGTTTCCAGATCCTGCCCGAGATAGGCGACGCGGGACGCAATCTCGTGGCCGACGACATAACGGATGAAAAACTCGCCCTTGCCGGTGCCGGAAACGGCGCAGGCACCATCACGCGCATAGGTGCCGGCCCCGATCACCGGGCTGTCGCCAACCCGCCCCTCCGGCTTGTTGGTGTAACCGCCGGTGGAGGTGGCGGCGGCGAGATGCCCCGCCGCATCGAGCGCCACAGCCCCGACGGTTCCGTGCTTTTCGTTTTCCGTCGCTTCGGTACCGGCGGAGGCATGGCGCTTCATCGCTGCCAGTGCCTCAAGGCGTTTTTGCGTGGTGAAATAGGATTGAGGCTCGGTGGCGAGCCCCTTTTCCTTTGCGAAGCAGTCGGCCGCCTCCCCCGTCAGATAGACGGCACGCTCATCCGCCATCAGCGCGCGGGCCGCCTTTACCGGGTTGCGAATGGCGCGGGAGGCGCTGATCGCGCCCGCCGCCAGCGTCGCGCCGTCCATGATCGAGGCATCGAGTTCATGAATGCCGTTTTCGTTGAGCGCCGCCCCGTGACCGGCATTGAAATGCGGACTGTCCTCCATGACGACGACCGCCGCCTCAACCGCTTCAAGCGCGGTTCCGCCAGCCTTCAGCACGCCATAACCGGCGCGTAGCGCCGATGCCAGATCGTCGCGCGCGGCAGCCCACTCCCCGGCCGTCATGCTGTCTTCCGGCATCACGCCGCAACCACCGTGAATGGCCAGTGCGATCTTCGTCATGTGCTCACTCCCTCGTCGCCCCGCCAGCGGCAGGGCCTCTTCCCGTCAATGAAAGGCGATATCGCCGATGACCCGCACGCGCACCCTGCGAGCGCCGCCAGGCAGATAGGCGATCGGAATATCCTCCACCTCAAGCGTCTTGAGGCTTGCCCGCTCCGCGCCAGACGCGACCGCCGCGTTCTGCGCCTCGGTCTCGGCTTTCGCAAGTGCTTCGTCCCGGCTCAGGCCGGAAAAGACCTGATCGACTTCGCCGGAAACCTGCGCCATCGCCGCGCCGAGCGCATTGGCGACGCCAGCATTTTCCACGCGCAGCACTTCCGACGCTCCAGGAACCCGCTCGGGGATAAGGAACGCCCCGCCGCCGACGGCAATGAGCGGCACATCCTCGGCCGAGGTCTTCATCTGGTCGAAGCTGTCCGCCACCATGTCACGGATGCGTTGAAGTGTGGCCTGCACGAATGCCGGATCAAGGTCTTTTACACGGTCGCGGTCACCCATCTCGATCAGGCCGGCGGCAACAGCGATATCCGATGTCGTCAGTGTCTCACCGCCGAAAACGCGGGCTTGCGTCAGGATGCGATAACCGACCGAGCGCGGACCGATCTTGCCCGTCTCTGGGTCGACGATAGTACCGCCGCCGAGCGCAATCGGCAGAAGATCGGGCATACGGAAGAGCGTGCGCACCCCACCGATATGAACGATATTGTTCGCCTCCCGTGGAAAACCGCCGACAAGGCAGCCGATATCGGAGGTGGTGCCGCCAACATCCACCACCATGGCATCGGAAAGCCCGGTGAGGAAGGCTGCCCCGCGCATCGAATTGGTCGGGCCGGAAGCGAAGCTGTGCACGGGGTTCGCAGCCGCGACATCCGCCAGCGCCACGGTGCCGTCATTCTGGGTCAGATAAAACGGCGCCTTCACACCGGCTTCGCGCAGCGCATCCGAAAATGCCTGAACTGTGGTCTTGCCGAGCGTTTGCAGCGCTGCGTTCAGCAGGGCCACATTCTCCCGCTCCAGAAGCCCGATACGGCCAAGCGTATGGGAGAGCGTGATGCGTGCATCGGGAATGACTGAACGGACGATTTCCGCCGCCCGCACCTCGCACTCCGTCGTCAACGGCGAGAAAGTTGCCGAAATGGCGATGGAGGTGATGCCCGCATCGCGAATTTTCATCGCCGCTTCGCGGATTTCATCGGGAACCATGGGCACCAGCGGACTGCCGTCATACTCATGGCCGCCATGGACCATAAAGATCAGCGGATCGACGGCATCGCGCAAATCCCCAGGCCAGTCGCACATGGGCGGAAGCGAGGAACCGGTGGGCAACGCGATGCGGATCGCCGCAACCCGCTCCAGCCGGGCGCGCTCCACCACCGCATTGGTGAAATGGGTGGTGCCGATCATCACCGCATCAATCGGCCGGTCCGCAGCGCCTACGTGGCCCGCCACATGAGCGAGCGCCGACTTTACGCCGGACAGGACATCCTGCGTGGTCGGAACCTTGATGGAAGCGACGATGGTGTCGCCATCGATCAGAACGGCATCCGTATTGGTGCCGCCAACGTCAATACCGATGCGTTTCATGGGAATACCGATCTGAAATCAATGTCATAACCGAAGGCGCGCGGACCGACGGCGGCGATGCCGGCAGGTGTCGTCAAAAGTTCCGGCGCAGGCAGGGCGACAACCGTGACACGCTGACCGTAACGCACCGATTCCGTACCGATGGCGCCACCGGAAACCGTATCGAGAAGGCAAAGCAGGTCCGGCGTCATGGCGACTGGCTGGCCATCGCGGAAGGCGACCGCCCATTCGTTCTGGAAGGCCAGCTCCATGCGCGAACCCCGGTCGGCATCGACGCCTTCAATGGTCGTGCTGCCGCGCAGGAAACCACCCGTGGTCTCACGGGCCACATCAACAACCTTGCCGCGGAACAGTTGCTTGCCGCCCTCATGGTCGAGAACCGCCTGAACCGGATCGTCATGACGCGCACGCGCCTCCATCACCGCGCGTCCAAGTTTTGTCGCCTGGGTGACGGTGTAATGAATGCCCCATTCCTTCACTTCCTTGCCGGTGCGCGGCGCCTTGCAGGTGGCGGCGGTTGAGCCGACTTCCGTGCAGACCTTGCGCGAGATGCGCTCCATCCATTTCCACGAAGCCGCGCGCGTCACGATCACCTCATTGTCGCGCACATCGACCAGCGACAGCGGAAACATCGGCAGGTTGCCGATGGCGAAGGATGTCATCTGCGCTTCCGGATAGGCCCGTCCCATGGCATCGGCATTAACGACCGGCCGGTCGAGCACGGCGGCGGCGAGGAAGGACGACAGAGCATTGGAACCGCCGATCTCCACGCTCATGATCGCCCGGAACGGCTTGCCGAGATAATCCTCCATCACCTCGACGGCGCGGGCGAGATGCACGGGGTCCCCCAGTCTTTCCTGACCGACAAGCGGCGCACCCATCTTGGAGACGACGGCGACCATATCATCGTCGGCGAGCGCCATGGGGTCCATGACCTTTACCCGCCGCCCCTCGGCATAGAGACGCCGCAGATTGAGCGTCGAGAGATAGGGGTTACCGCCGCCCCCCGTCCCCAGAATCCAGGCGCCGGTGGCGAGAGGTTCGATATCGTCTTCGGAAAATTCCTGGATCATGCGTCATCCTCGGGCATGCCGTAGCCTTTCCGGCCGCAGGCGATGCTCCTTCCCTTTGAAGTTCCAAGTCTGGCCAACCCCGCCGTCTGGGCGGGGCCGGTTTTCATGAGACGAAGATCACTCCGCCTTGCAGTCCCAATGGAAGTTGGAGAAGTTCAGGTCCCAGCTCTGCATGGGAATGAACTCGTAACCCTGAAGGCACTTGTTCGCCGCATAACGGCGGTTCGGCGCAACGGCCCAGACGTCAGGCTGAAGATCAACGATCTTCGTCTGCAGTTCTTTGTAGGTGGCGTTCTGCTCGTTGACGTCGGTGGTGGCGCGAACCTTGTCGATCAGCCCGTCGATTTCCGCATTCTGCAACCATTCCATCGACATCCAGGTGCCGGATGCCTTGGAGTGATACTGGTTGTAGAACATCGCATCCGGCGACGGATAGGTCGGCGAAATATTCACCTGCGTCGATGCCGGCGTCGTTTCCGGCTTGGAAGAAAGCTCGACGATGCGGTTCCACGGCTCCGGCTTGATATCGAGCGTGATGCCGATCTGCTCGAGGCTGGATTGCAGAAGCAGCGCCACTTCGGCCTCAAAGGCGAGCGACGCGACGTAGCTGTTGACGAGCGTGATCTTCTGGCCGGCATATTTCGACTTCGCCAGCTCTTCCTTGGCTTTTTCCAGATCGTAAACGCCGGGCTGGATATCGCCATTATGCGCGTCCTTGAACGCGTCGGAAAGCGGACCCGTCATATCGAAGCCCGGATAGATCACTTCCTGGATCGTCTTGTAGTCGGTCGCATAGGCGATGGCGCGGCGAACGTGGACGTCGTCGGTCGGGTAGACCTTGGTGTTGAGCTTGATGACGAAACCGCCGGCGGTGCGGGTCTGGATCAGCTTGTAACCCTTCATGCGGCCGATGGATTCATAGGTGTCGTTGCCAAGCCCGTGTGAGGACAGGCCGAGTTCGTCCTTTTCCGCCAGTGCCTTGACGGTCGCGTCGTCGCTGGTCTGCACGAAGCGCACTTCATCGATCGGCTTGCCCTTGGTCCAGCCGAGGAAATAATCGGCATTGCGGGCGATGACCATATCGGCGGAGCGATTGTAGCTGACCAGCTTGTAGGGGCCGGAACCGGCGGAATGTTCGCCGACATAGGCCTCACCCCATTTGTCTTCGGGCTTGGCATTGGCCTCGATCAGCGTCTTGTTCATCGCCATCATCAACGGCGTCGCCGCCATGAAGGGCGAGAACTGGCGCTCGATCTTCATGACCAGCGTGGCATCGTCAGGCGCGGTGACGTTTTCGGGCTTCAGCACGCCGACGATGAGGTTCGACGGCCCCTTGTTGATACCGAGCAGACGCTGGATCGACCAGGCAAGATCGGCAGCCTTTACCGCCGTGCCATCCTGGAATTTCGCATCGTCGCGCAGGTGGAAGGTGTAAGTCAGGCCGTCCTCGGAAATCTCCCAGGATTTCGCCAGATGCGGCACGATTTCGCCCTTGGCGTTCACCGTGGTCAGACCGTCATACATGTTCACGATGGCCATGTAGCCGGTGTAATCGGTCACTTTCGCCGGGTCGAGCGAGCTGAATATCTGCATGGTGTTGACCGCCACCGACACCTTGTCTTCCGCAAAGGATGCGGAAGAGATAAGCGGCAACGCAAGCGCCGTGCCGAGTGCCAGCGCGGCGAGACGGGAAGAAACTACAGGCATTTTCATTATCGTTCTCCTCTTTATTGCGGGTCATTGGCCCCGCTTATGGTTAGGCAGCCTTGCTGACCGGAACGGGCAGCGGTGAGAAAGGAATGTCGGGGTAACCGAAGGCCGCCGGCCCGACGACTTCGAGCGCACGGGCGCTGCGCAGCAGGTCGTGGCAGGGGATGGCGATGACGGCCACACGCTGGCCGTAGCGCAGCACTTCGGTAGTGATCGGGTAACCCGTGTCGACATCGAGCAGGACAATCAGGTCGGGGACCGTCACTTCCACCTTGCCATCGCGGGAAAACAGCAGAAATTCGTTCTGGATGGCGACGCCCGCCGTCTGGCCGGCGCAATCGTCGAAGCCGGACAGCGTGAGATCGCCGACCGCGAAACCGCCGCGCAGATGGCGCTTCAGATCGGTGATCTTGCCGTTGAAGATGCGCCGCCCGCCTTCGAGCGCGCAGACCGCGGCAATCGGGTCTTCCTGCTGCTTGCGGGCACGGATCACGGCCTCGCCGATGGCAATCGCCTTGGTGTAGGTTTTCGGAATGCCGTACTGGTGCACATAATGCGCCTGCATCGGTGCGGTCGCCAGCATCGCGCCGCCACCCTGCGAGACGACGCAGGCGCGCGCCATGCGCTCGTGCCAGACCTCGGAAACGGCATGGCTGAAGATGACGGCGTTGCCGTGCAGATCGCACATCACCGATGGCGTGGAACTATGACCGTAAATGGAGAAGGTGGTCATCTGCATTTCCGGGAATGCCCGGCCCATGCCGTCGCAATCGAGGATTGGCAGGCCACCCAGCGCCGCCGTGACCAGCGGGTTCATGGAGTTGGAGCCACCGATTTCCTCGCAGACGATGGCGTCTACCGGCGTGCGGATCAGCTCTTCCATCGCGCGCAGGCAGCGCAGGCCTTCGCGGCCTTCACGAATGCGCTCTACTCCGACAACAGGTGCGCCGATGCCGCCGATGGACATGCACAGCGCGTCCGGCTCGATTGCGTCGGTCGCGAGGATCTTCATTTCGTACCCGGCTTTCATGGCTTCCAGCGCCAGCAACTTACCGAGATAAGGATTGCCGCCGCCGCCCGTGCCGAGAATACCGGCACCGATTTCCAGCGCGTCGAGATCTTCACGGGTCAGCGTCCGCAATGCCGCTTCGTCATATTTCAGCTTGCGCGTCTCAGCCATGATTGGCTCCCATTTCTCCAACAACTTTCACATGAATACGGGTGGCATTGCCGGGCAGGTAGGCAAGCGGCATATCCTCGCGCTCGATGACCTCAAGCGTTTCGGCAACCGCACCAGCGGCAATCGCCTTTTCCCGGGCCTCCGCTTCTGCCTCTGCCAGCGCGCTCTCGCGCGTGCGCCCGTCCACCAGAGAAAAGACCCGGTCGGTCTCGCCGCTGATCTGCGCAATCGCCGCACCGACAGCATTCGCCACCGCGAAATTCTCGGGCCGGATGACCTCAAGATCACCGATGCGATCCGGCATCAGGATGGAACCGCCGCCGACGGCGATCACCGGCACCGGCGACGATGAGATGCGGCTGCGCTCCACGCAGGCCTCAAGCATGTCGTTGATCTTGTCGACCGCCGCATCCACCAGTTTTTTGTCGAGGCTGGAGACCAGCTTTTTCTCTCCAACATCCGCCTTGCCGGAGGCAACCGCGATATCGGTTGCTGTCAGCGTCGAGCCACCGAAGCAGAGCGCCTCGCGACGGACGCGGTAACCGACGGATTTCGGCCCGACGGTCAGGCCGTGATCGCCATTGACCACGAGCGAACCGCCGCCGAGACCGATGGAGAAAACGTCGGGCATACGGAAATTGGTGCGCACGCCGCCAATATCCACCGTGGTCGAGGCCTGACGCGGGAAACCGTGGGACAGCGAGCCGACGTCGGAGGTGGTGCCGCCCACATCCACGACCACGGCATCCTTGAGACCGGTGAGGAAGGCCGCACCACGCATGGAGTTCGTCGGACCGGACGCGAAGGTGAGCACGGGGAAACCGCGCACCACATCAGCCGCCATCAGCGTGCCGTCGTTCTGGGTGATATAGAACGGGCAGGTAATGCCCGCAGCCTTCAGCGCCACGCCGAAAGCCGCAACCGTGCGGTCGGCCAGCGACAGCAGGCTGGCATTCATGATTGCAGCACTTTCCCGTGCAAGCAGGCCATGCCGGCCGATATCCTTGGACATCACCACCGGCAGGCCGGGGCAACGCTCTTGCAGGATTTCTTTCGCCCGCAACTCCATCGCATCGTTGATGCCGCTGAAAACGCAGGTGACGGCAGCCGCCTTCAGGCCCTTGGCGCGGATATCCGCGGCGATGCGAACGATTTCGTCCTCGTCGAGCGGCGAAATTTCGCGGCCGTCGAATTCGTAACCGCCGCGCACCTGATAGCCGTGGTTGCCGACGATTTCCCGGAGGTCATCCGGCCAGTCGACCATCGGCGGCAGGCCGGCGCCGGAGGGCAGGCCGAGACGGATGGCGGCCACCTCGTCCATATGCCGGCGCTCGATCACCGCATTGGTGAAATGCGTGGTGCCGATCATCACGGCGCCGATGCGCGCCCTGTCTATGCCCGACGCCTCGATGACCTTTTCAAGGGCTTCGATGACACCGGATGTCAC
This sequence comes from Agrobacterium sp. 22-209-1, assembly GCF_053522485.1. Classification (NCBI taxonomy): domain Bacteria; kingdom Pseudomonadati; phylum Pseudomonadota; class Alphaproteobacteria; order Hyphomicrobiales; family Rhizobiaceae; genus Agrobacterium; species Agrobacterium sp. 22-209-1. Next base: position 371,013 of record NZ_JBNWCH010000001.1, read on the forward strand.
ATCCTCTGTCGTGGAGGCTTTTACCCCCGCCAGAACGGTTTTATCCTGCAACACAACGGCATCGGTATTCGTGCCGCCGACGTCAATTCCAACGCGATACACGTCAGGCTCCTCTTTCATCAATCGGTCGTTTTGACGAGGAAGCGCATGCGCTCTTCCTCGGTCACGGTGGGTTTGAGACGTTCTTCCTCGTCGGTGACGACGGGTATGGCCGCGATCAGGGCGCGGGTGTATGGATGGGCCGGCTCGGCGAAGACCGCCGACGTCACGCCCTCTTCAACAATCTCGCCCCGCAGCATGATGGCGATGCGCGAGCAGAAATTGCGCATCAGCGACAGGTCGTGCGAGATCATCAGATAGGTCAGGCCAAGCTCCTCGCGCAGCTGCAAAAGAAGGTCGATCACCGTCTTCTGGACGGACACATCGAGTGCGGCCGTCGGCTCATCGAGGATGAGGATTTTCGGCTCGGCCGCCAGCGCCCGGGCAATTGCAACACGCTGCTTCTGGCCGCCGGACAGTTCATGCGGATATTTGCCGAGATAGGATTGCGGCAGCCGCACCAGCCCCATCAGTTCCAGCATGCGGTTTTCACGCGCAGGCCCGTTCATGCCGATGGATTTCAGCGGCAGGGCAAGCGTCTGTTTCACCGTACGCTTCGGATTGAGCGAGGTGCCCGGATTTTGATAGACGATTTGCGTCAGCCGCTTGCCGCGCCCAGGTGCTGGAGCGTCGATCACGAGATTGCCGGAGGTCGGGCGCGAAAGGCCCATGATCATGCGCGCAACCGAGGTCTTACCGGAACCGGATTCACCCGCCAGGCCGAAAACCTCGCCCTCGTTCAGGGTCAGGTTCACATCCCGCACGGCGTGATAACCGTTGCGCCTGCCGTAAATCTTGTTCAGCCCTTCAATCGTCACGATGGGCGAGCGCGTGCTTTGCGCCAGATCGGTGACGCGCGGGCCATAAAGCGGAGGCACTGCATCCAGAAGCGAGCGCGTATAGTCCTCGGCAGGCGTATGCAGGATTTGTGTGCAGGGTCCGGTCTCAACGATATCGCCGTGATGCATGACCACGACCCTGTCCGCCACCTTGCGCACGACGCCGAGATTGTGGGTAATCATCAGCAATGCCATGTTTTCTTCGGCAACCAGCTGGTTGATGAGATTGAGAATTTCATCCTGCGTGGTGACGTCGAGCGCCGTGCCGGGCTCATCCGCGATCAAGAGCTTCGGCTGGTGCAGCAGGGCAAGCCCGATCAGAACGCGTTGGCGCATGCCGCCCGAAAGTTCGGACGGATAGGCGTTCATCACCCGTTCGGTATCGGCAAGCTGTACCCGGCGCAGCACCGCCGCGATGCGGTCGCGGCGCTCCGCCTTCGACGAATTGATACCGTCGCGCTTGTCGGCAAAACGCATGACATCATCGAGATGCGTGCCGATTTTGAAGACCGGATTGAAGGACGAAAGCGGGTCCTGCATGATCAGCGAAAACGCCGTGCCCTTCAGCGCCTCGCGCTCCCTGCGCGGCATGGACAGCACATCCCGGCCATCGATGACGATCGCACCTGATGTGATCGCGGCATTCTTCGGCAGGGTGCCGATGATCGCCTTGGCGGTGACGGACTTGCCCGATCCGGTTTCGCCGATGAGCGCTACGCGCTCGCCGGCTGCAACGGTAAAGGCGACATCGCGCAGCACCTGCCGGGTGCGGCCGTAATTGGTGAAGGTGACGTTGAGGTTTTCGACCTTGAGAAGCGGTTCAGTCATGACTTTAGCTTTCCACGTCGAACATGTCGCGCAGGCCGTCGCCCAGCAGATTGAAACCCAGCGTCACGTAAAGCACGGCCGCGCCGGGGCAGAGCACTTCCCACCAGAAATCCGGCATGAACTGGCGCCCGTCGGCGACCATCGATCCAAGGTCGGGGGTCGGCGGCTTGACGCCGAAGCCGAGGAAGCTCAGCGTCGCACCGAACAGGATGACAAAGGCGGCATCGAGCGTGGTCTTGACCGATATGACCGAAACGCAATTGGGCAGGATTTCGCGAAAAAGAATATGCAGCGGGCCTGCACCGGCAAGACGTGCCGCCTCGATATAGTCTTCCGAAGCGATAGACTTTGACACCGAATAGATCAGCCGTGCATGCCAGGTCCACCATAACAACGTGATCGCGATCATGGCGTTCGTCAGCGTCGGTTCCAGGAGGTTGGAGACCGCGAGCGCCATGACGAGCGGCGGCATGGCCAGCATCACATTCGTCAGGCCGCTGATGAGTTTCTCGGTCCAGCCGCCGAAATAACCGGCAATCAGGCCAAGCACGGTTCCGACTGGCACCGAAATACCGAGCACGCCGATGACGAGAAGCAGCGAGACGCGCAGCCCGAAGATGGTGCGGGAGAAGATATCGCGGCCGGCCTTGTCGGTGCCGAACCAGTGCTCCAGGTCCGGCGGCATATGGCGGGCGCGGAAATCGACGACCGCGCCGATATGTTTGGGATAAGGCGTAAGCCATGGCGCGAAGACCGCCAGTACCAGTACCGACAGAAGGATCAGCGAGCCGATGACCGCTGCCGGATTGCGGCTGAAGCGATACCACATCATGTAACCGGCACTCAGGCCTCGATCGGTGGGTTCGAGCATTTTTATGTCAGCCATCAGCGAGCCTCCTTGCGGCGCAGGCGCGGGTCGATGATCGAGATCAGGACATCCACGATCAGGTTCGCAACGATGAAGAACAGGCCGGCCACCAGCACCACGGCGGTCACTGCGTTGAGGTCTTTCTGCAGGATGGCGTTGAGCCCGTAGGAAGCGAAGCCGCCCCAGGCGAAGACCATCTCGATCACGAAGGCATTGCCGATCAGCGACGCAAATTCGAGACCCATGATCGTCAGCGGCGCGATGGAAGAAAGCTTCAGCAAGTAACGGAAGATGATGACACGCTCCGGCACGCCAAAGCTTTGCAGGGTCAAAACATGGTCCTTGCGCTGGTTCTCGATCATCGAGGAGCGCGTGATACGGGTGATCTGGCCGATGCCGGCCATGGAGAGCGCAAAGGCCGGCAGCGCGAGATGTTTCAGCGCATCGAGCACGACATCGAAACGCCCGGCCAGCGTCCCGTCGATCAGGATGAAGCCGGTCGGGCCGCCCTGCCAGCCAAGCCCGTGGTCGAGCCTACCGATGATCGGCCAGCCGGAAAGAAAACGGGCGGCCAGCAATTGCAGCGTGATGGCGAAAAGAAAGCTCGGGATCGTCACCCCGGTGAGCGACAGGATGCGGCCGATATGGTCCAGCGGCCGGTCGCGGTAATGCGCCGTAATGACCCCGAGCGGGATAGCCACGGCAAACATGAAGATGACCGAGACCAGTACCAGTTCGACCGTCGCAGGAACGGTCTGTGCCAGATCGGTAGTCACCGGGCGTTGCGACACCAGCGAGAAACCGAGATCGCCATGCAGGGCATTACCGATATAGTCGAGATATTGGACGGCCAGCGGCTTGTCGAGGCCCATCTCGCCGCGCAACGCATCCACCTGCTCTTGCGTCGCCGCAGGGCCGAGCGCCATGCGCGCGGGATCTCCCGGCACGACGCGGGCGAGCGCGAAAATCATGATGGACAGGGCGATCATGACCAGCACGAAGGTGCCGAGCCTGTTCAAAATCGCGACCAACGGATGTTGCTGCATCGGTGGAACGTTCCTTGTGCATCGGTTGTCTGAGCACAAGTTTTCATCACCAACCCTTTTTGAACAATCTAAAAAAGGTATAGTTTTTTAAAACATGAGTATAGGTTTTTAAGATAAAGTCCCCTATCCCGTTGCCAATGACGCTCCTGCCCCGCACCCGCCTCTGCCGCCGCATCGCCAGCGAAACCGCCGGCGTAGTCTTCCTGCGCGCTCCGGCGGGTGCGGGAAAAAGCGTGCTGCTGGAAATGCTGGCAAAGGAGTTGGGAACGCAGATATGCCGCACGCACCAGCCGCGAAGCGATGATGCCGTAAATGACTGCCTCCTATGGGACGTGCCGGTTTTCGCGCGGGCGGTGCGCATGCCCGCCGCCATTCTGGAAAAGGTGCGTTTTTTGGTCATCGCCTGCCGCCCGGATCAACGGATCAGCGGACTGGCCCGGCAGATCCTGCATCACGGTTCGCTTACCATCGGCCCGGATGAGCTGCTTCTTGGGCAGGAGGAGGTTGAAGACCTGCCACCTGAGCAGAAGCGTCTCGCCCTTCACGACTACGCCGGCTGGCCGGCTTTCCTGTCACTGGTCCGACTTCCAAACGAACCGCTGTGTGCCGATTATCTGCGCGAAAACTACCTGCCGCATCTTTCGCCCACCCAGACGGTTGAGCTTTCGCTCTGGCTCGAAAACCCTTCCGCAGAACCCGAGGCGGAATGGACCGAATTGCTGCCGCCCTTCCTGACCGGAAATTCCGAAAATCATCCCACCCTGATAAGGCTTCTGGGCCTGGCCGCACGGGAGCGTCTCGCTACGCTGCAGGCCGGGAGCGCCGTGGTGGAGGTCGCATCGGCTTTCGAAAAGGAAGGACGGGCGCTTGCGGCCATGGCGATGCTGCTCGACCGCGGTTATGAGACCCATGCCGCACAAATTCTGGAACGCGCCCATGGCCGCGAACTGATTTACAGAAGCAGCGTCGGCAGGTTTCGCGAGATCATTATGCGTTTTTCGCAGGATATGATCGCAACGAATGAAACCGTGCTCTTCGCCGTTACCCGCGCCCTGTTGAAACAGGGTGAGTTGCAGCGTGTGCGCCATCTGCTCGGCAAGAGCCTCGGATCGGATTATCTCGATCCGTTGAAGGTGCTTGCCCGGGGTTCACGGTTTTCCTTCGCCGCCCGCACATTCCGGCTCAACCTGATGATTGCCGAGGACCTGACTCCCAATGACGCGATGATAACGCGGCTCGGCGAGTTCATGGCCGATTACCCGATGGACGACCACGGCAAATGGGCGGCCTATTACAATGCGCTGCTGGAATTCGAAATCCGCCGCCGCAATTTCCGCGAGGCGGAGGCCGCCGCTGCCCGCGCTTTGATCTATCTGCGCAAAATGGGTGGGCAGCCGCTGCTGGAGTTCTTCATCCACCTGCACCAGATCGTGCTGCGGCTGACGAGCGGCGACGTGCTTCTGGCGCGCCGGGCCGCGCAGGAGGCGCGCACGCGGCTGGAACAGGTGCCGCATGACGCCGTGCAGGAGTTCCGGATGTTGCGGCTGGCGGAAGCCTGCCTTGCCTATGAGGCCGGAAAGCCCCGCGACCTCCTGCATTTCGTTGAACATGAATTCGATCACTTCGCCGCTGCCGAAATCTGGCCGAGCCTCATGCAATTTGCCCTGTTTTACGCCTCGCAGGTACTGATCGACCATTTTCCGATGACCGTTCGCCCGGGCTTTCTCGATGGCTTGTGGATCCACCTTTCGGAAGGGTTGCAATTCCATGCGATGATGGAAATCAGGACGGCCATCGCCTATCAGAACGCCAACCGCTGGGCGGACGCGGCGGCAACCCTTTCGGCAATCCGCATGCCCATGGGCCGCAACTGGGTGGAGAGCGCGCACGAGGATCTTTCCCGCCTGACGCGGCGCGATGAAATCTCCTATGTCATGGCCTGGCTGCGGGATGCGGTGCATCTTTTCACGCCGCGCGCCTATCTGTCCCGCCAGATCGACGCGATGATCGCCAATCCCAAGGTGACCAACCGCGAGAAGGTCGCGCTGAGAATCTGGCAGAGCTACGCCGCGCACCAGCGTCGCGACAACGCCGCTGCCCGCGCCCATATCCTCACCGCCCTTGAATCGGCGACCCGCCTTGGATGCAGCGGCGTCCTGTCGGAGGAACGCATCTTCCTGTCGCCGCTTCTGAACAATCGCCGCATCCGCAGTTTCATCGAGACCTCTTCCGATGTCCGCAGCGCACTATCGATTTTCGCCGCCTCAATGAACTCACCGCAGGCGCGCGCGCTGCATGGCGGGCTTTCGCAACGGGAAGCGCAGATGCTGCAACTGCTGGCCAGCGGCATGTCGAACAAGAAGATTGCCCAGACGCTCAACATCTCGGAAGTGACGGTGAAATTTCACCTCGGCAACCTGTTCCGCAAGCTGGATTGCAAAGGCCGCGCGGAGGCAATCCGCGCGGCGAAAGCACTGGGCTGGCTGTAAGGTTCAGCGGTTGTTCTTCTTGCGCCATTCGGCAAATGCCGTCTGGTGCTCTTCCTTGGTGCAGGGGTAAAGCCCGATGATCGTCTGGCCGGCCTTGACCTGCTCCACGACGAAATCCTCGTATGCGGTCATTTCCACCGCCTCGGTCGCCACCTCGTCGGCAATGCCCGCCGGGATGACGATAACGCAATCGGCGTCGCCGACGATGATGTCACCCGGGAAAACCGGCGCATCGCCGCAGCCGATCGGGCCGTTGATCTCGATAGCCTCGTGTTTGGTGAGGTTGGTCGGGCTGGAGGGCCGGGTGTGGTAGGCTGGAATATCCAGCTCGGCAATGGTGGCCGCATCCCGGAAACCGCCATCGGAAACGATGCCTGCACCACCGCGAACCATCAGGCGCGTGACCAGAATATCGCCCGCCGAGGCGGCAGAAGCGTCCTTGCGGCTGTCCATGACAAGCACATGGCCGGGCGGGCAGGTTTCGATGGCGACGCGCTGCGGATGGGCGGGGTTGCGGAATTCCACCAGTTGGTTGCGATCCTCGCGGGCCGGCATGTAGCGCAGGGTGAAGGCTGGGCCCACCATGTTTTTACCCTTGTAGCCCAGAGGGCGCACGCCCTGAATGACCTGGTTTCGCAGGCCGCGCTTGTAAAGCGCCGTCGCCAGGGTAGCGACGGAAATCGTCATCAGTTTTTCGCGCGTTTCATTGTTCATCTCTGTCTCCTCGCAATGGCGGATAAATGCGTTTCAAGTCCTGTGAATGGGCTCATCGATAAAAATGCCGCCCTGATATTTTGCGATCGCAGCCTCCGGGTCGGGGCGCGGTACGTCGCGCTCGATTTCCCCCCGGTAATCAGCGGCATTGTCGCGCCGCTGCCAGCCGAGAAAATCGACATGGGAATTGTCCCACCAGCTGTCGTCATTGGCCGAAACGCCCCAGATGACCGGGCAGCCGAGCGTCGGCACGCGGAATGTGGCCTCGATCAGCGAGACGAAGTCACCGTAGCTCAGCCACGTCGATAACATCCGCCAGTTGGACGGTTTTTCTTCGCAGGAGCCGATGCGGACAATGGCCGTCTCCTGGCCGAATTTGGAATGGTAGAGGCTTGCCATCGCCTCGCCGAAAATCTTCGAAACCCCATAGAGGCCATCGGGCAGAAAAGGCGTCTCCGGGCTAAGCTGTTGACCCTGCGGGTAATAACCGATCGTATGGTTGCTGGAGGCGAACAGAATGCGCGGCATGCCGTTCAACCGTGCCGCCTCATAGAGATTGTAGACACCACGCAGATTGGCCGCCTCTATCGGATCGAAAGCCCTCTCGACGGAAACGCCGCCGAGATGGACGACGCCGTCGCAGCCCTTGACGAGATCGTGCACCGCCTGCTCGTCTTCGAGCGCGCAGCGAACGAGTTCCTCGTGAGGAGCTGGCGTACCCAAATCGACGACATCAGACAGGCGAATAGTTTCGGTAACGTGGCCAAGCCGCCCGCGCAGCATGCTTCCCAGCTTGCCGCCGGCACCGGTGATGAGCAATCGCTTCAACATGATGGCGCCTCTTAGAAAATATCGGGCTCGCCGGCGGTGCGGCCGAAATCCGTTTGCAGGAAGTCGAAGTCGCAGCCCTGATCAGCTTGGGTGACGTGCTTGGAGAAAAGATAGCCATAACCACGCTCATAACGCGGCGCAGGCGCTTGCCATGCCGCCCGGCGCTGGGCGATCTCTTCTTCGCTAACCAGCATATCGAGACGACGCTGGGGCAGGTCGAGGCGCACGATATCGCCGGTTTTCAGAAGCGCCAAGGGACCGCCGACGAAGCTTTCCGGCGCGACATGCAGTACGCATGCACCGTAGGACGTGCCGGACATGCGTGCATCGGAAATGCGCAGCATATCGCGATGGCCTTTTTTGATGAGCGCCTTGGGAATGGGCAACATGCCCCATTCCGGAAAGCCGGGGCCGCCAAGCGGTCCGGCATTGCGCAGCACCAGCACATGATCGGGCGTCACATCGAGATTTTCATCGTCGATGGCGGCTTTCATTTCCGGGTAGCTGTCAAACACCAGCGCCGGACCTTGATGGACATGCAGTTTGGGATCGCAGGCGGTAGGCTTGATGACGGCGCCGTCGGGGCAGAGATTGCCACGCAGGACCGCGAGCGAGCCTTCCGCATAGACGGGATTGTCGAGCGAGCGGATGACGTCGTCATTATAAACCTTCGCGCCTTCAAGATTTTCGCCCATGCTGCGGCCGGTCACGGTCAGCGCTGAACAGTCGAGACGGCTTTCCAGCTGTTTCATCAGCGCCCTCAGGCCACCGGCGTAAAAGAAGTCCTGCATCAGATAGTCCTTGCCGGAGGGGCGGACATTGGCGATGAGCGGCGTCACGCGGCCAAGCTCGTCCAGTTCGTCCAGCGTCATCGGCACACCGGCGCGCCGCGCCATGGCGATGAGGTGCACGACGGCATTGGTGGAACAACCGGTCGCCATCGCAACAATGGCGGCATTACGAAACGCTGCCGCCGTCAGGATATGGTTCGGTGTCAGGTCTTCCGACACCATCTCAACGATGCGGCGGCCGCAGGCTGCGGACATGCGCTGATGTTCGGAATCGACTGCCGGAATGGAGGAGGCGCCGGGCAGCGTAATGCCAAGTGCGTCGGCAATGGCCGTCATGGTCGAGGCCGTGCCCATGGTCATGCAGACACCAGCAGAGCGGGCGATGCCGCCCTGCACGCCACGCCATTCCTCGTCCGTGACATTACCCGCGCGCCGCTCGTCCCAATATTTCCAGGCGTCGGAACCCGAGCCCAGAACCTTGCCGGCATAATTTCCGCTCAGCATCGGGCCGGCCGGCAGATAAATCATCGGCACGCCGGCCGAAATCGCACCCATGACGAGGCCGGGCGTCGTCTTGTCGCAACCGCCCATCAGCACCACGCCGTCGAGCGGATGCGAGCGGATCATCTCCTCCGTCTCCATCGCCAGCATGTTGCGGTAAAGCATCGATGTCGGCTTGGTGAAGCTCTCGTCCACCGAGAGCGACGGCATTTCGACCGGGAAACCGCCCGCCTGCAACACGCCGCGTTTCACATCCTTCACCCGTTCAGGGAAATGCGAATGACAGGTATTGAGCTCCGACCAGGTGTTGAGGATACCGATGACGGGTTTGCCGACAAAATCCTCCTCCGCATAACCGAGCTGCATCATGCGCGAGCGGTGGCCGAAGCTGCGCAGGTCGTCGGGTGCGAACCAGCGGTCGGAACGGAGTTTTTTATCTGTCATGTCAATGGTCCTGCGTTGCGGGTTGCGCCAAAGGCTGTCAGTCCTGCCGGAGCGTCAGCCCGCTCGTCGTATCGAAAAGGTGGACGTGTTGAAGCGGTGCGCAGAGGCGGATGACTTCGCCCGCCGATGTCGAGGTCTGGCCGGAAAGATGCAGCGTCACCGGGGTGCCGTCACCCAGATTACCGTAGAGATAGGACTCGCCGCCCAGCTGCTCTGCGGTGCGTACTGACATCGTCAACGCACCGCCTTCGCCCGGCTCCACATGGTTCGGGCGGACGCCGAGCGTCACCTTCTGACCGGGCTTATAGGCAAAGCCGGTCTGCGGCAGCGGGATAGTCTCGCCCGTCGCGATTTTGAGAGCAGGCGTTGCGTCCGAAGTCACTTCGCCCGCAAAGAAATTCATCTTCGGCGAGCCGATGAAGCCTGCCACGAAAATATTGGCCGGGCGGTTGTAGAGATCGAGCGGCACGCCGAACTGTTCAAGCTTGCCGGCACGCAGAACAGCAATCTTGTCGGCCATGGTCATGGCCTCCACCTGATCATGCGTCACGTAGATCATGGTGTTGCCGAGACGCCGGTGCAGGCTGGAAATTTCGCCGCGCATATCGACGCGCAGTTCCGCATCGAGGTTGGAAAGCGGCTCGTCGAAGAGGAACACGCGCGGCTCGCGCACCACGGCGCGTCCGATGGCGACGCGCTGGCGCTGGCCGCCCGACAGGTCCTTGGGGCGACGCTCCAGCAGCTGGTCGATCTGCAGCATCTTCGCTACCTGAGCGATCTTCTCGGCGACTTCCTTTTTGGGGGTGCCGATATTCTCAAGGCCGAAAGACAGGTTTTCGCGCACCGTCATATGCGGATAAAGCGCGTATGACTGGAACACCATGGCAAGGCCACGGTCCGCCGCCGGCACCGTGTTGACCACGTCGCCGCCGATGACGATATCGCCGCCTGTCAATTCCTCGAGACCCGAGATCATGCGCAGCAGGGTGGATTTGCCGCAGCCGGATGGGCCGACGAAGACGCAGAACTCGCCATGTTTGATATCGAGATCGATACCCTTGATGACATCGAGGGCGCCATATGTCTTTTTGACCTGACGAAGCTGAATACTTGCCATTGTCGTATTTCCTCCCTGAGGATTATTTGCCGCCCGTGGACGCAATGCCGGTGGCGATATATTTTTGCAGGAACATGAAGACCAGCGCGATGGGCGCAAGCGTCAGCACGGTCATTGCCAGAAGGTTGCTCCATTCCGTCGTCATCTCCCCCTGGAAGGAGTTGAGCGCCAGCTGCAGGGTGAAGTTGTCGTTGCGGGTCAGCACGATGAGAGGCCAGAGGAAGTCGTTCCAGCGCCACATGATCGCAAGGATCGCCAGAACGGCAAGCGCCGGAGCCGATAACGGCAGGATGATACGCCAGTAGATTTTCCACTCGCTCGCCTTGTCCATGCGCGCCGCATCGAGGATTTCATCGGGTATCGTCAGCATGTATTGCCGCAGCAGGAAAACGCCCGTGGGTGTCGCGGCACCGGGAATGATGACGCCCCAGAGACTGTTGATCATGCCAAGCTGGCTGGTGATGAGAAACAGCGGCACCAGCACGACCGTCTGCGGGATCATCAATGTGCCGACAACCAGCGCTAGCACCACGCCCCTGCCCTTGAACTGATATTTCGAGAGCGCAAACGCGGCCATGGAATTGACGATCAGCATGATGAGCGTCGACGTCACCGTGATGAAGGTCGAGTTCCAGAAATAGAGCGGGAAATTGAAGCGCTGGAAAAGCTCGGTGTAGTTTTCCGTCGCCAGCGCCACCTTTTCAGCCGGTTTCAGCTCGTTGAACGGCATCTTCAGGACTTCGGTCGGCTTGGCCGGGTCAACCACCTGGGCCACGAGGCCGATGCGGCGGATCATGCCGAGCTTGCGGCCATCCTTGTCGACATAGGCCGGCAGCGGCGCTGCCTGCCCATCAACCGCCACGGTTTCCTGGCTATAGGGCAGAAGGCGCGGCGGGAAGCGTTGAAGGTCGGCCTCCGTCTTGAACGAGGAGAGCACCAGCCAGACGACGGGGCCGAACATCATCAGCACGGCCACGCCGAGATAGGCGTAGGACAGCCAGTCGGTCCAGTGCAGCTTCCCGTTGCGGCCGCGGGTACGGGTCAGAAATGCGCCAATCCTAGCCATCGACCTTGCTCCTGTTTGCCCGGAATTGCAGGGCGGTCAGCACCACGAGCACCACGGCGAGCAGCAGCGAAGCGGCGGCCGCAAGTCCGAAATTCCGGGGCGTCCCGGCAAAGCCGGTCTGATAGATGAATTGAATGATGAAGGTCGTCGCCGAACCCGGACCACCGCCGGTAAAGGCAAAGACTTCATCGAAAGTCTGCACGCCCTTGATGACCGACAGGACGAGAACGACAAGCATGGTGGGCGCAAGCAGCGGCAGGGTAATGCGCCGGAAGATGCGCCATGGGCTTGCCTTGTCCAGCTGCGCCGCCTCGTAGACGTCACGCGGGATCGCCTGCAGGCCGGCGAGGAGAATGAGCGTGTAAAAGCCCATATGCGCCCAGACCGACAGGAAGACCGACCAGCCGAAGGCAAGGTTGGCCTCGAGCAGCCAGTCCACCGAACCGAGGCCGAGCCCCTCCATCGCGGCATTGAGAACGCCGAAACGCTGGAGAATCCACTTCCAGATCAGCGCGACCACGACGGGTGACAAGAGAACCGGGAAAAAGAAGACCGCGCGAAAAAAGCCACGGGCGCGGATATCGCGATTAAGCACGATGGCCGTGATCAGCGAGAATCCAACCATGAAACCCACCTGCAGCACGACGAAGAACAGCGTGTTCCAGACGGAGCGCCAGAACAGGTCGCGCGCACAGGAATTGGGATCAAGATAATTCTGACAGGAAAGAAGGACCGAAAAGTTTTCGCCGCCCACCGAAGGGCGCTCGGAAAGCAATATGTGTTCGCTGCCGGTCACGGAATAGGCCATGTTCAACAGGATCGGCAGGAAGGCGAAGACCGCAAACAGGATCAGGTTGGGTGTCAGAAACACCCACGCAATCCGCCGGTGGCCAAGAACCTTCTGCAGGAAGGCAAAGGGCAGTTCGACGATGCCCATGACGGGCGCAAGAAATTTATACATGAGGGTCCTCCTTCGATCCGGCGCGGCGCGGCATGCGCCGCGCCGGAAGGCGATGGATCACTTCGCCTGTTTCAACGCTTCCTCGAGGTCCGTCTTCGCACGGGCCATGGCCTCATCGACGGTGCTCTCACCGACGATGGCCTGCGTAATGCGCTGGACGGAGATGTTGAACATGGCGCGATTGTTCTTGTAGCCCTGATAGGCATAGGCAATCGGGCTGAGGCCGGGAATCTGGTCCAGCCAGGCATTCATGGCCTTCTGCGTCGCAGGCGTCGCACCGGTATAGGTCACGCCCTTGTCGGCCACGGCCTTGTGGGCCGGAACGTTGCGGGTGCGAACGGTGAAGTCGAGATAATTCTCGTCCTGAGCAAGGAAGTTCAGGATATCGGCGACGATCTTCGGGTTCTTGGTCTGCTTGAAGCCGACGATGCCGGTACCGCCCGGCATGCCCGTGCAGGCGGCGCCACCGCAGGGCTGCGGCACGACTTCCCAGTCGAAGGCATCGCCCACCTGGCTGTCGAAGCGCGCGGTCTGCCAGCTGCCGGAATAATAATAGACCAGCTGGCCGTTGATGAATTCCTGCGCGGCGTCGCGATAGGTGTTGCCGCCCTGCCCGGCCCAGACGTCACGCGCCATGGTGCCGTCCTTGTTCCACTCCACGAACTTCTTCACGAAAGTCGTAAAGCCTTCGTCGACGAGGATCGGCTTGCCGTCAGCATCGAAAATCTTCGCGCCATAGGAAATGGCCGGGCCGGCGATGCGATGGCCGGAACGGTCAATCGCCATCGGGTAAGGTGTGCCGGTTGCCTTGGCGACGGCATTGGCAGCCTTCGCCCAATCGTCCAGCGTTGCATCCTTGCCGGGTACGGCGACGTTAGCCTGATCGAACAGGGTACGGTTGATGAAAGCGCCGGTGATGGTGAGCTGGGTATGCATGCCGTAGATGCCCTTGTCGTCAGGGCCGCTGCGGTACCATTTCAGCACGTTGGAGAAATTGTCTTCCCAATATTTCGCGTCCACATAGGGCGTGAGATCGAGATAATAGCGGTTGAGACCGCCAAGATCGGTTACCGTCGCGAAGTCAGGACCGCTGCCACCGGCGAGCTGGACGGGCAGGCCTTCCAGCAACGCCTTGTAGGGCACAATGTCAGTAACGATCTTCACATCCGGATGCTGCTTTTCGTAACGGGCGAGAATGTCCTTCAGGATTTCGCAGCCATTGCCGTCATAAGCGCAGGTGAAGCGCACTTCCTCGGCCGCCTGGGCGGCGCCTGCAAAGGACGCCGCGCCAATGGCGAGCGCCAATGCCATGCTGTATTTACCGATCATCTCTTTTCCTCCCTTAGATGATTATGCGTTGGCGGATGCGCGCGGAGCCCATCCTTTGATCCATTCGCCTTCGGCGGCGTCGGACAGGTGGACCGGCTTTCTTTCCCGTACCGAGCGATAGATGGCGGTAACGAGTTCTATGGACTGCAGGCCGTCATTGACCGTCACTTCCTTGCCGCCGCGTCCTTCCATCGCGTCGGCAATGGCTTCGACAAAACCGGCAAAGCCGTTTTCGCCGTCGGCAACCTTTGCCAGAACGGCATCAATCTGGTCCTGCGTGGTGGGTGCACGGGCGATGAAACGCCATGTGTCTTCGGCCGGGCGATAGGGAAGCGTGCCACTCTCGGCGGTGAAGCCTTCGAAGCAGAAACGCAGACGGGACGTATCTTCTGCTGCACCGAGCGTGACGGAGCTGGTTGCCAGCGCACCGCTTTTCATGCGGAAACTGAGTGCTGCGCAATCTTCGGTTTCGATGGTGTTGACGCGCGTGTCGGCCATGGCGAAAACTTCCTCGACCGGGCCGAGGACGTGGCAGAGAAGATCGTGGGCGTGGATGGCGTGACCGAGGATCGCGCCGCCGCACTCACCCTTCCAGGTGCCGCGCCACGGGATGTCGTAATAGCTGGCGCCACGGTTCCAGTGAACTTCCGAGCTTGCGACAAAGGCTTTGCCCGCAAGACCGGCATCGATCAGCGCCCGCAACTGCCGCATGGCATGTCCAAAACGGTACTGGAAGACGGGAAATACACCGCGTCCGGTCTTCTTGACGGACTCGATCAGCGCATTGGCCTCTTCCAGAGAGCGAACCAGCGGCTTTTCGCAGACCACATCCTTGCCCGCCGCATGCGCCTTCAGAGTGACAGGAAAATGCAGGTGTGGCGGCAGGCAGACGTCGATGAGCTGAATGCTCTCATCGGCCAGAACCTCATCGAGATCGGTGGTCAGACGAATGGAGGTGTCATCGCCGGCGACGGAGCGCGCGCGCTCCAGATCGAGATCGCAGATCGCCTTGACGACGAAGCGCTTGGGCAGCGCCCGATAACCGCTCAGATGCTGGGCGCCGATGCCGGCGCCGATGATGGCAACACCGATCATTTCGAGGCTCCCTCAGCCTTGGCCTGCGCCTGAAGCGAGAGGTCGCAGACCTTGAAGACGTGTTCCTGCGTCATCGCCGTTTCCGTGCGGTTGCGGATATCGTCGCAGATGCGGGCGAAATAGGGCAGACCGGCGCCGGAAGCATCAATATACTCGCAGCGGTCGCCGTTGACGAGAACGAGGCGGTCCGTGCCTTCGGTATTGCCGACATCCACATATTTACGCAGTTCGATGTAACCTTCGGTACCGAGGATGGTCAGGCGGCCGTCACCCCAGGTCGGCAGCGCATCGGGCGTGTACCAGTCGACGCGGATATAGCCGTGGCCCTTGTCGCCGCGCAGCACGACTTCGCCGAAATCCTGAAGACCCGGATCGCCGGGGTTGGCATAATTGGCAACGGTGGCGGACACGATCTCAACCTCGGTCGAACCCGTGAAGAACATGAACTGATCGATCTGGTGGCTGGCAATATCGGTGAGGATACCACCATAGGCTTCACGCTCGAAGAACCATGTCGGGCGGATCTGGCGGTTCAGACGATGCGGGCCGAGGCCGACAGTCTGGATGACGCGGCCGATAGCGCCCTGGGCAACGAGTTCAGCCGCCTTGGTCACGCTCGGCACTTCAAAACGCTCCGAGAAATCGACGGTCCAGATGCGCTTGGTCTTTGCCACAGTCTGACGAAGGCGGTCGAGCTGTTCGAAGGTGGTGCAACCGGGCTTGTCCGACATGACGTCCTTGCCGGCTTCCATGGCGGCGATAGCGAGATCGGCGCGCTTGGAGGGAATGTCGGCGATCACGACGAGATCGACAGTGCCGTCAGCCAGCAGCGCCTCTTTCGATGCTGCGCGCGGCACATTCGGGAAGCGCTTGACGAAGCCCTCCACGACATCGGGCTCGCCTTCTGTCCACCAGCCGGCAAATTCGGCGCCGGCATCCAGCAGGTTCTGGGCCATGCCGAAAATATGCCGATGCTCAATACCAAGAGCGACGAACTTGATTGCTTTACTCATCCTGCAGTTCCACTTCCTTGCCGGTGTCGGCCGAGTTGATGATCGCGTCGATCAATCTGTGAGACAAAAGAGCCGCTTCGCCGGTGACGACCGGCGGGCGTCCTGAAGAGATGGCGTCTGCGAAATCATCGAAAACGCCCTGATGCCATTCATGCGTGAAAGCCATGGGGTCGGCGCCGCCGCCCGTGCCAGCGGCCGCGCCGCCAAAGGTTTCCTGCCGGCCATCGCGCCAGTCGACATGCAGCAGGCCGGAGGCGAGCCGCAGGCTGGCATTGTCGAAATGCAGGAGGATCGATTCCGCAGCCCCGGGGAAGCTTGCGGTGCTTGCCACCAGCGAGCCGACAGCGCCATTCCTGAAACGCAGGCCCGCAGACACGTAATCTTCGGTTTCCATGCGGTGGAAACGCGTCGTTGCAGCCATCGCCTGAACACGGGCGACCGGCCCCGTCAGGCTCAAGGCCAGATCAATCGTATGGATTGCCTGGGAGATCAGTACGCCGCCGCCATCGCGCGCCAGCGTGCCGCGACCCGGTTCGTCGTAATAGGATTGCGCGCGCCACCAGGGCACCGAGATTTCGCAGAGGCCGAGCATCCCGAGCGTTCCGCCATCCACAAGCTCGCGCGCTTTTTGCGATGCGGCCCGCATGCGGTGCTGGAAGATGATGCCGAGCGCGACACCCGCGTCACGACACAGGGCGACGAGACCCTCGGCTTCCCGCGTATTGCGAGCGACCGGCTTCTCCATCAGGATGTGTTTGCCAGCCTGCGCCAGTTTTCCGACAATATCGATGCGGGCATTGGGCGGCGTGGCGATAATGGCGAAATCGACATCCGCATCGCGCGCCGCTTCGTCGACGGAGGAATAAACCGCCACCGCGTATCCGGTATGTTTCGACGCCTCGGCAGCCAGCGCCTTGGCGCGGCCGGAACCACCATCGACGATGCCCTTCAGGCGAATTTTTTCCGGGCTTGCCGCGCAGGCAAGCACATGCGTCTTCGCCACCATTCCGGCGCCAACGATGACACAGGTCTTGATATTTTGCATTTCGGGAGCCTCCTTCCCAATGCGCGATCATTTGCATACCGGTATGCCGGTTGTCAACAGACTTGTGTTCCGGTATACCGGTTATGAGAACAGTGGAGGGTACATGCCGAAAATTCCTGTAACAGGCGTGCCGACGATGGAGCGGCTGGACCTCAACCGTCCGGTCGTGGACCAGATTTACTCCGCGCTGAAATCAGCCATCCTCTCGCGGGAGCTTTTTCCCGGGCAAGCCGTCTCTGAAAACGAGATCGGACAGTCGTTCAATTCGAGCCGAACGCCGGTACGCGAGGCGCTGAGCCGCCTGCGCGACGACGGCCTGATAGTCACGCTGCCAAGCCGTGGAACCTATGTCTCGCGACTATCGGAAAAGAACATCCGTAGCGCGCAATTCATCCGCGAGGCGCTTGAAGTGGCCGCAGTGCGCAGGCTTTGCCAGATTGGCCTGGCGCCGGAGGCCGAGCAGGAGATCGAGCATGCGCTGAATGGCCAGCGGGCGGCGATGCGCAACGGCGACAGAAAAGCTTTCCGCATCCATGACGACCAGTTTCACAGCGCGCTTGCCGCCGCAACGGGCCTCGAAAGGCTGGAATCTCTGTTGATCCGCGAGAAGGCGGGGCTGGATCGTTTGCGCGCCCTGGCCATCACCGATGAGGCGCATATGGCGCGGCTGCTTTCCGAACATGAGGCGGTATACGACGCAATCAGGGCGGGTGACGATGCCCGCGCGACGGATTGTCTGCAAAAGCACCTGAGACGCGTCCTAGGCATTCTCTCACAAGTTTTCGAGAACCATCAGGACTACTTCGAATAATTCCGCGGCATTTTTTCAACGGTTCGAGCATCATGAATACGGCAAACCCCGGACACACGCTTGCCATGTCGCAGGCGGAACTTCTTTGCGACACGATGAGCACACTTGCGGAATCTCCTGTTTGGGACGAGCGGCGACAGGTGCTTTTCTGGTGCGATATTCTCGGCGGGACGGTGCGGTCCGCAGCGCTCGAGCCCGGGCGTTATCGCGAATGGTCGTTCCCCCACACCGTATCGAGCCTTGGACTTTGTCAGAACGGCGATCTCGTCATCGCCTGCGGCATGGATGTTATCATTCTCAATCCTGATAGCGGCGAAACGCGCCTCCTCCATTCCATTCCTGCGCCCAAAGGCATCCCCTGCCGGCTGAACGACGGGCGGATCGGCCCCGACGGCGCTTTCTGGGTGGGAACCATGCACAATGTCCCGCTCCCGGACATGGAGCCCTATGGCGAACTCTGGCGGATCACCGAAAAGAACGCCGAGCGTATTCAGACGGGGCTGACATGCCCGAACGGGCTCGCCTTCTCCGAGGACGGATCGATCATGTGGCAGAGCGATTCCGTCCAGAAATGGATACGTCGGCGAAATTTCGACAGCCGGAACGGCAGCTTCGATGAGGGCGTGCTGGTGGCCCAGATGACGGAAGAGACTGGAAGGCCCGATGGCGGCTGCCTCGATAGCAGCGGCAACTATTACAGCGCAGGCGTGTCGGCCGGCCTGCTCAACGTTTTCACGCCCGACGGCGCGTTGGCGGACGTGATAGTAGCCCCAGTGCCCCACCCCACGATGTTCTGCTTCGGGGGAACGGATTTCAGTACTCTTTTCCTGACATCCCACCGCCACAACATGTCCGAGGACCGACTGCACAAAGCGCCATTTTCAGGTGGCGTCTGGGCGATCCCCACTCAGACGAAAGGGTTTGCCGGCTTCCGCTTTGGCGAAGGTAGGTAACATCCGGAAGCCGGGTTCCGAACCCTATTCCTCCCGGAAGGCGCGGCTGATCTGGTCGGTCAGCGGTTTGGCGATATAGGACAGCGCCGTTCTTTCGCTGGTCTGAATGAAGGCCTCGGCCGGCATGCCCGGCACCAGCGGCGCATTGTTCAGCTTCCGCCGCTCGGAGACCGGTACGGAAATCCGCGCCAGATAATAGGAGAGACCGCTGCGCTGATCGGTGGTGATATCCGCCGCGATGCGGCTGACATGGCCTTCCAGTTCCGGCGTGACGCGCTGGTTGAATGCGGTCATGCGCAGCATCGCCTTTTGCCCCAATTGAAGCTGATCGATATCCTTGGGCACGATCTGCACCTCCAGCGCCAGCTCGTCTCCGTCAGGCACGATGAGCATGATCGGATCCGCCGGCGTCACCACGCCCCCCACGGTGTGCACGGCCATTTCATGCACCATGCCTGATTGCGGCGCGACAATGTCGATGCGTTTCAGTTGGTCTTCGGCCGCAACCTTGCGCTCGACGAATTCGCCCATCTGGGCCTGTATCTCGCGCAGTTCCCGCCCGACCTCGGTGCGCAATTCCTGATCGATCTGCAGGATTTGCAGCCTGGTTTCGGTGATGCGCCCCGCCGTCTGCGCCTGATAGGCGATTTTCTCGCCGCGCTCACCGCCGAATGTCGCGGCCTGCGTCTGCAGGCTGTTCAGCCGCTGCACGGACACGACACCCTGTTCAAGCAGGGATTTCTGCGAGGTGATTTCAGCCTCCAGCACGGCAAGGCCGTTATCATAGGCGACTTCCTGCGCCTTCAGCCCTTCGATCTCATGTTCGAACTGGGTGATACGCTCGGAAAGCTGTGCTTTGCGCCCTTGGCGATAGGATTTGCGGAATTCGAACAGCTTGGTCTCGCTGCGCATGGCGGAGGCGACATCGGCATCGTCTTTTCGCGCCATCAACGCCTGCGGAAAGACGAGTTCCGGCAGATCGTCGCGCTCGGCCTCCAGCCTTGCCATGCGCGCATTCAGCTCATCCAGACGCTTGGTCACGATGGCGAGATTGGCGCGGGTCTGGGTCGCATCAAGGCGCATGACCACATCGCCGGCCTTCACTCTATCGCCTTCGTTCACCAGAATTTCGCCGACGACACCGCCGCTCGGATGCTGCACCTTCTTCGTGTAGGAATCCACCACCAGATGACCGGAGGCGACAACCGCGCCGGCAAGATTGGTCGTAGCAGCCCATCCGCCGACACCGGCCAGCAGCGCTACGCCCGCAGCAAGGCCGGCAACGAGATGCTTGCGGATGGAGCGGGACACATGGCTGCGCCGGTCAATGTTTGACATCTGCATCTCCTTCCTGGCTGTTCTCTTCACGGACGTCTTCCAGCACCAGCGCGTGAGGCTGGGTATTGGCGACGACGCGCAGCGGCGAGATGGTCTGGGCGGATGCGGTAAATCCCTTGGCCGCCTGCGCTTGCGGAACGCGCAGTACCTTCGAAAGCACCTCGTCACGCGGGCCGAAGGCCTTCATCCGCCCCTCTTCCATCATCAGAATGAAATCGACAGCACCGATGGCGCTCGGCCGGTGGGCGACGACGACGGCAATGCCGCCCCGCGCCTTGACCGAGGAAATTGCCTTGACCACGGCGGCTTCGCCTTCCGCATCGAGATTGGCGTTGGGTTCGTCCAGCACCACGATGAAGGGATCGCCATATAGCGCGCGGGCAAGGCCGATGCGCTGGCGCTGCCCGGCGGAAAGCGCCGAACCCGCCTCGCCGATATCGCTGTCATAACCCTTTTCGAAACGCAGGATCAGTTCATGCGCACCCGCAGCCCTGGCCGCCGCGATGATGGCCTCAGGATCGGGATTATCCTCGAAACGGGAGATATTCTCGCCGATCGTGCCATCGAATAACTCGACGCCCTGCGGCAGATAACCGATATGGCGGCCCAGCGCCTCACGGTCCCACTGCTCGAAACTTGCACCGTCCAGCCGTACCTTGCCGGCCGCAGGCATCCAAGCGCCGGTGAGAATGCGCGACAGGGTGGATTTGCCCGAGCCGGAGGGGCCGATAACGCCGAGCGCGTTTCCAGCGGTCACGATGAAGCCAAGTCCGGTGACGGTTGGTTTTCTTTCTCCCGGCGGAACGATGGTGACGTTTTCGACCCGCAAATCCTTTTCAGGCCTCGGCAGGGCCATGGCGGCGGCATTGGCCGGCATCTGTGCAAAAAGCTCCCTCAGCCGCGCCCAGCTCTGCCGGGCGGCCACGAAGGACTTCCAGTTGGAAATGGCAAGATCGACGGGTGCCAGCGCCCGGCCCATCATGATCGAACTGGCGATCATCGCGCCGCCCGAAGCTTCCTGATTGATGACGAGCCACGCGCCGACCGCCAGAATTGCCGATTGCAGCACGACCCGCAAAGACTTCGCGATGTTGCCAAGGCCGCCGGCCACATCGCCCGCCTTGCGATTGGCGGCGAGATAGGCCTCGTTGGAATTCTGCCAGCGTTTTCCGAGCCTACCGCCAAGCCCCATGGCCCGCACGACTTCGGCATTGCGGCGCGAAGCCTCCAGTTGCCGGTTGCGGGCCATATTCTCGACCATGGTGTCGCGGATCGGCTTCTGCGAAAAGATGTTGGTCAGGATTGTGAGGGAGACAAGCAATATCGCGCCGGCAAGCGCCGTCACACCGATCCAGAAATGAAACAGAAAACATATGCCGAG
Organism: Agrobacterium sp. 22-209-1; assembly: GCF_053522485.1. NCBI lineage: Bacteria > Pseudomonadati > Pseudomonadota > Alphaproteobacteria > Hyphomicrobiales > Rhizobiaceae > Agrobacterium > Agrobacterium sp. 22-209-1. The sequence goes on from NZ_JBNWCH010000001.1 coordinate 392,572, forward strand.
ATAAAGCGGCATCCACGGCAGATCGAAAAAGGCCGTCGGCCCCGTGCCGGAGAGAAAACCGCGCACATTATCGAGATCGCGCAGCGGCTGCAGACCGTCGCCCGGCATGCGGTTGACAAGCGGCAGGCGCACCACCGCATCATGCACCTTACCGGAATAACGCAAGTCGAAATCTTCACCGATACGGATCAGAACGCGAGCGCGGATGATATCGAGCAGGCACTGGAAGCCGTAAAGGCCAAGCGCGAGAATGGCGAGCCCGACCAGCGTCGGCAGGCTGCCGCTTGCCAGAACCCGGTCATAAACCTGGAGCATGAAGAGCGGCGAAGTGAGCGCGAGTATATTGACCACGCCGCTGACGAGCGCAACGCCGAGAAACGTGTTTTTAAGGGGCGAAACAACCGCCGCAGTGAGGGACTGCGGCGGCGTCTGCTGGTGGTTTTGAAAGCCCACAGCCTGATTTTCCTTTACGCGGCAAGCGCCGATGCGCTGGCGAAAATGAAGTCCGATGCGTCGAGCACGTTTGCATCGACACCATTCAGTGTGACGGAGACGGACGTGTCTGTGGCAGAAAGGATAACGGCATTTCCGTTATCGTTATACCACAACAAATCGTCCCCCGAAGTTGCGCCCCAGGCGGAAACATCGAGCGTATCGGTACCGTCCTGATAGCCGTAGGTTCCGGTCGGGCCGGCCTGCACGACATCGTTGCCGCCGGAGAATACGAAGGTGTCTGCCCCGGCAAAGCCGGTCAGGGTGTTGGAGGCAGCCGTGTCCTCGATCACCGTGCCGGTGGCTGCAAAGTAATCATAGAAGCCGGCCAGCGAACCGAAGCGGGCAAGCTGGTAGACGGCGAGATCGAGAAGATCGCGAGCGCCGGCAAGCGAATAGGCGCTGTCGGGATCGATCAGCAGTTCCTGCTGGCTGACGGCGATGCCGCTGGTGGACTGGCTGTAGCCGGCGCCCAGAACGATGCTGTCGACCGAACCCGTCAGGTTGCCCTGGGAGTACTGCAAAGCGCCGCTCATGACGATGCCCTTGCCGCCGGAACTGCCATCGCCCCACGCCTCATAGGTCGTGTTCGGATCGATGGTGGTGGTGGCAAGAGAGCTGGTCTGAGCGTCGTAGAACGCACCATAGGTCGAACCGAAACCGCTCGTCCAACCGTTAAGGTAGCCGATCAGATCGGAGGAAGACTGCGTCAGTTGAATTGTGGTAGCCATAGGTGTACTCCTTTGCTGGCCAATAGAGGTACCTTCGTCCTGTAGCGAAGGCGTTTCATCTCCGGGACGGGCTGCAACCCCAACCCGGAGAATTTCTTCCACGGTTCAGAACTTCACGTTCATCGTCGCGATAAAGGTGCGGCCCGGGGCCGTGTAGGCGCTTGCCGCCGGGATGTATTTGCGGTCCGTCAGGTTGTTGACAGCGAAGCGAAGCGTGGCCTTGTCGTTGAAGGCATAGGACCCATAGAGGTCCACCGTGGTATAGGGATCGGTCACCTCCCGCAGATTGCCTTCCGTATCCAGTGTGCGCGACTGTGTCGGCGTGACATGGTTGAGCCTTGCGCCCAGCGAGAATTTCTCATCGAAGAAACGCATGCCGCCATCGAGCGTCAGCTTCACCTTGGGCGCGACATCGCCCGGCCAAGCGACGATTTCGCCCGTCGTGGTGGTTGTGCCGTTGGAAAAAACCTGCGTCTTTTCAGGCCATTCCGTCTTCAGAAGCGTCGCCGAGCCGCCGAGCCAGAAACTGCGGGCGTCGTAATTGCCCTCGAATTCAAGCCCGCGCATATAGGTCGTGCCGTCCAGATTGACGAAGCTGGTATAGGTGTGGTCGAGAACCTGATCGGTGACGAGATAACCGAGCGCGATATAGTCCTTCACCTCGCGACGAAAGGCGGCCATTTTGATGCGAATGGAATCGTCGTCCAGCAGCACGCCGTCGAAGCTCACATTCGCGCCGATTTCATAGGTCGTCGCCTTTTCGGCGCGCAGGGCCTGATTGGGAGCGTATTCGTATCCGGGGCTGTCGCCCGGACGCGCACCGGCGAAAAAAGCCTCGAGAATTGTCGGCGGACGCAGGCTCTGGGAATAGCTCACATAGGGGCGGAACCAGTCGACGGGTTTCAGCTCGATGGTGGCCGAGGGCAGCCAGGCGCTGTAGGTGCGATCAATATCGACATTGTGCTCAGGGTACTCGATGACCGGTATCGGCCGCCCCGTTATTCCGGTGCCAGGCATACAGCCTGCCGCGATGTTGGGCCAAGCCCGCGCCAGATAAAGCGCGTAGGGCCAGGCTGGGTTAGCGGGACGGAATATCTGATTAAAATAATCGAGAGGCGTGTAGTGGCTGCTGACCGGATCGCAAGGGATAGAAGTATCGATCTGATAGTTACGAGTACTGTAATAAGTCGCCGATCCCTTGAGACGCGACCAGTCGTAACGCACGCCGCCACTCAGCGTGATCCAATCGGCCGGCTCAAGCTCACCATTCAGGAACAGGCTGGCGACATCGCGTCGCCCTGCAGGGCTGAATGACGTGTAGCTGCTGGCGAAAGAAGGATTTTCGGCGATTTTGGCACTTGTCGCAACGGACGTGGCGATGTCCCGGAAGGCTTCCGCTCCGTAGTTCAGGCTGAGCGCGCCCGCCGCCGTATCAAAGCGACTGGTATTTTCCAGGCTCCCGCCGAAACTGCGCAGGCCCATATCGAGGTTGGTTTCCGCTGCATACCCGACGCTTCCATCAAGTTTATTGCGCGCCGCGCGCAGTTCATGCGTCATATTATCGTTCAGCCACAGCGACGACTTGAAATCGATGAGTTCACTCTCCGGGTCCCAGTCCAGCTTCGCGACGACGCTGTCGTTTCGCACGCTTTCCCGGTCGATCACCTCAGATGCGCCCTGAACGAAGTCATTCTCCTGATGCATCCAGGAGAGCGAAGCCTTCACGTCGCCAAATTCGCCTTCGCCCTTGAAGAAGGTGGACCAGCCGTCGCGGCCAAGCAAATCCTTCATCGTCAGCGCGGTGCTGCGGGCCTCGCCCTTCGTTCCGATCTTGTATTCATCCATGATCGTGCGGCTGTAACCGGCGACGAAGGAGAGAGGACCATCCGGCGAGCGAGCAGCGCCGAGAACCGAACCCTGAAAATCATAACCATTGGTGCCGCGGGAAACATTCACTTCCCCGCCCTTGTTTTCACCCTCGGCAATCAGATCGTCGGCGCTGACGGTTCGGAACTCGACCTTACCGCCCAGGGAGCCCGCATTACCCGACCGCGCATTGGTTATTTTTTCGATCTCGACGGCACGGATGAAAGCGACATCCACATAGCCCTGCCCGGCACTCGCAGTATAGCTTGCGGTGCCGCCGAAGGTCGCACCACGCTGCGCATTCTGCCGGGCCCCGTCGATTGAGACAACCACGCGGCCGCTTTCCTGCAAACCGCGCACATTCGGCGAAACGGTTGGGAAGCTGCCATTGCCCTCGCCGGCATAAACACCGGAAACTCGGTTGAAAACATCGCGCGTGTTGCGCACGCCGGCCGACTGGATCGCCTCGCGGCCGACCACGCTGACGCTGGCGGGCGTTTCATAAACCCAGTCGGGCGTCCCCTGATAACCGGAACCGGCAATGGAGTTGCGCCCGGTCTTGCCGGTCAGGGTAATGGTTTCCAGAACCGTCGTACCCTCCGCCGCGGAAAGATCGACGGTCGATTGCCCCGTGCCGATGACGACGGTTCTGCCATTGCCGGCGATACGGAAATTGACGCCCGTTCCCGCCAACAGCCGTGACAGCGCCTCCCGCACCGTGAAACTGCCGGTGACGGCATTGGTGCGCACATTGCCCGCCGCCGGCGTGGCAAGCGTGACCTGAAGGCCGGATTGCCGCCCGAAAGCACCCACGACCGACGACAGCGACTGGGCGGGAATATTGAATGGCCTTGTCGCCCCCTGCTCGCCGCCTGGACGCTGGGAATTGGTGGCGTCAGCTCCGGTCTGGGCCAGAACGGGCGTCGCGAATGAAACAATGACCGCCGTTGTCGCCAGCAGCACGGCCCTGCGAGCCCGCTTTGCTGCTTTTTCCCCTGAACCGGTCTTGCATGTCTGGAGGCGCATATTGCTTTTGTCTTCCTGTCTTTCGCTCCGGATATATCTTGACCGGATTACTCAACAAAAAGACGATTGCCTCGTCGATTTTTTTCAGGATTTCGGAAGAAATTTTATAAATAACTGAAAATAAATATGATTTTTTGTTTTGGAATGTTTCAGAAACGGGTGATGATGCGGGCGCTGTCCCCAATCGCATGCACCTTGCCCTTATAGGGTTCCACCAGGGCTTCCAGCGCGCGATCCGGGTCGCGCAGATCGTAAAACCCTGTCACTCTCTGCTCGGCAAGTCGCTTGTCGGCCATGGTAAGCCACGCCGGATGGTAACGCTGGATCTGCTCCACGACCGAGCCTATCGTCGCATCGACCACATAGAGTTCGCCATTGCGCCAGCCGCCAATATCCTCGACGGAAACGGTCTCTTTGCGGATCGCGCCGGAAGCGTCGACGATCAGCATCTCGCCCGGCACGAGCCGCGTTGGCGGCGCATTACGGAAGGACGCCTCCACGGAACCGTGCGCCAGCGCCACCTGGGTTACTCCATCCGTCAGGTCGACGTCGAAAGCCGTGCCGAGCACCTGAACGGTCAGGTTTTTTGCCTTCACGACGAAGGGACGCGTTTTATCCGGCACCACGTCGAAAAAAGCTTCCCCCTTCAACACCGTGACATTGCGACGGCCATCCGTGAAATCCGCTGAAAGCGCACTCGCGGCGGCGAGCTGCACTTTGCTGCCGTCTTCGAGGGTGATCGTGCGGCTTTCAGCAGTGGTGGTCTGATAGTCAGCCTGCAAGCGAACGAAAAATGCCGGAACGAACAGCACCGCAAGACAGAGCGAGGCCGCCGCCACGGCCGCGCCGGCATAGCGCCGCCCGGACCAGCGCCGCCGCTGCGGCTTTATCGCGGCCTTGCCCGGCAGATGCGGGGCATCTTCCCAGAGGCTCTTGAATTCTGGCTCCACCAGTCCGAGGTTTCGCCACGTCCTGCATGTTCGTTCCCAGGCGAGACGGTTTGCCGGCTCTGCCCCCAGCCATTGCTCAAATTCCGCCTTCAGCCGCGATTCCGCCGAGCCGGACTGCAAACGCAGCAACCAGTCGGCCGCCTCTTCCGCCTTACCGGCCGGCAATTCAGTTTTTTTCTCTGGATCAATGGTCATTGAACCGGGCCAGTTCCTTTGGGGCGCGCAGCAGGAGCGTCGTCTTCTGCATTGTTATAAAGACGTTTAACGAAGAGATTTTTTTCACAAGGTGGGACAATCGGGACTATTTACTTCATTTCTCTGGTGATCGCGGCAATGCTGCCCTTGATCAGACGGTGTGCGCTGGCCACGGATACGCCAAGGTGACGCGCAATCTCCTCCATATTGTAACCACCGAATCTGTGCATTTCCAACGCCACTCTTGCCTGAACCGGCAGGCCGGCCAAAACAGTCCGCATCTGGCGGACTTCATCGCAGAAAAGGGCGTGTTCCTCCGGCGTGCCATTGTCCTGCGGCACACCCCAGAACGGCGTATCGTCCGGCCGTTCGCGAATGTCCTGGCGGCTGCGCCGGCGATTGTCGAGGGCAAGATTGCGAACGATACGAAAGAGATAGGATTTGAGATTGGCGGGATTACCGGAGGCCTCGGGAACGAATTTCAGGAACGCTTCCTGAACCACGTCCTCCGCATCCGCCCGCGACCCCAATATGACGGTGGCGTATTTGATCAGGTCGACCCTATGCGCGACGTAAGCGTTATAACGCTTGTCATCTTCCCGTATGCCCATGTCTCAACCGAGAGAAATTTGAGGGGATCGACGAAACCTGCCGTCCGCCGAGTGGCCGCGCAGTTTTGCCGTTCAAAGCTCTAGCATTCAAACCATGGCTCGAACAGATATTTCATGACTATTATCATCAAGAATTTGTGCAGGCCGCATCGAGCGGACCCGGCAGCAAGGGCGGCCGGGCTTTGACCTGTCAGATGGCCCCGTCGACGATAACCATCGGCCTACCCTGCGAGCAGGGCTCGATACGCGCATCGATGCGATAGATATCGCGCAGCATCTCCGGGGTTATAACCGCCTCCGTGCTGCCGCTCACCACCATTTCACCGCGCGCGATCACCATCGTATTTTCGCAATAACGAAGTGCATGGTTGAGGTCATGCAGGGCGATCAGCACGATCATGCCGGTCTTCTGCGCCAGATCGGTGACGAAACCCAGGACCTCGATCTGCCGGTGAAGATCGAGCGCAGAGGTCGGCTCGTCCATCAGCAGCACTTCCGGCTTGCGCGCCAGCGCCTGCGCCAGCGACACAAGCTGTCGCTGGCCCCCGGACAATTCGCCAAGCCCGCGGAAGGCCAGATCGTGGATTTTCAGCGCCTTGAGAATGGCGTCGATCTCGAACAGCTCATCGTCGTGAACCCGCCAGCCGCCTCCCTGCTTGGCGGAAAGAAGTATGGATTCATAGACCGTCAGCACGGCGTTGGCGCCGGTATCCTGCGGCATATAGCAGATGGCGCGGTTGCCGCGCGCCGTGTCCGACAGTTCGACCAGACCCGGACCGGAAATCAGGCTGGCGATGCGCTTGAACAGCGTGGACTTGCCGGCCGCATTCGGGCCGATCACGGCCGTAACACTGCCGCTTTGCAGCGTATCGATGCCAACCTTGGAGAGTACCGTGATGCGCCCATAGGCGGCGCCGACATCTTTCAGTGCGAGCGCTACCATGCGCGTCTCCTGTTACCGAAAATGAGCGCGAAGAAGAATGGAACGCCGACAAGCGCCGTAATGACGCCGATCGGCAGGATCGCGCCGGGAATGAGGATTTTACTGATGACCGAGGTAGCCGACAGAAGCAGAGCCCCGCAGATGATAGAACCGGGCAGGAAGAAGCGTTGGTCCTCACCGACAACCATGCGGGCGATATGCGGACCGACCAGCCCGACGAAGCCGATGGTGCCGACAAAAGAAACAGGGATCGCCGCCAGAAGACTGACCGTCAGCATGGTCGACAACCGCAGACGGCGCACATTGATGCCCATGCTGGCCGCCTTGTCATCGCCGAGCCTCAGCGCCGTCAACGCCCAGGCATTGCGCATGAACAGCGGCACGGTGACGAGGAGAATGGCGCCGGTGATGTAAACCTTTTCCCAAGTCGCTTTCGTAAGGCTGCCCATTGTCCAAAACACGACGGCAGCGAGCGCCTGTTCGGACGCCAGATATTCGAGCAGGGACAGCGCCGCATTAAAGGTAAAAACCAGCGCGATGCCGAGTAGAACGATGGTTTCCACCGTTACGCCGCGCATCGTTGAGGCGAAATGAATGAAGAGAGCCGCAATCATCGCCATAATGAAGGCGTTGATGGGCACCATATACTGCACGGCTCCCGGAAAGATCGCCACGCCGCCGACAAGCGCCAACGCCGCGCCGAAGCTTGCGGCGGCGGAAATGCCGAGTGTGAAAGGGCTTGCAAGCGGGTTGGACAGAATTGTCTGCATTTGTGCGCCGGCAACAGAAAGCGACGCTCCGACGGTAACCGCCATCAGCGCGATCGGCATGCGAATGTCCCAGATCACCACCCGAAGCTGGTTACCGACCGCCGCCGGGTCGGCAACGGTCGCCAGAACCTCTGATAGCGTGTAGCGGGCCGGGCCGAGCGCCATGTCTGCGGCCAGGCTGAAGCACAGCGCGATAAAAAGTCCGAAAAGGATAATGATCCTGCGCGCGGCAAGAGCGCGATATTGATCGCGCCCACTCATGCCAACTGCGCTTTCATTCAGCGACGTCATTGGTTCAAACCTTTGTCGAGCGAGGCGAAATAGCCCGGCTTGTAGGTGATGGGGAGGAATTTGCGGTGAAACTCCTCAAAATTCCTTTCCGGATCGAGATCGGCGAAGAGATCGGGATGAAACCACTTGGCGAATTGCTGGATCGGGAAGAATTCGTAGGGCGCGCCATAGAACTGGTGCCAGACGGCATGGACATTGCCTTCCTTCACGGCCTTCAACTCCGGAAACGGCGTGCGCTTCATCAGGTTGGCAAGTCTCTCACGGGAAAGAACCATATCCGCACCGCGTCCGACCGGAACGAACTGGTTGATGTCGGATTCGGCTGCCCAGTTGGAGCCGGTGACGATGACCTGGTCGGGATCGGCAATCACGAGCTGTTCGGGATTGAGGTCGCCGAACGTCGTCTTGATGATGCCGTCGGCAATGTTTTGGCCGCCGGCGAGATCGACCATCGCGCCGAAATTGACCGGTCCGAAAGTGCGGCAGCAATTGTTTTCGCCGGAAATGCCGGGGGCGCGTTCAATGAAGACGTTCGGGCGTTTCAGGTCCTTGACGCTGGCGAGCCGGTCGGTCACGCGGGCGATTTCGGCGCGGCGATAGGCGATGAATTCCTTCGCACGCTCTTCGGCGCCGAACAGCTTGCCGAGAATTTCAACCGAGGCTTCGCTGTTCTTTTCAGGATCGATGCGGAAATCGAGATAGATGACCTTGATACCGGCGGCGGCGGCCTTGTCTTCAAAACCGCTTTCCTTCGCGGACTTCTCAGCCTCCAGATTGAGGGTGATCACATCTGGCGAAAGGGTGATGGCGGTTTCGAGGCTGAAATCGCCCTGCGGCACATAGCCGAAACGCGGCAGTTTCTCGATCTGCGGAAAACGCTCGACATAAGCGGCATAGCTGTCGGGATCCTTCTTGAGAAGATCGTCACGCCAGCCGACGATGGTATCGAAGGTCTTGTCGCCCTTGAGCGCAGCGATCACATGCACCTGGCGGGCCTCACCGACGATGATGCGCTTGGCCGGTAGGTCCAGCTCGACCTTGCGCCCGGCGACGTCGGTAATCTCCCCGGCATGTGCCGTCATGGCGAGAAGGGAAAATGCCAGCACCGCAAGATGCCTGAGAGCGTTGAGCCGCATGAGAAATCCTCACTGAGTTCCTAAGCAGAACGATGAAGCCGCAGCGCTGCGGCTTCATCCATCGATCGGACGGCGCTCCCCTTCACCGTCCCTGAATTACTTCCCGTCCTTCAGCGACACGAAGTAGCCGGGCTTGTAGTCAAGCGGCAGGAAGCGCGCATGCAGCTCCTTGAAGGTGGCCTCGGGGTCGAGGTCCTTGAAGAGATCCGGATGCAGCCATTTGGCAATTTCCTGAATGGCCACGAACTAATAGGGATTGTTGTAGAACTGATGCCAGATGGCGTGGACATTGCCGTCCTTCACCGCCTGCACGCCGGTGAAAGCTGGACGCTTGGTCAGGTTTTCAAGCTTGCGATGGGCTTCCTTCAGATCCGCGCCATAACCGACGCCGACCCAGTTGCCGCCCGGAACATAACCGTTCCAGTTGCCGCCGGTGATGATGATCTGTTCTGGATTGGAGGCGATGATCTGTTCCGGGTTGACGGTGCCGAAGGTGCCGGGAATGATGTCCTTGGCCATGTTGATGCCGCCGGCAAGCTCCACCATCTTGCCGAAATTCTCGTTGCCGAAAGACATGCAGCAATCGTCGGAGTAACCGCCGGCGCGCTCCATGAACACGACGGGCTTCTTCGGATTGGCCTTTTCCAGCGTATCTGTGACCTTGGCGATGGAGTCGGCGCGGAACTTGATGAAGTCCTCGGCGATCTTTTCCTTGCCCGTCAGCTGGCCCATGAGGCGCATGCTCGGCTCGGTGTTTTCCATCGGCTTTTCGCGGAAGTCGACGTAGACCAGCGGAATGCCGACCTTGGCGAGCTTCTCGATATAGCCCGCTTCTTCGGTCGCCGTCTTGGCGTCGATGTTCATCAGGATCACGTCAGGCTTCAGTGCGACAGCCTGTTCTATGTCGAAGGTGCCGTCTTTCATGCCGCCGAAAGTCGGCAGCTTGGCAATCTCAGGATATTTCGCGAGATAGGCTGCATAGGTTTCCGGGTCGGCTTTCGCCAGGTCGTCGCGCCAGCCAACGACGTGCTGGAAAGGATTTTCCTTGTCGAGCGCAGCCAGGAAATAGATCTGACGGCCTTCGCCGAGGATCACATGCGAAACGGGCACATTGACTTCGACATCGCGGCCCGTCACATCCTTGACGGTGACCTTTTCGGCGAAAGCCGGCCATGCGGCGGATACGAGAAGGCCAAGGGCAAGTGCCGCGGATTTGGCTGAAATGCGCATCGGATATTGCTCTCCAGTGTTGACTGGCGCGGCTGTATTATTTTCTGACTGTACTAGTCAACATTTATGTTTTAGAGCCATTCTTAACTGACCGGTATATGAGTTTAAGGCCGATGATCGATACTACCCAATATGGCAAGAACGACAGTCTGAGAGACGAAATCAAATCCTATTGGTCCGGCCGCGCCGCGACTTTCGACCTTTCCCCCGGACATGAAATTTTCTCCCAAGACGAGCGCGAGGCCTGGCACGCGCTTATCTTGAAACATCTCGGCCACGGAGAAGGCCGCAAGGCGCTCGATCTTGCCAGCGGCACCGGCGTCATCTCGCACCTGATGGACGATCTCGGTTTTCAGGTCACCGGTATGGACTGGTCGGAGACGATGCTGGGGCTTGCCCGGGAAAAGGCAAAAAGCCGTGGGCGCAGCATCCGCTTTTTTGTCGGCGATGCCGAAAATACGATGGAGCCGGATGAAAGCGCCGACGTCATCATCACCCGCCATCTGGTCTGGACGCTGGTGGACCCGCAGGCAAGCTTTGCCGAATGGTTCCGTGTTCTGAAACCCGGCGGGCGGCTTCTGATCGTCGACGGCGATTTCGTGAATACCGGCTGGCGCGAAAAGCTGGTGAAGAAACTGGCCACCGGCCTGGAGAGCATCGGCCTCGTCAAACCGGACCAGCCGCACAAGCCGGCGGACCCGGAAAATACCTTCAACAGCATTCTTTCCCGCGTTTATTTTTCGAAGGGCGCAAGGGCCGGCGATGTCGCGGCGCTGTTGCGTGCGGCTGGCTTCGAACCTGTTGCAATCGATCAGGAGCTTCAAGCCATTCACCGCGCCCAGGCGAAAAACTTCAGCCTGCTGAAAGGCATTCTGCGCGGGCTGCAGCACCGTTATGCGGTCTGCGCGGTGAAGCCGGGTGTTTCCGTAAAGGGGTGAGGCGGTATCCCTTTATTTTTCCGCCTGCTCGAAGAGGTCCTCGAACCTTGGCTTTGCCCGGACGGGCACGTCCACAGTCCGGTAGCTCTGCGGCAGGGTGGCCTCGCCGACCTTGATCAGCATGACCATGCCCATGCCATAATGCGGCGAGCATTTGATGCCGTAAAAGCCCGGTTTTTCAAAGCCGGTCTCAAATTCGTCATTGATCCGGCTCTTGAAACCCTCGACACCTTCTGGAACCATGCCGTCAATGGTCGCGGCATTGTGGCTCTTGTGGGTCGGCACGAAGCGCACGCGGTCACCGGGGGCGATCTCGAGAAAATCGGGCTCGAACACCATCGGGCCTTTTTCGCCCCTGTTCATCATCTTCACCTCGAAGGTCTCGGCCAAAGCGTGAAGGGGAAACCCTGCGGCCGAAACGGCGATTGCGGCAGCGGCACAAAACCGTCTGGCCTTTGCAGCAGAGCTTGCGAACGTAATGACTGTCATCATCGTGCCAATACTTTCCTTGCATGCTCGGCCCGCCCATGGGCCGGCAAAAAACGAATATGGGAAAAGCCCCCCTCATCCGTGGTGACCACGCACTCCACCCCGAAGACGGCGGCTATTGTCGCCGGTGTCAGCACCTCGCGCGGCGGACCGACCGCGATCATCTCGCCCCGGTGCATGATGGCGACGCGGTCACAGAACATGGCGGCGTGATTGAGGTCGTGCAGCGCCGCTACAACGGTCAGGCCTTGTCGGCGCACCAGATCGAGCAGGCCGATCTGGTGACCTATGTCGAGATGGTTGGTCGGCTCGTCCAGAAGCAGGACATGCGGCTCCTGCGTCAACGCGCGGGCGATATGCAGGCGCTGCCGTTCGCCGCCGGAAAGATGGTGCCAGCTGCGCTCCGCCTTATCAGCCATATCCACATTGGCGAGTGCTGCGTCAACGATGGCGTCATCCTGCTGCGACCAGGCGGAAAGCGGCCCGAGGTAGGGCGTGCGTCCAAGCTCCACGGCCTGTCGTGCGGTGATGCGTTCGGTGGTTTCAGCCTGCTGCTCAACGAAGGCGAGCCGGCGGGCAAGGTCTCGCCGTCCCAGCGAGGCAAGCGGTTCATCTCCGAGCGTAACGTGACCCCGGCGCGGCTTGCGAATGCCTGCCAGCATGGAGAGCAGCGTGCTTTTGCCGGAACCGTTCGGTCCGATGACACCGAGAAACTCACCGGAACCGACATCGAGTGAAACGCCGCGCAAGATGTCTATATTGCCGGCGTGGAAATGCAGGTCGTGGGCGGACAGTTTCATGAACGCCCCCTCTTCTGCCCGAGGATGAAGGCAAAGGCGGGCGCGCCGACGAGCGCGGTGATGACGCCGATGGGCAGCACCTGGCCCGGAATGACGATGCGAGAGAGAATATCCGCGACGATCATGAAAACCGCGCCGGTCAGCGCCGTCACCGGCAGCAAGATACCATGGCGAACGCCGACGAAGATGCGCGCAGCATGCGGAATGACGAGGCCCACGAAGCCGATGGAGCCGACCAGCGACACCATCGCAGCCGTCATGATCGCCGAAACCGAGATCAGCACGGTATAGACCCAGCGCACCGGAATACCGAGCGAGGCTGCGGCCTGACCGCCGAATGCGAAGGCATCGAGCGCCCGCGCGTACCAGAGACAAACGATAAGGCCCGCAAGGCTGACCGGTAGCGCCAGCCAGACATCCGGCCAGCGCACGCCGGAAAGATTGCCGAGCAGCCAGAACATGATACCGCGCGCCTGTTCAGCATTGGCGGATTTGGTGACGATGAAGGAGGTCATGGCGTTGAACAGTTGCGAACCGGCAACGCCCGCCAGAATGATGGCGCTGTTGCCATGCCCCGCCTGCACGGCCAGAAGGCTGACCAGCGAAAAAGCGACAAAAGCGCCGATGAGCGCGCCCGCCGGCATCGTCAGAAAGCCCGCGCCGAAGCCCAGAAGTGCCACGGCGACGGCACCGGTGGAGGCACCGGCAGAAATTCCGAGAATGTAGGGATCGGCAAGCGGATTGCGTAAAAGAGATTGCAGCACTGCTCCGGCGAGCGCCAGCGACGCCCCGCAGCAGGCGGCAACAACGGCGCGGCTGAGGCGGTAACTCCAGACGATGCCTTCATCCAGCGGTTCAAGCGGATAACCCGCGTGGAAAACGCGGTTGGCAATCGTCTTTGCTACAACATCCAAAGGGATGGCAGTCTCGCCGATGGCCGCCCCGGCCATCAGCGCGACGAGCAGCAGGGCGAGCGCGGCAAATGCCAGCCCCGCCCTACCAAGATGGGTGGTGAGACGGTTCACTTGGCGAGGCCAGCGGCCGAAATCGCCTCGGCCAGCGTTTCAATACCTTCGATGGTTCGAATGGTCGGGTTCATCGCCTGCGCATCCATCTCGAACACATGACCTTCCTTGACGGCGGGCATGATGCTGGCCACGGGATCGGTGGCGAGGAACTTCAGCTTGACGGCAATATCATCGGCGGGGAAACGGCGGCGGTCCATCTTGCCGGCGACGATGATGGACGGATTGGCCTTGGCGATGGTTTCCCAGCCGACGGTCGGCCATTCTTCATCGCTTTCGATGACGTTCTTTAACCCCAGCGCGGACATGATGTAGCCGGGAGCACCATTGCGACCTGCGACATAGGGATCGATATCCAGCTCGGCGCTCGAGAACCAGAAGACGGCGGAAAGCTTGCCATTGGCTGAGGCGATCTTGGCACGGGCGGCTTCTTCACGCTTCTTCAGGTCGGCAACGACCTCTTCACCGCGGTCCTGCACGTCGAAGATTTTGGCGAGGTCGCGGACTTCCTGATAGATCAACTCCATGGTGAAGCCGGTGTTGCGTACACCATCACCACCGCCGGAATTGTCCTTGCCGACGCAATCGGCAGGCGAGGTATAGACGGGAATACCGAGTTCGGCGAATTGCGCCGGCGTTCCGACAACACCCTCGGGACCGATCTGCCACTGGAACTGCGTCGTGACAAGGTCCGGCTTCTTGCCGACGACCGCCTCGAAGCTCGGATCATTATCGGCCAGTCGCTCGACCTTGGCATTGGCCTCCTCGTAGCCCTTCAGAACCGGACCGATCCACAGCGCCGTGCCGACGACCTTGTCCGCAACGCCAAGCAGGTAAAGAACCTCTGTCGTGCTCTGGCCAACGGAAACGGTGCGGGTGGGCGCCTGCTTGAAGGTGATCTCCTGACCGCAGCTGTTGATTGTCAGGGGATAGGTGGTTTCGGCGGCATTGGCGCCGACCACAGGCAAAACCGAAAGCACGGTTGCCAGAAAGCCGGCGTGAACCGGCAGGCGTCTAGAATGAAACATGTGTTCTCCAGTCGAAAGTAAAACTTATTCCAGAGCAGCAGGCGTCAGAACGCGCAGCAACAGCGGGACGTCTTGTACGGAGAACGGTAATAGGACGCAAACGAAATGTTATGAAATAACATTACAAAATCCTCCTCCGGGCTTCCCCGCCCGTAACGATGGTTCATATTTTGACGGCAGGTCTCCTGGCTCACGGATTTGCGTCTCTCATCTGCCTTCCCGTATTCCGAAAAATACAGTGGCATGACGCCTTGAAGCGTCACGGGGATGAACGACAATCCGCTTACAGTTGCGGGGGCAGCCACGGCATTGGGCGAAAAAGATCGCCCGCACCATGTTCCCTATTAATCCCTTCGCCTTTCGGCTGCAGGAACCGTCGCTTTCTCACATAAGGGGCAAGAAGCGGGGCGTCAATTGCGATAGTGCCGCACCTCAGCACAAAGACGGGCCTGCCAGGGCGAAAATCATTGCGGAACCGCAGCCTGCCGGTTGCGGCGCGCCTTTCGACATGGTGGTGAGCGTTTCGATCACCACCAGCCCGGATTGCGCCAGGAAGTCGGTCAGAAGACCGCTGTCACGAACGGCATCAAGACGGACAAGCTGACCGTCCAAATCGGAAAAATGCCGCCTGACCAGCGCGATGGCCGCCGTCTCGTCGCCCGCAACGACCGGGCCGACAATATGGCCCCGCCCCGCTGCGCGTCGCAATGCAAATGCCTCAAGACGATCCGCCTCAAACAGGCCATAACCTTCGTCTTCCCGCAGGAGACGCTGCAGGACGCGCCGGCGCGAGACACCGAAAGCCGTCTCATCCAGATCCGCAACAGCGGACAAATGGTCCTCCGAAAGTGGCTTGATCCTCTGTTTTCTTCCGAGCGCCGGCATCTCGGGAAGGCAACGCGCCTTGCCCCGAAGGAGATGTACTTTTTCCGTCTCTCCGGCAAAACCCAGCCCGGCAAACAACCGCCTCGACTCGTCCGTGGCGTTGAGCCTCAGGGATATGGCAGGGAATTTCGCCAGAAGCCGCCGCACCAGCCATGGTGCCACGCCCTGCCCCTGAAGGCGCGGCGAAACGATGACCATGCCGAGCGTCGCAAAACCCTCATCATAGCGAAACAGCATCGCAGTTGCGACAGCGCGGTCGATTTCGTCAAGCGCGGCAAGACCGACGCCACATTGACGCAGGAAACACCATTCATTCGCGTGATATCGCCACCCGACAGCCATGGAGAGGGCGTGCAGATGATCGGCCTCCACATCGGCGATATCCACGGTTCGCAACTCGAAACTATCGACCTTGAGCAGCTCCATGACAAACGGCTCTCATTTCCTCCGGCGCGGAACCTTGATCCCGGCAACCCAGCCCACGACATCCGAAGATAGCCAGCCTTGCCGGCAGGAATTTTCCGAAAGCGCTGGAAGGACACAACAATCTACTGAAATCACCCCTATTTCAGCAGATAAACGCCGCAGGCCGCTCTAAGCTTTTCAACGTTGAAGCGACGGAGACAGCCATGAACGCAATCGACATTCTGGAGCGTCTTGTCGGCTTCCCATCGGTCGTCGGAACCGCCAATGGCGATATCGCCGGATGGATCGCCGATTATCTGGAAAGCCACGGCGCGAAAGTATCGCTGCTTGCCGGCCCGGAGGGCGACCGCGCCAATCTCTTCGCGAGCTTCGGCCCGACGGATGTCGCCGGATACATCCTATCCGGCCATATGGATGTGGTGCCTGCCGGTGAGCCGGAATGGTCCTCCGATCCCTTCACGCTGAGAGCCGAAGGCGAGCGTCTTTACGGGCGCGGAACCACGGACATGAAAGGTTTTCTTGCCACGGTTCTCGCCGCTGCACCGGCATTTTCGCGCATGGCGTTGAAGCGGCCCGTGCATATTGCCTTTTCCTATGACGAGGAGGCGGGCTGTCGCGGCGTGCCGCACATGATCGCCCGATTGCCGGAACTATGCGCAAAACCGGCGGGCGCGATCATCGGCGAACCGAGCAATCTGCGCGCCGTGCGCGCCCACAAGGGCAAGGCCGCCGCACGCATCACCATTCGCGGCCGCTCCGGCCATTCCTCACGGCCGGATCAGGGCGTGAACGCCATTCATCTGATGACCGGCATCATGGCAAAGGCGGTCGAGACCGCACGGGCTCTCACGGAGGGGCCCTTCGAAGCGACGTTCGAGCCGCCCTATTCCTCCCTGCAGATCGGCACGATGAAAGGCGGACAGGCGATCAATATCATCCCCGATCTCTGCGCCATCGAACTGGAAGCGCGGGCAATTGCCGGGGTATCGCCGGTGGCTCTGCTCCAGCCGGTGCGCGACGGCGTCGAAGCGCTTGCCGCCGAGGGCATCGACATTGAATGGACGCCGATGAGCGATTATCCGGCGCTGTCCCTTGCCGCCAATGCACCGCTCGTGAAGCTTCTGGAAGAATTGACCGACGCGCCATGCATCGCCGCCGTCAGCTACGGCACGGAGGCCGGGCTTTTTCAGGCGACTGGCATCGACGCCATCATCTGCGGCCCGGGCGATATCGGCCGCGCCCACAAGCCGAACGAATTCATAACGGTCGGTGAACTGTCGGCTTGCCAGTCAATGCTGGAAACACTGGCGAACCGCTGCACGGTTTAAACCTTCGGAACCACGGATTTCAGATGACTTTCTTCTTCAATTCCGACGCGAAGCGCGGCGAGATTTTCCGGCAGGCTCTGGCACGCGACCTGCCGGAACTGCCTTTTTCGATGGATGCAGCCAGCGTTGATCCGGATGCGGTTCGATACCTCATCACCTGGACTGTACCTGATGATATCGGCCGCTACCGCAATCTCGAAATCCTGTTTTCCATCGGTGCTGGCGTCGATCAGTTCCACATCGAAGCCGTCCCTGCGCATGTAAAAGTCGTGCGCATGGTGGATGACGGCATCATCCGCATGATGCAAGAATATGTGAGCCTCGGCGTGCTGGCGCTTCACCGCAACCTGCCGGTTTATTTGAAGCAGCAGCGCCAGCAACTCTGGAAGGCCCTGCCGCAGCGTCAGGCGGAAGAGTGCCGGGTGGGCGTTCTCGGCCTCGGCATGCTGGGCGTTGCGGCGCTGGAACAGCTGAAACCCTTCGGATTTCCGCTTTCTGGCTGGAGCCGCTCACCGCGCGAGATCGACGGCGTGACCTGCCATCATGGGGAAACCGGATTGGCCACCATCCTCTCGACAAGCGATATTCTCGTTTGCTTGCTACCGCTGACCGAAGAGACCACCGGGCTTTTGAACGGCGAACGTCTGGCGATGCTGCCCGAGGGCGCGGGGCTGGTTCATGCCGGGCGCGGCAAACAGCTCGACCACGACGCCCTTATCGATGCGCTGGATCGGGGCTTGCTTTCGGGCGCGATGATTGACGTCACCGATCCGGAACCGCTTCCGGAAAACCATGCCTTCTGGACCCATCCGAAAATTCTCCTGACGCCGCATATCGCCAGCGTCACCCAGCCGCATTCGGCAGCGCGCACCGTTGTCGAGAACATCAAACGATACCAGTCCGGTCTCGAGCCGCTCGGCCTCGTTGATCGTAACCGCGGATACTAACCCACACCGTTCCAGGAAAGGACACCCATGCCGCTTCTCAAGACCATAGACACCAATCCCGCCTTCGAACCCAAGGCCTCCAAGGCCCTGCCTGAACGCCTCATCGCCGGCGATCCGGCCTTCAAGACCTGGGCGCTGGACGAAGCCCGCAACGGCACCGTCCACACCGGCATCTGGGAAGCCACCCCGGGCGAAACCCGATCCATCAAGGGCGAGACCTTCGAATTCTGCCATATTCTCGAAGGCGTCATCGAAATCACGCCGGAGGGCGGCGCGCCGCTGCGTTACACGGCGGGCGACAGCTTCGTCATGAAGCCGGGTTTCGTCGGCGTGTGGAAGACCATCGAGACCGTGCGCAAGATTTACGTCACCGTGAACGGATGAGCTGAGATCCCGCATTCCGGCATCGCCCGTCAGGGTTTGTGCCGGGAAAATACCGGCGGACACACGCACCGAAGATTGCGCTGTCCGCCGGCGGCAAAACAGGATTTTCGTTCACCGCCCCCACCGCAGTCGGTCGATGCTGCTTGCCATCAGGGACTAGGTTTGAGGCATGTCCACAGAGGGTTTCCCATGACGCTCAGCTTCGATCCAGACAGCCTGTCCTTGCCGATCGGCCATTTCATCGGCGGTCAGCTGATCCCGGCTCAAAACGGCATCGACATGCATCGCCCTTCGGACGGCGTCGAATATGCCGGCTGCCCCAGGGCGGATGCCGCGCTGGTCGATGAAGCGGTGCAGACTGCCAAGGCCGCGCTGAAAAGCAGCAACTGGGGTGGCGTGCGCCCGCGCGAACGCACGAAGGCCCTGCAGCGCTGGGCCGACCTGATCGAGCAGGAAGCCGAGACCCTGGCGAAGATCGAAGCGCTGTCCTCCACGCGGCCCGTCGGCCAGCTGATTGCCGGGGACATTGCCGTGACCGCCGAACAGATCCGCTTCTTCGCCGAATTCGCCGACAAGGAAGGCGGCGATCTCGTACCGACCGACGATACGAGCCTCGGCATGATCATGACCGAACCCTATGGCGTGGTCGGCGCGATTACCCCTTGGAATTTCCCCGTCTCCATGGCGGGCTGGAAACTCGGCCCGGCGCTCGCGGCCGGCAATGCCGTGGTGCTGAAACCATCGGAAATGACGCCTTTCTCCAGCATTTTCATGGCTGAACTGGCCATCAAGGCCGGCCTGCCCGCCGGCCTCATCAACATCGTACTCGGCGACGGGCCCGTGACGGGCAACGCCATCACCGGCCATCCCGAGATTTCCAAGGTCAGCTTCACCGGCTCAACCGCCGCCGGTGCCGCCATCATGGCCAATGTCGCCCGCACCGGCATCAAGCCCATGACGCTGGAACTCGGCGGCAAAAGCCCGCAGCTGGTCTTTGCCGATGCCGATATTGAAAAGGCGGCAGCAGCGATCGCCGGCAATATTCTTTCCAATGCGGGACAGGCCTGTGTCGCCGGCTCGCGCATCATCGTTGAGGAAAGTGCGGCCGACGCCCTTTCCGCCGCGATCATCGCCCGCATGAAAACGGTGAGGCCCGGCCCGACCTGGGATGAGACGACGCAATATTCCCCGATCATCTCCGAGGTGCAGCGCAAGCGCATCGATGGCATCGTGCAGGCGGCGGTCGCCCATGGCGGCGAATGCCTGACGGGTGGCGCAGTGATGGATGGCCCCGGCTATTTCTATCAGCCGACGCTGATCGCCAATGTCGACCAGACCTCCCCTGCCGTCACCGAGGAAATCTTCGGGCCGGTGCTGACACTACAGACCTTCCGCACGGAAGAAGAGGCTCTGGCGCTTGCCGATCATCCGACCTACGGTCTGGCGGCGGGTCTTTTCAGCCGAGACGTCTCGCGTGTCCTGCGATTGTCTCGCGCGATCCAGGCCGGAACGATCTGGGTTAATCGCTACGGACGTTCGCGCGATCACATCTTGCCGACCGGTGGCTACAAACGCTCCGGCATCGGCAAGGATCTCGGTCGGGAAGCCTATTTCGCCAACCGCAAGAGCAAAAGCGTCCTCATCGGACTGTAACAGGGGAATTCTCTTGAAAACGCATCGCATCGCACTCATTCCCGGGGACGGCATCGGCCAAAGCGTGACGGCCGCGGCGTGGCAGGTCCTCAATGCCGTCGCCCAAACCTCCGGTTTTGCGCTCGAAGGAACCGAATTCCCCTGGTCCTGCGCCTTCTACAAGGAAACCGGGTCGATGATGCCGAAGGACGGCATCGAAACGCTGCGCGGCTTCGACGCCATCATGCTCGGCGCGGTCGGCTGGCCGGCGGAAGTGCCTGACTCGGTGTCGCTGCACGGTCTACTGCTGCCGATCCGCAAGGCTTTCGTGCAATATGCCAATATCCGCCCGCACCGGTTGCTGCCCGGCGTGCAAGGGCCCTTGAAGGCGGACGGCTTCGATATTCTCTGCATCCGCGAAAACACGGAAGGCGAATATTCCGGCGCCGGCGGCCGCGTGCATCAGGGCACGGACGACGAGGTGGCTGTCGAAACGTCGATCTTCACCCGCAAGGGCGTGGAGCGAATCCTGCGCTTCGGTTTCGAACAGGCGCAAAAACGTCGCGGCAAGCTCGCATCCATCACCAAGTCCAATGCCCAGAAATATTCGATGGTGTTCTGGGACGAGGTGACCCACAAGCTCGCGGCGGAATATCCTGACGTCGAAGTTTCAAGCTATCACATCGACGCTATGGCGGCGCGCATGGTGATGGCGCCGGAAAGCCTCGATGTCGTGGTCGCCTCCAACCTCTTCGGAGACATTCTGACCGATCTCGGCGCGGCCATTCAGGGCGGTCTGGGTTTTGCCGCCTCCGCCAATATCAATCCCGACCGCAGCGCGCCCTCGATGTTCGAGCCGGTGCACGGTTCCGCCCCTGATATCGCCCATCTCGGCATCGCCAACCCCATCGCCGCCATCTGGTCCGGCGCGATGATGCTGGAGCATCTTGGCGAAAAGGATGCGGCAGCAAGGATCATGACGGCGCTGGAAACGGCGACCGCTCGCGGCATCGGCACCGTGCCGGGCAAGGACAAGACGGACACCATCACCGCCGCGGTTCTCGCGGCACTCGCCTGATTTCGGAGACTTATGATGCAAGGCTTGAAGGACAAGGAACTCTTTCGCCAGACGGGCTTGATCGGTGGCGCATGGAAGGCGGCAGCATCGGGCAAGGTGGTGGATGTCATCGATCCGGCGACACAGGCGGTTATCGGCACCGTGCCTGATATGGGCGGCGCGGAAACCCGCGCGGCAATCGAGGCTGCCAACGCGGCCTTCGGTCCATGGAAGAAAAAGACCCATGCGGAGCGTGCCGCCCTTCTGGAAAAATGGTTTGCGCTGATGATCGAGAATATCGACGATCTCGGCCTGCTCCTCACCATCGAACAGGGAAAACCGCTTGATGAGGCCAAGGGAGAAATCCGCTACGGCGCATCCTTCGTCAAATGGTTTGCGGAAGAGGCCCGGCGCATCGGCGGCGGCACCATCCCCTCACCGACGCCAGACAGGCGCATCGTGGTGCTGAAAGAGCCGGTCGGCGTCTGCGGCATCATCACGCCATGGAATTTCCCGAATGCGATGATCACCCGCAAGGTCGCGCCGGCACTCGCCACCGGCTGCACCGTCGTTATCAAGCCTTCGGAATTCACACCCTATTCGGCCTTGGCGCTTGGCGTGCTCGCCGAACGGGCGGGCATCCCCGCAGGCGTCATCAACATCGTCACCGGCATGCCGACTGATATCGGCAATGAAATCATGGCCAACGAGACGGTTCGAAAAATTTCCTTCACCGGTTCCACCCGCGTCGGTTCGCTGTTGATGCGCGGTGCTGCGGACAGCATCAAACGGCTGTCGCTGGAACTCGGCGGCAATGCGCCTTTCATCGTTTTTGACGATGCCGATCTCGATCTCGCCGTTGAAGGTGCGCTGGTTTCGAAATTCCGCAATGGTGGCCAGACCTGCGTCTGCGCCAACCGGATTCTGGTGCAGTCTGGCGTTTATGACGCCTTTGCGAAGAAGCTGGCGGATCGCGTCGACGCCATGCGCGTTGGCCCCGGAACGGAAGCGGGCGTCTCCATTGGACCGATGATCAACCAACCGGCGATCGCGAAAATCCGCGCCCATATCGATGACGCCGTCTCCAAGGGTGCCACGATCATCACCAAGCCGCGCAATCTGCCTGATGGTCCGCAATATACAGCGCCCGTGGTGCTGACGGGCGCAACGACGGCGATGCAGCTGGCGAGCGAGGAGACTTTCGGACCGGTCGCTCCGCTCTTCCGCTTCGAGACGGAAGAAGAAGCGCTCGCCATCGCCAATGGAACACCCTTTGGCCTTGCCGCCTATTTTTACACCGAGAACCTCAAGCGCGCCTGGCGCGTGGGTGAGGCGCTGGAATTCGGCATGGTCGGCCTCAATACCGGGTTGATCTCCACCGAGGTCGCCCCTTTCGGCGGCGTCAAGCAATCCGGTCTCGGCCGCGAGGGCGCGCAGATCGGGATCGAAGAATATCTGGAAACCAAGGCCTTTCATATCGGTGGGCTTGCCTGACGCCCACTTCTTTCCTCCCCGCCTAAAGGGTCGCTTTGCGGCCCTTCTTTTTTGCAGACGCAACAAAAAAGCGGCCCGGAGGCCGCTCTTGAATTATCGAAACGTGTCGAGCATCTTGTAATAATAGCCTACCAGCGGCAGGAACCAGGGCTTTCCGAAGTGCCCCGGCACCGCCGGCCAATCCAGCCCTTTTAGCGGGTTCCTGTCCGGCCGTCCCAGAATGGCGTCAGCCATGATCATGCCGAGATGGGTGGAAAGCTGCGCGCCATGGCCGGAATAGCCCATGGCGTACCAGACACCGTCATGAAAACCGGCGCGCGGATAACGGTCCTTGGTCATATCGACCAGTCCGCCCCAGCAATAATCGATCGGCACATGGGCAAGCTGCGGGAAGATGCGATGCAGGCTTTCAGTCAGGATCGCACCGCTCTTGGCGTCGGAACGCTGGTCCGATGTCGCGGAAAAACGGGCGCGGCCGCCGAAAATCAAGCGATTGTCCGGCGCCAGACGGAAATAATTGCCGATATTCATGGTGTTGACGTAGGTGCGGTTGCCCGGAACCGAAGCCTTGATCTCGGCATCCGTCAGCGGCCGCGTGGCGATGATGAAACTGCCGACCGCGATGATGCGGCGGCGGAAATAACCAAAGCCGGAAGGCGTATAGGCACCGGTCGCGACCAGAACATTGTCGGCCGTCACCTTGCCGCGCGGGGTTTCCAGCTCATGGAGCTTGCCGTTCTGAGTATGCTTCGTCACGGCTGCATTTTCGAAGATCACCGCGCCATGCCGGCTGGCGGCTTCGGCAAGACCGGCGACATAACGGCCCATATGCATCATGGCGCTTTTTTTAGAGAGCATCGCGCCGTAGAAAGGCGAGCCGATTTCCGCCTTCAGATCAGCGGCGGACAAAAGCGCCGTATCAGGATCGACCTCGGCGTGAACGGCTTCGAAATTCCTGGCAAGTCCTTCGAAATGCTGTGGTTTCGACGCCATTTTCAGCTTTCCGGCGCGTCGGAAATTGCACTCGATCCCCTCCTCCGCAATCAGCGCCTCCAGCGTATCGATGGAGGAATCAAGCGCCTGGTAGAGCGCGATGGCCCGCTCCTTGCCGAGTTCCGCCTTGGCGGAGAGATAGGAATGGGCAAGGCCATTGTTGAGATGGCCACCGTTGCGGCCCGAAGCGCCCCAGCCCACGCGCTGCCCTTCCAGAACGACGACGCGCGCACCGGCTTTCACAAGCTGGCGCGCGGCACCGAGACCCGTGAAGCCGCCACCGATGACGGCCACATCATAATGGCCTTCGACAGGACCTTGTGCCGCCCCCGCAAAGAGGGGCGCCGTGTCGTGCCAATAGGAGACGAGCTTCATGATCCATGTCCTCTCTTACAGTCCGACAACGCCAGCAAGGCCGGAAATATCGGCAATTTCCGTGTAACCGTAATAGGGGTTTGCAGGTTCATGGCCACGGTTGACCCAGACCTTGTTCTTGATGCCGAGATCGTGCGCCGACATCAGATCGTAGCGGAAGGAGGACGACACATGCAGGATGTCCTCCGGGCCGCAACCGAGCATGTCGAACATATATTCGAACGCCTTGAAATGCGGTTTGTAGGCCTGTGCCTGTTCGGCCGTATAGACGGCATGGAACGGTGCGCCGAGTTTTGCAACATTCGACATGATCTGTGAGTTCATGGCGTTGGACAGAATGACCAGCGGAATCTCCTTGGCGACCTTTGAAAGACCTGCCGGAACGTCCGCATGCGGCCCCCAGGTCGGAACCCGCTCGTAGACCATTGCCGCATCCTCGTCCTTGAAAGCGACACCATTGCGCTTGCAGGTGCGCGACAGGGCATTGTGAACGACCTCTGCGTAGGGCTTCCAGTCATGCATGACCTCATCAAGACGATAGGCGGAAAAATTCTTGATGAATTCCTCCATCTCCGCTTCTCCCAGACGATCACCGTAGAGATCGCGGGCAGCCTCTGCCATCTGGAAATGAATGAGCGTGCCGTAGCAATCGAAAGTGATGTATTTCGGGCGGAAGATTGTCATCTCGTCGTCATCCTTGCTTGGGGATTGGTGGTGGCTGCAATAATCAGATCATAGATGCCTTTGTCCGATCGGCGCACCGCAATTGCTGTTCGCGGAAGCAGATTGTTGCGTATCCAGCCGCCAGTTTGGCAGAGAGTTGCGCCGGGGCGGACTGGCAGATCCCCCTCTCCGGCACTCCGGACCGATGCGAACAAGACGCGGCATAAGATGCGGCGGCGGATAAAAGCAACAGCGAAACATATCGAACCTTCCCATTTGTCGGGACAATCTTCTTTCGGCATCGGTCTATCAATGAATAAGCAGAACAAGGGAGTACCGGCATGCAGGCGAGCCTGATCGATATCCAAACGTTTCAACCGGACCACCTCGACGCGGCCGTTGAACTTTCCCGCCAGGCCGGATGGCCGCACCGGAAAGAGGACTGGGCCATGGTCCTTTCCATCAGCAAGGGTTTCGTCGCCGTTGAGAACGGCCGCGTCGTCGGGACCGCAATGGCGAGCCTGCTCGGCGACAGTTGTGCCACGGTGAACATGGTGATCGTCGATGAGGCGATGCGTGGCCGCGGCGTCGGCCGTCAGTTGATGCAGGCGGCGCTGGCAGCAGCAGAAAATCGGGAATGCCGTCTGACGGCGACGTCCGACGGGCTGCCGCTCTACGAAAAAATGGGCTTTGTTGCCTGCGGCCAGGTGCTTCAGTATCAGGGTGTTCCACTCGCCACAGAAAAACCGGCTGGCGTTGCATGGGCAGACAGGGTTGAGCCAGCCGAACTTGCAGTGATTGATGCGCAGGCCTTTGGTGCAGATCGAGGCAACCTATTTGTAGAGCTTGCAGAGAGGGCGCGCTTTGCACTCGTGCAGGAGCAAGGCGTCACCAAGGGTTTTGCCGCCCTGCGCGCCTTCGGACGTGGCGAAGTCATCGGCCCCGTCGTGGCGGAAAATGTTGAAATTGCGAAAGATTTGATTGCTTTCGTCATTTCCGAACGAGCCGGTGAATTCCTGCGTTTGGACACCACGGTCGATACGGGTCTTGCCCCCTGGCTTGCCGAACACGGCCTTGCCCATGTGGGCGGCGGCATCGCCATGCGCCGGCCGAAAGCCGACATCTCAGCCGACAAACAATTCAAGACATTTGCATTGACCAGCCAGGCACTCGGCTGAATCCGGAGAGACCCATGTTAAGCAATTCACTGATCGAACTGGACCGCGCCCATCTGGTGCACCCCGTCTCCTCCCTCCGCGGCCATGAAAAACTCGGCGTGCGGGTGCTGAAATCGGCAAGCGGCGCCACCGTCACCGACATGACCGGCCATCAGTTGATCGATGGTTTTGCCGGCCTGTGGTGCGTCAATGCCGGTTATGGTCACGACAGCATCGTTGAAGCGGCGGCAAAGCAGATGCGGGAATTGCCCTATGCGACGGCCTATTTCGACATTGGCAGCGAACCGGCGATCCGGCTCGCCTCCGAGCTTGCCGACCGCGCGCCGGGCGATCTCAACCATGTCTATTTCACGCTTGGCGGTTCCGATGCGGTGGACAGCACCATTCGGTTCATCCGCTACTACTGGCATGCCAAAGGTCAGCCGCAACGCGACCAGTTCATCTCCATCGAACAGGGTTATCACGGCTCCACCACCGCCGGTTCGGGCCTCACCGCCCTGCCCGCTTTCCATGCCGGTTTTGGCGTGCCCTACGACTGGCAGCACAAAATCCTGTCGCACTACGCCTACCGTAACCCGGTGGGAAGCGACCCGGCCGCCATCATCGCATCCTCCCTGCAAATCCTGAAGGACAAGATCGAGACGATCGGTCCGGACCGTGTCGCCGCCTTCTATGCGGAACCGATCCAGGGTTCCGGCGGGGTTCTCGTACCGCCTCCCGGCTGGATCAAGGCCATGCGCGACCTCTGCCGGTCCTATGGCATCCTCTTCGTCGCCGACGAGGTCATCACCGGCTTTGGCCGGACGGGGCCGCTGTTTGCCTGCGCTGACGAGGATATCGTGCCGGACTTCATCACCACCGCCAAGGGCCTCACCTCCGGCTACGTGCCGATGGGCGCCGTCTTCATGGCGGACCACGTCTATGATACAATAGCCGACTTCGCAGGCGAGGCCGCAATCGGGCACGGCTACACCTATTCCGCCCATCCCGTCAGCGCCGCCGTCGGTCTCGAAGTGCTGAAACTTTACGAGGGCGGGCTGCTGGAAAACGGCCGCCGCGCCGGCCAAAGGCTGATGGCCGGGCTTGAGAGCCTGAGAAGCCATCCGCTGGTCGGCGATGTCCGCGGGCGCGGCATGCTCGCCGCCCTCGAACTCGTGACAGACAAGGACAGGAAGACGCCCTTGCCGACCGCGGCCGCCCCCGCGCGAAAAGTTTTCGACCGCGCTTGGGAAAACGGCCTGATCGTGCGTGCCTTTGCGAACGGTATTCTGGGTTACGCGCCGCCGCTCTGCTGCACCGACAGCGAGATCGACGCCATCATCGAGCGGACGCTGAAGACCCTCGATCAGACGCTCGAAGACCCCGCGGTGCGGGCCGCCATGGCCTGAGGCTATAGCCGGGAGGCGTTGCGCCACCCTCTCGAAATGTCGCAACGCACCGCATATTCGCAATATTCTGCCGAAGAGCTATTCCATTTCGGCGAATCCGGCGCGCCAAAAGTGCCAAACTATTAATGCAAACGGCAATAAACGCCATAAAAAAGGGCGTAATCGCAAATGGGAACGGGGCAAGGACCCCGTCCGGGAACAGAATAATCTGCCGCAGTCTCCCCAGGAGACCGAGGCGGCAAAGCGGAGACCGACATTGCCCAAAAAACTGAGCGACTTCAAATATATGAGCTTCGACGTGGTGGGGACCCTCATCGATTTCGAAGGCGGCCTGAAATCGACGCTGACCGCAATCGGCGCGGAAAACGGCGTGGAGGTCGATGGTGAAAAGGCGCTCGCGCTCTACCGTGCGGCCCGTTATTCCGACGCGACCGACCTGTTTCCGGATGACCTCGTGCGGGTGTACCTGATCATCGCTCCCGAACTCGGCCTGCCGGCGGAACGCGCATTCGGTGAGCGCCTGCGCGATGCGGCAAAAAGCTGGAAAGGCTTTGAAGACAGCCGCGCCGCCATGGCCGAGCTTGCCAAGACGCATCGCCTCATCGCCATGACCAACGCCCAGCGCTGGGCCTTCGAATATTTCTCGCAGGAACTCGGCAATCCTTTTCATGCCGCTTTCACGGCGGATGACACCGGCACCGAAAAGCCAAGTCCCGCTTTCTTCGAAAAGGTCTTCGCCTTTGTGGAAAGCGAGGGCGCATCGAAGGACGACATTCTGCATGTTGCGCAAAGCCAGTACCACGATATCGGCATTTCCCGGAAACTGGGCATGACCAATTGCTGGATCGAACGCCGCCACGCCCAGAAGGGATATGGCGGTACGATAGAGCCGGAAAACTTTACCGAGCCGGACTACCACTTCACCTCGATGGCCGGCCTTGCCGAAGCATTGAGACAGACGGGCGGCTGAGCCGCCCCGCCAATGGCGCGCCGCGAACTGGGATGCGGCATGCCGGAAATTTATTCAGACGCATTTCAACAAATCATACAAAAGGGGAAGACCATGAGTGACAGGATTACAAACTGGACCCGTTCCGACGATGCCGCCGTTGAACAGGCCATCCGGCGCGGCGCAACGCGGCGTGAGCTGCTTCACATGCTGCTGGCGGGCGGCGTCGCCCTTTCCGCCGGTTCGGCCATTCTTGGTCGCGCCTCAAATGCCGTGGCCGCAACGCCGGTCTCCGGCGGCATGCTGAAAGCCGCCGGCTGGTCCTCCTCCACAGCCGATACGCTCGATCCGGCGAAAGCCTCGCTTTCGACGGACTATGTCCGTTGCTGCGCGCTCTATAACCGCCTGAGCTTCCTCGATGCTTCGGGCACGCCACAGATGGAGTTGGCCGAAGCCATCGAGACGAAGGATGCCAAGACCTGGACCGTGAAGCTGCGTTCCGGCGTCACCTTCCATGACGGCAAGGCGCTGACCGCCGACGACGTGGTCTATTCGCTGAAGCGCCATCTCGATCCGGCCGTCGGCTCCAAGGTCGCCAAGATCGCCGCCCAGATGACCGGCTTCAAGGCTCTCGACAAGAGCACGGTCGAAATCACGCTGGCGAACCCGAACGCCGACCTGCCGTCCATTCTGGCCCTGCACCATTTCATGATCGTTGCCGATGGCACCACGGATTTCTCCAAGGGCAACGGCACCGGCGCCTTCAAGCTCGAAAAGTTCGAGCCGGGCGTGCGTTCGATCATGGCCAAAAACACCAATTACTGGAAGTCCGGCGGCCCACACATCGACAGTTTCGAATTCATGGCGATTTCGGACGACAATGCCCGCGTCAATGCTCTTATTTCCGGCGACATCCAGCTTGCTGCCGCCATCAACCCCCGCGCGCTCCGCCTGCTCGACAAGCAGGAAGGTGTCGTGCTGTCCAAGACGACATCGGGTAATTATACCAACCTCAACATTCGGCTTGATCAATCACCGGGCAACAAAACAGACTTTGTCGCGGGCATGAAATCGCTGATCAATCGCGAGCAGATCGTCAAGGCGGCGCTGCGCGGCCTCGGTGAAGTCGGCAACGACCAGCCGGTTCCGCCAATGAGCCCGTATCATAACCCGGACCTCAAACCGAGGGCCTTCGATCTGGACAAGGCCAAGTTCCATTTCGAAAAAGCCGGCGTCATCGGACAGTCCATTCCGGTCATCGCATCGGATGCTGCGGGCTCCTCTGTCGACATGGCGATGATCATGCAGGCTTCCGCGGCGCAGATCGGCGTCAAGCTGGACGTTCAACGCGTGCCATCGGATGGCTATTGGAGCAACTACTGGCTGAAGGCGCCGATCCACTTCGGCAACATCAACCCGCGCCCGACGCCGGATATTCTGTTCTCGCTGCTTTATGCCTCCGACGCGCCGTGGAATGAGAGCCAGTACAAGTCGCCGAAATTCGACAAGATGATGCTTGAAGCACGCGGCATGCTCGATATCGAGAAACGCAAGCAGATTTACTTCGAGATGGAAAGAATGATCGCCGATGAAGCCGGCACCATCATCCCCGCCTATATATCGAATGTGGACGCCATCTCTTCCAAGCTGAAGGGTCTGGAAGCCAATCCGCTGGGTGGCATGATGGGTTACGCCTTTGCGGAATACGTCTGGCTCGAAGCCTGATAGACCACGGAGCCGGGCATAAACTGCCCGGCGACCTTTCCGCCGATGCGGGAAGCCTCCACAATAAGGGTCGGTCGCAGGAGCATATGGAATGAACAGCCAAATAATGTCCCTTATCGCCAGGCGGCTGGTCGTCATGCTGACGACGCTGCTTATCGTGTCGTTTATCGTCTTTTCGGCCACCAGCCTGCTGCCCGGGGATACGGCGACGATCCTTCTTGGCCAAGCGGCCACGCCGGAAGCCGTGGCCGGCCTGCGCACCGCCATGCATCTCGACGATCCGGCCCTGCTGCGTTTCGTGCGCTGGCTTCTGGGCCTGCTGCAGGGTGAACTCGGCACGTCCTACGCCAACAACATGGCGATTGCCGATCTCATCGGTCCGCGCTTCGTCAACTCCATGAAGCTCGCCGGCATTACCACCGTCATCGCCGTGCCGCTGGCGCTGACCCTCGGCATCAGTTCCGCCATGCTGCGCGGAACGCTTTATGACCGGGCCGTCACCGTGCTGACCATCGGCGTCATCTCGGTGCCGGAATTCATGATCGCCACACTCGCCGTGCTACTTTTCGCCGTCTATCTGAAATGGCTGCCGGCGCTGTCGCTGGTGAGCGAAGTTCACACGCTTTTCGATGTGCTGCGGGTCTATGCAATGCCAGTCATCACGCTGACCTTCGTCGTTTCCGCACAGATGATCCGCATGAGCCGCGCCGCCGTGATCGAGACGCTGGATACGCCCTACGTGGAAATGGCGCTTTTGAAGGGTGCGCCGCGGATGCGCATCGTGCTTCGCCATGCGCTTCCCAATGCGCTCGGCCCCATCGTCAATGCGGTGGCCCTGTCGCTCTCCTATCTCGTCGGCGGCGTCATCATCGTCGAGACGATCTTCAATTATCCTGGTATCGCCAAGTTGATGGTCGATGGCGTCGCCACCCGCGACCTGCCGCTGATCCAAAGCTGCGCGATGATCTTCTGCGTCGGTTATCTCCTCCTCATCACGACGGCGGATATCATCGCCATCATGTCCAATCCGAGGCTGCGCTGATGGCCGACAATATCAAAACAACTTCGGGGACCTCGCGTTTGGGCTACAAGATCAACGCAGTCGGCGTTTTCGGCTTTCTCGTCATTTTTTTCTGGGCCATGGTCGCAATCTTCGCGCCCTATCTCATTCCGCATCCGGTCGGTGAAATCGTCGATCTCGATTATTTCGGGCCGATGACATCCGATCTCTGGCTCGGTTCCGATTATCTCGGCCGTGACGTATTTTCCCGCATTCTCATGGGCGCGCGTTTCACGGTCGGCATATCGCTCGCAGCCGTCACCATCGCCTGCACCTCCGGCGTTTTGCTCGGCATGTGCGCCGCCGTCATCGGCGGCTGGTTCGATGCAGCACTCAGCCGGTTTCTCGATGCGGTGAACTCCATTCCGAGCAAGCTTTTCGGCCTCGTGGTCGTCGCCGCCGTCGGCTCTTCCATACCGGTGCTGATCATCACGCTCTCGGTCATCTACACGCCGGGCGCCTATCGTTTCGCGCGAGCGCTGGCCGTCAATGTCAACACCATGGATTTCGTCACGGTCGCCCGGGTGCGCGGTGAAAGCCTGTTCTACCTCATCGGCTCGGAGATCCTGCCGAACATCGTCCGGCCCGTACTGGCCGATCTCGGCGTGCGCTTCGTGTTCATCGTGCTGCTTCTGTCGGGCCTCTCCTTCCTCGGCCTCGGCCTTCAGCCGCCAAATGCGGACTGGGGCGCGCTGGTGCGTGAGAACATCGGCGGCCTGCCGTTTGCGGCCCCCGCCGTCATCTTCCCGTCGCTGGCCATTGCCAGCCTGACGATCAGCGTCAACCTGCTGATCGACAATCTGCCGCAGAAAATCCGCGACAGGAGCGAATAATGAGCAATCTTGTTGAAATCCGTGGACTGAAAGTCGAGGCCACCACCGATTCTGGCCGCCGTATCGACATCATCAAAGGCGTGGACATCGACATCGCCGATGGCGAAATCGTCGCACTGATCGGTGAAAGCGGTTCCGGCAAGACCACCATCGCGCTGAGCCTGATGGGCTATGCCCGGCCGGGCTGCCATATTTCCGGCGGCAGCGTCAAGGTGGCGGGCCAAGACATGGTGCAGCTTTCCGAAACCGAACGCGCCAAAGTCCGCGGCACAAAAGTGACCTATGTGCCCCAAAGCGCGGCCGCCGCTTTCAACCCGGCGCAGAAGATCATCGATCAGGTCATCGAAGTCACCCGCATCCACCATCTGATGCCGCCGCAGGAGGCGCGCAGACGGGCGGTAGAACTTTTCAAGGCGCTGTCGTTGCCCAACCCCGAAACCATCGGCGAGCGCTACCCGCATCAGGTGTCCGGCGGCCAGCTTCAGCGCCTCTCCGCCGCCATGGCACTGATCGGCAATCCGAAGCTGGTCATCTTCGACGAGCCGACCACCGCGCTCGACGTCACGACCCAGATAGAGGTTCTGCGCGCCTTCAAATCGGCAATGCGCGAGAACGGCATCGGCGGCGTTTATGTCTCGCACGATCTCGCCGTCGTCGCCCAGATCGCCGACCGGATCGTTGTGCTGAAAGGCGGCGAGGTTCAGGAAACCGGTACGACCACGGATATCCTCGAAAATGCCCGGCATCCCTATACGAAGGAACTGCTGACCGCCTTTCATGACAAGGCGCGCGTCATCACACCCGCCAAACCGGAGCAGGCAACGCCGCTGCTGGATATCGAAAACCTGATCGCCGGCTACGGAACGAAGGGCGGAGACAAGATGCCGCTGGTGCGTGCGGTGGATAGCGTCAGCCTTTCGGTCTATCCCGGTCGCAATCTCGGCATCATCGGCGAGTCCGGCTGCGGAAAATCGACGCTGGCGCGCGCCATTGCCGGCATTCTGCCGGCGGCCGGCGGCCATGTCATCTTCGAAGGCCGGGAACTGGATGCGGATGCACGGCGTCGAACCGGCGACCAGCTACGCCGTATGCAGATCGTGTTCCAATATGCCGATACCGCACTCAACCCGTCGAAACCCATCGAGGATATTCTCGGCCGGCCGCTGACCTTCTATCACGGCATGAAAGGTAAGGCGCGCGACGCCCGGATCGATGAGCTTCTCGATATGGTGAAGCTGCCGCGCTCGGTCCGCCACCGCCACCCTTCCGGCCTTTCCGGCGGGCAGAAACAACGCGTCAATTTCGCCCGCGCACTTGCCGCCGAGCCCTCGCTTATCATCTGCGATGAAATCACCTCGGCCCTCGATACCGTGGTTGCGGCCGCAATCATCGATCTTCTCGGAGAACTGCAGCGGGAGCTGAACCTCTCCTATATCTTCATCAGCCACGATCTTTCGGTGGTGGAAACCATCTGCGACGAGATCGTCGTGATGTATGGCGGGCAGAAGGTGGAGCATCTGGAAACCGAAGCGATCAAATCGCCCTCCCACCCCTATTCGAAACTGCTGTTCTCCTCGGTGCCGAAACTCGACCCGACATGGCTCGACAATCTTCAGCAGGATGCGGAGCTGGTGCGGGCTTTTTCGAAAAGGTGAGAATGGAATGATACGGCCCTGCAAAGGGCCGTTTTCTCACAGCTCAAAGCGGAAACAGGCTGGTCAGCGGCATATGCGATTTGATGATCGGCGATTTCAGCACCACGAAGCTGAAATATTTGTCGATGCCCACGTCCATATCGGTCAGCCGCTCCATGATCGACTGATATTCAACGATGCCAGAGGTGACGAATTTCAGCAGATAGTCGTAACCGCCCGAAACGAGGTGGCATTCCACCACCTGGTCGATCTTTTCGACAACGCCGAGGAAGCGGGCGAAATCGATCTGGCGATGGTTCTTCAGCGTGATTTCCGTAAACACCGTCAGTGTCTGGCCGAGCTTGTTGATGTTGATCTGCGCGGAATAACCCTCGATATAACCTTCCGCCTGCAGCTTCTTCACGCGCATCAGGCAGGGGCTTGGCGACAGATTGACAAGCTCCGCCAGCTCGACATTGGTGATGCGACCGTTTTTCTGCAATTCGTAGAGGATCTTGATATCGATCCGATCAAGTTTCATCACGTGCGGAACCCCTTTTTTGTTTTTTGAACACGCGGCATAAAATTCTGGCGCGGCAAAGGAAATCTTATCACATGGGCGAGCCCTGTCGACGTGGGGATGTTTTTTTGATGCAGCATAAAGAGTTGCAGAGGCGTCACCCAACAGCAGGAGATTCCGGCAAGACGCGGAGTCTGGCAGCGTTTACACGTCAGCTAGGGTAAATTAGGACGAATACAAGGAGTCCGACCATGCCCGCCCCGCTGCAACAGATCACGACATCGCCGGAACTGCCCACATCCGCAGACGCCGTTATTATTGGCGGCGGCATCGTCGGTGTCTTCGCCGCCTATTATCTTGCCCGACGCGGCCTGAAAGTGGCGCTGGTCGAAAAGGGTCTGATCGGGGCGGAGCAATCCAGCCGCAACTGGGGCTGGTGCCGCCAGCAGAACCGAGATGCCCGCGAATTGCCGATTTCCACCAAGAGCCTGGCGCTCTGGGAAGAGTTTGGTGCAGAGAGCGGCGAGGACACAGGTTTTCGCCGTTGCGGGCTGTTTTACCTGAGCGACAATGAGGCCGAACTTGCCGGCTGGGCACGCTGGCGCGACTTTGCCATTACCGCAGGCGTGACGACCCATATGCTGAGCGCCGATGAGGCGAGCGAACGCGGCCGATCCACGGGAAAGCGCTGGAAGGGCGGCGTGTTTTCGCCGACCGACGGCACGGCCGATCCTTCCATGGCAGCACCCGCCGTGGCGCGTGCCATCATCAAGCTGGGCGGCACGGTGCATCAGAATTGCGCCGCACGCGGGCTTGAGACGGAAAGCGGCCGGGTCAGCGCCGTCGTCACCGAAAAAGGCACGATCCGCACCAAAACCGCCATCATGTCCGGCGGGGCCTGGGCGTCGTCCTTTTGCCGACAGCTCGGAATTCGTTTCCCGCAGGCGTCCGTCCGCTCCTCCATCCTGTCGGTCGCACCAGGTGCTGAAGGCCTGCCGGATGCACTGCACACCGCCGCCGTTTCGGCAACGAAGAGAAAAAACGGCGGTTACACACTCGCCATCAGCGGGCTGGGACGCATTGACCCGACGGCGCAGCAGATGCGGTTTGCCCGAGAATTCATCCCGATGTTCCTCAAGCGCTGGCGAAGCCTGCGGCCAGGCGGGTTGGAGGGCATTCGCGGTGGCCACGAGACCCTGAAGCACTGGCGCCTCGATGCGCCGACACCCATGGAGCGGGTGCGTATTCTCGACCCGAAACCCAATGCCGCCGCCATCCGCGAGACCCATAGAAGGGCGCTGGAGCTTCTGCCCGCCCTGGGCAAAACGCAGATTTCCGCCGCCTGGGCCGGCTTCATTGACAGCACGCCCGACGGCGTGCCCGCCATTGGCGAAACCAGCGAATTGCCCGGCTTCATTCTCGCCGCCGGTTTCAGTGGGCATGGTTTCGGCATCGGACCGGGCGCCGGCCATCTGATCGCCGATATTGTGACAGGCTCGAGCCCGATCGTCGATCCCACGCCCTATCACCCCAGCCGTTTCCTTGGTTCTTCCTGGGGCAAGGTCGCGGATTTCTGACCCTCCCTTGGTGGGATGCGACGCACATCCGCGCCGGTCAGTTGCGGGATGGCTTCACGCCTTGATCCTCAAGGAGCGCGACGGCGGCAAGCCGGCCGGAGGCTTCCGCACCATTTGCACCGAGAATGCGCACGCCATCACCCGGCGCGAAAGATCATCCAAGCCGAGATAGCTGCCATTCGGCACAGGCCGCGCTCATGCGCCCCGCCAGATTTTCTTCCACCAAGACGCAAAACCTCCCTCATGAGCCAAGTTTCACCGATTCCCTGTGAAACAGCGTGCGCAAATGGTCTTGATTTTCCGCACCAACATGTAATACAGATTATCGTACATGTTGACAAATAACGCATACATGTATGACATTGCAGCAACCGCAAACGCTGCCATACCGGCATGAGGGAGGAATTATGATCATCACCGACGTCGAGGTCCGTGTTTTCCGCACGACGACCCGTCGGCACTCGGACAGTGCCGGTCACGCACATCCGGGTCCGGCGCATCAGGTGGAACAGGCCATGCTGACCATCCGCACGGAAGATGGTCAGGAAGGTCATTCCTTCACCGCGCCGGAGATCGTTCGCCCCCATGTCATCGAAAAATTCGTCAAGAAAGTCCTGATTGGTGAGGATCATCGCGACCGGGAACGGCTGTGGCAGGACCTTGCCCACTGGCAGCGTGGCTCAGCCGCACAGCTGACTGACCGTACGCTGGCGGTGGTGGATTGCGCACTCTGGGACCTTGCCGGCCGCTCGCTCAATCAACCTGTATACAAGTTGATCGGCAGCTATCGCGACAAGGTGCTGGCCTATGGCTCCATCATGTGCGGCGACGAGCTGGATGGCGGGCTGGCGACGCCGGAAGATTACGGCCGTTTTGCCGAAACGCTGGTGAAGCGCGGCTACAAGGGCATCAAGCTGCACACCTGGATGCCGCCCGTCAGCTGGGCGCCGGATGTGAAGATGGACCTCAAGGCCTGCGCGGCCGTGCGTGAGGCGGTCGGCCCCGATATTCGCCTGATGATCGACGCCTTCCACTGGTATTCCCGCACCGACGCGCTGGCGCTGGGCCGTGGCCTCGAAAAACTCGGCTTCGACTGGATCGAGGAGCCGATGGATGAGCAATCGCTGTCCTCCTACAAATGGCTTTCCGATAATCTCGATATTCCGGTCGTCGGCCCGGAAAGTGCGGCCGGCAAGCATTGGCATCGCGCCGAATGGATCAAGGCCGGTGCCTGCGATATTCTGCGCACTGGCGTCAACGATGTCGGCGGCATCACCCCGGCGCTGAAGACCATGCATCTGGCCGAGGCTTTCGGCATGGAATGCGAGGTGCATGGCAACACAGCCATGAACCTGCATGTTGTCGCCGCCACCAAGAATTGCCGCTGGTATGAGCGCGGCCTGTTGCATCCCTTCCTCGAATACGATGACGGCCACGATTATCTGAAGTCGCTGTCCGACCCGATGGACCGCGACGGCTTCGTGCATGTCCCTGATCGGCCGGGCCTTGGCGAGGACATCGATTTTACCTTCATCGACAACAACCGGGTGAGGTAACGGGCGATGAAAACCGTGCTCGCCTTCGGAGACAGCCTCACCTGGGGCGCAAACCCGGCAACGGGCCTCCGGCACCCGGCCGAACACCGCTGGCCGGAGGTACTGGAGGCAGAGCTTGCGGGAAAGGCGAAGGTTTACCCCGAGGGCCTTGGCGGGCGCACCACCTGTTATGACGATCATACCGGCCCCGCCTGCCGCAATGGCGCGCGGGCGCTTGAAGTCGCGCTTTCCTGCCATATGCCGCTCGATCTCGTCATCATCATGCTCGGCACCAACGACATCAAACCGGTGCATGGCGGACGGGCGGAAGCCGCGGTTTCCGGTATGCGGCGACTGGCGCAGATCGTCGAGACCTTCATCTACAAACCGCGCGAGGCCGTGCCGAAACTGCTGATCGTCGCCCCGCCGCCCTGCGTTGACGGCCCGAGCGGCGAACCAGCCGGCGGGCGGGATATTGGGCAATCCCTCAGGCTTGCGCCGCTTTACCGCAAACTCGCCGCCGAACTGGGGCACGCCTTCTTCGATGCCGGGTCGGTCGCCAGCGCCTCACCGGTGGATGGCGTGCATCTGGATGCGCCGGCAACGACCGCAATCGGCCGGGCGCTCGCAGCTCAGGTCAGAGAGATTCTTGGCTGATCAAGCGACACCTGTGGAGGAACCAGGCGCGTGGATCAAAACGTGGAAAGGCCGTATGAACCGGCCGTATTGGGAGGAAAAATGAAACATTTTCTTGCAACCGCAGCGCTTGGCGCCTTGCTGATCGGCGCGATGCCGCTCGGTGTTTTCGCCGAAACGCCGAAAGACCAGCTCATCGTCGCCACGACCATGAGCAATATCCTGACCCTCGATCCCGCCGCCATTACCGGCCGCGAGACCGTGCAGGTTCTGAACAACGTTTATGACACGCTGGTCGTGCTTTCACCGAAAGACCGCAGCGTCCAGCCACGCCTTGCCGAACGCTGGGAAATTGCCGAAGACCGCAAATCCATCCGTTTCCATCTGCGCGGCGAAGCGAAATTCGCTTCAGGCAACCCTGTGACGGCCAAGGACGTGGCCTGGAGCCTGAAGAGGCTGCTCGCCCGCAATCTGGCGCAGTCGTCCTTCCTGAAAACCCGCGGTTTCAAGCTGGAAGAGGCCGACAAGCTCTTCGTCGCCGAAAACGACCAGACTTTCGTACTGAATATTCCGAAGCCGGACGATCCCAACCTTCTCCTGATGATCCTTGCGCAGAACGGCCCAGGCTCGATCATCGACAGCAAGATGGCTCTTGAGAATGAAAAGGACGGCGATCTCGGCGGCGCTTGGCTGACACTGAATTCCGCCGGTTCCGGCCCGTTCAAGCTGACGCAATGGAAATCCAACGAATATATCATCCTCACCCGCAACGATGATTATTGGGGGGAGAAGGCCAGCATGAAGCGCATCCTGATGCGCCATCTGCCGGAATCGCAATCGCAGCGGCTGATGCTGGAAAAAGGCGATATCGACGTCGCCTACTCCTTGCAGGCCCCGGATCTGAAATCGCTTGAGGCCGACAAGGCTATCACCATCGAATCCACGCCCGGCTCCGGTTTTTATTACCTCAGCGTTTCGATGAAGGATGAGAAATTTGCGAACAAGAAGGTGCGCGAGGCCCTGCGTTACCTGATCGATTACGCCGGCCTCGACAAGGCGGTCATGCCCTATTACGGCAAGCTGCATCAGCGCTCCCTCAGCACCGGTGTGATGGGTTCGCTTCCGGATCAGGGCTACAAGCTCGACATCGAAAAAGCCAAGGCGCTTCTGGCCGAAGGCGGTTATCCGAACGGTTTCAAGACGACGCTGCGTGTGCTTTCGGAAGACCCCTTCATGAAAGCGGCAACGGCGATCCAGAACACGCTGGCCCAGGCCGGCATTCAGGCCGAACTGATCAGCGGCTCCGGCGATCAGATTTACGGCGCGATGCGCGAGCGAAATTTCGAACTGCTGCTCGGCCGCGGCGGCGGCGGCCAGCAGCCGCATCCGGACAATAATCTGCGCTCCATCGCCTATAATCCCAACAATGCCGATGACGCGAAGCTCACCAATTACCAGAGCTGGCGCACCAGTTTTTTCGATGAGAAGCTGAACAAGATGATCGAGGCGGCGCTGGTCGAGCGCGACGTGGCGAAACAGACAAAGCTTTATGAGGACCTGCAGGGTTATATGGACGAGATCGTCATGTCCATTCAGCCCTTCTCCGAAGTCATCGACACCGCCGCCTTCCGCAGCGACGTCAAGGGCATGATCGTCAGCCCCTGGCTTTCGCGGTTTGAAGAGGTGAGCAAGGAGCGGTGATGCATCCATAAGCCTTCATCCTCGGGATTGACCCGAGGATGAAGGCGGAGGGAAGCCAATATGGTAGTAGAATGTCGTCTGCAATCCCTGAGGCGCGGCTAAACCCGCGCCTTTTCTTTTTTCACCCCACGCCCGGCATCACTCCAAAAAAATGCCCGGCAGTGAAGCCGGGCAAGGAAGGAGGATGTTGTTATCGCAACGCCCCGGAGGAGGACGGTCAGGTTCTTGGAGCCGTCACGCGCCTTCATATTCCAGAGAGGCGCCGATCAGTTCGCGCGCATAGGGATGCGTCGCGCCATTGCCGGCGATAGCGTCGCGCGGCAGGGTTTCGGTGATTTCACCGCGCAGCATCACCGCGAAGCGGTCGCACATGTGATCGACGACGGCGAGATCGTGGGTCACCATGATATAGGTGAAGCCACGCTCTTCCCGCAGGCGCTGGAGGAGGTTGAGGATTTCCGCCTGCACAGAAACATCGAGCGCAGACGTCGGCTCGTCTAGCAGAAGCAGTGACGGTTCAAGGATCAGCGCCCGGGCAATCGCCACACGCTGCCGCTGGCCGCCGGAAAGCTGGTGCGGGAAACGATCCAGAAAGGCTACGGGCAGGCCTACATCCGTGATGGCCTTGCGCATGCGCTCTTCGCGGTCGCCGAGCTTGTGGATGGCTAGCGATTCCGAAAGCACGGTGCGCACCGACTGGCGCGGATGCAGCGACCCGTAGGGATCCTGAAACACCATCTGCAGCATGCGGCACCGCTCGATCAACGGCATATCGCGCACCGACCTGCCATCGATGAGGATGTCGCCGGTCCAGAAATCGTTGAGCATCGACACGCAGCGAAGGACGGTGGATTTGCCCGAACCGCTTTCGCCGACCAGCCCGAAACATTCGCCCGGCTCGACGCGGAAGGATACGGAAGGCAGCACGTTCAGCGCAGTAGGGCCGCTGCCGAAGGTGATTGAAAGATCGCGGGTTTCGACTGAAACGGCCATTATACGTTCTCCTCCAGCCATTCGGGGCGGCGGTCGAGCACCGCAAGTGGCGCACGCCTGCCGCCGATGCGCGGCTGCGCCGCCAGAAGGCCGCGCGTATAGGGGTGCTTCGCCTGATCGAGATCGCGTGCGGCGAGCGTTTCCACTACCCGGCCGGCATACATGATGAGTACCCGGTCGCAGAAATTGCGCACGAGATTGAGATCGTGGCTGATCATGATGAGGCCGATGCCGCGATCCCGCACCAGACCGTCGAGAATATTCAGGACCTGCAACCGCACCGTCACGTCAAGCGCCGAGGTCGGCTCATCGGCAATGACGAGATCTGGATCGGCGAGCAACATCATGGCGATCATCACACGCTGGCCCATGCCGCCGGAAATTTCATGCGGATATTGCTCGTAGACGCGGGCGGCGTCGCGGATTTTCACGGCATCCAGCATGGCCAGCGCCTTTTCCCGGGCTTCCGATTTCGAAGCCTTGAAGTGGCGCAGATAGGTTTCCGTTACCTGATCGCCGACACGGCGGATGGGATTGAGGGAAAATTTCGGATCCTGAAGGATCATCGACATGCGCCGGCCGCGAACCTTGAGCATCTCCTTTTCACTCAGAGACAGAAGATCGAGACCGTCGAAATCAAGCTTGTCGGCGGTTATTGTCGCCGATGGCAGGAGCCGCAGCAGCGCCCTGCCGACGGTGGATTTACCCGAGCCGCTTTCGCCGACAATACCAAGCCGTTCCCGACCAAGGGTGAAGGAGATGCCGCGCACCGCCTCGGTGGGCGAGCCGCCATAGCGAATGCGGAGATTTTCGACATCGAGGATTGGTTTTTCCATGGCCCTATCTCCGGTTCATCTGCTTTGGATCGAGCGCATCCCGCAGGCCGTCACCCAGCAGGTTGAAAGCAAGGCTGACGGAAAGGATCGCAACGCCGGGGAAGGTGACGAGCCACCAGCTGTCGAGCATGTAGCGGCGTCCGGTCGCGATCATCGCTCCCCATTCCGGCAACGGCGGCTGCGCGCCGAGACCGAGGAAGCCGAGGCCGGCGGCGGTGAGGATGACCGTCGCCATATTCAGCGTCAGGCGGATCAGGACAGAAGGCAGGCACATGGGCATGATCGATTTGACGATGATGCGCAGCGGAGAGGCGCCCTGAAGCCTTGCGGCGGCAATGTAATCCTCCTTGCGGAAGGTCATGGCCTCGGCGCGTGCGAGGCGCGCAATCGGTGGCCATGAAGTGAGCGCGATCGCGATGATCGCATTGTTGAGGCTTGGCCCAAGTGCTGCGACGAAGGCGAGCGACAGGATGAGGCTCGGGAAGGACAGGAAGATATCCGTGATGCGCATCATCACCGTATCGAACTTGCCGCCGAGATAACCGGAAGCCGTGCCGACCAGAAGGCCGACGGGACCGACGATGATCGACACCAGCGAGATGATGGTGAGCGTGATGCGTGCGCCCCAGAGAAGGCGGCTGTAGATATCCCGTCCCAACTCGTCCGTACCGAAGACGTGGCCATTACCCGGCGCCTGCAGCGTGTTGGCGAGATCCTGCGCGTAGGGGTCATGCGTCGCTAGCCAGGGAGCGAAAATCGCGGCGATGACGAGCAACAGCAGGACGGCCAGGCCGAAGACCGATGTCGGGCTTTTCAGCAGGAAAACGACGATGTTCTTCAGCGCGTTCAAGGGCGCCGGAAGGCGGAAGGAGGTTTCTGCGCGGGCCGTCATCAGCGGGTCCTCGGATCGAAAAAGCGGTAGAGAATGTCGGACAGGAGATTGAGCCCGATAAAGATGACGCCGACGATCAAAACGCAGGTCATCACGGCATTCATGTCACCGATGATAAGATTGCTGGTGAGATATTGCCCGAATCCCGGCCAGGCGAAGACGGTCTCGATGAGAACCGCCCCTTCCAGCAGCGAACCGTAAGCAAGGGCGATAATGGTGACGAGCTGCACGCGAATATTCCCAAACGCGTGCAGCCACACCGTCTGTCGTTGCGACAGGCCTTTAACGCGGGCGGTCGTCACATATTCCTGGCCCAGTTGGTCCAGCATGAAGCTACGCGTCATGCGGGTGATATAGGCCGAGGAGGAATAACCGAGCAGCGCGGCGGGAAGGATGAGGTGGTTGATGGCCGACCAGAACACTTCCATATCGCCCGCAAGCAGGCTGTCGATCAACAGAAAGCCGGTGCGCTCCTCCACCAGACCGATATAAAACTGGTCCATACGGCCACCGCCACCGACAAGGCCGAGATGGGCGTAAAAAACGA
The DNA here is from genome assembly GCF_053522485.1 of Agrobacterium sp. 22-209-1. NCBI lineage: Bacteria > Pseudomonadati > Pseudomonadota > Alphaproteobacteria > Hyphomicrobiales > Rhizobiaceae > Agrobacterium > Agrobacterium sp. 22-209-1. Next base: position 435,281 of record NZ_JBNWCH010000001.1, read on the forward strand.
TCAGCGCGATCATGCCGGTCCAGAAAATCGGCATGGAATGGCCGAACAGGCTGAGGACGCGTACCAGATGATCCTGCCAGCGGTCTTTATTGACCGCGGCATAAACGCCCATGGGAATGCCAAGGCCAGCGCCGATCAGGATCGCGAAGGTCGCAAGCTCCATCGTCGCGGGCATGACGCGTATGATATCCTGGATGACGGGCTGGCCCGTGCGGATCGAGGTTCCGAAATCGCCGGTGAAGACATCGCCGAGATAATAGATGAACTGCTGCCAGAGCGGACGGTCGAAACCGAGCGCATGGTAGACCTGTTCATAGGTTTCGCGCGTCGCGTCCTCGCCCACAATCGCCCGCACGGGATCGGCGGGCATCAGGCGGCCGATAAAAAAGGTCAGCAGCAGCAATCCAAGCAGCGTAACCGCAATACTTCCGATCTGGCCGGAAAGGCCATAAAGCGAAAGGCGTCTTTTTGACATGATTCCTCCCTTGCCAGAGATCGATTGCGCAAGTGACCAAAGCGCAATCCTGTCTGACAACTATCCACAAGTTGTCACAGGTGTTGGAGGCTGTCAAGCGAGTACCGGCGAAATCCGTATTGCCCAGGAACCTGAAGGCGTGCCGAAACCGTCGGGCTTTCTTTCTGCTTTGGGAAAAGCACATGCATTGTGGCGCCAGCAAAAGCCTGTATTCTCCCACCGCGCAGAATGCGCGGACGCCTGCCCCGGCGATGATGCCGATGACACCCGCGCCTTCAGGGGGGAGAAATATGGTTGACGTGACACTTCTGGCATTTGCCGTGGTCGCTTTTATCGGCATTGCCACGCCCGGCCCTACCGTTTTGCTCGCGCTTACAAATGGTTCAAGATTCGGAGTACGCCGCGCCATGAGCGGCATGGCTGGCGCTGTTCTCTCGGATTTTGTCCTGATCGGCGCAGTAGCACTAGGATTGGGGGCGTTGCTCGCCGCTTCCGAATTCTGGTTCGGTGTCGTCAAATGGATGGGCGTCTGCTATCTAGCCTTCCTCGGCATCATGCTTTTGCGCTCAAGAGGCATGCTCGATGGCGCCCTTCAACCGGCAGAGGCCAACGGGGCTGCTTCCGTTCCCTCGATTTTCCTCAAAAGCTTTCTCGTGGCGGTCACCAACCCCAAGGGATATCTGTTCTTTTCCGCTTTCCTGCCGCAATTCATCGATCCCGCTGCACCGCAGCTCCAGCAATATGCGGCGCTTGCGCTGATCTTCGCCGCCATCGATTTCATCGTGATGTTCGGATATGCGCTGCTCGGCTCGCAGGCCGTCCGGCTGCTGCGGAAATCCGGAGCCCTGTGGCTCGACCGGATTTGCGGCGGCGCGCTTCTGACGCTCGCCGCCTCGCTAGCCTTTTATCGGCGAGCGACCGTTTAACCCATTGACTCATGAACAATTTCTGGATCACTCAGCGGCAGTGCGGGAGCGCAGAAGCACTTTGTAGCGCTCAAGACTGCCGCGCAAATGCGCCGCCATATATTGGCGGGCGCCATCGGCATCACCTTCGATGATGGCGTCGACAATCCTCGCATGCTCCTCCTGGAGATGCAGGTTGTAGTCCTTCGGACGCGATCCGGGCGCTGCCCCCTGCAATTCGCCGCGAGGAATGATGCCGGTGCGAATGAGCTGAAGAAACTCGGGAAACCTCCTGTTCTGCGTCGCCTGCGCAATGGCCAGATGGAACTCGAAATCAGCGTCCCGCGTCGGCAAACCGGCGGCGAGACAGTCGCCGACGCGCCGGTGCGCATCCACAATCGCCTCCACCTGCACGGCGGAACGGCGCGATGCCGCAAGCCCGGCGGATTCAACCTCAAAGACCGTGCGCAATTCCAGCAACTCGATCACCGAGGAAATCCGTCCCACGGCCAGATCGTTAAAAGGCAGCTCCTTGGCCGGCTTTACTTCGACGGCAAAAACGCCCGCGCCCTTGCGGGCTTCAACGAGGCCGTCGGCGCGTAGAATGGCGATGGCTTCGCGTACCACTGTGCGGCTCACAGAATATTCCCGCGTGAGTTCGCTTTCGCTTGGAAGACGGTCGCCGGGGCGAAAAACGCCTTCTGACAGATCCCGCCGCAATGCCGAACTGATTTTCGCCGCGAGCGATACCCCTTGCTTCGTGTTGCTCTCAACGTCCATTCCGGCCCACCTGTTTCAAACTTGTCTGGCATGTTAGCAAACACCCGCCACATTGCAAGGGCCGCGCACCGCCGGGACGGTCGGCCGCCCTCACGCCGCAGCCATGGCCGAACTGCTGGAAAAGCGGCTTCTATATTCACCCGGCGAGAGGCCGAGAATGCGGTGGAACACCCGGCGAAAGGCGGCCGCGTCCTCATAACCCACCGACCAGGCGATCTGATCGACAGAACGGCGGGTGAATTCCAGCAGTTCCCGCGCCTTGCCGATACGCAGATGCTGGACATATTCGATGGGCTTCATGCCGGTGGCGGCCTTGAAGCGGCGCAGGAAGGTCCGCTCCTCCAGCCCTGCATGGCCGGCCATGTCGGTAACGCTCGTCGCCCGCCCGGCGCGGGCCTGCAGCCAGTGCTGCACCTTCAGGATCGGCTCGTCGCCATGCGTCAGCCTTGGGGCGAAGCTGCTATAATGGCGCTGTTCACGCCCCGAGGGATCGATCAGCAGGAACTTGCCGGTCTCGATCATCACCGAAGGTCCGAGAAGCCGGTCGACGATGCGCAGGCCAAGATCTGTCCATGCCATCAGCCCGCCAGCCGTGATGATATCGCCATCCTCGATGACGATCTTGTCTATCTCCAGCCGGATATCGGGAAAACGCTCGCGGAAACGCTCGGCAAACAACCAGTGGGTGGTAGCCGGGCGGCCGGACAGGAGGCCCGTTGCCGCAATCATAAAGGAGCCGCCGCAACTGGCGGCAAGCGTCGCCCCCTGCGCATGCCGATCCAGCAGCCAGCGGGCGTAAGGCTCCGCTTCCTCGATTTCGGCTGGCCCGGTCAGCCTCCCGGGTACGATAAAGATACCGGGATGCCCCGGCCCTGGATCGGTATCCTGACAGCGCGCGAATTCACCGCCCTCCCCCATGCTCCAGTGACTGACCCGCAATTTCGGCCCGCCGCGATCCTGAGAAAATACCGACGCGATGGCAAAAAGATCGGTGATCCCATGCACCATGGCGATCTGACAGTCCCTATAGAGGACCAGTCCCACTTCCAGCGCGCTTCCCGTTACACCTGCCATGACCCACACCCCGTTTTGTCAGTTTTGGCTCGTTTTCTGTCAGAAGCGCCAATCCAGTCCCGGCTGTCTCCAGAGTATCTCTATTCCCACGGGACGCAAGCAAGCTCCCTGCAACAGGAGAGAAAGCCATGACAACGATCACCACCAGAGACGGAACGCATATCTTCTACAAGGACTGGGGCCCGAAAGACGGGCAACCCATCATCTTCTCCCATGGCTGGCCGCTCAGCGCCGATGCCTGGGATGCGCAGATGGTGTTCTTCGCCAATCACGGTTTCCGCACCATCGCCCATGACCGCCGCAGCCACGGCCGCTCCGATCAGGTCTGGCATAACAATACCATGGATCAATATGCCGACGATCTGGCCGAGCTGATCGAACAGCTCGATCTTCACGACATCATTCTGGTCGGCCATTCCACCGGCGGCGGCGAGGTGACGCGCTATATCGGCCGTCATGGTACGGCCCGCGTCGCCAAGATCGCCCTCATCGGCGCGGTGCCGCCGCTGATGCTGAAGACGGAAAGCAATGCCATCGGCCTGCCAATCGATGTTTTTGACGGCATCCGCAAGGGCACCTATGACAATCGCAGCCAGTTTTTCAAGGACCTGACCATTCCCTTCTACGGCTACAACCGCGAAGGCGCCGTGATATCCGAAGGCATCCGCGACGAATTCTGGCGGCAGGGCATGATGGGCGGCCTGAAAGGTCAGCTCGACAGCATTCGCGCCTTTTCGGAAAGCGATTTCCATCAGGACCTGAAGGCTTTCGACAAGCCGACGCTGGTTCTGCACGGCGATGACGATCAGATCGTGCCGGTCGGCGCTTCGGCGCTCTCCACGGTCAGAATAGTCAAACATGCGGTGCTCAAAATCTATGAGGGCGCCGACCATGGCCTGACGCAGACCCATCAGGACCGGTTCAACACCGACCTTCTCGCCTTCATCAACGCCTGAAACCGCAGCACAAAGGAGACACGGATATGACACAGAATACATTTCTCATCACCGGCGCATCCGATGGCATCGGTGCGGTCTATGCCGAACGTCTGGCAAAACGCGGCCATGACCTCATCCTCGTGGCGCGGCGTGCCGAAAAGCTGAAAGCATTGGCCGCACGGTTGGAAAAGGATCATCACATCGCAGTCGAGGTTCTCTCCGCCGATCTTGCCAAGGCGGAAGACCTCGAAAAGGTGGAAGTGCGGCTGCGCGACGACCGGCGGATTACCGGCCTCGTCAACAATGCCGGTATTGCCGGGGAAGGCGCAATCACGGCGCTGGACCCGGCCTATGTGACAACGATGATCAACCTCAACATCCTTGCCGTCACCCGGCTCGCAGCGGCCATCGCGCCGCGTCTTGCCGACGATGGCAAGGGCACGATCATCAACATCACTTCGGTCACGGCGCTGATGCCGGCGGCATTCACCGCCGTCTACCCGGCCACCAAGGCCTTCGTGCTTGCCTTCACCGAGGCGCTGCAGGCGCAGCTTTCCCCCTCCGGCGTGCGAGTTCAGGCCGTCCTGCCGGGCATCACCCGCACCGCGATCTGGGAAGAGGAACGGCTCGACGCCATTCCGGCCGCCATGGTCATGGATGTTTACGAAATGGTGGATGCGGCCCTTGCCGGTCTCGACCTCGGCGAAGCACTGACCATTCCGTCCCTGCCGGATACGGCTGATCTTGAAAATTTCCTTGCAGCGCGCGCGGCGTTAAGGCCCAATCTGTCGCATGCACTTGCCGCCAGCCGGTATCGTGCAGCCAAAACCGAATAGAGGGAGACGTATCATGATCCTCGGACTGACCATTCCCCAATTCACGGCATTGCATGTGGGCCTAAGCTTCATCGGCATCGCCGCTGGACTGATCGCCCTACCCGCTTATGCGGCGGGGCGATGGATGCCGCGCATGATGGCGCTTTTCCTCGTCACCACGCTCGCCACCACACTCACCGGCTTCCTGTTTCCAATCGGAAATTTCACGCCGGCGCTCGGCGTCGGCGTCATCTCGACCCTCGTTCTGGCAATTGCACTGGTTGCGCTTTATGGATACGGCCTGAATGGCAGGGCGCGCATTATTTATACGATCACCGCTACGATCAGCCTTTATCTCAATATGTTCGTGTTGATCGTTCAGGCATTTCTCAAGGTCGAAACACTCAACAATCTGGCGCCGAACGGCAATGAACCGCCCTTCGTCGTCGCCCAGACGGTTCTGCTTGTTGCAGCCATCTGTCTCGGCTGGAAAGCGACACGCCGCAGGCTCGTCGTCTGAAACGAGCCCGAATTCGAACCGGTGTCCACGAAAATGCCTTGTGCCTCCATATTCAGGCCGCAAGGCATTTTTCGCATACAGAAGACAGGCAATCTCCGTCCAGCCGTCACAAAACGAAGAAATCCCATCTCTAGGATTTTCTTCCGAACCTTTCCTGAACGATGCAGCAGGAGATATCCGGAACGAAGCCACTTTGCGGCCTTGCAAACAAACAATATACATTATACAATAATATATATTAAGTTATAGTAACAGGAGATGCCGATGAATGCCGTGAAGATCAACGAGCGTCTGACAGTTGCGGGCCAGCCGATGATCGACGATTTCCCATTGCTCGCCGCCCAAGGTTATAAAAGCATCGTCAATGCCCGGCCTGATGGTGAAGAGCCCGGCCAGCCGGGCAATTCCCAGGAAAAAAGCGCCGCCAGCGCCGCGGGCATGGATTATGGCTTTATCCCGGTCAGCGGCCAAACCATCACCGAAGCCGATATCCGTGCCTTCCAGCAGAAATTGGCGGAAGCGGAAGGCCCCGTTTTTGCCCATTGCAAGGGCGGCGCCCGCGCGCTCACGCTTCATGTTCTCGGGGAAGCTCTGGATGGGCGCATCGAAAGGGACGATATCGAGGCTTTCGGCAAGGCGCACGGCTTTGACCTTTCCGGCGCCACCCGCTGGCTGGAACGGCGCGCAGCGGCGGCTCCGCACGTCAAGGCATTCTTCGATCCGCGCACATGGAGCGTGCAATATGTCGTGTCCGATCCCTCGACCGGGCGCTGCGCCATTATCGACCCGGTCTATGATTTCGATGAGAAATCCGGCGCAACCGGAACGATGAATGCCGACGCCATTCTGGACTATGTGGAGAGCCAGGGCCTGACGGTGGAATGGATTCTCGATACCCATCCGCATGCCGACCATTTTTCCGCTGCCCATTATCTCAAGCAGAAGACCGGTGCGCAGACAGCCATCGGCGCGAAAGTCACCGGCGTCCAAAAGCTCTGGCAGGAAAAATACAACTGGCCGGATCTAAAAACCGATGGCTCCCAATGGGACCGGCTGTTCGAGGCGGGCGACAGGTTCAATATCGGCTCCCTTGAAGCGCGCGTGCTGTTTTCGCCCGGCCACACGCTGGCCTCCGTCACCTATGTGGTAGGTAATGCCGCCTTCGTGCACGATACGCTTTTCATGCCCGATTCCGGCACCGCTCGCGCCGATTTCCCCGGCGGCAGCGCCAGCGAACTCTGGGCGTCCATTCAGGCCATTCTCGCCCTTCCCGACGAAACACGACTTTTCACCGGCCACGATTATCAGCCCGGCGGCCGCACGCCGAAATGGGAAAGCACGGTCGGCGAACAGAAACACAGCAATCCGCATCTTGCCGGCGTGACGGAGGAGGGTTTCATCTGTCTCAGGCAAGCGCGGGATCGCACATTGCCGATGCCGAAGCTCATTCTCCACGCCCTGCAGGTCAATATTCGCGGCGGTCGCCTGCCGGAGCCGGAGGCGAATGGCAAGCGTTATCTGAAATTCCCGCTCGACGTGCTGGAGGGAAGCATATGGTAAAGGAAAACAAGCTGGAAAAGCCCCCCCACATTGCTGAAATTCCCCTTCCCGCCATGGAGGAGAGGGCTGTCGAGGTCGCACTGCTTCTGAAAACGCTTGCACACCCGGCGCGGCTGATGCTCGCCTGCACGCTGGCGCAGGGGGAATTCTCCGTCGGCGAGCTGGAGGCCAAGCTGGATATTCGCCAGCCGACGCTCTCCCAGCAGCTGGGCGTGCTGCGGGAAGCCGGCGTGGTCGAAACCCGGCGCGACGCCAAGCAGATTTTTTACCAACTGAGCGAAGCGAAAGCAGCGCAACTGATCGAGGCCCTTTACACCATATTCTGCGCGCCAGAGGAGGAGACCCCGTGAGCCCCTATTGGCCCTCTCTTTTTGGCGGCATGCTGCTCGGTCTTGCCTGCATTCTGCTGTTTCTTTTCAATGGCCGTATTGCCGGCATCAGCGGGCTCATAGGCAAAATGCTCGGCAGGGAGCGGCGTCTTGCCGATCTCGCCTTCGTCGCCGGCTTGCTGGCCGGACCTTATATCTATGCCGCGGCATTCGGCCGGCTGCCGGCCATCACCATCGTTTCACCATGGCCGCTCATCCTCATTGCCGGGCTGCTGGTGGGTTTTGGCACGCGCATGGGCTCAGGCTGCACATCCGGCCATGGCATCATGGGGCTGGCGCGATTTTCCCGGCGCTCCATCGCCGCGACCGCCACCTTCTTGATTACCGGTATTTGCGCCGCGACGATAACTGGAGCCCTGTCTTGAAAAATCCAGCCGTGGCAAGTGTTTTCCTGGCATTGGCCGCCGGAGCCCTGTTCGGCTTTGGCCTCTCGCTTTCAGGCATGGTTGATCCGGCCCGCGTTTCCGGCTTTCTCGACGTGGCGAGCGGCCATTGGGATCCGAGCCTGGTACTCGTTCTCGGCGGTGCGGTGATGGTCGCCGTGCCGGGTGTGCTGCTCAGCCGGCGTCTCGCCAAACCGGTCCTCGCAGAAGGTTTCAGCCTTCCCGCAAAAACCCGCATCGACCGGCCGCTCATAACAGGCTCGGCCATTTTCGGTATCGGTTGGGGGCTTGCCGGTTTCTGTCCCGGCCCGGCACTATCGGCTTTCGCCCTCGGGCTGACGCCGGTCGTTCTTTTCGTCGGCGCCATGATTGCCGGCATGCTGATCCACGACCGCCTCTACGCAAAGCAGCCATGAAGGCAAGGCTCGTTCGGGGCGGAGAAACGGGCCGTCGCGCGAGGCTGGAACGCTCCCGCGCGACGGCGTGTGATTATTTAGAGGTCAATCAGGCTTTTGCCCGTCATTTCCGGCGGCAGCGGCACATTCATCAGTTGCAGCAGGGTGGGCGCGACATCGGCAAGAATGCCGTCATGCAGCTTCGCACCTTCCGGGCCGCCGAAAAGGATCACCGGCACGGGATTGGTGGTGTGGGCCGTATGCGGGCCGCCGGTCACGGGGTCGACCATGGTTTCGCAATTGCCGTGGTCCGCAATGACAAGCATCGCGCCGCCCACTTTTTCAAGAGCGGCAACGACGGCACCAAGCCCACGATCCACGGCTTCACAGGCCTTGATTGCGGCCTGCAGATCGCCGGTATGACCCACCATATCGGGGTTGGCGTAGTTGGTGACGATCAAATCGTAACCCTTGCCGATCGCCTCGACGAATTTTTCCGTCACTTCCGGCGCGCTCATCTCCGGCTGCAGATCGTAGGTCGCGACCTTCGGGGATTTCGGCATGAAACGGTCTTCGCCCACTTCCGGCTCTTCCTTGCCGCCATTCAGGAAGAAGGTGACATGGGGATATTTTTCCGTTTCGGCGAGACGAAACTGCGTGAGCCCCTGCTTTGCCACCCAGGCGCCGAGCGTATTGACGATATCCCGCTTCGGATAAGCCGTCGTCATGAATTCATTATGGCGGGTGGAATATTCCACCATGCCAAGCATAGCCGAAAGGACAGGCTTTTCGCGCGAAAAACCGTCGAAATCGTCCGCCCCTATCGCGAGCAGGATTTCACGGGCACGGTCAGCCCGGAAATTCAGGCAGAACAGGCCATCGCCGGCCTTGAAACCTTCATAACCATCGATCACCGTCGGCAGGATGAATTCGTCGGTGACGTTGTTCCTATAACTCTGAGCAACGGCGCTTACCGCATCCCGCGCGTGTTCTCCTTTCGCCAGAACCATGGCGTCATAGGCTTTCTCGACGCGCTCCCAGCGGTTGTCCCGATCCATCGCATAATAGCGGCCGATCACCGTGCCGATGCTTGCCCCCTGCGGCAGGCTCGCCACCAGTGCCGCCACAAATTCTTCAGCCGATTGCGGCGCGACATCGCGGCCGTCGGTGATGGCATGTACCACCACTTTCAGGCCGTGGCTGATCATCAGCCTCACCGCCGCCTGGCCGTGGAGGATATGGCCATGGACGCCGCCATCGGAAACGACGCACATCAGATGCGCCACACCGTCCGCGGCCTTCACGGTGGCGGCGAAATCAAGCATCGCCGCATTGCGGAAAAAGCTGCCATCCTCGATCGCCAGATCGATCTGGCCGAGATCCATGGCGACGATGCGGCCCGCGCCAATATTGGTGTGGCCAACTTCCGAATTGCCCATCTGCCCGGTGGGCAGACCCACATTCGGGCCGAAGGTGGTGAGCCTCGCATTCGGGCAGGTGGCGAAAAGCCGGTCCATGGTGGGCGTATTCGCCAGCACCGGCGCATTGCTGGATGTGTCCTCGTTCAGCCCCCAGCCATCGAGAATAGTCAGGACAACGGGTTTGGGAGTGCGCATGGGAGGACCTTCTTCTTCATTCGGTTGCCGGCGGAGGGCGGACCGCCGGGCACCGGAGCGCCCTCGTCCGCCACTGTGATCATGATGAGAAAACATGTTTCTCGTTCTTCTCTTCTATACCCGAAGATAACGAACGCAAGCCTATACCGACACCGAAACAGTTCCATGAAGCCGGAGCGCCTCATGGAAGAAAAGCTTCTTACGAATGAATCTTCAGCCGTCGATAAAGATCAGCGCCGGTTTTTCCATAAGCGCCTTCACGGCCTGGATGAATATCGCCGCATCCCAGCCATCGACAACCCGGTGATCGAAGCTCGATGAGAGGTTCATCATCTTGCGCGGCACAAACCGCGTCCCATCCCACACCGGTCGCGTCATGATCTTGTTGACGCCGATGATCGCCACCTCCGGGTGATTGATGATGGGTGTCGAGACCACACCGCCCAAGGCTCCCAGCGAACTGATGGTGATGGTGGAGCCCATCAATTCTTCCCGATGGGCCGTGCCGGTGCGGGCCGCTTCGGCGACGCGTGCGACTTCGTCCGCGCATTCCCAAAGGCCGAGCGTTTCCGTATGACGCACGACCGGAACGGTGAGGCCCGACGGCGTCTGCGTGGCGATGCCGATATGAACCGCTTCATAGTGGCTGACGACCCCTTTTTCGTCATCGAAGGTGGCATTCATGCCGGGATGATCGGCAACGGCTTTCACCAGCGCGCGCATCAGGAACGGCAGGATCGTCAGCTTCGGTTGCCCGGAACGGCGATTGCCGTTCATGGTTGCCCGCAAATCCTCCAGATCGGTCACGTCGACTTCCTCGACATAGGTGATGTGGGGAATGCGGGAGGCGGAAAGCACCATCTTCTCGGCGATCTTGCGCCTGAGCCCGGTCACCTTCACCTCCTCGACAGCGCTATCGTGGGGCGCTATCGGCTCGGGACGGTCCGGCCGTCCCCGCACGGTTAAAAACCCGTCGAGATCGGCATGGGTGATATGCCCGTCCGGCCCCGTGCCCTTGACCTTGGTGAGATCGATATCGAGATCGTCGGCGCGCTGGCGAACAGCGGGAGACGCCAACGGTTTATGATGCGGTTCGGCGGCGGGCGCCGGCGGCGCCTCCCCGGCCTCTCGCGCCGCAGGTTGGGTTTCAACGGGTGGCGGCGTGTCCATCATGTCGGCAGGCGCTTGCGTCATCTGGGTGGGCACTTCCGCTTCCGGCGCGCTGCCATTGGGAGCGGCGACGGCGACATCGGTTTCGATGCGCAGCAGCGGCGCCTTTACCGGCACGGTATTTCCAACCGTCACGGCAAGCCAGGTGACGATCCCCGCCACCGGGGATGGGATTTCCACCGTCGCCTTGTCGGTCATCACCGCGGCCAGCACCATGTCCTCATGGACGAGATCGCCCGGTTTGACGTTCCATTCCACCAGTTCGGCTTCCGCCACACCTTCACCGACATCGGGCATCGTGATAACAAATTCCGCCATAATCAGGCCTCCATGACATCGACAAGGGCGCGCCCGACGCGGGCCGGTCCCGGAAAATAGTCCCATTCCTGCGCATGGGGGTAAGGCGTATCCCAGCCCGCGACGCGGACGACGGGAGCCTCGAGGTGATAAAAACAATGCTCCTGCACCAAAGACACGACTTCGGCCCCGAAGCCGGAGGTCAGCGTCGCCTCATGCACCATCACACAGCGGCCGGTCTTGGAGACAGACTTGATGATGGTGTCGAGATCGAGCGGCAAGAGGCTGCGAAGATCGATGATCTCAGCATCCACGCCAGTCTCTTCCGCCGCCGCCAGCGCCACATGCACCATGGTGCCATAAGCGATGACGGTCACAGCGTTTCCGGGACGGCGTATCTCCGCCTTGCCGATGGGAATGGTGTAGTGCCCTTCCGGCACCTCCCCCATCTCGTGTTTGGACCACGGCGTCACCGGCCGGTCGTGATGGCCATCAAAGGGACCGTTATAAAGCCGCTTCGGCTCCAGAAACATAACCGGGTCGGGATCTTCGATGGAAGCGATCAGCAGCCCCTTGGCGTCATAGGGATTGGAAGGAACCACCACCTTCAGCCCGCAGACATGGGTGAAAAGCGCCTCCGGGCTCTGGCTGTGTGTCTGCCCGCCGAAAATGCCGCCGCCGGTCGGCATGCGAAGAACGATCGGGCAGGTGAAATCGCCATTGGAGCGATAACGGATACGCGCCGCCTCCTGGGTGATCTGGTCATAGGCGGGATACATGTAATCGGCGAACTGGATTTCGACACAGGGCCGCAACCCATAAGCAGCCATGCCGATGGCAGTGCCGACAATGCCGGATTCACTGATCGGCGCATCGAAACAGCGGGTCTTGCCGTATTTTCCCTGCAGCCCCTGCGTGGCGCGGAAGACCCCACCGAAATAGCCCACATCCTCGCCAAACACCACGACATCGTCACTGCGCTCCATGGACACATCCATGGCGCTACGGACGGCTTCGATCATCGTCATTCTTGCCATGCCTTACCACCCTGCCTTCTGACGTTGCCGGACGAGATGCGGCGGCATCTCGGCGTAGACACCCTCGAAAATATCCTTTTTCGGCGGTTTTTTGCCTTCGTGCAGCGTGCCGTGGCTTTCCGCCTCGCGCTGAGCTTCCAGCACCTCATCGGCAATTTCCGCCTCTGCCTGCCGGTGCCGTTCCTCCGACCAGACGCCGCGCAGGATGAGATGTTTTTTGAGCCTCAGAACCGGATCGCCCAGCGGCCATGCCTCGGACTCCGTCTTGGGGCGGTAAGCGCTCGGATCGTCGGAAGTGGAATGGGCGCCGACACGATAGGTGACGTATTCAATGAGCGTCGGGCCGAGATTGCGGCGAGCCCGCTCCACCGCCCAGCGCGCCACGGCATAAACGGCGAGATAGTCATTGCCGTCGACCCGCAGTGCGGGAATGCCGAAGCCCAGGCCGCGTGCCGCAAAGGTTCCCGAACCGCCGCGCGCGATGCCCTGAAAGGTGGAAATCGCCCATTGGTTATTGACGATATTGAGAACCACCGGAGCCTTGTAGGTGGAGGCAAAGACCATCGCCGAGTGAAAATCCGACTCCGCCGTCGAACCGTCACCGATCCAGGCGGCCGCGATCTTGGTATCGCCCTTGATGGCAGACGCCATCGCCCAGCCCACTGCCTGCACATATTGCGTGGCGAGGTTGCCGGAGACGGTGAAGAAACCATGCTCCTTCGACGAATAAAGCACCGGCAACTGCCGCCCATGCAGCGGATCCAGTTCGTTGGAATAGATCTGGTTCATCATTGTGACGAGCGGATAGTCGTCGGCGATCAACAGCCCGGCCTGCCGGTAGGTCGGGAAATTCATGTCGCCTTTGGAGAGCGCCTTGCGGAAGGCGCAGCTCACCGCCTCTTCGCCCAGATGCTGCATGTAAAAAGAGGTTTTACCCTGCCGTTGCGCCATCAGCATGCGCGCATCGAAAGCCCGAAGCCGCATCATATTCTTCAGGCCCACCAGCAGGTCCTCATCCGAAAGCAGCCCTGCCCATGGCCCAACGGCCTCGCCCTGATGATTGAGGACACGGATGATCGAATAGGCAAGATCGCGCATGCTTTCCGGCGCGGCGTCAACCTCCGGGCGCGGCACGGAGCCAGCCTTGGGTATTTTCACATTGGAGAAATCCGGCTCCCCGCCGGGCCGAACCGCAGGTTCGGGAACATGCAGGCTGAGACGTGGCGTTTCGGTTATGTCCATTCTACTCCTCCCGTCGCGGTCTCCTCCAGACCGCGAAACAACGCTCAAAGGTTCCGCGCGATCACCATTCGCTGGACATCGCTGGTCCCCTCGTAAATCTGGCAGATGCGCACATCGCGATAGATCCGCTCCACCGGATAGTCCGCCATGTAGCCGTAACCGCCGTGAATCTGGATGGCGTCCGAGCAGACGCGCTCGGCCATTTCGGAAGCGAAGAGCTTCGCCATCGAAGCCTCCGAAAGACAGGGCTCACCCGCTTCCTTCAGCGCCGCCGCATGCAGCACCAGCTGCCGCGCCGCTTGAATGCGCGTCGCCATATCCGCGAGGCGAAACGCGACCGCCTGATGTTCGATGATTGCCTGCCCGAAGGCCTTGCGCTCACGGGCATAATCCCGCGCCGCCTCGAAGGCCGCCTGCGCCATGCCTACCGCTTGCGCGGCGATGCCGATGCGGCCGCCTTCCAGATTGGCAAGCGCAATGCGATACCCCTGCCCCTCTTCGCCCAACCGCAATTCGGCTGGCACCGCCATGTCGGTAAAGGCGATCTGGCAGGTATCGGATGAATGCAGGCCGAGCTTTTCTTCGACCCTTATGACCTCGTAACCCGGCGTGTCCGTCGGCACGATGAAGGCGGTGATACCCTTCTTGCCCGCCGTCGCGTCGGTGACGGCAAAAACGATGACGACATCGCCATTTTTACCTGATGTGATGAATTGCTTAGCGCCATCAAGAATATAACGATCACCATCGCGCCGCGCTTTGGTCTTGAGATTTGACGCATCGGAGCCAGCCTGCGGTTCGGTCAGCGCGAAACCGCCGATCCATTCGCCGCAAGCCAGTTTCGGCAGGAAGCGCTGCTTCTGGCCTTCGGTTCCGAATTTTAGGATAGGCACACATCCCACAGAATTATGGACGCTCATGATGGTGGAACAGGCACCATCCCCGGCAGCGATTTCCTCCAGTGCCAGTGCGTAAGCAACGGCGCCGGTCTCCGCCCCGCCATACTCTTCGGAGACCAGCATGCCGAGGAAACCGAGCTCGCCCATCGCTTTCAATTCGTCTTTGGGAAAACGGCTTTCCCGGTCACGCGAAGCGGCGCCAGGGGCAAGCCGCTCGCGGGCGAAGTCGCGGGCCATATCTCTGATCTGTTGCTGGGCTTCGGTGAGCATCATCGCGGCCTCTCCCCCAAAAGCAGAAGCGCATGAAACGCGTCGACGTCGCCTGATGCCGGCAACGTCGCAAACTGGAATTGGTTCTGAGGCCTGCCCACGAAAGCATGGGCGGCCCCGTCGATCACGACAGGGTCATGCACAGCCAAATTCACCTCCCTTGGCCAGCCCTGATGTGAGGAACCGGCCCGCCGCAAATCTCCTCCAGACCGCGACTGATGTGAACGCTATCACTATCTCGAATTCATTTCAAAGCTATTTTGATTGACAGTTTTTTGATTGGCGATATCTTTGATCCAACAAATAGTCATATCATAGAGCAAATGATCCATGATTGAGCTCGACAGTTTCGACCAGAAGATTCTGCATGTTCTCGGCGATGACGGGCGGGTCAGCTGGCGGGATCTTGCCGCCCGCATCGGTCTCTCCTTCACGCCGACGCTGCGCCGCGTGCGCAAGCTGGAAGAGGAAGGCATCATTCGCGGTTATACCGCCGTGTTCGATGAGAACCGTCTGCTCGGCAACATGGGCGTCTTCATCTCCGTCACGCTGGAGCGGCAGATCAAGGAAGCGTTGACCACCTTCGAACACCACGTCGCTTCCATTCCGGAAGTTGTGGGCGGTTACCAGACCAGCGGCAGTTCCGATTATCTGATCCACGCCATGGTGCGGGATTTGCCGCATTATCAGGAGCTACTGGATTTCCTGACCACGGTTCCCGGCGTGTCGCGCATCCAGTCCAATTTCGCCATCAAGACATTCGTGCGCCGTTCCGCCGCCTTCACCGGGGGGGATGCGCCATAATCAAGGGTTGCCGGCGCGGAGGAGGTGCCGGTTGCTGACAAAAGGGACGGCGGCAGATGCCGTCCGGAGGAGGAGACGCGATGAGTTTGAATCTCGCCGCCATTTTCGATGCCGATCTCGGCCCGGAAATCGCAGCATTGCGCGACAGCGCAAGTGCATTCGCAGACGATAAAATTACTCCTTTGGCGGCGGCGATCGACAGGGACGACCGTTTTCCACGCAAGCTTTGGCCGCAAATGGGCCAGCTTGGCCTGCACGGTATCACCGTTTCGGAAGAATTCGGCGGCGCTGACATGGGCTATCTCGCCCATTGCGTGGCGATGGAGGAAATAAGCCGGGCTTCCGCTTCCATCGGCCTTTCCTATGGCGCTCATTCCAACCTCTGCATCAACCAGATTCACCGCTGGGGAACGCAAGAGCAGAAGCACAGATATCTACCGAAGTTGGTCTCCGGCGAGCACGTCGGCTCCCTCGCCATGAGCGAGACGGAAGCCGGTTCGGATGTCGTCTCGATGCGGCTGAAGGCGGAACGCAAAGGTGATCACTATGTGCTGAACGGCGCGAAAATGTGGATCACCAACGGTCACGAGGCCGATACGCTGGTGGTCTACGCCAAGACGGATATGTCCGCCGGCCCGCGCGGCATCACGGCCTTCCTGATCGAAAAAGGCTTCAAGGGCTTTCGCCCGGCCCAGAAACTCGACAAGCTCGGCATGCGCGGCTCGCCTACCTCAGAACTGGTATTCGACGATTGCGAGGTGCCGGAGGAAAACATCCTTGGTCGCCTCAATGACGGCGTGACGGTGCTGATGAGCGGGCTGGATTACGAGCGCGCCGTACTGGCTGCCGGCCCTGTTGGCATCATGCAGGCAGCCATCGATCTGGTGCTGCCCTATGCTCGCGAGCGCAAGCAGTTCGGCAAGCCGATCGGCGAATTCCAGCTGGTGCAGGGCAAGCTTGCCGATATCTATTCGGCGATGAACGCATCGCGCGCCTACGTCTATGCCGTGGCCCGTGCCTGCGACAATGGCCGCATCACGCGGCAGGATGCGGCAGGCGCGATCCTCTTTGCCGCCGAGCGGGCCACACAGGTGGCGCTGGATGCAATTCAGCTTCTCGGCGGCTCCGGTTATGTCAATGAAAGCCCGGCCGGACGGCTGCTGCGCGACGCAAAGCTTTACGAAATCGGTGCCGGCACCAGCGAAATCCGCCGGATGCTGATCGGCCGCGAACTGGTCAAGGGCAACGGGTGAGGACACAAGATGAAGCTTACATCCAGCCTGAACCGCGACCCCACCTTTGCCGCCAATGTCGATTTCATGTCAGGCCTGGTCGATGACCTGCAGCAGCACGTCGAGAAAATATTGAGAGGCGGCGGCGACAAGGCCCGTGAACGGCATCTTTCCCGCGGCAAATTGCTGGCGCGCGACCGGATCGAAGCGCTTCTCGATCCCGGCAGTTCATTTCTCGAATTCTCGCAATTTGCTGCTTACGAGGTCTATGACGAGCCGATTCCCGCCGCCGGCATTGTCACCGGCATCGGCAGGGTCTCGGGCCGCGAATGCGTCATCGTCGCCAATGATGCGACGGTGAAAGGCGGCACCTATTATCCGCTGACGGTGAAGAAACACCTGCGCGCGCAGGAAATCGCCACGGAGAACCGCCTGCCCTGCATTTACCTCGTGGATTCCGGCGGCGCGAACCTGCCCAATCAGGACGAGGTGTTTCCCGACCGCGATCATTTCGGCCGCATTTTCTATCATCAGGCCAATATGTCAGCGGAAGGCATCGCCCAGATTGCCGTGGTGATGGGCAGTTGCACGGCGGGCGGGGCCTATGTGCCTGCCATGAGCGACCAGTCCGTCATCGTCAAAAATCAGGGCACGATCTTTCTCGGCGGCCCGCCGCTGGTGAAGGCCGCGACCGGCGAGGTGGTGAGTGCGGAAGAGCTGGGCGGCGCGGATGTGCATTCCCGGCAATCCGGCGTCACCGATCATTATGCACGCGACGACCGGCACGCGCTGGCGCTGACCCGGCGGATCGTCTCCACCCTCAACCGTCGCAAACAGGTGGAGCTGGATATCCGCGAACCCGTAGAACCACTTTATCCGGCTGAGGAGCTTTATGGCGTCGTTCCCGCCGATACGCGCAAACCATTCGAAGTGCGCGAGATCATCGCCCGTCTGGTTGACGGTTCCGAATTCGATGAGTTCAAGGCGCTTTACGGCACGACGCTGGTCTGCGGTTTCGCCCACATCCACGGTTATCCTGTCGGCATCGTCGCCAATAACGGCATTCTGTTTTCGGAATCGGCGCTGAAGGGCGCGCATTTCATCGAGCTTTGCTGCCAGCGCGGCATTCCCCTGATTTTCCTGCAGAACATCACAGGCTTCATGGTCGGCAAGGCCTATGAGGCTGGCGGCATCGCCAAGGATGGCGCCAAGCTCGTTACCGCTGTCGCTTCAGCCAGAGTGCCGAAATTCACCGTCATCATCGGCGGCTCCTTCGGGGCCGGCAATTACGGCATGTGCGGCCGCGCCTATTCGCCACGATTCCTGTGGATGTGGCCCAATGCCCGCATTTCGGTGATGGGCGGCGAACAGGCGGCGTCCGTCTTGGCGCAAATCCGTCGCGATGGCATCGAGGCCGATGGCCGTCACTGGTCCAAGGAAGGGGAAGAGGCCTTCAAACAGCCGATCCGGGAAAAATACGAGCGGGAGGGACATCCCTATTATGCCAGCGCCAGACTTTGGGACGATGGCATCATCGACCCGAAGGATACCCGCCTCGTGCTTGGCCTTGGCCTCTCCGCCGCGCTCAATGCACCGATTGAACCCACCCGTTTTGGCATATTCAGGATGTGAGGCGACGATGTTCTCAAAAATACTGATCGCCAACAGGGGCGAAATAGCCTGCCGTATCATCCGCACCGCCGCCAAGATGGGCATCCGCACCGTTGCCGTCTATTCGGATGCCGACCGTGACGCCATGCATGTGGCGCTGGCCGACGAGGCCATCGCCATCGGCGCGGCCCCCGCGCGGGCCTCCTATCTCGACGGCGAAAAAATCATCGCCGCCGCAAATGTCTGCGGCGCACAAGCCATTCATCCGGGTTACGGATTTCTTTCGGAAAATGCCGGCTTCGCCGAAGCCTGCGCCGCCGCCGGGCTCGTTTTCATTGGCCCGCCGGCAGCGGCAATCCGCGCCATGGGCGGGAAAAGCGAGGCAAAGGCGCTGATGGCAAAGGCCGGCGTTCCGGTCGTTCCCGGCTATCACGGTGAGGAACAGGCGCAGGAGCGATTGGGCAGCGAGGCGGACGCCATAGGTTATCCCGTTCTGCTCAAGGCCTCGGCCGGCGGCGGCGGCAAGGGCATGCGCATCGTGCGGCAGAAGCGCGACTTCGCAGCGGAGCTTGCCGCCGCAAAACGCGAAGCGCTGGCCGCTTTCGGCAATGACCGCATGCTGATCGAAAAATACCTCGAGCGGCCGCGCCATGTGGAAGTGCAGGTCTTTGCCGATGGCCATGGCAACTGTGTTTCGCTTTTCGAGCGCGACTGCTCGATCCAGCGCCGGCACCAGAAGGTCATCGAGGAAGCTCCTGCCCCCGGCCTGCCCGATGCGCTTCGCCAGCGCATGTATGAAGCGGCGGTCGCCGCCGCCCGCACCATCGATTATCGCGGCGCGGGAACGGTGGAATTCCTGCTCGACCCTTCCGGCGACTTCTATTTCATGGAAATGAATACGAGGCTGCAGGTCGAACATCCGGTCACGGAATATATTACCGGTCTCGACCTGGTCGAATGGCAGATCCGCGTCGCCAACGGAGAGGCCCTGCCGGAAGACTGGACCGGTCTCAGCATAAACGGCCATGCCATCGAGGCGCGGATTTATGCCGAGGACCCGGCGCATGATTTCCTGCCGTCGATCGGCACCATCAGCCATCTGGTTTTCCCCGATCAGGGCCCTCATGTCAGGATCGACAGCGGCATCCGCGCCGGCGACGCCATCACCGTGCATTACGATCCGATGATCGCCAAGCTGATCGTCTGGGACCGTGATCGCCCATCGGCGCTGCGGCGTTTGCGGTTGGCGCTCGAAAATCTGGCGATCTGTGGCGTCACCAGCAATGCCGCCTTTCTGACGCGGCTTGCGGGACTGGCGGCCTTCGCGAACGCCGATCTCGACACCGGCTTCATCGCCCGTCACGAAGTGGCGCTGTTTGCTCCGGCAGCAACGGACGGGAACGAGATAACCATGGCCGCGCTTGGCCTGCTGCTTGCGCGGCAGAAAAACGGAAAGCCTGTTTCACAGGCAGATCCCTATAGCCCATGGAACAAGACGGCGGCCTTCCGCCTCAACGCGCCGGCAAGGGAAACGCTGTGTTTCGTCTTTGACAACCAGCCGCTTAGCGTTGGCGTCACGCATGAGGCGGATGGTTTTTCGTTTGAGATCGACGGACGGGCCATCAATGTCCATGGGGACCTCTCGGACGATGGCAAATTCAAAGCGACCGTGGAAGGCAGGAAAAGGCAGGGCCATTTCTTTGCCGAGGATGGCCGTTACACTCTTTTTCTGGATGGCGAGCATTATCGCATCGACCAGCCGGATCCCGTCGATATCGCGGATGCCGCTACCCATACCGGCGGCCTGGAAGCGCCCATGCCCGGCGTCATCCGCGCCTTGCTGAGCAGCAACGGTGCTGCGGTTGAGGCCGGCGAGGCACTTGTGGTGATGGAGGCGATGAAAATGGAACACACGATCCGCGCGCCGGCGAAAGGCACCGTCACGGCCATCAATTGCATTGAGGGCGATATGGTCGCGGCCGGTGCGGTGCTGGTGGATTTCGAGCCGGAGGGCGGCTGAAATGAGCTGGCCCCGAAAGGTAAAAATCGTCGAAGTGGGCGCGCGTGACGGCTTGCAGAACGAAAGCGTCGAGGTTTCAGCCGCCATCAAGATCGAGCTGATCGAACGGCTGGCTGCAGCCGGATTGGAGGCGGTGGAAGCGGGTGCTTTCGTCTCACCCAAAAAAGTGCCGCAAATGGCGGGTTCGAAAGAGGTGTTCCAGGGCCTCGAAAGGCGACCCGGCACCGCCTATCCGGCGCTCGTTCCCAATATGAAAGGTTTCGAGGCCGCCCTTGATGCCGGCGTGACGGAAATCGCCGTTTTCGTCTCCGCATCCGAAGGGTTCAGCCAGCACAATATCGGCTGCTCGCGCGCCGAAAGCCTCAAGCGCCTGCGCGATGTCGCATCAGCCGCGGCCGGCAGGAATATCCTCATGCGCGGTTACGTCTCCTGCATAGCCGGCTGCCCCTATGACGGTACGGTTGCACAAGATGACGTAGCGGCGATGGCCGAAGCGCTCATCGCGCTCGGCTGTTACGAAATCTCGCTCGGCGATACGATCGGCATTGGCACGGCGGACCAGATTCGCAATCTCATCAAGCGGGTGTCTGCCCGCATCCCGCGTGAAAAACTTGCCATGCATTTCCACGATACATATGGGCAGGGCGTCGCCAATGTGCTGGCCTCGCTGGATGAAGGTATCTCCGTCTTCGACGGTTCCGTCGCCGGGCTGGGCGGCTGCCCCTTTGCACCGGGGGCGAGCGGCAATGTCGCCACCGAAGACGTCCTTTATCTGCTGCAGGGGCTTGGCATTAAAACCGGTATCGACCTGATGGCGGTGGCAAAAACCGGAGACTGGATCAGCCGGCATCTCGGCAGACCGAATGCGGCCCGCGCCGGCAAGGCGCTGCTTGCAGCAAGACAGGAGGGTGACGCGCATGGCGGATGAGTTGCTTAGCGAAAGGCGCAAGGACGTTCTCTGGCTGACGCTCAACCGGCCGGAGGTGCACAATGCCTTGAATGCCGCGATGACGGACGCCCTGACGACGGCCATCCGCACTGCATCCGGTGATGGCGGCCTGCGCGCCGTGGTGATAACGGCCGCGGGAGACCGCAGCTTCTGCTCCGGGGCCGATCTGAAAGAAAGCGCCGGCGGCATGTTCCTCTCGCGGGAGGGAACCAACCCCATTGCCGATGTGATGCGCGCCATCGAGGGCTGCGACAGGCCCGTCATCGCCCGCATCAACGGCCGGGTTCTGGCCGGCGGGCTTGGCCTCGTTGCCGCCTGTGATCTCGCCTATGCCGCCGACCATGCCGAATTCGGCATGCCTGAGGTACGCGTGGGACTTTTCCCGGCCATGGTGGCGGCAAAGCTTCTGGCGAAGATACCCCTGAGCCAGCTTCAGGAAATGGCCTATCTTGGCACTGCGATCAACGCCGCTGATGCGGAGCGTCTCGGCCTTGTCAATCGGGCTGTCCCTTCGGCCGAACTCGATGTCGTGGTGGAAGATGTTCTCGCACGGTTGCGGCAGAATGCTCCGGGCGCCATCGCGGCCGGAAAGGCGGCATTGCTGAAGATGCGCGATATGCCGTCCATCGAGCGGCTTGCCTTTGCCGAGAGCGTCATCGCCACGATCAGCGTCAGCGACGAGGCGCGGCAGGGGCGATTGGCTTTTGCCGAAAAAAGGAAACCGCTCTGGGTGGAATGATCGCCGTCATCTGTCCGAACTCCGGTTCTTTCGAAAGTCGTCATAGGGTTAATCGATATAATCCCGATGCGTCCGTTGACCCTGTTCGGCAAATCGAGTTCTATCCAGCACCTTTCGCCGGGCGGCGATTGGGGAAGCCGGAGGAGACCCATGCAGCTTGTAAAAACCGTCGCCGAATTGCGGGACGCCACCGCCGACTTTCGCCGTGCGGGCAAAACCATCGGCTTCGTGCCGACCATGGGCTTTCTCCATATCGGCCATCTGACGCTTGTTGCCCAATCCAAGGCGGAAAACGACGTGACGGTGGTTTCGATCTTCGTCAACCCGCTGCAATTCGGTGCGAATGAGGATCTGGCCCGGTACCCCCGCGATCTCGCCCGGGACAGCGCATTGCTGGAAGAGGCGGGCATCGACATTCTTTTCGCACCGGAAGTCTCCGAGATGTATCCGCGCCCGATGCAGACCGTGGTGGATGTGCCCGAACTGGGAAGCCAGCTGGAAGGCGCGGTTCGGCCGGGGCATTTTGCCGGTGTCGCGACCGTCGTGACCAAGCTTTTTAATCTCGTTCAGCCGGACGCGGCCTATTTCGGCGAGAAGGATTATCAGCAGGTAACGCTGATCCGCCGCATGGTCGAGGACCTTGCCCAGCCGGTCAGGGTCGTTCCCGTCGCCACCGTGCGCGAGGCGGACGGGCTGGCCTGCTCCTCCCGGAATGTCTATCTTAACCCCGTAGAACGCGCCGCGGCCGTGATCGTGCCGCGCGCGCTGGACGAAGCGGAACGGCTTTATGGCGAGGGTTTCGACGACCCCGCCGCATTCGAAGCCGCGATAGAAAAATTCATCGCCGCCGAGCCGCTGGCCTCGCCGGAAGTCGTCGCAGTGCGCGATCCCGATACGCTCGCCCCCGTCGCTTCATTGCAGGCGGGGCCGGTGTTGGTGGCGCTGTTCGTCAGGCTCGGCAGCACGAGGCTCCTCGACAACCGTGTCATCGGGCGCGACAGGATCAATCAACGGGAGGCTGTCGAATGAGCGCCCATGGCAAACATAAGCGGCTGACGACGGCCTCCATCCGACAGATGAAAGGCGAGGCGCGCATCGTCTGCCTGACCGCCTATACCACGCCGATTGCCCGCCTGCTCGATCCGCATTGCGATCTGCTCCTGGTCGGCGATTCCCTCGGCATGGTGCTTTACGGCATGGACACGACGGTCGGCGTCACGCTGGACATGATGATCGCCCATGGCCGCGCCGTCATGCGCGGCGTCGAGCATGCCTGCGTCATCGTCGATCTTCCCTTCGGCACCTACCAGGAATCGAAGGAACAGGCGTTCCGCAATGCCGTGCGGCTGATGCAGGAAACCGGCTGCGACGGCGTGAAGCTGGAAGGCGGCGAGGAAATGGCGGAGACCATCGCCTTTCTGGTCGCCCGCGGCATTCCGGTGTTCGGTCATGTCGGGCTGATGCCGCAGCTCGTCCACACCGCCGGCGGCTTCCGCTCGCTCGGACATTCGGATGCGGAAACGCAGAAGATCTGGCGCGATGCGATTGCGGTCGATCAGGCCGGCGCCTTCGCCATCGTCGTGGAAGGCACCGTCGAGCCGCTGGCTCGCGATTTGACGGAAAAACTTGCCGTCCCCACCATCGGCATCGGCGCATCGCCGGCCTGTGACGGACAGGTGCTGGTTTCCGACGACATGCTCGGCCTGTTTTCCGATTTCAAACCGAAATTCGTGAAACGCTACGCCGATCTGGGCCCGGCGGTTTCGGAAGCAGCGGCCGCCTATGCCGATGAGGTTCGCTCGGGGGCGTTTCCCGGGCCGGAGCATACGTTTCAGGTGCGACGGCAATCGCCTTCGGGGAAGTAATGAAGGCGCGCAGCGAGCGGGCGAGTTCGTGACCAAGACCTTCACCTGCGTCATGCTCGGGCCTGTCCCGAGCATCTGCTACCTATCGATTTTATGCGACGCTGGCAGATCCTCGGCACAAGGCCGAGGATGACGTCGAGATAGAGGCAAGGTGTGTAGTCAGCCTTAGCTTCCCTCTATTCTAGCGACACCGAACTTACACAATACCGCCGCTGCCGCCAACCGAAGCCGGGCGCTTCGCCGCAACATGGCTGCGATAGCCGCTCGCACGATAAGTCGCGACCGGATCGATAGCGCCGCCCGCCAATTGCCGCGCCTGAGCAAGAATCGGTTCCACATCGGTGCGATAGGCCCGCTTCAGCATGTCGGAAGCCATCAGCGCATCATTATCCTGCTGGTAACCGTCGAGAGCGATGCGATCCACCAGCAATGCCTGCGCATAGGCGCGGCGGATTTCGTTGGCGCTGGAGATCAGGCTTTCGATGGGGTCCGTCACATTATGCGACTGGTCGATCATATGGGCGGGATGGAAACCCTTCACGCCGCGATGTTCGGCGTCCACCAGCTCGTTGAAGACGAGGAACAGACGGTAGGGCTCGATCGAACCGGCATCCAGATCGTCATCGCCATATTTACTGTCGTTGAAGTGGAAACCGCCGAGCTTGCCGAATTGGATCAGCCGGGCGACGATCATCTCGATATTGGTGTTCGGCGCATGATGGCCGAGATCGACGAGGCAGAAGGCCTTTTCGCCGAGCGTATTGGCAATGAGGTAATTGGTGCCCCAGTCCTGTACCACGGTGGAATAGAAGGCCGGCTCATACATCTTGTGTTCGGAGAAGATGCGCCAGTCATCCGGCAGCGCCTTGTAGATATCGGCCATGGCCGCGAGATAACGCTCGAAACTTCTGGTGAAATTGCTCTGGCCGGGGAAGTTGGAACCGTCGCCCACCCACACCGTCAGCGCCTTGGAGCCGATGGCATTACCGATTTCGATACATTCGATATTGTGCTCGACGGCCTGCCGGCGCGTCGCGGCATCCGTATGGCTCAGCGAGCCGTATTTGTAGGAGTGGCTCTGGCCCGGCGCATCTGAAAAGGTGTTGGAATTCATGGCGTCGAAGCCGAGGCCGAGCGCATCGGCATGGGCCCTCAGCCGCTTTGGATCTTCCTTGTCCCACGGAATATGCAGCGAGACATTGGGCGTCGCTCGCGTCAGCTGGTTGATGACGGCGCAATCATCCAGCTTGTCGAAAATGCCGCGTGGCTCGCCCGCGCCCGGGAAACGGGCAAAACGTGTACCGCCCGTGCCGACGCCCCAGGACGGCACGGCGACGAAAAATTCCGCCACCTTGGCCGTAACGGCATCGATGTCGATGTTGCGGCGCGCTAGCTGGTTGCCCAGCGCCTGATAGTCGTCTTTCTGTGCGCCGGCGCGCTTTTCGTTTTCCGCCGCGATCACATCGGCGGCGATCTTCGTTTCGGTCATTTTTTCCTCCCCGGCCAACGCGACGTGATCGCCGCCTATGACCGTCCCTTATTATCGCGTAAAACTCTGCGCATTGCCGGCATCGACATTGATGATGTTGCCGGTCGACTTGGCCGAAGCGTCGGACGCCAGGAAGTAGATCGCCTCGGCGATATCTTCCGGGAAGACATTGAGCTTCAGCATCGAGCGCTTGCGGTAATGTTCTTCGAGATCGGTCACCTCGATCTTGGACGACGCCGCCCGCTGCTCACGCCACTCGCCATTCCAGATTTTCGAACCGCGCAACACGGCATCGGGATTGACGGTGTTGACGCGAATGCCCGCTTCCGCCCCTTCGAGCGCAAGGCAACGGGCGAGATGAATTTCCGCCGCCTTCGCCGTGCAATAGGCCGATGCATTGGGTGAAGAGGCAAGGCCATTCTTGGAAGCGACAAAAACGACGTTGCCGCCGAGATTCTGTCGCCGCAGCAGCCGGAATGCTTCTCGCGAAACGAGGAAATAGCCTGTCGCGAGGATGTCGATATTCTTGTTCCACATGGCAAGCGTCGTATCTTCCACCGGGGCGGAAGAAGCGATGCCGGCATTGGAAACGAGGATATCCACGCCGCCGAATTCCACGCTCGCTTCCGCAAAGGCGGAAATGACCGCATCTTCCTGCGTCACGTCAAGTTTGACGGTGCGCACCGCATCATCGCTGTAGCGCTTGACGAAATCGCCCTTGGCGGCCTCCAATGCCGCCTCGTCAATATCCGCCAGAACCACGCAGGCACCCTCGCCTGCCAGCCGCTCCGCGGTTGCCCGGCCGATGCCGCCAGCGCCGCCGGTGACGAAGGCGACACGGCCGGCAAGGCTTTTCGGCTTCGGCATGCGTTGCAGCTTTGCTTCTTCCAGCAGCCAATATTCGATATCGAAGGCTTCCTGCTCAGGCAGACCCTGATATTCCGATACGGTGGACGCCCCGCGCATGACGTTGATGGCGTTGACATAAAATTCACCGGCAATGCGGGCGGTCGCCTTGTCTTTAGCGAAGGACAACATGCCCACGCCAGGGATGAGGAATATCACCGGGTTCGGATCGCGCATCTTGGGTGAATTATCATGGCGGCAGGTTTCATAGTAGCGCGTATAATCCGCGCGGTAAGCCTCCAGCGCCGCGTCGAGACCAGCCGTCAGCGCATCGACATCGGGATTTGCGGTATCGAGGTTGAGGATCAGCGGGCGGATTTTCGTGCGCAGAAAGTGATCCGGGCAGGATGTGCCGAGGTTGCCAAGCGGCTTCAGTTCCTTTGAATTGACGAATTCCAGGACAGCATCCTGATCGTCAAAATGGCCGAGCTTGCGTTCCTCGCGGCCGATGCGGCCACGGATTTCCGGCATCAACCGGGCGGCGATGGCGCGGCGTTCGGCAACCGGCAGGCTTTTGGCCACGGCACCGCCGAAGATCACCTTGCCTTCGGTCTTTCCTGCAAACCATTCGATCGCCTTATTGATAATGGCGAGCGTCAGTTCGTAACATGCCTTGGCGTCGTTATCCCAGGTGAAGAGGCCATGGCTTTCGAGCACAACGCCTTTCGCCTTGGGATTGGCCTTGACGAAGGCTTCCAGATCGAGACCGAGCTGGAAACCGGGACGACGCCAAGGAAGCCAGCCGATATCATCGCCAAAGATCTGCTGCGTCAGTTCCTTCGAATTCTTCGAGGCTGCAATCGCGATGATCGCATCCGGATGCATATGATCGACATGATCATAGGGCACGAAGCCATGCAGCGGCGTATCGATGGAGGCCGCGCGCGGGTTGAGGTTAAAGGTGCAGTGCGGCAAAAAGCCAACCATGCGGTCCTCATCTTCAACACCCTTGTAAATGCCCTTCAGCGCTTCCAGCTTGTCGAGATAAAGGGTGGCAAACCCATCGAGCTTGATGGTGCCGACATCGCCGCCGGAGCCTTTCACCCACATGACGCGGACCTTTTCGCCCGTCAGCGGGTCAGTCTCAAGCACCTTTGCCGATGTGTTGCCGCCACCGTAATTGGTGATGCGCTTGTCGGCACCGAGCAGATTGGAGCGATAAAGCAGCTTGCCGGGCTCATCGAGCGTTCTGGCGTAGGCGTCGTCCCAACGGCTTTCGAGAAGGCGGGATGTTCCCGTCATGTGTTCCTCCCAATATCTGTCTGCATTCGCGAAGCCGATATCGGCCCGCCTCCTTTGACGGCAGATATCGCGCATTCAAAAGGACAATGTCAATCAAAAACGATCATAAATTTTCATGTTGCAGCGCGGTATTGATTAATTTGATCGTTCTTGATTGACAACGTAAAGAGATTGCGAATAAATCAGCGTCAGGAGGATCTCATGCACGAACGCGAACGCCACCGCATCATCTTGAGCGCCACGCAGGAAAAAGCTGTCGTGACGGTGCAGGATATTGCCGAACTGACGGATGCGTCGGAAGCGACGATCCGCAGGGATATTGCGTCTTTGCATGTGCAGGGCAAGTTGCGGCGCGTGCGCGGCGGAGCGGAAGCGGTGCATCCGCCGCAGCTTGGCAATCTCGCCGCACGGCCGTTCCGTGTTTCCGAATCGGTCAATATCGATAAGAAACGCGCAATTGCGCGCAAGGCGGTCGATCTCTGCCATGATGGCGACGCGATCATCCTGAATGGCGGCACGACCACGTTCCAGATGGTGCATTACATGGCGGCGCGTCGCCTGCAGGTGATGACCAATTCCTTTGCCATCGCCGAGCATCTGGTCAAACATTCCAAGTGCAACGTCAATGTGCCGGGCGGCGCGATCTATCGCGATCAGAGCCTCATCCTCTCGCCCTTCGAAAATGACGCTATCCGCAATTTTTATGCGCGACGGATTTTTCTCGGCGCGCAGGGCGTGGGCGCTCTTGGCATCATGGAGTCCGACGCGCTCGTAATCCAGAGCGAACAGAAGCTGATGCGTCAGGCCGAGGAGCTGATCGTCATGGTCGATTCCTCGAAATTCAGAAAACGCTCCAGCCTGATTTTATGCCCGCTCGAAAACGTCACGACCATCATCACCGATGACGGGATTTCGGACGAGGCGGCAAGGATGGTGGAAAATGCCGGCGTGGAATTGCTGATCGCCGGGGCGGTGGGGGATGGCAAGACAGCCAACCCGCCTGATGGGGAGGATTCCTCTTCGGTCGCTTGAGGAAGCACCGGGGAGAGGAACAGGTTCAAAACGGGAGGAAAAGGAACATGAAACTTACACGCAGAACATTGACGAGCGTCCTGGCACTTAGCGCGGCGCTATCCGTTGCGGGTCTTGGCGGCGTTGCCCAGGCAGCCGACGTCAAGATCGCACTGGTGGTCAAATCGCTCGGCAACGGCTTTTTCGAAGCCGCCAACAAGGGTGCTGAAGAGGCCGCGAAAGACCTTGGCGGCGTGCAGATCATCTATACAGGCCCGACCAGCACCACGGCGGAAGGCCAGATCGAAGTGATCAATTCGCTGATCGCGCAGGGTGTGGATGCCATCGCCATTTCCGCCAATGACCCGGACGCCGTGGTTCCGGCGCTGAAGAAGGCCGCGCAGCGCGGTATCAAAGTCATTTCCTGGGATTCAGGCGTGG
Source organism: Agrobacterium sp. 22-209-1 (assembly GCF_053522485.1). Classification (NCBI taxonomy): domain Bacteria; kingdom Pseudomonadati; phylum Pseudomonadota; class Alphaproteobacteria; order Hyphomicrobiales; family Rhizobiaceae; genus Agrobacterium; species Agrobacterium sp. 22-209-1. The sequence continues at coordinate 464,355 of NZ_JBNWCH010000001.1, forward strand.
CGCCTGAAGGCCGCATTCTCCAGCTCAACCCGTCCTCCAACGCGCTGATCGGCAAGATGTGCCTGCAGCTGGCCGCGGCACATCTCGAAGGCGGCAAGGGCGATTTCGCCATTCTTTCGGCCACCACCACCTCCACGAACCAGAATATCTGGATCGACGAGATGAAAAAGCAGCTGAAGGACTTTCCCGGCCTCAACCTCGTCACCACGGTCTACGGTGACGACCTCGCCGACAAGAGCTATCGCGAAGCGCAGGGACTGCTCTCCTCGCAACCGAACGTTAAGGTCATCGTCGCTCCGACGACGGTCGGCGTTCTCGCCGCCTCGCAGGCCGTCAAGGATGCGGGCAAGATCGGTCAGGTCTATGTGACGGGCCTTGGCCTGCCGTCTGAAATGGCCGGCGCCATCAAATCAGGCGCCACCAAGGAATTCGCCATCTGGAACCCGATCGACCTCGGTTACTCCGCCACCCAGATCGCCTATCGCCTGGTGAAGGGCGAAACGGATGGCAAGCCGGGCTCGGAAATTGAAGCCGGGCGTATGGGCAAGATCAAGGTTGGTGAAAACAGCGAAGCGGCGATGGCCGATCCGTTTGTTTATGACGCGAAGAATATCGATCAGTTCTCGAAGATTTTCTGATCTTGAGAAGTGACGGCAGTGCGTGGAGGGCACCCCCCTCTGCCCTGCCGGGCATCCCCCCCTCAAGGGGGGAGATCGATGTGCCGCACCCGCTCGATCCATAAGGCAGGGTGCTATCCGCTTGCCGATCTCCCCCTTGAGGGGGAGATGCCCGGCAGGGCAGAGGGGGAGCCCCTCGCGGCTTCATCAAAACAGACCGGTAAGACGGAATGATGCGTGCTGTAACCCAAACCATCAACATGACAGAGGCTTTGAGCGCTACGCCCATTCTGGAAATGCGCGGCATCAGCCAGATATTCCCCGGCGTCAAAGCGCTGGATGGCGTCGATATCGCGCTTTATCCTGGCAAGGTCACCGCGCTGATCGGCGAGAACGGTGCGGGAAAATCCACACTCGTCAAAATCCTCACCGGCATTTACCGCCCGAACGAAGGCGAAATCCTTCTCGATGGCAAGGCCGTCCACTTCCACAGCGCACAGGACGCCATCGATGCCGGCGTTACCGCCATTCATCAGGAAACCGTGCTGTTCGATGAGCTTTCCGTCGGCGAAAACATCTTCCTCGGCCATGCGCCAAAAGGCCGTTTTGGCCTGATCGACTGGAAGACCATCAATGCGCGCGCCAAGGTTCTGCTGGAGCAGCTGGAGAGCACTATCGATCCCTCCATTCGGCTGAAAGACCTGTCGATTGCGCAGCGCCATCTGGTGGCCATCGCCCGGGCGCTATCGGTCGAGGCACGCATCGTCATTATGGACGAGCCGACCGCTGCTCTTTCCCGAAAGGAGATCGATGATCTCTTCCGCATCGTCGAAAATCTGAAGCGACAGGGCAAGGCGATCCTCTTCATCAGCCACAAGTTCGATGAAGTCTATGAAATCGCCGAGAATTATGCCGTGTTCCGCGACGGAAAAATGGTCGGCGCTGGCACGCTTGCCACCACCCCGCAAGATGAAATCGTGCGGTTGATGGTTGGCCGCGACGTGACGAATGCCTTTCCCAAACAGGCCGGCACGCTTGGTCCAACGGTTCTTTCGGTCCGCAACTACTCCCACCAAACGGAATTCCGCGATATCTCCCTCGAACTGCGCAAGGGTGAAATTCTCGGTCTTTACGGGCTGATCGGCGCCGGGCGCTCTGAACTCTGCCAGTCGCTGTTCGGCATCACCCGCCCGGCTTCGGGAGAGGTAATGCTGAACGGCCAGCCGCTTTCCATCCGCTCGCCGGAAGATGCGATACGCGCCGGCATCGTTTATGTGCCGGAAGAGCGCGGCCGCCACGGGCTGGCGCTCGACATGCCGATCTATCAGAACATGTCGCTGCCCTCTCTCACCCGCACCTCGCGCAAGGGGTTTCTGGCCGCCGCCAATGAATTCGCGCTGGCGCGCAAATATGCCGCGCGGCTCGATCTGCGCGCCGCCGCGCTTTCGGTGCCTGTTGGCACGCTTTCGGGCGGCAACCAACAGAAGGTGGTGATCGGTAAATGGCTCGCCACGAAGCCGAAGGTCATCATTCTCGATGAGCCGACCAAGGGCATCGATATCGGCTCGAAGGCCGCTGTACATGGCTTCATCAGCGAACTTGCGGCCGAAGGCCTGTCGATCATCATGATTTCATCCGAACTTCCCGAAATCCTAGGCATGTCCGACCGCGCCATCGTCATGCGCGAAGGCCTGATGGCGGGCCAGTTCGAACGCGCCGATTTTTCTCCGGAAAAGCTGGTGCGCGCCGCCACCGGCAATGCCTGAGAGGGGCCACAAACATGCAACGTCTACTCAAAAATCGCGAATGGCTGCTGGCGGGTATCATCATCATCATGATTGCCGGCTTTGCCCTGCGCGCGCCCGGCTTCGCCCGGCCCGGCAATCTCGTCAATATTTTCAATGATACGTCCATCCTCATCATCCTGGCGCTTGGCCAGATGGCGGTCATTCTCACGAAATCCATAGACCTCTCAGTCGCCGCCAATCTCGCCTTTACCGGCATGGCGGTGGCGATGACCAATGCCGCCTTTCCGGGTATTCCCCTGCCGCTACTCATTGTCATGGCAGTCGGCATCGGCGCGTTTCTAGGTTCCATCAACGGCATACTCGTCTGGTGGCTTGGCATTCCGCCCATTGTTGTGACGCTCGGCACGCTCACCATCTATCGCGGCATGGCTTTCGTGCTCTCGGGCGGCGGTTGGGTGAATGCGCATCAGTTTTCGCCGAGCTTCCTCAATGTGCCGCGCACGATGGTCCTCGGCATGCCGGTTCTCTCCTGGGTGGCCATTCTCATCATCGCCGGGGCCTGGCTGGTGCTCACCCGCAGTTCCTTCGGCCGCTCCGCCTACGCCTCTGGCGGCAATCCGGGTGCCGCCGTCTATGCGGGCATCGATGTCGGCCGCACCCGCTTCTTCGCCTTCGTCCTGTCGGGGGCGCTTGCCGGTCTTGCCAGCTATCTCTGGGTGTCGCGCTACGCCGTCGCTTATGTGGATATCGCCGCCGGCTTCGAGCTGGACAGCGTGGCAGCCAACGTCATCGGCGGCATCTCGATTGCGGGCGGCATCGGCTCGGTGGCAGGTGCTGTGCTCGGCGCGCTGTTCCTCGGCGTCATCAAGAACGCGCTGCCCGTCATCGGCATTTCACCCTTCGCGCAAATGGCCATATCAGGCGTGGTCATCGTGCTCGCCGTCGTCTTCAATGCCCGCGCTGAAGCTAGAAAAGGCCGTATCATCCTGCGCGACCGGGCCGCAGCAGACCATGGCAAGGAAGCATCCGCATGAGCACGAATTCCCAACCGTCACAGGCACCGCGCGTCATTCCCGACAAACTCGGCACGCCGCTCAGCCGCATCATGGCCAGCTGGGAAGTGTTGCTGCTCGGTGTCGCGATCCTCATCTTCATCGCCAATTCGCTCGCCTCGCCCTATTTCCTCAACGCCTGGAATCTCTCCGACGCGACCTTCAACTTCACTGAAAAGGCGATCATCGCCTTTGCCATGGCGCTTCTGATCATCGCCGGTGAAATCGACCTGTCAGTCGCCGCCATCATCGCGCTTGCCTCCACCGCCATGGGTGCGGCGGTGCAGATGGGGGTCGGCACATCAGGCCTCGTCGCCATCGGCATCGGCACCGGGCTATTGTGCGGGGCTTTCAACGGCTTTCTGGTCGCCGGGCTCAAGCTGCCCTCCATCGTCGTCACCATCGGCACCATGAGCCTGTTTCGCGGCATTTCCTATATGGTGCTGGGGGATCAGGCCTATGGCAAATATCCGGCGGATTTCGCCTATTTCGGTCAGGGCTACGTGTTCTGGGTGATCTCCTTCGAATTCGTACTGTTCATCGTCATGGCCATCCTCTTCGCCATTCTGCTGCACGCCACCAATTTCGGCCGGCAGGTCTATGTCATCGGCACCAATCCCTTCGCCGCGCGCTTTTCCGGTATTCCCGTCGAGCGCGTGAAGTTCATCCTCTTCCTGCTCACCGGCCTGATGAGCGGCATCGCCGCCGTCTGCCTCACCTCGCGGCTCGGTTCCACGCGCCCGTCAATCGCTCAAGGGTGGGAGCTTGAGGTGGTGACCATGGTGGTGCTCGGTGGCGTTTCCATTCTCGGCGGTTCCGGCACCATTGCGGGCGTCGTCATCGCCGCCTTCGTCATGGGCCTCGTCACTTTCGGGCTGGGGCTTCTGAACGTGCCCGGCATCGTCATGTCGATCTTCGTCGGCCTGCTGCTCATCATCACCATCGCCATCCCCATCGTCGTCCGTCGCCTTCGTGCCATGAGAGGCTGAACCATGCCGGAACTCGAAAAACACGCCTTCAAGATGAAACTCTTCGCCGGTAAGGAAGCCGAATACAAAAAGCGCCATGACGAGATATGGCCGGAGCTGGTGGCGCTGCTGCACGAGGCGGGGGTCCGCGACTACTCCATCCATCTCGACCCGGAAACCAACATTCTGTTCGGCGTGCTGACGCGGCCGAAAAACCACGGCATGGCGGCCTTGCCCGACCACCCCGTCATGAAGAAATGGTGGGCGCATATGGCTGATATCATGGAGAGCAATCCCGACAATTCGCCCGTTGCAATAGACCTGGTGACGGTGTTCCATCTGCCATGAGCGACAGCACCAAACCGGGCCGTGTCGCGGTCATCGATATCGGCAAGACCAATGCCAAGGTGGTTGTCATCGACACCGGCAGCGGCGAGGAAATTGCCGGCGAGAAGCGGACGAACCCCGTTCTTCGCGATGGCCCCTACCCGCATTACGATGTGGAGATGCTCTGGCACTTCATTCTTTCCGCTCTTCAGCGGTTTGGCCGCGAGCCGGGTTTCGACGCGATTTCCATCACCACCCATGGCGCTTCAGCAGCACTTCTCGATGGAAACGGCGACCTCGCCATGCCAGTGCTCGATTACGAGCATGTCTACCCCGAACCCGTTCAGGAGGCCTATCGCGAGATCAGGCCCGATTTCATAGAGACTGGCTCGCCGCAGCTTCCTGCGGGACTGAACCTCGGCGCACAAATCCATTTCCAGAAAACCACCTTTCCGGACAAGTTCGCCAGGGTGCGCGACATCGTTACTTACCCGCAATATTGGGCAGGGCGACTGACGGGCATTCAGGCAACCGAAACCACCTCGCTTGGTTGTCACACGGACCTATGGAACCCACGCTTGAAGAGCTTTTCATCGCTGGTCGAGCGTCTCGGCATCGAGCATTTGATGGCGCCTGTCCGCTCCGCTTTCGATGTGCTGGGCACGATCGCCCCATCGCTGGCGCAGGAAACCGGGCTGTCACCTGATATGCCGGTCTATTGCGGCATCCACGATTCCAACGCGTCGCTCCTGCCGCATCTACTTCGCCGCGACGGCGATTTTTCCGTCGTCTCAACCGGCACCTGGGTGGTGAATTTCGCCATTGGCGGGAAGGCGGATGCGCTGGATCCCAGCCGCGATACGCTTTTGAATGTCGATGCCCTCGGGCGACCCGTTCCTTCCTCCCGCTTCATGGGTGGCAGGGAATATGAGATGCTGGCGCAGCAATTCGGAGCAGCGACAATCGACGAGATTGACGCCGCGCTCGGCGGGGTTATCGAAAAAGGAATGATGCTGCTGCCGAGCGTCGTCAGCGGCTCCGGCCCCTTTCCGGAAAACGCGGCACGCTGGATCGCCGATAGCGATGCAACGGGGGCGGAGCGACATGCGACTACCTCGCTCTATCTCGCCCTGATGACGGAATTCTGCCTTTCGCTCGTCGAGCGAAGGGGGCCGATTGTCGTCGAAGGACCCTTCGCCGGAAACACGCTCTATTTGAAGGCACTCGCCGCTTTTGCCACAACCGACGTCATTGCCATGGAAGGCTCGACGGGGACCAGTGCGGGTGCTGCGCTGCTCACCGGTATCAAGCCGGTTGCCGGTCGAGAGCGTCATTTCACGGCGGGGGATATTCCGGAGCTGACTTCCTATCGCACCGCCTGGCGGGGCCATCTCACCTTGCCCAAATAGAAATGCGGCCGAGTGATCGGCCGCATTCTGATGTCGGAAAAGTATCAGCCCTTAATGAAGGCCAGCAGGTCGGCATTCAGCACGTCGGCGTTGACGGTCAGCATGCCGTGCGAGAAGCCGGGATAGGTCTTCAGCGTGCCGTTTTTCAGAAGCTTCACCGACTTGTGAGCCGAGTCGGCGATCGGCACGATCTGATCGTCTTCACCGTGCAGAACCAGCGTCGGAACGCTGATATTCTTCAGGTCTTCGGTCTGGTCGGTTTCCGAAAAGGCCTTGATCCCGTCATAATGGGCCTTCGCGCCGCCCATCATGCCCTGACGCCACCAGTTCTGGATAACACCTTCATGCACGGTCGCGCCATCGCGGTTGAAGCCATAGAACGGGCCGGCCGGTACGTCACGGAAGAACTGGGCGCGGTTTGCGGCAAGCGCAGAGCGGAAGCCGTCAAACACTTCCATCGGCAGGCCTTCCGGATTGGCCTCGGTCTTGAGCATCAGCGGCGGCACGGCGGAAACGAGAACCGCCTTGGCGACGCGGCCGGCGGGTTCGCCATGTTTTGCGACATAACGGGCCACTTCGCCGCCGCCGGTGGAATGGCCGATATGGACGGCGTTCTTCAGATCGAGCGCCTCCACGACGGCAAAGGCGTCGGCGGCATAGTGGTCCATGTCATGACCGTCAGCAACCTGGGCGGAACGGCCATGGCCACGGCGGTCATGGGCGACGACGCGAAAACCCTTGGAGAGGAAAAACAGCATCTGCGCATCCCAGTCATCTGAACTGAGCGGCCAGCCATGGTGGAACATGATCGGCTGGGCGTCCTTCGGGCCCCAGTCCTTGTAGAAGATTTCGGTTCCGTCTGTCGTCTTAACAAAGCCCATGATCGTTACTCCTTCGGTTGCGTTGGCATCTCCGGTGCATCCTTTTGTGCGCCGGTTTGATGGAGGGATGATGACGCAGGATAACGGTTGCTACAATTGCAACAATAATTGGGAATGAATTGCTGTTTATGAAATTATCGTGGCGTACCGATTACGATACGCGCATCGACCCGCTCCGCGCCCTCATGCAAATGTGAGAACGGAGAGGACAGGCGGACGGTTCCGTGAATTCGGCGCGGCCTCAGTCCACCTCGGGATCGTATTCCCTCGGGCTTTCGTCCTTGGAGAACAGGACGCAGGGCCCACGTGAGCCCCGGGGATCATAGGCATATCCCTTCGCGGTCAGCGCCTGCATGATATCGCGAACTCCGGCAAGACCGTAAAGATGGTCGTGCAGTTCCACGAATATCCGCTCCACACCGGAGAGGTCGGCCCTGCCGAGCAGATCGCGTTCCGCACCCTCGATATCCATAACGAGCGCGGTGATGCCCCGGCTGGCGATAAATTCGTCGATATTGGCGGAGGAAATTTCGATGCGCTTTTCATAGGGACCCTGATTTTCGTCCATGGACGACATCCAGAGATCCCTGCGGACGTAAAAAGGATAGGAGCTAGGCTCATCGGCGGTGAGAAGCCCCTGCGAAAACACGACATTGCCGCGGCAATTGGCCTTGATCACCCGCTCTGCCAGCGCCGCGGTGGAGGGGTTGGCCTCGAAGGCCCAGACGGAAACATCCTCGATGCCGGCAATGATCGAGGTGATGATGCCAATACCGGAGCCGAGCTCCAGCACCCGATCACCGGGCTTGATGGCTTTCAGGACGCTGCGGGCCTCTTTCGCCTCATAGCTGCCGTCGGTCAGCGCCTGCCAGATGACCGGCGACACCTCATCGGAAGAGAGAGGAAGGGCAATTCCATGCACGTCCAGTATTTCCATGTCTCAAGCCTTTTCGCAAAACTCGGCCGCTTTGCCGCAATGATCCCATATCGACCGGGAATGCTCTACAGCATCGTTGCGGCAACCGGTATCGGTTTTCGCAAGCAACACTATGACGTGGTAAAAAATGCAAGATGCGGTCGCCGCCAAAACAGGCGCACCTCAGACGGAACTCCAGGCCACAAGCTCCTTGGCCGGCAACGGTCTGCTGATCAGATATCCCTGAACCTGATCGCAACCCAGACGCCTGACACATTCATATTGCTCTTCCGTCTCGATACCTTCCGCAATCGTCGTCATCCGCAGACTGCGGCCGACGCCGACCACGAATTCCACGATCGCCAGCGCGTCGCGGTCGCTGGTGATATCGCGCAGGAACGAGCGGTCGATCTTGATCTTGTCGAAAGGCACGCCGCGCAGATTGGCGAGCGATGAATAACCTGTCCCGAAATCATCCATGGCGATCTGGATGCCGACGGCTTTCAGCCGTGAAAGCGTGTTGATCGTCTGGTCGCTCTTGTTGAGCAGGATCGATTCGGTGATTTCAAGTTCGAGCCGGCTGGGTTCCAGCCCGCTTTTCTCAAGCGCGCCCATGACGTTCTGGATGAGGCTGGTGCTGTGGAACTGGACTGGCGACAGATTGACCGCCACTTTCATGTCCTCGTCCCAGCCCATCGCCTCGCGGCAGGCGGTTTCCATCACCCATTTTCCGAGCGAATGGATGAGGCCGGTTCTTTCCGCAACGGGAATGAACACGCTGGGCGGCACATCGCCCCGCACCGGGTGTTTCCATCGCAGCAGCGCCTCGAAGCCGCAAAGCTTGCGTGTCTGCGTCGCCACCTGCGGCTGGTAATAGACTTCCATCTCGTCGTTCTGCAGAGCGGTCTGCAAGTCAGCCTCGAAGGACTTTTTCTCGGTCAGCTGCTTCTGCATGCGGACCTTGAAGACACTCGCCCGGCCGGGGCCGATGGCTTTCGCCTCATAAAGCGCCAGATCCGCGCGCTTGAACAATTCATCCGCGTCGACGGCGCCGTGCGATATGGCGATGCCGATGCAGGTGCCGATTTTGACCTCCTGCTCGCCAAGCTGGTAGGTGCGGCTGATCTGGTCGATAAGCCTGTTGGCGATGCGGCGGGCGGAATCCTCGTTCAGATCGTCGGAGACGACGGCGAATTCGTCACCGCCCAGACGGCAGACCATATCATAATCGCCTCCGATGCCGGACAGGCGCTGCGCCACGGCCTGAAGCAGGGCATCGCCAGCGTCATGGCCGAGCGTATCGTTGACGTCCTTGAACCCGTCCAGATCGAGCAGAAGGATGGCTGTCGTTCCAGTCCCGCCGAAGGATCGACGCAATCTCTCGATCAACTCCCGCCGGAAAAGCGCGCGGTTCGGCAGTCCCGTCAGCGCGTCGTGATAGGCGTCATGTTCGAGCCGGACATTCTTGGCCTGCAATTCCAGCGTGGCGGCACGCAGATCGTCCGTCAGACCACGCATGCTTTTCTGCGCCCGGTTCAGGAGATCGTTCTGGCGGAGCAGCAATATGACAAGCGCGATACCACACAGTATAAGGCCGCCGGCCAGCGCCGTATAAACGATATGCAGCTTGCGCACATCCTCATGGGCGGTGTCGATAAGGTTGACGTCAAAAGCGACGGAAGACGAGGCGAGCGTCGTCATCGGCGCGTCGAGCGCGCTCATCGTGGAAAGAATATCCGGAACCTCGGTCGGATTGAGATCGCTCATCCGCTGCTCAAGATGGACCAGAACCGCATCAAGATGGGTTACGAGATCCCGCCACTGCTGTTTCTCATTGATGAAGGCGCCCAGATTTCCCTGTTTCAGAAGCTCCAGACGGCTCAGCATAATATCCAGACGCAACTGCAGTTCGTCCCGATCAATCTTGCCGGGGTCAAGGGCGAATACGGCCAGCTTGTTCTGGAGACGCAGATATTCTGCAACCGTCTGGCTGACGGCCCAGGAATCGTTGTAGCGGGCGAATTTCTGCAGAGCAGTCTGCCGCTCGGCAATGACGAAAGCGATATAGCCCGTTGCCAGGACGAAGCAACAGATGATCACCGCCACAAGTTTTCGCAAACGGCACCTTTATTCCACAATCAGTTTGGCAACTTGCCATGCTGATCGCGAGTAGTATGTCTGCTTCTGCAGCTCCGGATCGCTGTCATAGGGATAGATGACGAACAACGGGCCTTTTTCGCGAACTGTCATGTAATTGCCATCCAGCTTGATCGCTAGGATAACGTTAAATTTCTTAAAATCTTCAATAGGTATCGTGCTGACATAGTCGTTGAGAGCGACTGCCGTGACGCTGGTGCCCTTTGCGCCGACGAGATCCATCAATTTTGCCAGCGAAACACCATCGAAACGGACCCGGCCATCATGCCAGGGTGTCATTGTTTCCACTGTGTCCATGCCAAGCGCTTCCAGCATGTCACGATCAAACACCGCAGCGCCTTCGGCATTCGTATTGGTGATGTTTCCGGATATGGTTAATATCGGTTTTCCTTGCGGTTTGGCAATTTCGCCGGCTTCGGCGCAGGAAAGCCACGCGAGCGACAAGAACGCACTGAGAAGTACCCGGGCGAAACTCATGCTTTTTCTCCATCGATAACGTTCAGGTCGAGGGTTTTCGCCAACCTTTGAAGTTCAAGTGAACCGGTGCCAGTAATATATATCAGGAATCAGTGTTATATCCTCACTGAGATTTTATCCGTATTTTCTCTAGGTTTTGAGTAAACCCTTTGGATAATTTTTTCGCCTTATTGTAATTTTTCGGGCCACACGCCCCGATATGACGCAAGTGGCAGACTGCGGAGACCCTCCCGATAATTCACCCGGTTGGGCAAAGGCCGAATTGTGTCGAGAACCTTTCCTTCACCGCGCACCTCATCTGATTCGTCTGAGGCAGCCGGATACGCGGCGCCCCGTCTGCGCGCCGGGGTGAAAGAGGGATGACAGATTCTCCGCCGCGGAAAAATCGTGCCGATTGCCGGTGTGCACGGTTGAAACACGTCGCCCGGACCTTAATATAAAGGCTGTCGTTTCCGGCAATTCCACGAGCCCCGTCGGAAATATTCAGACACATATTCCGCGCAGCGAAAGCCGCGATGCCGGATATCGTCCGGCCAGGAAAATTCTGTTCACGTCTCTGGGCCGGACGGCATCCGCCGTATCGTCCGCATCATGAAGGTAGCCCCAATGCACACCTATCCCGACATCAAACTTCTCATTGATGGCGAATGGCGAGACGCCGTTTCCGGAAAGACGATCGCCGTGTCCGATCCGGCAACCGACGAGATCATCGGCGCGATTGCCCATGCCGAGAAGGAAGACCTCGATCTGGCGCTGGCCGCTGCCGAGCGCGGTTTCAAGCTATGGCGCGACACCTCCCCCTACGAGCGTTCGAAGATCATGCGCAAGGCGGCAGACATTCTGCGCGAGCGCAAGGACAAAATCGCCTACATCATGACCCGCGAGCAGGGTAAGCCGCTGGCGCAATCCGCCACCGAAATCATGGGCGCCGCCGATACCATCGACTGGTTCGCGGAAGAAGCCCGCCGCACCTATGGCCAGGTCATTCCCGCGCGTGCGACCGGCGTTTCGCAGCTTGCCATCAAGTTGCCGGTCGGCCCTGTGGCGGCATTCACGCCTTGGAACTTCCCGATCAACCAGATCGTCCGCAAGCTGTCCGCAGCACTTGCCACCGGCTGCTCCATCATCGTCAAGGCACCGGAGGAAACACCGGCATCGCCGGCCGAACTCATCCGCGCTTTCGTGGATGCGGGTGTCCCGGCTGGCGTCATCGGCCTCGTTTACGGCGTTCCCTCTGAAATTTCGGAATATCTGATCCCGCATCCGGTCATCCGCAAGATTTCCTTCACGGGCTCCACCCCCGTCGGCAAACATCTGGCGGCGCTGGCAGGCAAGCACATGAAGCGCGCCACGATGGAGCTTGGCGGCCATGCGCCCGTCATGATCTTTGATGATGCCGATATCGACAAGGCGATAGAGGTCACCTCACTTGCGAAATTCCGCAATGCCGGCCAGGTTTGCGTCGCCCCCACCCGCTTCCTCGTTCAGGATGGCGTGGCGGACCGATTCCTTGAGGGTTTCGTGGAAGCGACAAAGGCCATCAAGGTCGGCAATGGTCTCGAAGATGGCGTCATCATGGGCCCGCTTGCCAATGAGCGCCGCATTCCGGCACTGGAAGGCCTCATCAACGACGCCGTTTCCCATGGCGGCGAATTGAAGACCGGCGGTCGCCGCATCGGCAACAAGGGCAATTTCTTCGAGCCGACGGTTCTCGCCAATGTGCCGACCACCGCCAAAATCATGAATGACGAACCCTTCGGCCCGGTTGCCATCATCAATCGCTTCTCGAGCTTCGATGACGCCATCACTGAGGCGAACCGCCTGCCCTTCGGTCTTGCATCCTATGCATTTACCGGCTCGGTCAAGACCGCACATGCGCTCGGCCAGCAGGTTGAGGCCGGCATGCTGACCATCAACCATAACGGCCTTGCGCTTCCGGAAGTCCCCTTCGGCGGCATCAAGGATTCCGGTTACGGCACGGAAGGCGGCTCGGAGGCGGTTCAGGCCTATCTGGAGACCAAATTCGTCAGCCAGATGAGCTGAGTGTTCCAAAATTTCTTCTCCCCGCCGGGGAGAAGGTGGCCCGAAGGGTCGGATGAGGGGGCAAGATCGCGACTTATCGCTACCCTTGCCCTCTTATCCCGCTGCCGCGCCCTTCTTCCCGGACGGGGAGAAGAAGCGAGCTGCAACCACGCAGTCTGCCTGAAAATCGCTCAGCCTTATCTTGCCTCACACTTCACCATCCCCTAAAAGAACAAAAAGTGAACTTTGGGGGCATTATGAACGACACGGCGGCACCGGCATTGAAGGAAATCTTCAACCGCGAAAAACTGCGGCATATCGCCGATCAGACCAAGGCGGTTCATCCGCCCTTCGACGTTTCCGCCTTCATGGCGCTCGCCACCGAAAACCTTGAAGCGCTTGGCATCATGCAACGCATGCGGCAAGTGGCGACGAGCCTGCACGCCACGCTTCCCGGCGACTATGCCCGCAACATCGAAATCCTGACCGCCGCAGCCCCCGGCATCGGCAATGGCTTCGCGTCCATTTCGTTACCGGAATATGTGGCGCTCTACGGTCTCGATGATTTTGATCTTTCCATGGAAGCGCTGCATTATTTCACCCGCTTCGGCTCCTCGGAATTCGCTATCCGTCATTTTCTGCAGAAGGACTTAGGCGCCACCCTTGCCGTGATGGAAACGTGGTCACGGCACGAGAACGAACATGTGCGGCGGCTGGCGAGCGAGGGCTGCCGGCCGCGCCTGCCATGGTCGTTCCAGCTCAAGCCTCTCATCGACGATCCTTCGCCGGTCACCGCGATCCTTGAGGCCATGAAAGCCGACGAGGCGCTTTATGTGCGCAAATCCGTCGCCAATCATCTGAACGACATCACCAAGGACAATCCCGCTTTCGTGCTGGCGCTCATCGATGCATGGCCGAAGGACAATCCGCATACGCGCTGGATTACACGGCAGGCCCTGCGCACCTTGATCAAGAAGGGCGACGCCGCCGCCCTTGCCCATCTCGGCGCGCATGAGGAAGCGGAAATTTCCCTTGCGGCATTTCAGGTTACGCCGGACAAGGTTGCGCTCGGCAATCCGGTGCGGATTTCAGCCTCTTTCACCTCAACGGCGAAACGCCCGCAGAAACTGGTGATCGACTACGCCGTGCATTACGTGAAGAAGAGCGGCGACGCCTCGGCGAAAGTCTTCAAGTGGAAAGAAATCGAGCTTCAGCCTGACGAGACGTGCGCGTTGTCGATCAGCCGCGCCATACGCGATTTCACGACCCGCAAACACTATCCGGGCATCCACAGGGTCGACCTGACGATCAACGGCAAGCTTGTGGCGGAAAGCGCCTTCGAGCTTCTGGGTTGATCGCGGCTCACGCCGCCGGGAAAATCTTCGCCCGGCGGATGATGACGGAACCGCGGTCTCCGGCGGCGACATCGTTTTCCGGCGGCACGTCGAACTCGAGAAGGTCGCCGCCATCGGTGCTGGCGATCACCCGACGCTCGCCCGCGCGGTCGAGAACCCGCGCCACAGAGGCCGGAATGCCATCATGCAAATCTTCCCATTCGAGATCGCCGGGGCGAGCATAGATGTCCACCGCGCCGTCGCCTTGGGCATAGGAGAAAGGCAGCTCGTTATCGCCGACATAGACCTTACCGCCGCGCGCCACGCCGGAGACCCGGTTGGCATCGCCCAGAAAGCGCATGACGAAGGCGCTGTTCGGCTGGCGGCAGACCTCTTTCGGCGTACCCTGCTGCACGATCTCGCCCTGATTGAGAATGACGACACGGTCGGCGAGATCGAGTGCCTCTTCCTGGTCATGCGTCACGAAAATCGTGGTGATGCCCAGCGCATCGTGAATTTCGCGCAGCCAGCGGCGAAGATCCCGTCGCACATTGGCGTCCAGCGCCCCGAAAGGCTCATCGAGAAGAAGCACCTTCGGATCGACCGAAAGCGCACGCGCCAGCGCCACACGCTGCCGCTGCCCGCCGGAAATCTGCGCCGGGAAACGGTCCCCCAGGCCATCGAGCTTCACCAGCCGCAAAAGCTCCTCGACGCGGGCGTCGATCGCCACCTTGTCCCGCTTCACCTTCGAGACCTTCATGCCGAAAGCGATGTTTTGATGCAGGGTCATATGCGGGAAGAGCGCGTAATGCTGGAACACGAAACCGACGCCCCGATCACGCACCGGAATATTGGTGGCGTCCTCGTCGCCGAAAAAGATTCGGCCGCCATCGCCATATTCGAGACCGGCGACCATGCGCAAAATCGTGGTCTTGCCGGAGCCTGAGGGACCGAGCAGCGCCAGAAGTTCGCCGCTTTCGATATCCAGCGAAACATCGCGCACGGCGCGGAAAGTATCGAAGGTCTTCACCACATTTTCGAGGCGGATTTTCATGGGAATCAGGTCTCCGTGGCGATGGCGGCATCGCCGTTGGTCTTCTTGGCCCCGCGCCCGGCGCCGCGTCGTTCCAGCGCCACCTTGGCGATGATCGTGACTACTGCAAGCAAGGCGAGGATGGAGGCCGAGGCAAAAGCGCCGGCGGCTTGATAATCGTGATAGAGCAGCTCGATATGCAGCGGCAGCGTATTGGTCTGACCGCGAATATTGCCCGATACGACCGATACCGCGCCGAACTCGCCCATCACGCGGGCGTTGCACAGCACGACGCCATAAAGCAGCGCCCATTTGATATTCGGCAAGGTAACCGAAAAGAAAGTGCGCCAGCCGGATGCGCCAAGCGAGGTTGCCGCCTCTTCCAGATCGCGGCCCTGGGCCTGCATCAGCGGGATGAGTTCCCGCGCCACGAAAGGGGCCGTGACGAACATCGAGGCGATGACGATGCCGGGCAGCGCAAACAGTATCTTGATGTCATGCGCATCGAGAAACGGACCGAAAAGCCCCTGCAGGCCGTAGACGAAAAGATAGGCGACACCGGCGACAATCGGCGAGATGGAGAAGGGTATTTCGATCAACACCAGCAGGAAGCGTCGACCCGGGAAATCGAACTTAGTGATCGACCATGCGGCCGCAACCCCGAAGGCCGTGTTGACGGGCACTGCGATCAGCGCCGTTAGCACCGTCAGCATGATGGCGTGGCGGGTATCGGGATGGGTGATGGTGGCCGAATAGGCCTTCCAGCCCTGCGAAAAGGCTTCGATGCCGATGACGATAAGCGGCGCCACGACCAGCAGCGCGCCGATGACCAGCACGAAACCGATCAGGCTGCGGCGAACGAGAGGCGCGTCACCGACACGCGGCGGCTTGCGATGTGAAGAAACGGCGCTCATCTCTCAGCCCCTCACCGTATAACGAAGCGCGCGCGCCTGCAGATAATTGGTCACCGCCAGCATCACGAAGGCGGTGATGAGCAGTACGGAAGCGATGGCGGCGGCAGCCTGATAATCATATTCCTCCAACCGGATGAAGATCAGCAGCGCCGTGATTTCCGTCGAGAACGGCTGATTGCCGGCGATGAAGATGATCGCCCCGAATTCGCCGAGGCTGCGGGCGAAGGACAGCGACAGGCCGGCCAGCAATGCCGGCGTCAACAGCGGCAGGATGATCTTGCGGAAGATTTCAAAATCGGAACCACCGAGCGACTGCGCCGCCTCCTCAAGCGCCGGATCGAGGTCTTCGAGCACCGGCTGCACGGTGCGCACGATGAAGGGAAGGCTGGTAAAGGCCATCGCCACCATGATGCCCAGCGGCGTGTAGGCCACCTTGACGCCGAATTGCGCAAGTACCGAGCCGAACCAGCCATTGCCTGCGAACAGTGTCGTCAGCGCAATGCCGGCAACGGCGGTGGGAAGTGCGAACGGCAGATCGACGATTGCGTCGACAATGCGCCAGCCGGGGAAACGGTAACGCGTCAACACCCAGGCGAGCGCCAGCCCGAAAACGACGTTGAAGAGCGTGGCGGCCAAGGCACTAAGCACGGTAACACGATAACTTGCGACCGCGCGCGGTGAAGAGATGATCGACCAATATTCGGCAGGGCCGAGGCTTGCCGCCTTGAACACCAACGCCGAGAGCGGCAGGAGCACGATGATGGCGACATAAGTCAGGGTGACGCCAAGGGATAATTTCAGCCCCGGCAGAACATTCCGCTTCAAACCCCGCCCCCAATTCATCAAAAAGCGACCCGGCAGTTTCCCGCCGGGTCTTTTACCTGTTGTGTATCGCTGTGATTAACGGCTGCCATAAAGCGTATCAAGCGCCGCACCGGATGCAAAATGCTCTTTCTGGATTTTGTCCCAACCGCCGAAGACATCATCGACGTTGACAAGGCGAACGGCCGGGAACTTGTCCTTGAATTCGCCGACAACCTTTTCATTGTGGACGCGGTGGCCAAATTCGGCGGCGATGCGCTGACCTTCCTCGGTATAGAGGAAATCGAGATAGTTTTTCGCCAGATCACGCGAGCCGCGCTTGTCGACCACCTTGTCCACCACGGCCACCGGGAATTCGGCCAGCAGGCTCACGGAGGGCACGACGCCTTCCACCTTGTCTGCACCATATTGCTTGGCGATGCCGCGGGTTTCTGCCTCGAAGGTGATCAGCACGTCACCGATTTCACGCTCAACGAAGGTGGTGGTGGCGGCGCGGCCTCCGGTGTCGAACACCGGCGTATTGTCGAAGATTTTCTTGACGAATGCCTGAACCTTCGCGTCGTCGCCATTAAACTTCTCCTTGGCGTAAGCTGTGGCGGCGAGATAGGTGTAACGGGCGTTGCCCGAAGTCTTGGGGTTGGGGAAAACGATCTTTACGTCGTCGCGGGCAAGGTCGTCCCAGTCCTTTATGCCCTTGGGATTGCCGGCGCGCACGAGGAAGGACGGGAAGGAATAGAACGGCGACGCATCGTTCGGGAAATCCTTCTTCCAGTCGGCGGAAACAAAGCCCTGCTTCACCAGAAAATCGACATCGGTCACCTGGTTGAAAGTGACAACGTCTGCCTCCAGCCCCTCGACGATGGCGCGGGCCTGCTTGGAGGTGCCGGCATGCGACTGGTCGACAGTTACGCCCGGATGCTGCTTGATGAACGCCTCATTCTCAGCCGCAAAAATTTCGCGGGCAATATCATAGGACGCGTTGAGGATGGTCGTCGGCGATTGCGCCTGCGCCGCACCTGCCAAGAGAGCAGCAATAGCGCTACCGATGATGAGAAGACGTTTCATGAATACCCCCGGCAATTCGAATGACGCTCAACATAGCGGGCGAAGGCAACAGGGGCGAGAAACAGTCATGCTTTCCGGGTGCACTCACTGGAAATTTAGCCCAAAAAGCATCGATTTCAGAGGCGATCATTTCATATACGTCAAGAAGCCGGATTTCTTTTGCGTCGGTTTAAAGACGATGATCGGGAAACAGATTGCCGGAATGCGCGACAAAATAAGGCGCAATGTCCTCCTCCCGCACCTCATCCAGCCGCGCCGGCTGCCAGAGGGGATTACGGTCCTTGTCGACCAGCGCCGCGCGCACGCCCTCGTAAAAATCATGCTGGCGCAATATTTCCGTGCCGGCGGCGAATTCCCGCTCCAGGCATTCGATGAGGCTCGCGCTTTCGCGGCCGAGACGCAGCAGCTTCAGGGTCAGTTTCAGACTGGTGGGCGAGCGTTTTTGCAGGACCTCGAGGGTCTCGCGCGAAAACGCATCCGCACGCGCCGAAAGGGCGGCGAAAATCTCTTCGACCGTGTCGAAACGGAATGTCGCGTCGATGATATCCCGATTGATGGATAAAACGCCTTCATCGGCCTCGACTGCGTGCGCCATGATCGCCGCCTCGATGCTGTCCACATCTGCGGCCTTCGACAGGTCTTGGACCAGGCCGTCGAGACGGTCCGAAGGAACACTATAATCGGCAAAACCGGCATAGATAGCATCGGCGGCGGTGACGGCGTTGCCCGTCATTCCCAGCCAGGTGCCGCATTCGCCCGGTGCGCGTGGCAGTAGCCAGGAGCCGCCGACGTCAGGAAAGTAACCGATTCCGGTTTCCGGCATGGCGAGTTTTGTGCGTTCGGTAACGATGCGGTGGCTGCCATGGGCTGAAATGCCGACGCCGCCGCCCATGACGATACCGTCCATAAGGGCGATATAGGGCTTGGCGAAGCGGGCGATGCGATAATTAAGCGGAAATTCTTCCCGCCAGAAATCAAGCACCTGCGGGTCGCCCGCCTTGCCGAGATCGTGAATGATGCGGACATCGCCACCGGCGCAAAGCCCCCTGTCGCCCTCTCCCGTCAGTACCACGCAGGAAACATCAGGATCCTCCTCGAAACGCTGAAGCGCCTGAAACAGGTCGCGCACCATCGGCAATGTCAGGCTGTTGATGGCCTTCGGGCGATTGAGGCGAATGATGCCGGTCCCTCCCCGTTTTTCGATGATGACCTGTGCATCCGCTTCCGCTCTCCGTTCCAAGGTCGTCTCCTCCGCTGCCCATTCATCCCGCCATCTTGGCGGCCTTGGCGCGATCGCGCAATGTTGATCTTATCCTGCGGGAACGTCTTTCGCTCAAACCGCGTCAATAGATAGAAAATGCCGGAAATCCGTTTTCGCAATGCAGCATGTTTGCTTGACGCCCGGAAAATCATGGCATGTAATGGGTTCTGGAAATGCCGGCATTGATTCCTGTCGAGCGTGTGCCGGACCACAGCGGAATGTCGCCTTCTCATAGGCGCTGTCAACAGCAACGGGAGACGAGCATGCAGGTTTCGGAACATGAATGGATCAGTAAACGGGCATATACACTCTGGGAAAAGGAAGGCCACCCGCATGGGCGCGATGCGCACCATTGGGAACAGGCCAAACATGAATTTTCGCTGCTGAAGACATCGGAAGCGACGAAACCCGCCACGCGCAAGAAGGCCGCTCCCAAGGCCGCTGCGGCAGAATCCGGACCGGATGCGGAAGCCCCTGCAAAACCCAAGACTCGCGCCCGCAAGGCTGCCGCTGCAAAATAACGCCGCTTCAGTAAATCCAATCAACTATTCAATGGAATAGGCCCGACGAAATCTCGCCGGGCCTATGATTTTGGATGTCGACTGAAGTTCGACGATGCAGCACTTAAGGCCCGTTGTTTTACAATGGCCGAAAACGCTTACTGACCTATCCCAAGATCCCGTTTCAGGCGGAGAATGCGATCACGATCTTCGTTGTTCTGGCTACTGCCAGCATCTCCACGCGGCGGCTCAGGTGCGCGATTACCTTCGTTCCATTCCCCATGACGACGCTCCCAGCGGCCGTCGTTCGGCCCGCCTTGTCGCGGATCACGCCGTTCATCGCGCCGATTGTCGCGCGATTCATCACGACGCCCGTCACGCCAGTCGTCGCGGCGGCTATCACGCCACTCGTCACGCGAACGTGGACGATTCCAGTCGGCGCGGGGCGGCGTGGCGTTCCAGTAACCACCTGACGGCGGCGGACGGCGCCAGCGGTCGCGCTCGCGGTAAAAGTCGCGGTCACGATAATAGCGGTCCCAATAACGGCCGACCTCGAAGGTGATCACCGGCACGCCAAGATCGCGATAATAACGCGGCTCGACATAGACCCGGTTCTGCCTGTAGGTCGTGGCAATATAACGCCCGGCTACCCAGCCGCGACCGCCCACAAACGAGACATCGCACCACGGCGTATCGGAAAGGCAGCCGTGGACAGTGAGCGGCGCCCCATTCGGGATCACCACGACGGCCGGGTAGGCCGTGCTCGGGCCGGAGCGCATATTCACATTCGCGGTGGCGAAACCGCGCGTCGCAGCCTCGGCAAGTGCCGGCGCGGCGAGCATGGCCACCAGCGCAATTGCGCCTAACAGTTTTTTCTTCACTTCTTTCTCCTCAAGCAAAGGCCCGCTTTGCCCTTGTCGGCATCAACCGTGTTGGACGGACGAGTACGCGTTCCGCATACTGCCACGATCGGAAAATACGCGCAGCTGCATGAACGCAGCATGAAACAAATAAGGCATCCAATCAGTTCCACCTGCGGCAATGAGCGCCCGATAAATCGCCGCCGGAATGGACGGCCGGTCTTGACTTCGGAGGGCAATCATCCGACTTCAATGCAACAGCAATATGGAGCAGAACCATGAGCGAAACCGCACAGACGACCGTCGACCAGAGCGAAGTGGATCGCTTCTCTGCGATGGCTGCGGAATGGTGGAGCCCGACCGGCAAGTTCCGCCCGCTCCACAAGTTCAATCCGGTTCGGCTCGAATATATCCGCAACCGCATCTGCGACAATTTCGGCCGCGACCCGAAGGCGCACCGCCCGCTGGAAGGGCTGCGCATATTGGATATTGGCTGCGGCGGCGGCCTTCTCTCTGAACCGGTTGCGCGCATGGGCGCGGATGTGGTGGGCGCCGATCCCTCGGAAAAGAATATCGGCATCGCTTCCACCCACGCCCGCGAAAGCGGGGTAAGCGTTGACTACCGCGCCATGACCGCCGAACAGTTGCAGGAAGCCGGCGAAACCTTCGACGTCATCCTCAACATGGAGGTGGTCGAGCATGTGGCCAATGTCGATCTTTTCGTCACCACCTGCGCGAAAATGGTACGACCCGGCGGCCTGATGTTCGCGGCCACCATCAACCGCACGCTCAAAGCCCGCGCATTGGCAATCTTCGCCGCCGAAAACGTTCTGCGCTGGCTGCCGCGCGGCACACACCAGTATGAAAAGCTGGTCCGCCCGGAAGAACTCGAGCGGCCGCTGGTGGCGAGCGGCATGGATATCATCCACCGCACCGGCGTCTTTTACAACGTGCTGCAGGATCGCTGGAATCTCTCACCGGATATGGACGTCAACTACATGATGCTGGCGAAACGACCGGCGCAAGGCTAACGCCGGGCGCGATCTGAGTGATGTCGTTCTAAAGAAATTCAGTTGACGTCATCAGGCAAGACCGGCAGCGGCGCGATCTCGATACCCTCATCCAGCAGGGCCCTGGCTTCCTGCGCAGAGGCATTGCCGATGATGCCGCGCTCATCCGCTTCGCCATAGTGGATCTTGCGGGCTTCTTCCGGAAATTTATCGCCGACATCCTCGGTACTGGCGCGGATATTGGCGACAGCCTCGCGGATTTTCGCCATCGCCTCTTTTCTGGCCGTATCCATGGCGAGCGTCTGGCGTTCGTCTTTCTTGCGGGCGGTAGAGACCGAAGGCGCCATCAGTAGTTTTGATACCTGCACGGAATTGCAGACCGGGCAGGACAGGAAACCGCGCTGCAACTGATTGTCGAAATCGTCGCTACCGGCAAACCAGCCTTCGAACTCATGGCCCTTTTCACAGGCCAGCGCATAACGGATCACGCCGCTTCACCTCCAGCAGGTTTCAAGGGAATGACAGTGTCCAGTCCGAACTCGCGGGCATTGCGCAGATTGGGAATTTTGCCACGCGCGGCAGCCACCATCGACGTATCGATCTCGGCGAAGATGATCTCTTCGCCAGCGCCGCCGGCAATGGCCAGAACCTTGCCCCATGGGTCAATGATGATGGAGTGGCCGAAGGTCTCCCGCCCGTCCTCGTGCACGCCGGCCTGCGCGGCGGCGATGACGAAAGCGCCATTTTCGATGGCGCGGGCGCGCAATAGGATTTCCCAATGGGCTTCCCCCGTCTGCCTGGTGAAAGCCGCCGGAATCGTCAGAACTTCTGCACCGGCCAGCGCTTCAGCGCGAAAAAGCTGCGGGAAACGGACGTCGTAGCAGATTGCGAAGCCGAATTTCCCCAGCGGAAGTTCGGCGATACGCGCGACTTCGCCGGGGTGATAAGCGGCGCTTTCACGCCAGCTTTCACCATTGTCGAGATCGACATCGAACATGTGGATTTTGTCATAGCTGCAAATGCGCGAACCATCCGGCGCGAAGAGAAAACCGCGATTGGCAATCTTCCCATCCGGCCGGGCAATCGCGGTCGAGCCGACATGGACATGAATGCCGAGCTCACCGGCGAGACGGGCGGCCGTCGCAACGATGATATCGCCATCGTCATCACGCAATTGCGCACGCAGCGCCTGCCTGTCCTTCTGAATCGCACCCGTCATTTCCGGGGTCTGCACATAAACGGCGCCCTCGGCCGCGGCCGCGCGCACAAGCCGTTCCATATCGGCGGCGTTTCTTGCCGGATCGACGCCGGAGCGCATCTGAATGGCGGCAGCCTTGAAACTCATCACATCCTCCATACCCGCGAGAATCGCGGCCGATCAGGCGGCCAGCAGCGCGTCCAGTTTACCGGCGCGCTCCAGCGCGTGCAGATCGTCACAGCCGCCGACATGCTGGCCGTTGATGAAGATTTGCGGGAAGGTCGTTCCGCCGGATTTGTCGATCATTTCCTGCCGGTATTCCGGTGTCGTCGTGGCGTTATATTCGGCGTAATCCACGCCTTTGCTGTCCAGCAGCGCCTTGGCGCGCGCGCAATAACCACAAAAATCCCGCGTATAGATCGTCACCGGTGCCATGTTCTCGAAGCCCTCGCAAACGTGCGGTAAAACGCACGATAAAGTCGTCATTCAGGTTTCATATAGGCCCGGAAATGGCCATTGCAAAGGTCAAAACCGTCACATCCGCGGCACCGGCCTTGCGCAGGGCGCGGCTTGCCGCACCCACCGTCGCGCCGGTGGTATAGACGTCGTCCACCAGCACCACGCGCTTGCCATGGAAATCACCTTCACGGCCGGGCGCAAGCGAGAAAGCGCCGCGCACATTGTCGCGCCGGGCAAGTGCGGAAAGCCCAACCTGCCGCTCCGTCGGCTTCACACGCAGCAGCGTGCCGGCAGCCAAGGGCTTGCCGGCGACCCTGGCCAGATGCCGGGCCAGCTCGGCGGATTGATTGAAGCGGCGGCGCAGGAAACGGTTGCGATGCAATGGAACCGGCACGATGCAATCGCAGGCATCCACCGTTCCGTCGCTTGCCCTTAGCATCCACAGCGCCATCAGGCGGGCGAGATCGGTCCGGTCCTGATATTTCAGCCGGTGCACGAGTTTGCGGGCGGTTCCCTCATGGCTTGCGACGGCGCGCAGCCGGTCAAAAGGCGGCGGTTCGGCAATCGCCTGCGCGCTCACGAAACCGTCTCCGTGATCCCGCGCGAAGGGAATGCCCAGAACCTCGCAAAAAGGACGATCGATAAAGGCCACATCCCGCCAGCAATCCGCACATAAGGCGCCCTCGCCGCCGGTCATGCGGGTGCAGCCCGCGCAGGTTGGCGGATAGACCATACGAAAGACCGCACGCCACATGTCTCCCGCCGCCGCCGGCACGGCCGCAGACTTCGACAGCAAACCCGAAAACAGACTTTCACCAGCACCCATGAGGTTGACTTTACCGCCGAACGGGTGCCTTTGCGAGAGCGATAGTTTCCTCCCGACACCGGGAAAACGATGCCCCAAGCGGCATGAGACCAACGATACGGCCCGCCGATCTCAAAGGCGCTTGAGGCCGAGCAGGCAAGACGATGGATATTCTCTTTGACCAGGCCCTGATCGAACAAAACCGTCACCGGGCGTGGGCCAGGCGCGACGACAAGGCCCTGTTTCTTCTCGATATGGCAGCCGAAGAGCTGGCCGACAGGCTTGCCATCGTCGAGCGCCAGTTCGAGACCGCGATCGAACTTCACGGCGGAACCGGCGTCACGGCGCGACGCCTGGCTGAGACCGGCAAGGTGGATACCATTCGCCGTATCGAAACCGAGAGCTCTTTCGCGACGGATGCGAATACTCCCGAGGCCGCCTCCATGGAGCATCTGCCGCTTGAGGAGGCCTCCGCTAATCTCATCGTTTCACCGCTTGCCCTGCACCTGACCAACGATACGCCCGGCGCGCTGATCCAGATCCGGCGGGCATTAAAACCGGACGGCCTGTTTCTCGGCGCCATTCCAGGCAGCGGTACCCTGCAGGAACTGCGCGACGTGCTGCTGACCGCAGAGGCCGAACTGACCGGAGGTGCCAGCCCACGTGTCATTCCTTTCGCCGATGTACGAGACGTCGGCGCGCTTTTGCAGCGCGCCGGGTTTGCGCTCCCCGTGACCGATGCGGAAAGCTATACGGTGCGTTACGATTCAATTTTCCCGCTGATGCGCGACCTGCGCGCCATGGGCATGGCCAACCCACTGGCAAGCCGCAGCAGAAAGCCGCTCAACCGCGCTTTTTTTCTGCGCGCGGCAGAGCTTTACGCCGAGCGATATTCCGATCCTGACGGACGGATAAGGGCGACATTTTCGGTTATTTACGTATCAGGCTGGGCGCCGCATGAAAGCCAGCAGAAACCGCTTAAACCCGGTTCCGCCAAGGTGCGGCTTGCCGATGCCTTGAAGACAACAGAGGTGAAGCTGTCCTGAGCGATCAGCCAAAAGGTTTCTACTCGGCCAAAGTGTCTGCGATGAACTGAAACACGTCATTGATGTTGCTGCTGATGCTGCCTGCGCCAACGATCAGGGCAGCGGAAATCACCCCGACAATCAGGCCGTACTCCACCGCTGTCGCACCGTTTTCGTTTTTGCAGAGATTGATAAGAAAATGCAGCACAGGATATTCCCCATCCGCCATCCGGCGCGTTGCGACAACCGGCGTCCACCCTGTTGAAATCAGCTTTATATTAGGCCGGCGATGTGAGGAATCCGTTACCGTTGATGGTAAACGATCAGCAACCGCTCTCGTTGCTATAACCCATGACCACGCAGGGCGTTTCCGGCATCGGCTGGGTGATGCTGCGACGGATGGAATAGGTCTTGCCCACATCGGTCTTCTTGATGGAGCCCGTGCTGATCATGTCGTAATTGTCAGGAAACTGCGCCACCCTTGTGGAGGATTTTCCGGCAAGCATGGGAGTGACGATCAGCGAGAGCGCGATAACCGCCGTGCCGAAAAGCAGCGCCACATTGAGCACGCCGGTGCGACGGGACTTGTCAGGATAAGAGTGACGACCTTCCACCGTCTTCCAGAAATCCTCGTTCATGACCAACCTCGTCTCGCGCAGTTTACCGCTTCTTTAGCTTAACAATCTGCCAGAGGGTGCTGAACGATCTCTTAACGAAGCCCCGTTTTGGCACGGTAAAGCACTGGAAGAGAGGTGTTTTCACGAAGCTGTGACGGGATAAGGCAGGAGGGCCGTAGTGCCCCCTCGGTTCTACAGCAAATCCTGGAGGAAGGGGATGAGCGGCTCATCGGCCGGCGGCATGGGGTAATCGCGCAGCGCCTGGGGTTTGACCCATTTAATCGCCTGCCCTTCCCGGCCATGGGCGATGCCTTCATAGCGACGGCACACATAAAGCGGCATCAGGAGGTGAAAGGTCTCGTAGGTATGGCTGGCAAATGTCAGCGGCGCGAGGCAGGCGACCTTGGTTTTGATACCCAGTTCCTCGTCCAGTTCACGGACAAGGGTTTCCTCTGGCGTCTCGCCATGCTCCACCTTGCCGCCTGGAAATTCCCATAAGCCCGCAAGCGACTTGCCTTCGGGACGCTGCGCCAGAAGAATGCGGCCGTCCTGATCGAGAAGTGCGCAGGCGGCGACCAGCAGGATTTTTTTTCCCGCCTCGCTCATTCACCTGAACCCTTGCGCCAGTAGCGATAACGATAAGCCTCAGAGAAGCCGAATTTTTGATAAAGGGCGATGGCAGGCGCATTGGTGGAGACGACCTGCAGCCAGGCGGTTTTTGCGCCGCTTATTCTGGCCCAGCGCAGTGCCGACGACAGAACCTGCGTGCCCAGCCCCTTTTTACGTTGCGACTTTTCGACATCAAGCGAGATGACGCCGGCAAGATCGTTATCCTGCACGCAGATCATGGTGGCGAGCGGGTTACCCTCCACTTCCTCGTTGATGAAAAGGCCGAGCATCGGTTTGATGGAACTGACGATTTCAGCGATTGCCGGGCGCAGCGCCGGATCGCCATCGCTGACCTTGATGCTGGCTTCGACAAACCGGCCGATATCGTGGCTCGGAAGACTGACCAGCGTTTCCGGCAGCTCCACGCTGGAGAGATCGGCCGTCATAACCATGACCTCTTCGAAGACAGACCAGCCATCAGCAGACAGAAAATCCACGAGTTGCCGCGGCATCAGTGTCGTTTCGCGTACCACCAGCGGCCGGCCGAAATCCTCGAAACGCTTGCGTGCCTTTTCCAGCCGCAGCGCGCTGTTTCCGTAATCGGATGGATCGAGCGGCACCACGCAGTTAATGCGTTTGGAGGGGTGTGAACCCGTCAGGCGGATTTGCCAGCTGCCGTCATAAATCACTGACGACGCGGGCCATGCCCGGAAGCTGACGGCTTCCAGACGGCGAACCAACGGCAGATTGACGGCTTTATTGTCCTGCATTCTCTTCGGCTCCAACGGTCAGCTCCGATAGTCGCCGTTGATCGCAACATATTCTTTCGTCAGGTCACAGGTCCAGACGGTGGCCGTTCCCTGACCGAGGCCGATATCCACCTTCACTGGAATGTCTTCGAGACGCATCACCGCGCTGGTTTCCGCTTCCGAATAATCCGGGTCGCGCTCGCCGTTGACGGCCACGCGCACGCCGCCGAACCAGATGGCGAGACGGTCGCGGTCTGCCATCTCGCCGGACTTGCCGACAGCCATGACGACGCGGCCCCAATTGGCGTCTTCGCCGGCAACCGCGGTCTTCACCAGCGGCGAATTGGCGATGGAAAGAGCGATCTTCTTGGCGGCGGCGTCGTTTTCCGCACCAGTCACGGTGACCTCCACCATCTTGCGTGCGCCTTCGCCGTCGCGAACCACCTGCAACGCGAGATCCTTCAGGAGATCGTTAAGCTCCGTGCGGAACGAGGACAGGCGCTCGTCATCGGCGCTCGTCACCTTAACCTGGCCGTCTTCCGCTGCTGCACCCGTGGCGAACAGCATCAGAGTATCGGAAGTGGAGGTATCGCTATCAACCGTCACGGAATTGAAGGTCGGGCCGACACCGGCAGACAGCAGCGACTGCAGGGCGGCGGGCTCGATATCCGCATCCGTCACCACGAAGGAGAGCATTGTCGCCATATCGGGGGCAATCATGCCGGCGCCCTTGGAAATGCCGTTGATCGTGACGACCACGCCGCCGATCTCGGCGGTGCGGGTCGCGACCTTGGGATAGGTGTCGGTCGTCATGATCGCCTTGGCGGCTTCCTGCCAGAAATCGGCTTCCGCCCTGACATTCATATCACCGAGCACGCCGGCAAATTTCGTTGCATCCAGCGGCTCGCCGATCACGCCCGTCGATGCGAGAAAGACCTCGCCTTCAGCACAGCCGACGGCGGCGGCGGCGGATTTCGCCGTCAATTCGGTCGCCGCCTTGCCCTTGAGGCCGGTAAAGGCATTGGCATTGCCGGAATTGACCACCACGGCGCGCGCCACGCCGCCGCCGAGATTGGCGCGGCAGAAATCGACCGGGGCGGAGGGGCACTTCGATTTGGTGAAGACGCCGGCAACACTTGCAGGCTTGTCGAACACCATCAACAGAACATCCGTGCGGTTCTTGTACTTGATGCCGGCGGCGGCCGTCGCCATGCGAACGCCGCGCAGCGCCGGCATGTCGGGATAGGATTTCGGAGCGAGCGGGGAAACGGCAACGGACATGGGAAGCGCCTGAAATTCTGGAAAAGGGGTCTGGAATGCCTGAGATGAAACGGGGCGGCCCATAGCCGCCCCGTAACATTTGTCTTTACTGCTGCGGCTGAGCCTGCTGTTCCTTCGTGGCTTCGTCGTAGCCCTTCTTCAGCGTCTCATCCATGATTTCGATCTTCTGGTCAGCCTTTGCCTTTTCGATGAGGGCAACGTACTTGTCACGCATGACAAGCTGACGAACCTGCGGCTCGACCTGCTCGAAAGCCGGCGGCGGCGCGATACGCTTGTCTTCAAGCTTGATGACGTGGAAGCCGAACTGGGTCTTCACCGGAACCTTGGTGTAGGCGCCCTTTTCGAGGCCGAAAGCGGCCTCTTCGAATTCCGGCACCATGCGGCCCTTGCCGAACCAGCCGAGATCGCCGCCGTCATCCTTGTTGGAATCGGTCGACTTTTCCTTGGCGAGCGCGGCGAAATCCTTGCCCGAATCAAGCTGTTTGATGATGTCCTTGGCGTCGTCCTCGCTGGCGACGAGAATGTGCGCGGCCTTGATTTCCTCTTCCTGCGGCAGGGCTGCGACTTCCTTGTCGTAGCGGGCCTTTACTTCGTCATTGGTGACGGCGTCGACCACGTGCTTGCGGAAATAGGCGTTGTGAAGCTCACGGTCCTGGATGAATTCCATGCGCTTCTTGAAATCTTCAGTCTTTTCCAGCCCTTCGGCGCTGGCGTTCTTCACCAGAAGCTTGACGTCGATCGCACCGGACAAGGCTGCAACCTTCTTCTGCTCATCGGGAAGCTGCGCGAGCTGCGGGTCGAGATTGCTCATGGCGAGGTCGAGTTCGGACTGGTGGATTTCCAGATCGCCGACCTTGGCGACAACCTTGTCTTCCTGTGCAAAAGCCGGAAGCTGGAGGCCGAGCGTGGCCACAATCACCGCAGCCGCAATTTTATTATAGCGCAACATTTTGAACCTTTCGGGGACAATGCCGGCTCCAGACATGGTTTCCGGCTCTGAAAAAACTTCCAAACACCGGATTGTGGCCATTCTGTAACGGGCAGAACCGTTGACATCATTTGCCCCCCCTCTTATCTGTCACGCAACCTCGCGTCCAGATACGTTGAAGGGCGAAGTCCGTCATTTATGCTGAAATCGGCGTGACGGAGAAAAGCGCCCGGCAAAACGGAATTTCAGAAAGGGCCAGTAATATGGTCAGTCTCGGCGGAATAGCCCGCAAGTTGTTCGGTTCGGCAAATGACCGCCGCGTCCGCTCCTATAAAAGTAAGATCGCAGCCATCAATGCGCTGGAAGAGGCCACCAAGGCGCTCTCCGATGAAGCGCTGGCGGCCAAGACGGCGGAATTCCGCCAGCAGCTTGCCGATGGCAAGACGCTGGACGACCTGCTGATCCCGGCTTTCGCCGTTGCCCGCGAAGCATCGCGCCGCGTTCTGCATATGCGCCCCTTCGACGTGCAGCTGACCGGCGGCATGATTTTGCATGGAGGCGCTATCGCCGAAATGAAGACCGGTGAAGGCAAGACGCTGGTGGCGACCCTTGCGGTCTATCTCAACGCGCTCGCCGGCAAGGGCGTGCATGTCGTCACCGTCAACGACTATCTCGCCAAGCGCGACGCGGCCACCATGAGCAGGCTCTACGGTTTCCTCGGCCTGACGACTGGCGTCATCGTCCACGGGCTGGACGACGACCAGCGCCGCGAGGCCTATGCCTGCGACATCACCTACGCCACGAATAACGAACTTGGCTTCGACTATCTGCGCGACAACATGAAGTATGACCGCGCCCAGATGGTTCAGCGCGGCCACAACTACGCGATCGTCGACGAAGTCGACTCGATCCTGGTCGACGAGGCGCGCACGCCGCTCATCATTTCCGGTCCGCTGGACGACCGTTCCGACCTTTACAACACCATCGACGCCTTCATTCCGCTGTTGACGCCGGAAGATTACGAAATCGATGAAAAGCAGCGCTCGGCCAACTTCTCCGAAGACGGCACCGAAAAGCTCGAGAACCTGCTGCGGCAGGCGGGCCTGCTGAAGGGCGAATCGCTTTACGACGTCGAAAACGTCGCCATCGTCCATCACATCAACAATGCGCTGAAGGCCCACAAGCTCTTCACCCGCGACAAGGACTATATCGTCCGTAACGACGAAATCGTCATCATCGACGAGTTCACCGGCCGTATGATGCCGGGCCGCCGTTATTCCGAAGGTCAGCATCAGGCTCTCGAAGCCAAGGAAAAGGTGCAGATCCAGCCGGAAAACCAGACGCTGTCTTCCGTCACCTTCCAGAACTATTTCCGTATGTACTCCAAGCTCGCCGGCATGACCGGTACGGCATCGACGGAAGCGGAAGAATTCGGCAATATCTACGGTCTCGACGTCATCGAAGTGCCGACCAACCTTCCGATCCAGCGTATCGACGAGGACGACGAGGTCTATCGCACCGGCGAGGAGAAGTTCCAGGCGATCATCACCGAGATCAAGGCGGCGCATGAGCGCGGTCAACCGGTTCTGGTGGGTACGACGTCGATCGAGAAATCCGAGCTTCTGGCCCATATGCTGCGTCAGTCCGGCTTTACCGATTTCCAGGTTCTGAACGCCCGTTACCACGAGCAGGAAGCCTATATCGTTTCGCAGGCCGGCGTTCCGGGCGCGGTTACCATCGCCACCAACATGGCTGGTCGCGGTACCGACATCCAGCTCGGCGGCAACGTCGACATGCGCCTCGAGCGCGAGCTGGAAGGCATGGAGTCCAGCCCTGAGCGTGACGCGAAGGAAGAGGCTATCCGCGCCGAAATCAAGGTGCTGAAGGAAAAGGCGCTGGCCGCCGGCGGTCTTTACGTCATCGCCACCGAGCGCCACGAAAGCCGCCGTATCGACAACCAGCTGCGTGGCCGTTCCGGCCGTCAGGGCGACCCGGGTCGCTCGAAATTCTACCTGTCGCTTCAGGATGACCTGATGCGCATCTTCGGTTCCGAGCGCATGGACTCGATGCTGCAGAAGCTCGGCCTCAAGGAAGGCGAGGCAATCGTCCATCCGTGGATCAACAAGGCGCTGGAACGCGCCCAGAAGAAGGTCGAGGCCCGCAACTTCGAGACCCGCAAGAACCTTCTGAAATATGACGATGTGCTGAACGACCAGCGAAAGGTGATCTTCGAGCAGCGTCTCGAACTGATGGAAGCAGACAATATCGGCGAAACCGCAGCCGATATGCGCCACGAAGTGATCGAAACGCTCGTCACCAAGCATATTCCGGAAAATGCCTATGCCGAACAGTGGGATATTGCAGGCCTGAAGGCCGGTGTCGCGCAGTTCCTCAATCTCGACCTGCCGGTGGAGGAATGGGCGAAGGAAGAAGGCATCGCCGAGGACGATATTCTCCAGCGCGTCACCGAGGCCGCCGACAAATACGCCGCCGAGCGCGCGGAACGTTTCGGCCCCGAGATCATGACCTATGTGGAACGCTCGGTCATTCTCCAGACGATCGACCATCTGTGGCGCGAACATATCGTCAATCTCGACCATCTGCGCTCTGTCGTCGGTTTCCGCGGTTATGCCCAGCGCGACCCGCTGCAGGAATACAAGGCGGAAGCCTTCGAACTGTTCCAGGCCCTGCTCGCCAATCTGCGCGAGGCCGTCACCGCCCAGCTGATGCGCGTTGAACTCGTGCAGCAGGAACCGCAGCAGCCCGAGCTGCCGGAAATGACGGCGCATCATCTCGACCCTCTCACAGGTGAAGATGAAATGGCACAGAACGCGCAGGCCGCTTTCGTGCCGGCGGGGGATCGTGATCCGGAAAACCCGGCCACCTGGGGCCGTATCGGCCGCAACGAAATGTGCCCCTGTGGCTCCGGCAAGAAATACAAGCACTGCCACGGCGTTTACGAACAGGCCTGAAGCAGTTCCCGACAGTCAAACGAAATCGCCCGCATCTTCAGTTGCGGGCGATTTTCGTTGTGCCACTTGATCGCTGTTGACGGATATCGGCAATTTCCAATATGGGAGCCTCATCGTCTTTCGGAAAACGCTTTCATGGCTCCTCGCGACTTTGCGTCTTATGTTTTTCTCGCACTCGCGTGGGGAATGTCTTTCCTGCTGCTTTTGCATGTCGTGGAGGCCTTCGGCTGGATCGGCGCGGTTACGCTTCGCTCGCTTGTCACCGCCGTCGCCCTGTTTCTGATCGCGATTACGGCCCGCCGAAAGCTTGCATTTTCCGCCAGCTGGCGCGCCTTTGCCGTTGTCGGCGCAACAACCGTCGCGGGACAGTTGATCGGCCTTTCCTATGCGACGCCGCTGGTCGGTACCGCCATGGCGGCCATATTGGTGGCCACCATCCCGCTCTTTTCAATGCTCATCTCACAGCTATGGGGTCTTGAGCGTCTGACGCAGCGGGGCTTTGCCGGTCTCGTCATCGGTTTCGGCGGCATTATCCTGCTCGTCGGCTTTCCCGCGGTTCCCGTCACAACCAGCTTCTTCATCGGCTGCGCCGCCTGCGTTGCCGCCTGCATCTGCGCCGCCTATGGCAGCAACTATGCCAGCCGCCATCTCAAGGGCGTGGGTTCGTGGGAAATCACCATCGGCTCCTTCCTCACGGGCGGGCTGATGACTTTACCGCTTCTTCTGGCCGTGCCCCTGCCTGGAGCGCCGCGCTTCATCGATTACGGTTATCTGCTCATACAGGCGGTTGTCATGAGCGGACTTACCTACATCACCTATTTCAGGCTTGTCTCCTCGATCGGTGCAACCAGGGCGATCAGCGTGGAATTCGCCGTGACCGTCGTGGCGGTTCTCATCGGCGCACTGGTGCTGGATGAACCGCTTTCGCTTCCCCAGCTTTTCGGCGCCGGCATCATCATCTTAGGCTGTGCCCTGGTTCTCGATCTCCTGCCCAGGAAAAAGGCTCCGCCCACACCCTCCGGGGCGTGAAGGGTTTGTTAGCGTTTTCCACCAATAGTCGTGCTGGTCATTACTGATCAAACGGGATCGCGCTTACGGCGCGAGGGGAAAATGCAACCGGGCAAATCAGATTACGAGCATTACTGGGACCCGCTAAGGGCCCTCCTCATGCTGCTCGGCATCCCTTATCACGCCTCCCTACTCTACAGCCATGCTCTGCCATGGGACATCAAGGATTTCGACACCAGCCCGCTTCTGAGCGCGCTGGGTGCTGCGCTCGTCACCTTCCGTATGCCGTCATTCTTTCTGGTTGCCGGCTACTTCTCCACCATGGTCATCGGCAAGAAGGGCAAGATGCGCTGGCTGAGGCAACGTTTCCTGCGTCTCGGCGTGCCCTTTGTCGTGGCGGTCCTTCTGCTCGGGCCATCACAGCTTTTCCTGCTGCAACTGGCCGGCGTCGCCAAAGGCGACATCCCGGCCGACCGGCTGCTTGAAAGCCTACCCGGCCTGCTGCGTCCGAGCGAAGAATGGATCATGCATCTTTGGTTCCTGCCGGCCCTTATCTTCTATTCGATCCTGCTTGCCGGCCTGCTGTTTCTCGCGGAACGTCCGCCATTGGCACATATCAGACACTGGTTCGGCAGCCTGCGCCAGCGGCATGCCGCCCTGTTTTTTGCGGCGCTGTGCATCCTGCCTGTTTTATGGGAATTGACGATCTACGGATCCGGCCTGCTTGCGGCAAAGAGCGGAAGCCCCCTTTTTCTTCTTTATGAACGCGCCTCCGACCCCTATGCGCGTTACTTGCCATTTTTCCTCATCGGCGCGCTTCTGCAGCGTGACCGCGCCCTCTTTCACCGCTTTCGCCAGACGGGTCTTCCCACCGGCATCGTCGCGGCGGGCGCCATCGCGACGGCGGTGACCTTGCGCCTGCAACATCCCTTTTCGAATTCGGCGCTGCTGGTGCTGGTGTCGGCAGTTGCGGCGGTGGCGACAAGCCGTCTGTTGATCGATCTCGCCTGCCGCTATTTCGACAGGCCGAACCGGATTGCCAGAGGCATGACGGATGCATCCTTCACTATCTACCTGTTTCACCATCCGCTCATCTACGCCTTCGGAACGCTGTTCATCCTCATTGCGCTGCCGCCCATCCTGGAATTCACCATCATCGTCGCGGCCACCACGGCGGTGGCCTATATGCTGCATCAGGCAATACGTTGCAGCCCGCTCGCCCTTTTCCTGTTCAACGGCATCCGCAAGCCACGCGTGATGGACGATATTGGCACACGGGCCGCCGCGTCCCAAACCCTTCGTTAAGGATGGAGCGGGTATGATCGGCCTGCCTATTCAACTGGAAATGATGGCGTGTGGATCATGGCTATCCTCAACACGGCGGAAAAAGCCCTACCCGCAGACCTGCGCGCGAAGCTTTCGCCGCTGGTAACGAAAGTCGCCGTTCTTCTTTCCGGCGGAGATGAGCTCTCCCGTGCGCAGCGTATGGCGCTCGTTGCGTTTGCGGTGCGCATCGTCAGCGCCGGCATCGCCTTCATTTCCCAGATCATTCTTGCCCGCCTGATGGGCGAATTCGAATACGGCCTGTTCGCATTTGTCTGGGTACTGGTGATCCTGTTCGGCAATCTTTCCTGTCTCGGTTTTCACACCACGGTCATACGCTTTTTACCCGGCTATCGTCTGGAGGACGCCCACGACAAGATCATGGGACTGACCTCGACGGCGCGTGTCTTCGCCATGCTTTCGGCCAGCGCGCTTGCGATCTTCGGCTTCGTTTTCCTGTATTTCTTCGGCGAGCGCATCGCTTCCTACTATCTCATTCCCATGTCGCTGGCGCTTTTCACCCTGCCCATGGTTGCGTTGGGCGATGTGCTGAACGGCACGGCGCGCGCAAATGGCTGGGCGGTCTCCGCTCTCAGCCCCACCTACATCGTTCGCCCGGTGCTTATCCTACTGTTCATGCTGGCGGCAATCGGTCTTGGCGCGGGAAAAACCGCAACGACAGCCATGCTCACGGCGCTTCTTGCCACCTATGTCACCACGCTTTTCCATTTCGTCTTCATGAACCGCCGGCTCAACCGGCATTTCCGCAGCACGGCCCGCAGGGTGCATTTCCGCCGTTGGATAAGCTTCGCCTTCCCGATGTTCCTGATCGACGGCATCGGTTTTTTGATGACCAATTCCGATGTGGTGATCGTCGGCCTTTACCTGCCGCCGGATCAGGTCGGCATTTATTTTGCCGCGGCCAAGACCATCGTGCTGATGCAATTTGTGTTTTTCTCGGTGCAGGCGGCCGCCGCCCCGCGCCTGGCCGCCCTGATGTCGGCCAATGACAGGCAGGGGCTTGCCGGTTTCGCCAGCCAGGCCGCGCGCTGGGCTTTCTGGCCGTCGCTCGCCGTCGGCAGCGTGGTGCTTCTGGCCGGCCCGTTCCTGCTGTCGCTGTTCGGCCCCGGCTTCGTTCAGGGCTATGAGTTGATGTTCTTCCTTTTCGCAGGCTTCCTCGCCAAGGCGCTGATCGGCCCGGGAGAAACATTGCTGAACATGGCCGGCAAACAAAAATTGTGCGTCGCGCTTTATATTATCATCTTTGGTTGCAACATTGCACTCAACATGGCGCTCATTCCGGTCTATGGTCTGACAGGGGCCGCGGCAGCAGTGGCGATAGCCATGTGCATAGAAGCTGTGCTATTGCATATTGCCATTCGCCGCACACTCGGGATCGTCCTTTTTGCCTTCAACGATCCCCGGGCGGGTCAAAACACTGGGAAGGCGGTGTAACGATAAGCATGTCCAGCGATCCAAAGAATCCGGATTTTCAGGATCCGCGCATCGCGGCGCTGATGGCGTCTGCGGAGCGTGACCGTCCCGTGGCCGACAGCAGCCGACGCGTGGGCCGCGATGGCCGGGAATTCTGTATCTATCCGGGTCAGCTCGGTTATGACATGCAGGAAGAACTCGACTTTCTGTCCAATCGCGTCATGGAGGCGAATGTCTTCTTCACCGGAAGGCTTCTCGCACCCGCCATGCCGCGCATCGAAGACAAGTCCGTGCGCTTCGCCCTCATTCGCGACGAGAACGGCGCCAGAAGCCGCATGCGCTTCCTGATGCCCTTTACCGTGGAAAAGCCGGGTTTTTCCATCGGTCCCTCCATCATTCGCGTCTGGGCCAATCCATTCGGGCCGCTCGGCACGCCGCTGGTCGACACCGAAGGTGCTGCCGAAACCCTCGACAATCTTTTCGATGCGCTGTCCGACAGCAACATGCGTCTGCCGAATGTTCTGGTTCTGCCGGATGTCCGGCTGGAAGGGCCGTTTGCCCGAATGTTCAAAGCCATCGCGCTCAGCCGCAACCTGCCGGTGACGACGACGGGCAATTATTACCGGCCGATGCTGGAAAGCCTTCTCGACGGCAAGGCGTATCTGCGAAACGCCCTTGCGCCGCACCATTTGCGCGAAATGAACAGGCAATGGCGTCAGCTCGAAAAACTTGGGCCCCTCTCCTATACCGTTACCCGCCAGCCAGCGGACGTGCGCTACCGCATGGAGGAGTTTCTGGCGCTGGAGGCGAGCGGCTGGAAAGGCCGCAAGCGCACCGCGCTGGTCAATGACCGTTATCGCGCCGCCTTCGCCCGCGAGGCGATCACCAATCTGGCCGAAGCGGATGCGGTGCGTATCCACACCATCGATCTCAACGGCAGCGCGATTGCTTCCATGGTCGTCTTCATCGCAGCCGGCGAAGCCTATACGTGGAAGACCGCTTTCGACGAAAACTATGCGCAATTTTCTCCCGGCAAGCTGCTGGTGCAGAGACTGACCGACTGGCATCTGGATGACGCCAATATTCTGCGCAGCGACAGCTGCGCCGTGCCCGATCATCCGATCATGAGCCGCTTCTGGCAGGAACGGCAGGAAATGGGCACGCTGGTTGTCGGGCTTGCCCAGAATAGCGACCGGGACGTGCGGCAGGTTTCCACCCAGGTGGACATGTACCGCAACACCCGCAACCTCGCCCGCAGCCTGCGGCAGAAAATCCTGTCCTTCGGACGCAAGGGCAATTGATCCGAAGGGCGCTGGCAGCGCCCTTCGGATTTCAGGACGCGGATGGGACCCGTCTTAGCGCGAGGCCGTCCTGATCATCTTGCACAATTGCGTCAAAGCGGCATCGTATCCGCCACCTAGAATATCGACGCACCGGCGGGCAAGCTTTATCTGCTCCGTGCGCGACATGTCGTTATAGGACTGGATGACCTGACGCATGGCGCGAGGCGTCATCGGCCGGCCGGGATTGTTCGGATTTCCGATATTGCCAGGATTTCCCGGGTTCCCCGGATTGCCAGGGTTACTCGGCGAACCTGAGCCGCCAATGCCCAGCCCGACATCGACACCGAGCCCGCTTGATCCGCCCACATTGGCTCCGACATTTGCGTTGACACCGTTGGAACCGCCGACGGAGGCATTCACGCCGGCATTGACCCCGCTGGAACCGCCGACGGATGCGTTGACATCCGCATTGACCCCATTGCTGCCACCGACCGAAGCGTTGACATCCGCACCCAGCCCGCCGCCGCTGCGGCCTCCGATATCAGCACCGGCATTACCCCCCCCACTGCCGCCAACGGAAGCGCCGACACCGAGACCACCGCTATCATTGCTACCCACGCTAGCATTAACCCCGTTCTCTCCGCCGATCCCGATATCCAGCGCATGGGCGTTGACCGGTAGGATCAGGCAGGCAGACAGTAACAAATTGCGAGAAAGAGCCCTCATAATTTCCTCCCTATGAGTTGGCTACTCCCGCCCCGCGTGGAAACTCCACATCGGCATCATAGTTTCAATTAGTAATTGCGTATATGCCATTTTATTAGATATATCTAAAATTATCCGAATAATTCAACCCCAGGTGTATTGTTTTGAAACAGGTGAGACTGATTGAAATGCCTGTGCCACAGCAATTTCGCCGATTTTTTTAAATGTCGGCTCGTGATTTTCGCCCTACGCCACCGCGCGCTGGGATAGCCTTTCGTAAAGGCAAATTTCCTGCTTTTGGGCTTGCACGCAAGGTCTCGCCCGTGATAGACGCCGTGGCATTGCCTCAGTGACCTGAAACACAATCGGCATCGAAATGCGGGTGTGGTGGAATTGGTAGACGCGCCGGACTCAAAATCCGGTTCCGAAAGGAGTGTCGGTTCGACCCCGACCACCCGCACCACCTCTTACGATTTGCACGACTTTATCGGCATGAACGAGACCATATCCGGTCAAGGATCATGCTATGCCGCCAGATAAAAACGTCTGGCATTGCCATGGCCGATATCTGCCTGCTCATCCGGTGAAAGCGCCGACAGAAATGCTCTCGTCATGGCGATCCACTCCGGCAGGCCGGAACCGAGATCGACCACCGGCCAGTCGCCGCCCCAGACCATTCTTTGGGGGCCGAACAGCGTCAATACGGTTTCCACGTAAGGTCTCACGTTTTCCAGAGTCGTTTGCCCCGGCGCACAATAGGCGGTGACACCCGAAAGCTTGACGAAGAGATTGGGCAGGCGGGCCAGATCGGCCATGCGCTCGCTCCAGGCGGAAAAATCGTTTCCGGCGATATCAGGCGTGCCGCAATGGTCAAGCATGAAGCGGACATTGGGGCAGGCACGGACAAGTTCGGCGGCAATGGCCAGCTGACGGGAATGAAAACACAGATCGATCGGCCACCCGGCCTTGCCGATCTTGCGCACATTTCGGCGATAGTTTTCCGCACGGCTGGTATCGTCGGGCATAACCTGGAGGATACGCCGGAACCCGACCACTTTGAGGTCGCGGCATTCCTCCAGCCAGGCGTCGAACCCCTGATCCGTTTCCGGCCGGCAGCTGGCGATCTGGCCGAACATCGGCAAGGTCCCTTCCCCAACCATGCCGGCCACAAGCCGGGCTTCCGCCCTATAATCATTGTCATCGACCCCGGTTTCCATGAAGATCGTGCCGACGACACCGCTGCCCTCGACAAGAGCTGCATAGTCCGCCCGGGTGAAGCTTCCCGCAAGGCTCGGCTCGCCGCGCGTCCAGGCATAACCGAGTTTGCCCCGCAAGATCAGATGCTGGTGGGTATCAATGAGGTCCATGGCGTCCTTCTCCCTGTCGTGCCCGTCAATCTTCAAGAGCGAGCGCGTCAAAACCCGCCCAGGCGGCGTCCGGCACGGCCGTTTCGAAAATGGATAGATTGCGCCGGAGGCTGTCCGGTTTCGCCGTGCCGATCAGCACGCTGGCGACATCGGCGTTTTGCAGCGGAAAATGCAAAGCGGCCGCCGCGAGCGCGACGCCGTGGCTGGCGGCGTGATCTTCCATGGCGCGCACCCGCTCCATGACTTCAGGCGCGGCTTCATTGTAATTGAAGGTCGCGCCCGGCTTTGCACCGGTTGCAAGAATGCCCGAGTTGAAGACACCGCCGATCACAAGCGCGGTGCCGGTTTCCGCGCAACGCCCAAGCAGCCGCGCCGCCGCCGACCGGTCGAGCAACGTATAACGGCCCGCCAGAAGGATGCAGTCGATCTCGTCTATCTCCATGAGGTTCAGACAGGCCGGAACCTCGTTCACACCAAGGCCGAACGCGCCGATCAGGCCTTTCGCCTTCAACTCGTGCAGCGCCTCGATGCCGCTTTCGGTGAATATTCCGAAATGATGGCGATAGGCTTCCTCTCCAAGCGTGGTCTCCTCCAGATCGTGAACATAGAGAATATCCACCGAACCGAGACCAAGCCGGGCAAGGCTCTGCTCATGTGAGCGCATGATGCCGTCATAGCTGTAGTCGTATTCCACCACGAAAGGCAGCGCGTCGACAAAACCGTAATCCGGTGTCACGCCCGCTTCAGCCGGTTTCAGGATCCGCCCGACCTTGGTGGACAGCACGAATTCGTCGCGTGGTTTGCCCTGAAGAAAATCCCCGACGCGTCGTTCGGAGAGGCCCTGCCCGTAATAGGGTGCGGTATCGAAATAACGGATACCGGCGTCCCAGGCGGCTTGCAGCGTCGCCATCGCATCCTCGCGGCTGACGCTGCGGTAGAGATTGCCGATACCGGCAGCGCCGAAAGAAAGCTCGCTCAGCGACAGCGCCGTGCGGCCAAGTTTGCGGGTTTTCATGCGGCCCCCTCCTCGCGGCGAAGCTGGCGCTCGACGGTGCGGATGACACCACGGAGTTCGCCGAGACCCTTCATGCGGCCGATATAGGAATAGCCGGGGTTGGTCTTTTTGGTGATGTCATCACCCAGCAGATGGCCGTGGTCAGGTCGCATTGGAATATTGGTGCGGCGGCCAGCCTTGGCGGCGGCCAGCTCCTCGCGCAACAATGCCTCGATGACGCCGATCATGTCCGTTCCGCCATCAAGATGATCGTCCTCAAAGAAGGAACCATCCGCTTCAACGGTCACATTCCGAAGATGGGCGAAATTGACGCGGGACGCGAACTCCCGTGCCATTGCCACGAGATCGTTGTCACTGCGCGCGCCGTAGGAGCCGGTGCAAAGGGTAATGCCGTTGTTCGGGCTTTCAACGGCCGAGAGGATGGTGCGGATATCGGCAGGTGTCGAGACCACGCGCGGCAGGCCGAACAGCGAGAATGGAGGATCGTCAGGGTGGATGCCGAGATGCACGCCCACTTCTTCCGCAACTGGCACGACTTCCCGCAGAAAGGCGAGAAGATTGCCCTGCATGGTCGTGCTGTCGATACCATCGAACGATGCAATCAGCGCGGCGATGGACTGGCGCGTCTGCACCAGCGCGCCGCCTGGCAGCCCTGCTATGATGTTTCGCTCTAGAAGCAACTGCTCCTCTTCGCTCATGTGCGCAAAACGCTCTTCGGCGCGCGCAACCAGCGCAGGATCGTAATTTTCCGCCGCATGAACACGCTTCAGGATGAAGACATCATAAGCGACGAAATCTGCCATTTCGAAGCGCAGCGCCAATCCGGTATTACGTGCCTGCCAGCGTAGGTTCGTGCGCGTCCAGTCCACAACAGGCATGAAATTGTAGCAAACGACGGGAACGCCAGCGCGGCCGAGACGGGCGAGCGTATCCTTCCAGCGCGCAATCGCCTTCGGGGCATCGGCATCACCACGCTTGACGGACTGTTCCATGGGAATGGATTCGCAGACACTCCATTCCAGACCGGCCGCCTCGATCATCGCCTTGCGTTTGGCGATCTCTTCGGCTGGCCACGCCGTGCCGTCGGGGATCTGGTGCAGCGCCGTTACAACGCCGCTCGCACCCGTCTGCCGCACATGCTCCAAGGTGATGGGGTCCGATTCACCGAACCAGCGCCAAGTTTCCTTCATAGTCTATTCCTCCGAAAAATGCCGTTCGATGGCGCCAAGCGCCCCGTATTCGACGATGTCGCGATAGGCGGCTAGAAGCGCCGTAACGAACGCCTCGTCCGCCTGCCATTCAGGCCCGAAGACGCGACGAAATGTTAAAAACCGGTCGATGACCGCATCCGGCTCCTCGCCGCTCCCGGTGGTCGCACCCCACTCCGCAAAGGCCGGATCGGCCATGACAATTGCCTCTCCCTTATCGTTCAGCGCTGCGCAGGACCGTATCCACATCGCAACCGCAAAAAGAGCGGCCGTATTCGGCGCGCCTGCGGCACGCAGTTCCGCAAGCGGCGCGAGAATGCGTTGCGGCACTTTCTGTGAAGCGTCAGAGGCGATCTGGGCGGCGCGATGACGAAGGGCGGGGTTGGCGAAACGCTGGCGCAGACCGGCAACATAGTCCGGACCGTTGACGGCCGGGCTCAAGGTCGAACCGACCTCCCGCCAGTAGCGGTCGATGTAACCGCGGACACGCGGATCGGCATAGATATCGGCGATCGTCTCAAGCCCGCTGCATTGACCGATTGCGGCCATGGCGGTGTGGGCGCCATTCAGCATCCTGAGCTTCATATGCTCATAGGGCTCGACCTCGTCAACGATTTCGGCACCTGACAGCTCGATGCCAGGGCGACCATGCGGAAAGCGATCCTCGATCACCCAGCGGAAGTAGGGTTCCGCAATTACCGGCCAGGCATCCTCACAGCCGAGACGCGCCGTCACACGCTCACGGTCGGTAGCCGTGGTGGCGGGCACGATGCGGTCCACCATGACGCAGGGGCAGGAGAGATTTTCCGCGATGAACGCAGCGAGATCCTTGTCGGTGAGACCAGCCATCTCCACCAGAAGACGGTGCAGGATGCGTCCGTTGGACGGAAGATTGTCGCAGGAGAGCAAAGTCAGCGGCACAGCCCCGGCGGCCCGCCGGCGTCTTGTTGCTTCCAGCAGAAAACCGAGCGCGGAGCGCGGCTTTTGTGGATGCACCAGATCATGAACGACATCGGGATGGTCACGAAGAAGCGCGCCCGCCGACAAATCGGCGAGGTAACCCTTTTCCGTCACCGTCAAAGTGACGATCCTGACACGCGGATCGATCATGGCTTGCAGCAGCCGCTCCGGTTCCTCAGGGGCGACGATGGTCTCGAGGATGGAACCGACAATCCGCAGCGTCTCGTTTTCACCGTCACGCAGGCAGAATGTATAGAGATTGTCCTGTGGCGCGATGGCATCGCGCGTATCGGGGCTGCGCAGCGAGGCAGCAACAATGCCCCAGCCGGTTTCGCCACGCGCGAGACAATCATCGATGAACACGGCCTGATGGGCGCGGTGAAAGGCGCCGACGCCGAGATGCACGATGCCCGGTGTGACCGCTTTGCGGTCATAAGCTTGCACGAGCACGTCTTGCGGCAGATGGGACAGTGCAAGGGAAGAAAGACGATTGGTCACGTTTGTTATCTCCGTATCTCAGCCGAATTGCAGGCCGCCATTCATGTCGACGACAGTGCCGGTCATGAAGCCGGACAGCGGCGAGGCAAGGAAACGCACGGCATGCGCCACCTCTTCCGGCTGGCAGAACCGCCCGACGGGAATGGCTGCGAGTTGCCGCTGACGGTCTTCCTCGGACAATTGCTCCATGATCATCGGCGAAACCACATAGGCCGGTGCGACTGCATTGGCGGTAACGCCGAAGGGCGCAAGTTCGCGAGCGGACGAGTAGGTGAGGCCGACCATTGCCGATTTCGACACCGAATAGGCCGTGCCCGCCGTCAGGCCGCCGGACTTCCAGGCATAAGACGAGATGTTGATCAGCCGCCCCCAGCGGTTCTCCTTCATGGCGGGAACGACGGCCTGCGTCAGCAGCAGGGCAGCATCGAGATTGACGGCCATCAACTTGTGCCATTCGTCAAGCGTGGTCGCGGCCAGTTTGTGCGGAGACAGCACACCGGCATTGTTGACGAGAATGTCGATGACTTCGAAACGATTGGCGACATCTTTCATGACGGCCTGGAGTGCCGCCGCATCGCCGAGATCGACGGCAATGGGGTCACAGGCGTTGCCGAACCCCTCCGCGAGCGCTGTAACAGCCTCAATATCGCGATCGAAGGCGAGCACCCTTGCCCCTTGCGCCACCAGCGCCGCAACCACGGCGCGGCCGATGCCGCCGCACGCGCCCGTCACGAGCGCGGTCTTGTGTTTCAGTTCCATTCCGTCTCCTCCACGTCCACTATCAAATGGACAAATGCTTGCGCTCTTCTTCGGGCAACTGTTCGTAGATCACGAAAACCATATCCAGATGCGTCACCAGCGCCCTTTCCGCGGCGTCGGCATCGCCCTGATCGAGGGCGTCGACGACCGCCAGGTGCTCCTCGATCACGGCGGGCAGGCGCTCCGGTTTCGCCCAGTAGCGATGGAACCGCGACAGCGTCACCTTGGCGGCAAGGATTGCCTGCCAGACGCCCTCGCGGCCGGAGAATGTGCCGAGCAGCCGGTGAAACGCCTCGTCGGCGTGGAAAAAGCCGTTGGCGTCGTTGGCGGCGATGACCCTTTCCTGCTCGGCGATGACATCCCGCATCGTCCGGCTCATCTCTTTCGTCCATTTCGGCGCAACTTCGCGCAGCAGCGCCACTTCCAGCGAACGGCGGATAAAATGGCTGTCCTGGATTTCACCGAGCCTGATCGGTGCGACGAAGCTGCCGAGCTGGGGATAGACATCCACAAGCCCCTCTT
The DNA here is from genome assembly GCF_053522485.1 of Agrobacterium sp. 22-209-1. Classification (NCBI taxonomy): domain Bacteria; kingdom Pseudomonadati; phylum Pseudomonadota; class Alphaproteobacteria; order Hyphomicrobiales; family Rhizobiaceae; genus Agrobacterium; species Agrobacterium sp. 22-209-1. The sequence continues at coordinate 508,453 of NZ_JBNWCH010000001.1, forward strand.
CAGACAGGCGCTGGATGGCGGCGCGCACCGGCGTGCGCGACACGGAAAACTGACGGCAGATGGAGTTCTCGCTGATTGGCGCACCGGGCGCCAGCCGCACTTCGACAATGGCCTGACGCAGGGCCGCATGAACCTGATCGGCCACGGATCCATAGCGGTTGACCACAAGCTCCACGCTTTCGATTCCAGGGCCCGAGGCCTCCTGATGGCCGCCGCGTCCGGCAAAGCCGGCATTGGTGTTTTTCGTCATGAACGCTCCCCTTTTGAAAGGCCGCCGTGAAAATCTGATTGCAACTTGGATACAAGTATACTAGTGTCCATGGTGCTTACGCAAGTCGGCTGTTGGGAGAAAAAGCGATTAAGGGAGGTTCCAGTCGCTTTTTTAAAGAAACAGGCCGTTTCATGGAGGAGAAAAACATGACGCATTTCATGCGCAGCCTCGTCGCTGCCGCAATCATCGGCGCTGGAGCCTGCGGTGTTGCGCAGGCGGCGGACGCCAGCAAGGTCGCCCTCGTTCCAGGCGGTCCGCACCCTTATTTCTCTGCCTGGGAGCAGGCCGGCAAGGACGCCGCCAAGGACTTCGGTCTGGCGGGCGCCGACTATAAGGTGCCGCAGAAATGGGAACTGGCACAGCAGAACCAGCTTCTAGAAAGCCTTCTGAGCCAGGGGTATAACGGCTTCCTGATTTTCCCCGGCGATCCCGTCGGCGCGGTCTCCACAGCCGAGGAACTGACCGGCAACGGCGCAAACGTGATTGCCGGCGCCGGCTGCTTCAAGGACCCTTCGCCTGCCGCTTTCTGCCTCGGCACCGATACCGGCAATTCGGCCTATCTCGGCACCAAGGAACTCATAAAGGCAATGGGAACGGGCAAAAAACGCATCGCCCATTTCACCGGCTTCCTTGTTGACCCCAACACCCAGCTTCGTATCGATGCCGTGAAGAAGGCGGCTGACGAAGGCGGCGCCGAGGTCGTTCAGGTCATCGCCGATATCGACGCGCCGGAACCGGCCGAGGAAAAGATCAACGCTTACCTCGCCGCCCATGCCTCGGAAGTGGATGGCATCGTCACCACGGCCTGGGTTCCGGCGGTCGTTGCTTCCAACGCGCTGCGCAAGATCGGCGACAAGCGCATCCACATGGTCGGCATCGACCACGACGAAGTCGTGCTGAAAGCGATCAAGGACGGTTTCGTCGACGGCACGATGCTTCAGAACCCCTATGGCCAGGGTTATATCGGCGCGTTTGCACTGAGCAAACTTCAGTCCGGCTGCAAGGTGAAGGCGGACGCGCCGTTCAAGTCCAACGCACTGACGACCAAGTTCATCGATTCCGGCACCGCCTATGTCGATGCCAGTAAGGTCGATAACTATGTCGATGCCATGCGCGCCGAGACCAAAAAGCTGCTTGCGAACTTCGATGCGACGTATCTGAGCTGCAAATAATCAGGCTTTTTAACACCTGCCGGGCGGGCCGCGATCACGCCCGGCAATCCCGCGTCGTCGAAAGCCCGCTCCGGCGGCAGCGCAATGTCAAGGCGGACCGCCGAGGTCTGCGGGCCAAACAAATACCGGAACATTTTCATGACCGTGAACGATAGTTTGCTTACAAAAGGCGCGCAGGAGACAGAGGAACGCATGCGCTCGAGCATTTCGCAAAGCCGTTTTTTCCTCACCAATGAATTCGGCCTCATTCTGCTGATCGTCGTTTTCGCCATCATTTTTGGCGTGGCAGCCAGCGGCTTCCTTTCGCCTTTCAATCTGTTCACGCTTGGCCGCAGTGCCGCAATCAACATCATGATCGGCCTGTCGATGATGGCGGTGATCGTGACCGGCGGCCTCAATCTTGCCGTTGGAGCGATCGGCGTCTCGGCAGCCATGGCCTGCGGTTATCTGATCGAGGTGCTTGGCATGCCATGGCCGCTCGCTGTTATTGGCGGTCTCGCCACCGGTGCAGCGCTCGGCTTCATCAACGGCTGGACCGTCATTCGCACGGGGCTGCACAGCTTCATCATCACGCTTGCCACCATGAGCATCTTTTTCGGGGTGATGATCTTCCTGACGCGGGCCGAGGCCTATCGCGGCCTGCCGCCGATCTTCGCAGCCTTCGGAAAGATGAAGCTCGCGACCTATTTCTCGCCGCTGCTTCTCGTCACGCTCGCAACGGCCCTCGCCCTGTCCTTTCTCTACCGGCGCACCGTTCTTGGCCGCGAAATGCTGGCAGCAGGCGCACGCCCGGAAGCGGCGGAACTTTCCGGCATCCGTGTCGACCGCATCTTTATTGCGTGCCACATGCTGTCGGGCCTGCTTGCCGGACTTGCTGCCCTGATGCTGGTAACCCGCACGGGCGCCGCCATTCCTTCCATGGCCGGCCAACTCGGGCAGGACTGGCTGTTGCCAGCCTTCCTGGGGCCTGTCCTCGGTGGCACGCTGTTGCAGGGCGGCAAGGTTTCGGTTCTCGGCACCTGTCTCGGCGCACTTTTGGTCACCATGCTGACCAGCGGCCTGCTGCTGCTCCAGCTCGGTGAATTCTGGGTCCAGACATTTCTCGGCCTGCTGCTGTTGCTGGCGGTTTTGATGGACAAGGCGCGGCGAAGCTATCTCGCCCGGCGCAACCTGGCTTGAGGACTGGACGATGACGACCGACAACACCCTTCTTCGCCTTGCCAGAACCGACTGGTTCGGCCCCCTGCTGGTCACGGTGCTGGCAATTGTGCTGATCCGTGGCTTCAGCCCCAACTTCCTGTCTTCCTTCAATATCCAGATCCTGCTTCTGGCCATTTCGGTCAATGCGCTCATCGCCTTTTCACAGATGATCATCATCGCCATCGGCCAGATGAACCTCTCCGTCGGCGCAATCGGCGGCCTTGCGGCAATCTCCTTTGCAGGACTGATGCAGGTCTGGGGGCTTCCGGCACCGGTGGCTGCCATTGCCGCCGTGCTGATCGGTATTGTCTGCGGCATGCTCAACGGCCTGCTGATTGCCATCACCGGCATTTCCGCCTTCGTCATCACATTGGCGACCCTGTCGATCTACAAAGGCATCAACCTCGGCATCACGCGGGCGGAACCATTCTACGGCATACCCGACTCGGTGAAAGCCTTCGGTTCGGCCCTCATTGCCGGGCCTATTCCGTGGCTCGCAGCTCCGACCATCGCCATCGCTTTCGCCCTGTGGTTCATGCTGCGACGCCAGCCGATAGGCCGCTTCATCCTTGCCATCGGCGGCAACAGCCATGCGGCGGAGCTTTCCGGCATTTCGGTGCGCATGACGGTGATCGTGGCGCATGGTATTTCCGGCCTTCTGGCATCGGTAGCGGGCATTCTGCTCGTTTCACGTCTGCAGATCGGCCAGCCTTCCATCGGCGATGACTGGCTCATCCTGTCCTTTGCCGCCCCCGTCATCGGCGGTGCCGTGCTGGCCGGCGGACATGTCAGCGTCGGGGCGACCCTGCTCGGCGTCGTCATCGTCGCCATCATCACCCAGGCGCTCGTGTTGTTCTCCATCGATCCGTTCCTCGTGCAGGTGGTGCTGGGCGCACTGATCCTCGCCGCCGTCGGCATCAACCGCCTGCGCGAAACGCATCTCGGCAAAAAGACAGGGAAGGCCTGACATCATGGACAAACAACCCGTTTTTCAGGCGCGAAACGTCGAAAAAGTCTTTCCCGGCGTCAGAGCTCTCAAGGGCGTCAATCTTTCGCTGCAACCCGGCTCGATCCATGCCCTGCTCGGTGAAAATGGTGCCGGGAAGTCCACCCTGATCAAGATCATCACCGGCGTCCATCATCAAAGCAGCGGCCAGATTCTCGTTGATGGGCAGGAAGTGCGCTTCGGTAATCCGCGCGAGGCGATTGCCCGCGGCATCGGTGTCGTCCATCAGGAACGCAACCTCATTCCGCGCTTCTCGATTGCCGAAAATATCCACATGGAAAAGCTCGGCGCGCATTATCTCAAACCTATCGACTACGCCGCGCTGAACCGCGATGCGCGCCGCTGGCTTGAGGCGCTCAATCTGGAAACCGATCCGGCAACGCCGGTATCGGAGCTTTCCGTTGCGCAGATGCAGCTCGTGGAAATCGCCAAGGCGCTTTCACTGCAAAGTCGTGTGCTGCTCCTCGATGAACCGACGACCTCGTTGACGCCGAGCGAGACGGACAATCTCTTCCGCATTCTGCGCCGCCTGCGCGACGATGGCGCAAGCCTTGTCTTCGTCAGCCACAAGCTGGAGGAGGTTCTCGACATCTGCGACCGGGTGACGGTGCTGCGGGATGGCGAAAACGCCTGCGAAAGCCGCTCGATGGAAGGGCTTGGACGTCAAGATCTCGTGCGACTGATGATCGGGCGTGCCGAAAGCGGCGGCGGCTGGCGCAAACGTACGGTCGAACACAATCCGATGGTGCTGGAACTTGAAGACGTATCGACCGCGATCGGTCACCGCGATGTCAGCCTGTCCGTGCGCAAGGGCGAGATCGTCGGCCTTTACGGGCTGGTCGGCGCCGGTCGCACCGAACTTGCAAAATCGATCATGGGCAAATTCGCGGTCACGGCCGGCGACCTGCGTATTTCGGGCCGGCCGGCACGCATCCGCTCCGTTGCCGAAGCGATCCACGACTATGGTGTCGGTTATGTCAGCGAAGACCGCAAGGGCGATGGCCTCATTCTCCAGCACTCCGTTCTTGCCAATGCGGGCGTTCCCATCTGGCGCAAGCTCGCGAATGCGTTCGGCGTGCTTTCGGATGGGCGCATCCGCGCGGCGGTGACGCCTTTCCTTAAAAAGCTCGAAGTAAAGACCCCAAGCCTCAGCCAGACGGTCGGCAATCTATCGGGCGGCAACCAGCAAAAAATCAGTGTCGCCAAATGGCTCGCCGCCGATGTCAAACTGCTGATCGTCGATGAACCCTCCGTTGGTATCGACATCAAGACCAAGGCCTATCTGCATGATCTGCTGCGCGAGCTGGCAGATAGCGGCACCGCCATTCTCATCATTACCAGCGACATGCCGGAAATGGTGGCACTGGCGGATCGCATCGTCGTGATGGACCGTTACAGGGTGAAGGGCATCGTCGAAAACAACGGCATCTATGCCGATATGAGCCAGCACATCATGGCACACATTCACCATCCGCAGGAGAGCGAGGCCGGCCTCCTCACGGCATGACGCTTCGCCGAAGACTTACGGTCGGCCCTTGTTTCAGCCTCCCGGAAAGGGGGCGGCTGCGGTGCGCGCCCGCTTTGTGTAACGACGCGGACCTCGATCGCTTTACGAAGCCCTTGAAAAGGCGCCGTCATGACAGCCGCGATCGCAACCCTCACAAAACTTTGCTTGTTCATCCCGCCAATAGTGCCGGGCTTTCATTTGCCAGACGCAGCGGACTGGATTAGACGAATCCCGTTACACCGTGGAAACCGGCGACTTAATTTCGCCATCACGCCCGCCTTTTTGAAAGCCCGTCCGGGATATCTGCTTCCTTTCGAAGTTCGAGGAAAACAACATGGCCAATGCGACCACCGCCGACAACAGCCGCACGCTCGCCGCTCTCGGCGTCACGGCGGGAATGATCTTCACCGTCGGCTCCGCCCTCGGTTTTCAGCATATTGGCGGTTATACGCCCTGCGCGCTGTGCCTGCTGCAGCGCGATCCCTATTATTACGCCATTCCGCTGGGTATCTTGGCCATTGCGACCAGCATCTTCAAATTGCCGGTTCAGATCACCCGGTTGCTGCTTGCCCTTATCGGTGTGGCGATGCTGATCGGCGCCGGGCTCGGCGTTTATCACGCCGGTGTGGAATGGGGTTTCTGGGAAGGACCGATCACCTGCGCCACGGGGGCGCCTTCCATCACCACCAATGCCGGCGATTTGCTGGGCAATCTGAACGCCATCAAGGCGCCTTCCTGCAACGACGCCGCCTTGCGGGTGCTCGGCCTTTCTTTTGCGGGCTGGAATGTCATCGCAAGCATTGCGCTTGCGGCAGTCGCCTTTTTTGGCGCGAGCCGTAAAAGCCGGTAAACGGAAAACCGCGTTGCAGTCCTTAAAAGATCAGGGCTGCAGCTCGGTATCCCAGTAAAGATAGTCCATCCAGCTTTCGTGCAGATAATTGGGCGGGAACAGCCGCCCGTTATTGTGCAAATCCTGAACCGTGGGCTGGAAAGGCTTCTGCGCCGGGAACATGCCCGCCTGCTTGGGAAGCTTGCTGCCTTTTTTAAGGTTGCAGGGAGAGCACGCCGCCACGACATTGTGCCACGTCGTTTCACCGCCGTGCGCGCGGGGAATGACGTGGTCGAAGGTCAATTCGTCCCGCGTGCCGCAATACTGGCATTCGAACTTGTCCCGAAGGAAAACATTGAAGCGTGTAAAAGCGGGGTTGCGGGTGGGCTGCACATAGGTCTTGAGGCTGACGACGCTCGGCAGCCGCATGGAAAAGCTGGGGGACGACACCGCATGATCATATTCTGCAATGATGTTCACACGGTCTAGAAAGACGGCCTTGATCGCGTCCTGCCAGGACCATAACGACAAGGGATAATAACTCAGTGGCCTGTAGTCTGCGTTCAGAACGAGCGCCGGCAGGGCCTGTGGTGAAACTGCAATCGTCAAGGGCTTCTCCTGAGCGATTCGGCATCTGCACTTGTATATTAGGTCCGTTGTTACAGGATTGTGAAGCCTATAAATGCAGCGGCGAAGAGCTTAATTTTTGAGCCCTGAAATGGCGTTTTTCGCATTCCTGACGATCAAGCGGCACGGTGGAGCCTCCTGGCCAGGGACACCGCGGGCCGATGCGGCAGGGAGGCGATTCGGGCCTTTGCCAGACACAAATCCTTCTCACACCGGACGCACTATCGGTGATATGATTACCCCCGACGGACCAATGGAACATCAATGCGCGCCCGGCATGGCAAATGTGCGGCGACGTCCGTCATTTCGTCAATGGAGGAACGGTCATGAGGTTGGGCAGGCGGCAAGCGGCAGCATTGCGGGGCAGCCTCGCGGCCGGCGTGCTCGTCGCCGTGATCGGTCTCTTCGCGTGCGCCCATGCCCAGCAGTACCAGAATTTCGAAGTGACGCCGGATGGCCGCGGCGGAGCGCAGGGAACGATCGGCGGGCGCAATTTCGAAATTTACCGAAATTACGACCGGCCGCCGGTAAACCGCGCCTCCCCCGATACACGGCGTGAACTCAGGCGCGCTGTCCCGCAGCAAACCTGTATCATCGACACCGAGGGTAGAACCCGCTGCAGGTGAGCGCGAGCCCAATTTTCCGGCTGTTTCTAGCACGCTGCAACAAAATTAGATTTCGTTAAAATGCAATCTATCGACTTAAACGGCCCGCAAGAATGGGTCGCTATGGTGCCAGGCATAAGAGACGACAATTGTGCAGGGGCAAGGACATGGCGAAGAAAACAATCCGTCTGGCAAAGATCTTTGCCGTCGCTGCCAGCGTGGCGGCAAGTATTGCGACAACGGCATCGGCCGTCCAGCTCGGCGGCCTCACCCAGAAACCCGGCGCATCGCGGCCTGGCCAGTTCATGACCACGAGCCGCCCGACCATCGCGCCCATTGCCTTTGCGAAATTCTGCGAGAGCGCCGCCGACCAGTGCCTCCGGATCGGCGACCGCGATATGGTGGAACTGAGCAAACAGAAGCGCACGGAACTCCAGCGCATCAACGCCGAGATCAACACGTCGATAATCTATGCCAGCGAACAGGACGGCGAAGACGACTGGAAACTGAACCCGGCAAGCGGCGACTGTGAAGATTTCGCGGTGACCAAGCGGCAACGCCTCCTGCGCGCCGGCTGGCCCTCAGGCGCCCTGCGCATCGCAACGGCGCGCACGACGGATGGCATTGGCCATGCCGTTCTGGTCGTCAGCACCAGCCAGGGCGATCTGGTGCTTGATAACCGCACCAATGTCGTCAAGCCATGGAAAGCGGTGGATCTGAAATGGATCAAGATCCAGTCGCACGAGGACCCACGCGTCTGGCTTAAACTCTAGAGCATGGTTTCTGGCTAAAGCCGCCCTTTCGGGCGGCCTGCATTGCCGGTTTTAGGGCGGCATCTCTTTCGGACATCAAAGAGGGTATTCTTTTCCGCAAAATCGGCGCGCCAACGCAGCTTTGTCGGGTAATGCGACAGCCGCCTTCAACGCCCTTGACCTTGTGCGGGAGAGACAGTATCGGCAGCTATGCCCAAGGTATTCAACTGGATTCGCGGTCGTAAGCAACCAGCCCCCCGCGACGACCGGAGGCGGCGTAGAATAGACCTTGGCGACAAGCCGGCCACCTTCCCTATTTACGCCATTGGCGACGTGCACGGCTGCCTCGATCTGCTTTTGCAGGCGGAGCGGAAAATCCTCGCCGATCTGGGACCCGAGCCCGCACCCGCGCTGGTCGTTCTCCTCGGCGACTATGTCGATCGCGGACGGGACTCCCGTGGCGTTCTCGAATATTTGCTGCAGCCCCCGCCCGCGCCGCTGCGCCGTATTGCGCTTTGCGGCAACCATGAGCAGCTCTTCCATGATTTTCTCGAAAGTCCGCAGCAGAATATGCACTGGCTGGACTTCGGCGGCCGCCAGACACTTCTGTCCTACGGGGTCGATATCGACTATTTCATGAATAAAGGCCGTCTCAGGCTACAGCCTTTCAGGGATGCGCTGCTAGGCGCGATCCCGCAGCCGCATCGCCAGCTTTTATCCAGCCTGCCCGTCTATGCCCGCATCGGCTCCTATATCTTCGTGCATGCCGGCTTGAGACCGGGATTGCCGCTTGATGCGCAGACCGATGAGGACATGCTCTGGATCCGTGAGCCTTTCCTCTCACAGGGAGCCGGGCTGGACCTCCTCGTCGTCCATGGACACACACCAGTGGAGCAACCGGAGACCGGCCCGCAGCGCATCGGCATCGACACCGGCGCTTACACCACGGGCAGGCTCACCATTCTCAGGCTCTCGGATGCGGGCCTGCACCTGATCGGCTAAGCCTCGGTCAGATTTTCACCAGCGGCTCGCGCTCGTAGGTCTGGTGGAGCATTTTCACGAAAGAAGGCGCCACGGGCACGCGATGCGGCCCCAGAGCTTCGACCGGAATGCCAGGTGTCAGGGAATTCATCACGACCGCGCCCTTGATATCGCCGAGATCGGCGGGACGGATCAGTTGCTCGCGCTGAGCGATGCCGAGCGCGTCGAGCTGGCGGCGAATGATGCTCATCGTGATACCAGCAAGGAAGGCGGCCCTTGGCCAGACCACCGCCTCGCCATCCCAAAAGGCCATATTCCAGATGGTTGCTTCGCTCAGATATCCCCGCGCGTCAACAAAGGCCGCATCGTCATATCCACCCTCGACGGCCTTGCGAAGGAAATAGGTTTTTGATGCTTCACCCACATGTTTGATCGTTGCGAAGGGGCGTTCATGGTTGACGAGTGCCAGACGCAGGGATTGTTTCGGATCATCAAAGGCAGGCGTTGTGCGAACGAGAATGGCGGGGTCGTTCTCTGCTCCCGTCCGAGTGAATTCCCCACTGCGCGAAAACAGGGTAGCAGTCAGGGACAGGGCCGGCGGGCCTGCATGGATCGCTGTCCGCAACCGGTCGCGCACCAGATCATCCGGCAGGGCTCTGCCGAAAAACTCTTGCGATGCCGATTTCAGTCGGGCGAGATGCAAATCCAGCCCGCGCGCGGCGCCGTCCCGCACCTGCATGGCGGTGAAATGCGCAAAACCTGCGAAGGCCAGAGGTGATAAGTCTTGTGCGGTCGCCGTCCGGCCATCGAGTTCGGTACGAAAGCGGGATTTACCATTCATTTTCAAGCTCCTGAAGCGTGTTTACATATTGGAGCGTCTTCCCTACAGTCTGACAGCGCTGTCAGAGTCAAGGGCTGGAAATGAAGATTGGCGAACTCTCCCTGAAAACAGGTGTGAGCATTAGAATGCTCCGCTACTACGAGGCCGAAGGCCTTCTCACGCCCGGCCGCACGAAGGCCGGATATCGGGACTACAGTGTCGCCGACGTCGATACCGTCGAGCGCATCCTTCTGCTCGGCAATGCCGGCATGACCCTCGCCAATGTCAGGGAGTTCCTGCCCTGCTCCCTTGATCAGCGGCAAGCCTTCCAGCCATGCGACGAATTGAAATCGAAGCTGCGGATGCAGATCGGCAGGGTTGAAGAACAGATGAACGGACTTTCCAGGAGCCGGAAGCTGCTCACAGACATTCTGGCAACCTTCGAAAAATCCACTCCGGCTTCAGGCCGCCGGTAAGCCTCTGTGTCAGCGATGGCCATCCCCGCTTTACGGAGCGGGCGGCGGACAGTCATCTCCACCGCCACATCAGTTAACCGGGGATAAGGCCGATCCTCACGCACCATCAATAGCTTCGAGCCAGATACCGACGGCGACCGCGCCCCTATCGGGATGACCGACCACCCGCTCACCGAGGTAACTTGCGCGCCCGAGCCGTGGCTTCATCGAGGATGCCGCCTCTGCGCGCTGCATCGTCGACTTGCAAGACCGACAACGAAAAACCCGGCATATCGAGGGCCGAAGGAAGGTGCCGGCCCAGGCGCGTTCCACGACGACACCTTTCGCCTCCAGCAGCACGACCGCCGACCGTGCCCACGATAGCGAGTTCCATCGGCGGCGTTGCCCCTAGGCCATTGACCAGCAGCGCGACGCGATCGCCGCCAGCGAGCTTGCCGTCGGCCTTGATCGTTTCGATCACCAACTTCACGAGCGCGTCAGCCGAGGCGATGGGCATCCGCTGCACGCCCTGTTCACCATGGATTCCGAGCCCGACTTCAATCTCGGTCTTACCCAGCACGAAGCCCGGCTTGCCGACAGCCGGCGGCGTGCAGGAGCCCAGCGAGACACCCATCGAAGAGAGCTTGGGCGGCGTCCCGGGCGATGCCGGCCACCTCTTCAAGAGCAAGCCCCTTTTCCGCTGCGGCCCCGGCGAGCTTGTGGACGAGCACCGTTCCCGCAATCCCGCGGCGGCGATCGACGGGAACCGTATCCTTCAAGGCAACGTCGTCGGCGACGACAACGATCTCGACAGGGATTCCTTCGGCTCTCGCCAGCTCCGCCGCCAAGCCGAAATTCAGCCGGTCGCCGGTATAGTTCTTGACGATGACCAGCGCACCGACATAACCGGCATGGGCAGGCTCATGTCCGCTGCCGCCGCCCGAAAGCACGGCCACCCTGCGCTTCTCCGCCTCGGGCAGCCCGGATCGAATGACCACGTTCCCATCCGGAAGCAGAATGGTTTGCGGGCTGAGCGCCACGACGCCCTCCAGCATGTCCCGGACAACGGTGGATGGATCGTTGATAAGCTTCTTCATGCCTTACTCCTCGATGCAGTGCGTCGGCGGGCGGGCGGTATTCTGGCATTTACGCGCGCTGGAAAACGCGTAGATGCGGCTTGAACAGTGAACAAGCATGGTCTCCTCGCCGATTGCAAGCGTCGGAAATGCACGGCAAAGCTTCAAGCACGAAACAGGACTGGCCTCCTTACTGAGGTAATTGTCGGCAGACTTGTGGTCAGCCCGCTTCTGACATTGTATAGAATGCCGGTGATCCCTTTTGTTCCCGCCGGGCTTCCCGAACGCGAAGACAACACTGAAATAACCAGACGCAACCCACCACCTGATCAACCTCAACAACAAGCATCAAGGAAACACATGAGCGCTGCGTATTATACGTCGGCCATTGCGGTCGCTGCTGCGGCAGGGGTGGTTATCAGGCCGTTCCGGTGGCCCGAGGCCGTATGGGCCGTCGCAGGAGCGCTGCTGATCCTCGCGCTGGGCATTTTGACGCCTGCGGAAGTCTGGTCAGGGGTGATCAAGGGTCTCGACGTTTACCTGTTCCTGACCGGCATGATGTTGCTGTCTGAGCTTGCGCGGCGTGAAGGTCTGTTCGACTGGGTCGCCGCCGTTGCGATCTCTTATGCCAGAGGGTCGGCGCGGCGCCTCTTCGTGCTGATCTACCTGATCGGCGTCGTCGTGACCGCGCTTCTCTCCAACGACGCCACCGCCGTCGTCCTGACGCCTGCCGTTTATGCGGCCTGCCGCGCTGCCAGGGTCAAGGATCCGCTTCCTTACCTTTATATCTGCGCCTTCATTGCCAATGCGGCGAGTTTCGTGCTGCCTATCTCCAACCCCGCCAACCTCGTCATTTTTGCCGGCGGCGAGATGCCGCCGCTGTCCCGCTGGCTGGACACGTTCCTGCTTCCGTCGATTGCGGCAATTCTTGTCACCTTTCTTGCGCTTTACTGGTCGCAGCGCCGTGTTCTCGCGGAAGACACCGTCGCGGATCGGGTGGAACGCCCGACCCTCAGCCTGCCGGCGAAACTGGCGGGCGTCGGCCTGCTGGCAACCGCCGCCGTGCTGCTGTCAGCCTCTGCATTCCACATGGATCTCGGCCTTCCGACGTTCCTCGCTGGCGTAATCACGACTATCCTCGTTCTTGCCATCGTGCGGCAGAACCCGGTGGAGATCATCAAGGATGTGAGCTGGGGGGTGCTGCCGCTCGTTGCGGGCCTGTTCGTCATCGTCGAAGCCGTTAGCCATACGGGCATCACCGCCGTGGTCGCCGAGCAATTGAAGGCGCTGAGTGAACATTCGCAGGCACAGGCCATTGGGATCGGCGGCGTCGCCGTCGCGCTTTTTTCCAACCTCGTCAACAACCTACCGGCTGGTCTTTTCGCCGCAAGTGCCGTTCAGGCTGCACAAGTGCCGGACAATGTCACTGCCGCTGTTCTGATCGGGGTCGATCTGGGACCGAACCTGTCGGTCACGGGCTCGCTCGCAACCATCCTTTGGCTGTCAGCACTCCGGCGCGAAGGCCTGCATGTGCGCGCGCTGGACTTCCTCAAACTGGGCGCCCTTGTCATGACGCCGGCCTTGCTGGCGTCGCTTGCAACGTTGCTGCTCTGACACGCGCATGAGGACGCCGTGAGAGGGCGTGAAGCGGCGCCGTTACGCCGCTTCCGGTCTCCTATCGGACTCCTCGTTGATCTTGTCGATCAGTTGCATGAGGATGTCCGAGCACGCCTTCATCGGCTCGTCATCGGCACATTTGACATCGATCTTGCTATCGCCCTGCTCGAGGCGGAAATGCGCGCCCTTTGACGGCGGTGGTGGAGGCGACGCATCGGGGCGACCCATACCATCCGCCGGACCGGGCGGCGGCTGTTGGGCAAAAGCGATGAAGGTGGATGCGCCCGACGAAAGCGAGGGCGCGGCTGGCAAGAGGGTTAAGGCCACCATCAATCGTATCGACATGCAGATGGACAGCCGCAAACTCGATCTCGGCATGAACGGCATGCCGGTCGAAAATGGCGACAACTCGATAAAGGTCGATGAGGTAAGCCTCAAGGGCTTTGACTGGAGTTCGTCGATCAAGGCAATTTCCGAGCTCGCCGGGCCCGATGATACCGAGATTGAAACCTTCCCGTTCAACCGTCTGATACCGGAAGTCGGAACGATCCGTGTTGGCGGCATCAATGTCGATGTGGCCGCGCCCGAAAAATCGGACGAGGAGGCAAACGAGGAGACGAAAGGCACGCCGGAGCGCGTCAAATTCACACTCAAGAATTTCGCAAATGGGGCTGAGAAAACCCTTCAACGGCATTCCGACCGACATTACGATCCGGCAGGACGATCTGACTCTTCCCATCCCGGCGGACTCGTCGGAGGAGGTTCTTGTTGAAGCGCGCAAGCTGGGCATCGAGTCGCTCGCCCTGTCTTAGGGCCTTTCCGCGGGTTGGGACGAACCGAACAACAATCTGATGATCCGGGAAATCTGCTTCAGCGGCAAGGATATTGGCAGCGTCAATTTCTCCGGTCTCGCGAGCGGGTTTACGGAAGAATTCTTCTCCTTCGACATCGGTCGCGCCCAGGCCGCACTCTTCGGGCTTGCCGGCCGCGAGGTGAAACTCACGATCAAGGACGAAGGTTTGATGGCCAAGGCGATCAAGCTTTATTCTTTGGAAAACCACATGAGCGAGGCAGAGGTTCGCGCCACCCTGACATTGGTGGCAAGTGCCCTGCTGCAACAGGTCGCGGCTGAACAGCCGAAACTGCAAAATGCGGTGGAGGCGCTCGGCCGCTTCATCAGCACACCGGGAACCCTGACGGTCACGGCCAAATCGACGGGTGCAAATGGCCTCGGCCTTCTGGTTTATGGCACACGCGGTTTCGCGTCAGGTTGCCGGTTGCGGCCATCGCTGCAGGGCTTCCTGCCCGGCCTCGGTCAGGCCATAGACTCCCCGATCGAGCCGTTCGAACCAGCCATAGACATTCGCGAGCAGGATTTTGCCGGCATCTGGGACGCTCGACCTGATCTGGCGCACGCGCATGGGGCCTGATGCCAACGCCTCTGCGCAGCCGAGTGCCTGCTGGCGATAGGCGGTCATGATCGGCGCGCGTGTGCTGCCACCCACTGCCGGATCGCCACGCCGCCTCTGGTGTTCGCGCATCAGCCGGGAGCGCCGTTTCGGATTGGTGCGCGGCATAGGGGTCACGGAGCCGACGAGAATGCTGACATCGCCGGCATCGGAGATACCGAGCATGCCGATCCCGAGCCTGCGGCAGAGATCCCGGTAACGTTTGTCAGCCTCACGGCCCTTGCCCTTGGCCGAGACCCGCGCCGCGATCCAGACCTCATCTGCGATAGCCGCCCGATCGACAGCCTGCAGGATAAGTTCCAGATTAAAGCTCAGTTTCAGCTCACAGATCACGACAACAGCCGGGTCGTCGTCGCTCAGACCCACAAGGTCACAACCACCAACTTCACCCTTGACGGTGTAACCAGCCTTTTCAAGAAAGCCTTTGACGGGCAGATAAAGCGACGTTTCCATATACCAGCGGGTTCAAGTGACGATCCGGCCCCTGAATACATCGATCCGCCCACCAAGAACAACCCTTTGACGGGCGCAGCGACGGACATCACCGATTATCGGTCCCCTCGGCGGGAGACGGCATCCAGCGGAAAACTCATACCTTATTCAGGCTTCCTGCCGGTCAGAATATTATTCAGCACCGTCATTTGCCGGCGGTTCCACTCAATCGCGTCCTCGAAGGCTTTGTTTCCAAGTTCCTGCCGCTGATCCTGGCTCGCGGCCAGTTGCAGGATTGCGTCGGCAAAAGCCTGATGATCACCATCGCCGACAATGACCACGCCGCGCCGGTATCGTTCCGAAAGTCCCCTCGCACCTGTCCGGGTGCTGATCGTGGGAACACCTGCGGCGAGAGCGTCGAGCAATTTTATGTTGATGCCCGTTCCAAGCGTGATGGGATTGATCGAGAGTGGCGCACGGGTGAAAGCTTCCTTCAGGCTGTCCACGCGGCCAAGTTTGACAACACCGTCCCTATCCCCGATCTTGCCGCATATGCTGCCAGCCACGATCAGGCGAATATCCGGCCGTGTCGCCCTGACGATCGGCAGGACGTTGTCAATGAAGCCCGTCAGGGAAATGATGTTGGCGTCATTGCTGGAACCAAGAAACAGGAAGTCGCTCGAACTGAGGTCTTCCACTCTTCCACCGAGATCGAGAGTATGGCTGACGGTTGCAACAACCGGCGGCTCTGCCCCCTGCCGCTGCCTGAACGTCCGCTCCTCTTCCTCCTGAATGGCGACAACCACGTCCGCACGGCGGAAAGCCTTGCTTTCCATTTTCGGTGGAACGGAAAACCAGTATCCATATTTGTTCGCGTTATTGACGAAAGCCTTGTGTCGGTCGGCGAAGGAATCATGGGTGTCGAGAATGCGCAGCACCCCCTTCGGCAACCCCAGGAACGCCCGCGAATGAAAGGCATATTCGACAATGACGGCATCAATGCCAAGCCGGCGCTGAATATCCCGAACCTGCCGGCCGATTTCCGGGTAATAGAACTCGTCGAGGTGATTATAAAAACCGCTGTCGCGACCGAGAAGGCGGTGGACCTTTCGGACGGCTCGAAACGCGATCACTTCAGCTTCCAACCCCCAATCCCCGATAAGCCTTGTTTTAAAACGGCTCCGCTGCCGTGATACGAAATGCAGGCGCCCGGAGCTGAATTCTGCTTCATGCGCGGCCGGATCGAAATCGGCGGCAATCGGGGTATCAACATAAACGAAATGCACCTCATGTCCCAGGCTGCGAACGGCGCGCGTCAACTGGAGAATCCGGCTGCGATTGCCCTCGGACGCGGGAACGGCGGGAATGGCTGAGACGAAAGCAACTTTCATGAGACCGATTGATTCTGTTTTGGAAAGGACTCGAAAATCTGAAAATTGTTTTTTGATAGGCCGAGAACATCAGGCAATTTCCGCTGGACCTGCTCGCGAAGGTCATCAGCATTGTCGACGAACTCCATCAAAGCGTTCCTGATGCCGTCATCGCTATAGAAGGCGGAGGGAGCAAGCAGTTCCGACGAAGATAGAGCGAAATGCTGGTATAGCCCTTCGAATTTCCCTTGATAGGCGATACATATGACCGGAACGCCTTTACCCAGTCCCGCTATGGCAAGATGCATGCGCCCACTGACAATTCCATCCAGTTGCGCCGCAATGCCCTTGAGAACGGACGCGGACCACCTGCCGTTCAGATATCGAACCCGATCTGCCAGTGAATCTGGAACCTGCCCGGCAATCGCCTGAAGGCAAAATTCGTCGCCGAAACCATCCCGGTAATCATGCGGCATAAGCAGCCAGCAGACCGGCCGTGCATCCGCCACAAAGTGCAATGCCTCGGCTCCCCGCTTTATGATGGTGTCGACCTGGCTGCTGTCAGCATTTTTGAACAGCATGGGGTGCAGGTTGAAGCCCATCACCCTGTATCCCTCATTACGTTTCCGTTTGATCCAGGAGACGGTGTCTTCATCCGGTTCTGAGGCAACAAGGCTAAACGCCGAATCGGCAACCAGTACCGCGTTTGTCCTGGCGAATGATTGCAGGCGGTTGAGGGAAACCGGATCGCGTACATTAATTGAGACATTGGGATGAAGGGCGCTATAAAACATAGCCAGAGCGGGATGAGGCGCTTGGTTGAAGCTGAAACCAAGGATGACATTTTTTATCCCGGCGGCCGCAGCCAAATCAGCACTTGCCAGGAGTTTTGCGCTGACCAGTGGATGATAATATCCATCCATCACATCTGCCCCAACCACCACGACGCAATCGTATCGCCGCGCTTCAAAGTGGTTAAGAAGTGCTCCGGAAAAATCAATTTCGCCAAAGAGATCGACGGGATTAAATCCCCTCTGACGAACCAAATCCGAAGCACCTGTACCTTCGACCAGTATATCGACTTCGACATCAGGATTTCTTGCACGAGCATGCTGGACGGTCGCGGTGATCATGGCATCGTCGCCGATAGAGCCAAAAACGGAATAGGGATCGCACGCGACAATCAGAACCCGATTTATATGATCCCCAGCGGCGAGGTTTTTTATACGTCGCTTTTGCTCCTGCAGCGTGTGAAAGAAGTGACGAATAGCAACATCCTGATTGCGGCTTTCATTGTACTTCACCCATTCACGATGCAGCGGTGCGGGAATGATTTTCTTTATGAGCTTACGCATTCACTTCCTTCCGTGGGAGTACCTTGCTCGTGACGAAAACAAGGGCCGACCGCGCCTGCGTCCGAGCAACCAGCGCTATGAGCAAAATATAAGTAAATGTAAAAATGGACCCGAGCAGTATTGCGGACATGAAATCGCCTAAACTGAGGGCGGCAATTTGAGGACGCATCCATTGAACGATGATAAAGCAAAGACCGCTGGCGGCAAAACTCGGCAGAAGCAGAGACATTATTTTTCGGAGCGACACGCCCAATTCACGCGAAACATAAAAGAACGTAAAGGGCGTTGAAGCAAGTTGACCAAATACGTAAACAATGACGAGTTCATCGATACCGTCGGTCGGTATGAAGACAATCATCAGAATTGTGGCAATCGATTTGGCGGCGCCGGCAATCAATACCTTGTTCGGGCGGCCGCGTGCGGAGAGAAATGGGCCGTTTTGAAATTGCACACATTGTAAAGCGCCGAGCAGCAGCAGGGGTCTCGCGATCTCATCTGCCCCGTGCCACTGCGCACCAAACAAAACGCGGCAAATCTCCGGCGTCAATGCCGCAAAGAGCACGAAGGCTGGTGTCGAGACGATAGCGGATATTGCGATCAACCGCTTGTAAAGTTCCGCCATGCGGTCGCGCTCGTGCGAGACGCGCGAAAGCACCGTTAGCGAGACGTCATAAAGTGCCGACTGAAGCAATTGCATCATAAGTTGATAGAGCCTGCTGCCAACCGTGTAGAGTCCGAAGACGGCCACGCCATAACGTCCCAGGATCATGAAATCGATCAGGCGCGTGGCCGCGAAATCGACAATGCGAAGCCCGAGCGCCGACGAACCGAAGCGAAGCAGTTCGACGAAGGTGCCGGGATTGAGAGCGGTGCCCGGCAGCCAATGCGGCTTTCGCCAGAGCCAGATCAGCGTGACGAGGGTGGCGACATAGGTTTGAACGACGAGGCTCCAGACGCCCATGCCCGTGATCGCGAAAACAATCGCCACCCCACCGCCGACGATGTTCGAGATGAAGGTTCTGATTGCCAGCGGTTTGAAAGCCAAAGCACGGCGATAATTCACCTCCTGAAACATCGAAGCCGTGTTCAGCGGCAGCAATATGCAGATCGCCACGATGACCGGCGCCAGCCCTTCGACCTCGAACCAGCGTTCCAGTTCCGGTGAAAACACGCAGACGACGATAGCCAGCAGCGTTGCGACCGTGACCGAGGCATAAAAGGGCAGATTGACGTCGCCGGGTTCCAGGTTGCGTTTCTGCACGATCGCGTCCGCGAATCCGAACTCCGACACCATCTGGATCAACATCAGCACCAGCCCGGCGGTGGCGACCATGCCATAATCGGTAGGGCTGAGGAAACGGGCCAGAACGATGAAGAGAATGGAGGTGAAAAGCTTACCGCCCCAGTTCTGGACGATGGACCAGAAGACACCCGTAACGGCGGCGCCGCCTATCGACGTAGCTTCGGCCATCAATCCACCATCCGTAAACCCGGCCGAGTCGACGCACCATGCGCAACCGCCGCAAAACAGTCGACGCCCAGGCCGTGAAAGCGGAGGCTGCCCTTATTGCTTCCCGCCATATGCCCTCTCCTTCAAAGAAAACCGCGGCAACGGACCGGGTCCGTTGCCGGTTAAGATGCACGCAGGGTTCGGCTTTGCCTGCTGCTCGTCAGGACGTCCTCATAGAGTTTCACATAATTTTCGCCGACCCGACGCGAGGTGGATTCCTCGACGATGTTTCCGAAATCCGCCTCCGTCGGCAATTCTTCGCGCGAGAGCGTCAGCACGCGGCGGATACGGGCGGCAAGGTCGGTGGCGTTGCCCGGTTCGAACAGCCAGTCATGGTTGGTCTCGCCGATCAGCTCCGGAATGCCGCCGGAGGCTGCGCCGATGACCGGCACGCCCATGGCATAAGCCTCGTAGATCGTGCGTGGCGAAGGCTCGGCCCAGAAGGAAGGGACGATGAGCACATCGATCTCTTCGAGAAACTCCTTCGGTTTCGCCCAGCCGACGAATTCGATCGGCAGATCGCCGGCCTGAGCCGTGAAACGCTCGATCGAATCGTCCATCGCATGGCCGGCGACCAGACAGCGCCAGTTCCCGTGACCGATTTCCCTGAAGGCATCGACCATGTTGCCGACGCCTTTTTCCGTATTGATACGGCCGATATAACCGAAGGTCAGCGGCCGGCCAGTGCGGTCGATCTGCCGGCGGGCGACCGGATCGCCCTCCGGAACCGTGCAGGAATAGAAGATAACGCGGCGCAGGTTTTCCGGGATGTGACGGAAAAGCCCGTGATTGACATGCGTCTTGAGGATTTCAGTGCCGACGCTTGCGACAGCGCTGATATAACGCTGGGTGAATTTCTTGGTGAAATTCACCGCCTGACAGCCGAGATGGATGTGCTCGCAGGGCTTGCCGCCCTTGAACATGGCGGCATTGCCGCACAGGAGATCATATTCGCAGATCGTGTGAACGATCGGAATGCCGCGCTTATGCGCCGCCCGCCACACCAGCGTCGTCACATCCAGCAGCGAATGGGTGTTGAGAACGTCAGGCTTGAAATCGTCGAGGACGGCCTCGAACTGTTTTTCGACGTCGAAATTCCACTGCTGCTTGAGCTTCTGCATGCGCCGCTGCTGCGGCGAATATTGCGGCCAGTCCTCAAGCCAGAAATCGTTATTATGGAACATGCGGTAGACGGAGACGCCGTTGCGCATGGTTTTCGGTTCGGCCTGCCGCTCGATACAGGCGGCGCCGACCGTATGTCCCATGGAGACGAGTTCCTCGGCGAGATGTTCGACCGAACGCTCGCATCCACCAACGATATGCGGCGGATAAAGGCTGCTAAGATGGAGAATTCTCATGCGGATACGCTCTGTTTTCCTTCATCGAAAATCTATGGCGTCCATCCCGGGCTCGTTTGTCTCCCTTCATTCCAGGAGACCAGTGAGACATCTGCAAAAATATAAAGAGCCGGAGCAGAACTAATGTTTGAAAATATGAATTACCAAAATCTACTTTTCAAAAAGCACGGGAATCGACGCTATTTCAAGTGATTTTTTTTGCGGCGCGGCAAAAGCCATGCGGTGTTGCGAAAAGAACCGACCTCGTGTTACGGTTTAGCCACTTTAAAGTGCAGGCAATCGGCAATCGGTTGCGTTGCAGGCAATGATTTAACTGAAATTCATAATATCATTTTATTTCAAAGAGATGGATTTTGGGCGGCCGCAAATGCCAAGATTTCCGGACCATTTTGATATCGAGACCGGGCAACCGTGACCGCCATTCAAACGGCGACGCCCATGTGACGGCGTCTGTCTTATCGTTTCTCAAGGAGGCGCAGATGAATGGAAGAACGCCAGCCACGATGGGTGGCCTGACGCGGCGCAACCTGCTTTCAGCAGCACCCCTTGCATTGGTCGCCGCCTCGGGTCTTAGCGCTACTTCGGCAAGGGCGCAGAGACTTGCTTCGGCCGGTACCGAAGCCTTTCTCGACAGTGTCGGGGTGTGCGGTCACTTCACCCGCCCCACGGGCGTCTATCCGGAACGGTTCGACCGGATCGTGCCCGAGCTCGAAGCGCTGGGCGTCCGGCATCTGCGTGACGACGGGCTCATCGCCGCAAGAGACAGTCGCGACAGCCCCGTCTTTCGGCGGCTGCGACGGATCGTGGCGGCTGGCGTTCGCCTCCACGTCATCTGTTACGACAATCTCAACCCTTACGTTTCCACGCCGCTCGACAGGCTCATGGATTTTTACGATTGGTGCGATGCGGGTATCGATATTTTCGAAGGCAGCAATGAACCCAACCTGACGAAGGACCCGCAAAATGCTCCGCGCATTTCGGCGGAGCATCAGGCGGCGCTGCACGACACCATCCGCTCGGTTCCGCGCCTGAGTGCGGTGCCCGTTGCGGCGCCAAGTTATGTCCTGTCGAACAGAGCGCTGGCGCTGGATCTGAAAAATGCCTGCGATTACGGCAATATCCACCCTTATGCCGGGATGGAGCATCCCGAAACCACCGGTCCGGGGGCGCTCTCTAAATCCGTCGCCGCTTCGGCGCATATAGCGGCCGGCAGGCCGGTGCTCGCCACGGAAATGGGTTACCATACCTCTCTGCAGACCAGGACATTTCATTTCCCCGTCACCGAAGGCATCAAGGCGCGCTATATGCCGCGCATGCTGCTCTGGTGTTTCATCAGCGGCATCCGCCGGTCCTACATCTATGAAATGGTTTCAAGCTTCGCCGCCGATGAGACAAACCCGGAATCCTCCTTCGGCCTGCTACGCCATGATCTAAGCCGCACCCCCGCTTACGAGGCCGTTCGCATCCTTCTTTCCCTTTGCAGGGCGGAACGGCAGACCGGACCGACGGAACGACAGCTCGATTTCCTTACCGGCGATTCCCAAAGGTTGACCCTGCACCTTACAAGACCGGACGGTGCTCTGCTCGTGCCTGTCTGGCTTGGAATTTCCGGCTGGCAGTGGCCGGCCCGCATCGAAAACCCGCCCGCCGAACGGGTTGCCACATTTTCGGTGGCCGGCCAGCATAGTCACGTTATCGCACACCGTTTCCGCGATGACGGCTCCGTGAGCCAGCAGACAATGACGCAGGAAAGCGGGCAATACCGGCTTTCCGTCAGCGACCAGCTTACGGTTCTGGAAGTCTTCTGACTGATGCGGAGGAAATGCCGCATCGCAAAATTGTGTGTATCGCGTCGCGCTATTGCATGATAGCCTGCTTGAATACTGGACTTCCGCCCCGCAGAAGCGGGTGCGATATAATACTAAATATATCTTTATTTTTATAGATTGACGATGATGAAAAATTTTAAGAAAGCGCCCGCTGCCGGCGCGCAGCGTCTCGATGTCCTTCAGCTAATGCGCGCCGTTGCGGCAACCATGGTCGTTGCGCTGCACGCGGACGTGAACTGGCCATTCACACTTTTTCCATTGCATCTGCTGAGGCTGGGAGGCGGTGTCGACCTGTTTTTTGTCATTTCCGGCTTCGTCATCGTTTATGCATCCCGGCCCTATTTTGCCGCGACGGGCGGTCGTTCCGCATTTCTGCTGCGCCGGTTCCTCCGCATCGTCCCGCTTTACTGGTTTGTGCTGACCCTGCGACTCGCCATGGCCGCCAGCGTGACCATTATCAGCGCAAAGGCCTTTCCGCCACTACAGTCGATCCTCACCTCCTACCTGTTTATTCCCTATGACAGCATGGGTTATGGCGACGCCTATCCGTTTCCGCTGATCGATCTCGGCTGGACGCTGAATTACGAGATGTTCTTTTACATCGTTTTCGCAGCGTTCATCTTCCTGCCGCTGGAGCGCGCGGTTTTCACGACAGCCGGCGTGTTGTTTGCCGCCGTCATGATCGGCTCCGCATTCGATCTCGGCCTGCCGTTCAGCTTCTGGTTCCAGCCGATCATTCTCGAATTTGTCGCCGGCATGTTCATCGCGGTCCTCTTCCTGCGAGGCGTTCGCCTGCCGCCCCTGCTCGGACTTGCAACGGCCCTGTGCGGCATGGCAATCTGGATGCTCACCGATCTGAACAGGATAGGGTTCAAGTGCGATCCGGGCTGTTATTCGTTTTCGCGGCTGCTGGTTTTCGGCGGCGGCGCGATTTTGCTGATGTCGGCGGCGACCTTGACCAGAAACATCTCCCTGCCCCGTTTCGCCCAGCCGCTGGCGAAACTCGGCGATTCATCCTATGCGCTTTACCTGCTACACCCCTTTATCTTCCGGGGTTTCAAGATCGCGCTCGGCGGCGTGACGTTCCCGCCCGAATGGGGCAACCTCGTTTATCTCGTCATCGTCGTCAGCACCGTCGCCATAGCCCATGTCTTTCACGTCCTTGTCGAGACGCCGGCCAATATCTGGCTGCGTGACCGGCTGATAACGTCACCACGGAAAGTCGCCGTGTCATGAACAAACCGAAACAAGGCAAGGGCAACTGTTAACAATAGCTGAGGGTTTCCGCAGCAAGTTTATTTAGTGCTTGATCCTTTGCTTGGGCTGTGCGATTTAGAAGGAAATTTTAGATGTTGGGTAAACTTGCCTGGCATTGGATGTATTTAAAGTCGTATTTTAAAAGATTTGGAGAGTTGGATGCCCCGCATTCGTAACGGCTCGATGCTCGTTGGTGCGATGTTCATCGCCAACATGGGTCTGTTTTCCGTTGTCGCCAACGCACAGAACGTGGAAACTGCACCGCAGCAGACGCCCTCCGTTGAGAGCGGGGCAACAGGCGGGCCCGTCAAGGCCGCCGATGAAACCACCGCCGCATTTCTGAACCGCGTCAACACCAGCAGTCCGGACACGGTTTCGATTGCAACGGCGGAACTGTTCAAGCAGTCTCCGACGCAGGGGATGATCAGTGATCTGATCACCATCGCCTCCAGCACGGATGCGGCAACGGCCGATGTAACCGGAAAAGTGACGAGCGGATTTCCGATCATCGCCGTGTCCACCAGCGCAGCGCAGTTCTCCGAACAGCTTTCCGGCCTCATCCTGAGTGACTCCGGCCAGCTGCCCACCATCGTCGCACTGGCCCAAAAGGTCGGTAACAAGGACTTCTCCGAAGTCGTCGGCGAAGGCTTGGCGCTTGCCCATGCTACCGCAATGAGGAACGGCAATACGATACTGGCAGCCGCCATTCAGTTGCAGACAAAGGGCGCAAACGTGCCCGCCGATCTTCTGATCGCCTTTAGCGAGAATATCCAAGGAACGGCTGCCGGTCCGGCCGCCCCTGCGGCTGCCGCGGCGACGGCATCGCCGATCGGCGGAGCCGGTTCCTCGCCGGCAAGCGCCAACAGCATCGGCGGTTCGGGAACGGCGGGCGCCGCAGATGGCACCGCACAGGCGGGCGGCGGAAGCGCACCTGTCGGCGGCGGCGGTAGTGGCGGAACGACAGGCAGCACCGGCACGTCCTTTTTCACCACGATCAACAATTTCTTCTCGACCGGCAGCACCACCACGCCTGTCAGCACAAGTCCCGTTTGAGTTTGGCTTTGTCGCCTTTCCCGCGGGGAAGGCTGCCGCCAGTTCTGTGATGCAACCGTGACTTGGCGGGCGCTGCGCCCGCCGAAAAGAGCGAGGCTGACAGTTGTTGCAAAGGCACGATCCCCTGACGATGGCTGACTACGATAAAGGCGGGCTGACGTCCGAGTTTATCGATATCGACGCCGTTCTTGCAATGATCCGCCGACAATGGCGCATCGTGCTTGCCGCGGTCGCAGTCGCCGGGGCAATCGGCCTCGCTTTTGCGGCAACGGCCGTTCCGATCTATTCGGCGACGGCGACGCTGCTGATCGACCGCAATAACAGCCAGATTGTCGAACAGCTTTCGACGATTGGCGGCGTCATAGAGGATGAAGCTTCCATTCTCAGCCAGGTCGAGGTTCTGCAATCGGAAACCATCGGGCTTGCCGTCGTCGATAGTCTCAACCTCACCGAAAACCAGGAATTCAGGGCAACACGCGCATCACTTCTAGGCTCGATATTCGGCACCATCCGCTCACTCGTCAATGTTTCCCAATGGTTCTCGCCAGCGAAGAAAAAAGAGGCGGTGGTTGACGATGGAACCCTGAAGAGAGCGCTGTCGGACCAGCTGCTCAACGGCCTCAGTGTCAAGCGCATCGGCCGGACCTACGCGCTGGAACTCACCTATAATTCGACATCGCCGGTTCTCGCCGCGCAGATCGTCAATGCCGTGGCCTCGGCCTATCTGCTGGATAAGCTGAATTCCAAATACGAGGCGACGAGGCGCGCCAGCGACTGGTTGTCCGACCGTATTGCGGAGTTGCGCCAGCGGGCGCTCGAAACCGATCTGGCCGTGCAGAAGTTTCGCGCCGAACATAATCTGATCTCGGCCGGCGTTAACGGCCTGCTCTCCGATCAGCAGCTGGCGGAATCCAACAGCGCGCTGATCCTGGCGCAGTCGGAAACGGCCAGGGCGCGGGCGCGGGTGCAACGCATCGAACATATTCTCGCCACCGACGATGTCGATGCAGTCGTTACCGATATTCTCGACAGCTCGGTCGCCAACGATCTGCGCAAAAAATATCTCGAAGCCTCCAAGACTGAGGCGGAAATTACCAGCAGGCTCGGCAGCAACCACATTCAGGCGGTACGTCTGCGCAATGAAATGCAGGAATACCGCCGGCTGATGTTCCAGGAAATCAGCCGCATCGCGCAAAGTTACAAAAGCGATCTGGAAGTCTCGGAAGCGAGGGAAAAGTCGCTCGCCGAAAGTGTCGCCAAGGCGACCGACATCAGCAACTCCGCCAGCGAGACACAGGTTCAGCTGCGCGAATTGCAGCGTGAAGCCGAAACCTACAAGAACATGTACCAGACCTTCCTGCAGCGATATCAGGAAGCGATGCAGCAGCAATCCTTCCCCGTGACGGAGGCGCGGGTGATTTCCAAGGCGATGCCGCCCAGAATCCCGAGCAAGCCGAACAAAACCATGATTTTGGCGCTGTTCATGATCATGGGCGCCGCAGCAGGCGGCGGCATTGCCGTGTTCCGCGAATTCCGGGATCGTTTTTTCCGCACCGGGGAACAGGTCCGTGATGTTCTTGGGCTGGAATTCCTCGGCAATACCCCGCTCATCCAGAACAACAAGGCCATAATAGAAGATCAGGAAGGCGGCCATCCGGCCCTGACGCGCCCCACCAGCGTTGCGCGCTATGCGGTCGACCATCCGCTCTCCTCTTTCGCCGAAACCCTGCGCAGCACCAGGCTTGCCATCGATCTCGGCGTTCCCGCCAAAAGCGGGGCCCGGATTGTCGGCGTCGTCTCGGCCTTACCGAGCGAAGGGAAATCCACGATCTCCATCAACCTTGCGCAGCTGCTCGCCGGGCAGGGTGCGCGGGTCCTCTTGCTGGACGCCGACATTCGCAATCCCGGCGCAACGCGCGCCATGGCGCGTCACGCGAGTGAGGGCCTGCTCGAAGTCCTGCTGGAAGGCCGCAGCGTGCAGGACGTGCTGCTTCATGACGAAAAGACGCGTCTCGCTTTCCTGCCCACGGTGGTCAAACAGCGTGTCCCTCATTCTTCCGAACTGCTGACCTCGGCGCAAATGCACAAGCTGCTGGCCGAAGCGAGCACGGCTTTCGACTATATCATCGTCGACCTGCCGCCGCTCGGGCCGGTGGTCGACGCCCGCGCCATGGCGGGGCGGATCGACGGTTTCATCTTCGTCACGGAATGGGGCAGAACCGCCCGCCGGGCGGTGCGGAACACGGTGGAGAATGAGGTTCATATCCGCAAGAAGTGCCTCGGGGTCATCCTCAACAAGGTGGACACCGAAAAGCTGAAGCTTTACCGCGCCTATGGTTCAAGCGAATATTATCATTCGCGCTATACACGATATTACCATGATCAGGCGTAACGGCGTGACCCGCCTGCGGAAAGCCCTCGCGGTCGTACCGGTTCTCGTCATTTCCATCTTTGTCCTGTCCGTCGCCGCCCAGGCCTTTTCGCAAAGCCGGCGTTTTTCCGATATTGTCGCATTGGCGCGGATCGCCGACGACAATAATGGCCTTGCGCCTGATCTCCTTGCGGAAACAATCCCTGAACTTCAGCCCATCGTCACCGAAAAAATCTGCCGTTCGGATATCGTCAAAGCCGGTCTAAGGCTCGTTCTGGCCGATCTCGATGCGAATGGCGTCGATCCGGCATCCGATTCCGGCGCGGCGCGTCTCGGTTTTGCCGAGACCTTTATTCGCCATTCGCTCTTTTGTTTTCCCGCAAATGGCGATGTCTGGCTGCGTCTTGCCATGGTTCGCTCGCTGCGCAACGCCTCACCCATGGAAGTCACCGTGCTGATGAACTTCTCCCAGCTCTACGGGCCTGCCGATGCCAATCTGATCCGTGGGCGTTTTGTGATGTGGCGGCAATTTCCGAAGAACACCTTGCCCGAGGCCGAGGCGGCCCGCGAGGCGGATACGGCCGTCGTCTGCGGCAAACAGGGGGAAATCCTGCGATGGACCCTGGCGGAGGTTTGTCCAAAGCCAGTACCAGCGGACACAAGACGCCCCGCGCCGCCGTCATGATCTGAAACGATGAAACGGCTGAGCCTCGTCGATATTCGCGGCATAGCTACCACAAACAATTCCGACAAAGCCCAAAGATATGTCGCTCACCGAATCCCGATCAGAACCGCTCCCCTCCTTGCAGACCCCACCGGTGGCGGTTCGGGACTATGTCCGGCCGGTCGCAATAATCGCGTTCTGGGCAATATTTCTGTTGGCGCTTCTCAACCGCGGCGCAACGGAAATCGAAAGTCGCATCGTTGTCACGATGGCGATCTATCTCCTGCTGGCGCCGGCAATCCTGCTGTTCGGGCCGCCAAAGGGCGGTGCAGGCAAAGTACTTACGGCGGCCTGTCTTTTATTGGGAGCGCTTATCGTTCAGGTGCTGTTGCAAGCCTCCTCCATGCCTGGCATCGCGCGCCCCAACCCGGCATGGTCCATCGCTGCCATGTTCATGCAGAATGCGCCAGCCGCCACAATCTCACTGACACCGGCGGATGACCGGATCGGCCTCATGAGCGCCGCCCTGCCCTTCGGCGTCTTCATGACGGGCCTCGTGATTTTCGATAGCGACGAGCGCGCGGCGAAGACGCTGCGATGGTTCGCAATCGCCGGTGGCTGGCTCGCGCTGTTTTCCATCGTGCAATTCGTGCTTTTCCCCGAAGCTCTCGGCTTCATCCAGAAGCGTTTCTATCTCGGCAGCCTCACCGGCCTTTTTGTCAATCGCAATACCGCCGCGACCTTTTTCGGCCTCATCCTTATCACGCTCGCCGCATTGTTACACAAAAGCCTCCTCGCTCCGGATTGGGTCAGGGTAAAGGCGCTCGTGGCAAATCGCCTGACCGTGCCGGTGGAGCAAAAACAGCTCATCCGCAGGGCCGCATTTCTCGGTGTCCTCGCAGGCTTTTGTTTCATCGCATTGATGTTGACGGGATCGCGTGCGGGGATCGGCTCAAGCCTCGCAGCGCTGATTTTACTGATCCTGCTGATTGTGTTCAACTCTCCGGCCAAAACCGGGCGCAATGGGGCCTCCAGCCGGCGCAGGCAGCGCGGGACGAGACGTCGTGCCGCGCTGCTGATTGCTGTCGCCATCGCCCTCTTCGCCCTTTTCGCCAACCGGGTGGCGCTTCGCATGGAAATGCGTTTGGAAGACGATATGCGCTTTTGCTACATGCCGGGCATCGCACGCGTCATCGCCGACAACTGGCCACAAGGATCAGGTCTGGCAAGCTTTACGGAAATCTATGCGCCCTATCATGTGGCGCGATGTGGGGTGGACGCCGTCGTCACCCATGCCCACAATGTTTACGCCGAGGGATTGCTGACACTCGGTGCAGCCTTCCCGTTTTATCTCGCTTTTTTTGTGCTCATCCAACTGGTGATTTTCATTCGCGGGGCGCTGAAACGCAGAAATTATCGTTATGCCTCTCATCTCGGCCTTGCCGCACTGCTGCTCGTCCTGCTGCATTCAACGCTGGATTTTTCGCTGCAAGTTCCGGGCTTTGCCATGGCCTATGCCGTTTTCCTCGCCCCGGTCGTCACGCTTTGCCTGAACCCGCCCGGAATGGAGCGGGAAGGCCGCAAAAGGCGCAGACAATTTCCAGACGATGCCGCAATGCCGGCGCCGGACCGTTCAGGTCCGACAGTACAAACGCCGCTTCGTCTGCAATAACGGATTTAACGAATGCAAAACAGGTTTCGTGATCTTAAAGGCGCAGGAAATTGAGCATGCGGATATTGCAGATAACCTCGCTATTTTCTCCGGATCGGGTGGGCGGTGCGGAAATATTCGTGGAAGACCTTGCGCGTGGACTTGTGGATAAGGGGCACACGGTCGCGGTGGCCGCCATCTCACGTGAAGAGCAGGCAGGGGAACAACGCGATGGTTTCACCATTCACCGCCTCGGGCATACCACGCCGTTCTTTATCGGCGACTGGGGGCAGCAACCGGAATGGAAACGAAAATATTATAAGATCGCCGTTCAACTGGATCTGCGCCTCGTTCGCAGGCTTGCGCGTGTCATCGATGATTTCCGGCCTGACGTGGTCAATACGCATTCGCTGTCTGAACTGACGCCGCTGATCTGGCCGATGATCCGCAGGCGCAGCGTTCCGCTGGTTCATTCGCTGCATGATTTCACGAGCATGTGCACCAATGGCTCCCTGTTTCATGACGGGCATATCTGCGACGGCGGCAGCAAAAAATGCCGTGCGTTTTCTTACCTCCACCGGCGTTGCCAATGCGCGGTCGATGCTGTCGCCGGCGTTGGTCGCGATATCGTCGAACGCCACATCCGGGCCGGTTTTTTCACCCATATACGGGAAAACCGCCGCGCGGTGATCTGGAACGCCATCTCACCGCCAGATTCGCCGGAACCGCGCATTGCCCGCACACCCGGCAACCCTCTGGTTTTCGGCTATCTGGGCCGCATCGAAGCACCGAAAGGGGCTGACTTGCTGATAGAAGCGTTGCGGCTTTTGCCGCCGCAGGGCTGGCGCGCGGTCATGGCAGGGCGCGCGCCGGAAGGTATCGAGATCTATCAACAAAAGGCAGCCGGCCTACCGGTCGACTTTCCGGGCTATGTGGAGGCCGATCATTTCTTCGCCGGCATAGATTGCCTCATCGTGCCGCCCCTATGGCCGGAGGCCTTTGGCCGCACCGTTGCTGAAGCCATTCTGCGCGGCGTACCCGTCATCGGCGCAAATCTTGCGGGTGTCGCCGAACAGATCGGCGCGGACAGGCCGGAACGCCTGTTCACCCCAGGTAATGCCACCGAACTGGCCGCGCGCTTGGCGGAGGCTATACGCAATCCCGCCATGCTTGCGGAAACGCTTGAGACCCGGGAACGAATTCGCCAAGGCGTTGAGCCACGTGGGGTCGTCGCGGCCTATGAAAAGCTCTATGCGGATGTGTGCAAAACCGCATGATCGTGACGACGGCGTCCCTCCTCAGGCGGCTTCTTGCTTGAAGAGTTGCGCGTAGTTCTCCGCAGCCTTCTGCCACGAATATGATTTGCGGTTTTCATAACCCGCCTGACGGAGATTTTCTGCCAGCTCCGGATTATCCAAAAGTCGCTCAAGCGCGATGACGAGGCTTTGAGCATCCGACGGATCGAAAGTCAGGGCGCCTTCGCCGGCAATCTCCGGTGTTGCCGAACGATTGGAGCAGACGACCGGGCATCCTAGCTGCTGCGCCTCCAGCACCGGCAGACAGAAGCCTTCATAGGTGGAGGGGACGCAAAGGCAGGCTGCGTGACGGTAAAGTTCGGTCAGTTGCCGGTCATCTATACCGGAAAGCCGGATCAGCCGGGCCTGCAACTGCGGATCGTCCAGCGCGCCGGCGATTTCCTCCGCCTCGTCACGGCCAACATGCACGATGCGCAAATCCGGCCATTTTTTGCCTAGTATGGCAAAGGCTTTGCCCAGGAGAGCGAAATTCTTATTGGACGTCGCGTTTCCGACCGCCAGTATGTAGCGTCCGGGAACAGGCGGCACCGTGTCGAAAGCCCCGGGATCGACATTCAGCGTGCTGTCGGAATGAATGGTGATGCTCTTACCGACAGCGGCGGGATAGAAACGCCCGAGGTCCTTCCGCGTCGCTTCGGATACGCAGACGATCCGATCCGAACCGGCCATCATCAGCTTGAAGATGAAATCAGTCGTCAGGGTCGCCCGCCAGCCGATCTGTTCCGGAATGGTTTTGAAATAAAGATCATGAACAAGTGTGAGACGCCGTTTGCCGCCGAGGGGACTTCCGAAAGGATCGGCATTAAAAAGCACATCGATGCCATGCCGGCGGCAGAGCGCGGGCAGCGTCACCGCCTGACGCACCACATCGAAAACCATGACGCGCGGCCGTGGGGTCTCGATGAGCTGCAACCGGCTGTCGCGCAGGTTTTCAGGCAGTTGCGCCCGCATCCAGGGAGAGCGCAGAACATAGTCATCGGTCGTCTGTTCCAGCAGCCGCTCCAGCAGACTGAAGGTCACGCGGGCCACACCGGAGGCCTTGCCGCCATATTGGCTCGGCATGTTTATGAGAATGCGCATCCTGGCCCTTCCGCCTGCCGGCATTGCCTGTTCCTGTCGATCGCCGCGCGAAACCTCACGCCGCCTCCGTCAGCAGCGCTGAAACGGAGCGGCAGGTTTCCTCCAGTGAGAAACGCTGGCTCACATCCTCCCGCCCCTTTCGCGCCAGCCTTTCCGCCAGAGCCGGTTGCGACAGTATGCGGCCGATCGCCGCTGCCAGCGCCGACGCATTCCCCGGCGGCACAAGAAGGCCGGTTTCGCCGTCACGGATGATTTCGGTAACACCGCCGCCGCGCGTGGCGACAACCGGACGCCCGCACATCATCGCCTCCACCACCACCCGGCCGAAGGGCTCGGCAACAATCGAGGTATGAGCAACCACATCCATCGCCGCCATCAATTCCGGCACATCCGGGCGGAAACCGAGGAAACGGACGCGGCCGTCGAGACCGAGACGGGACGCCTGTTCGCGGATTCGCGCTTCATACGCTTCCTGCCCGAAAAGCGCACCGCCGACGATGACCGCCTGCACGCCCTCCATCGCCGCAATCGCGTCCAGAAACACATGTTGTCCCTTCCATTCGCTCAGCCGGCCAAAAAGGCCGACAAGCGGTTGCGGACCAAGGCCCAGTTCCGCACGCAGCCGCGCGGCCGCGCCGGGCTCATAAATCCTTGCTTTCGCGGGGTCGAAGCCGTTGTAGACGATGCGAACCTTATCCGCCTCGCCGCCGGCCTCGATGAAAGCGCGGCCCGTCTCCTCGGAGTTGACAGCAACCAGCCTGGCGAAAAGGCGCGCAAATGCCAGCGAGGCCCGGCGATTGGCGGCGCTGAAAGCGGGATCGGTGACAATATCGTGTAAAATCCAGACGAGCGGCCGACGGCTGAACGTCGCGGCCAGCGCACAGACAAAAAGCGCCTTTTGCGAGTTGGCGCAGATCACATCATAGCGCCTCGCCTCCCGGCTCAATTGCCAGGCAACCGCCACCACGTCGGCCGCTCCGCGCAACAGCGCGCCGAAAGACGCATCGCGGCGTATAGACAGCATTTTTTTTCCAGCGGACAGCATGACCGGAGTCCGCCCCGCATCAATGAGATCATCTGCGGCGGCACCGCCACTGAGAAAACAGGCGCGCCAGGAGTGCGGGCCCGCCTTGACGAGGTCCGTCAGAAAAAGTTCGGCGCCACCCTTCTCTCCGGTATGGCTGACGAAAAGAGCCGATGTCATGGCGTCTCCCCCGCCGGATGGAAGGACCCATGACGCATCCGCCTGTAATTGCGGGCACGAACTGACGACCGGCAAAAACAACGAACCTGCCCGAAAGCAACAGGAATATCCTCACCGAAATCTGCGGAAAAACGCATACCGATAGTTAAAAACAACTGAATCAAAGCCCATTTTATTAATAAAATTCAATAATACCAATAGTAATTAGAATAATATTCTATTTCTATATTTCGAGCCAAATCAAAGAAAAATTTACGACGCTCTTTTTCATGCGCTGTTTTCTGTTTCGCCCCCCGCATTTTTCCCCGGGGTCTCGCAGCGGGATTATTCTAAGGCCAGACCAGGAGAGCGAACAATGACACCGCCCGGATACAACATATGCATATATATGGCGCGAACGGAAGAGGTGGCCGCATGATCGGCTTAACGCTCGGCATAGGGTCCCGAAACATGGGCGACGCCGGTCTTTCCCTGACCGCGTTCTCGCCCTTGCGGGCCCGTCTGGCGGCCGGCCAGAATGCCGCGATCTTCGTGAACGGCGACAGCACCGCCCATGCCGAAGCCGGACCATTTCAGCAATTTGCGATGATGCTCGGCGATCTGCACGATACGACTGTTGTGTTATACCGCTGGGCGGAATGGGAGACGAGCGCCGCCACCGGACCAAAAACCTATGCGGCCCCGGTTACGCTGCGCGCCGGCAAGGGGGCGACGCTGACGCTCTATCTTGCGACGCTGCCCGGCGGCATGGCGGGGTACATGCTTGCGGAACAGCGCTCGGCAGCGCTGGAGATTCCCCGTCCCGACCTCTGCATCATGCATCATGGCCACAATATGCAAACTTTCGAAATGCCGGGCAGCATTTTGAGCTCCGGACGAGCCGCGCTGCTCGGACCACTG
Organism: Agrobacterium sp. 22-209-1; assembly: GCF_053522485.1. Lineage (NCBI taxonomy): Bacteria > Pseudomonadati > Pseudomonadota > Alphaproteobacteria > Hyphomicrobiales > Rhizobiaceae > Agrobacterium > Agrobacterium sp. 22-209-1. The sequence goes on from NZ_JBNWCH010000001.1 coordinate 542,190, forward strand.
GGAATGACCGAATGGAAATGGCCAAATGCTCCTCAACTCATCACCACGCAGAACCCGTGGCGTGATGGCACGGGTTACGACAAGGTCTATCAGGCGATCCTCGACCTGGCCCGCTCCCATCCGAATCTCACGCTGCTGGATACGCATGCCGTATTTATGGCGAAGGGCAAGGACGCCGCCCTTTATCGGGACAATATTCACCCCAACGAGGCGGGTTCCTGCCTGGTAGCCCAGGCCCTGCTCGATTCCTATCTGAGGTCGGCACGCGATAACAGCTTCCAGACACCTTGCTGGCCAAGGCTGCCCGCCGCCAATCTCATTGGCAATGGTGATTTCACCGATTGGACTGGTTCCGTCCCGACGGGCTGGGGCATGACTTCGCCAGGTTCCGCCATCCAAACCACCGAAATCATCTTCTCCCCGTCCTTTGCAAGCAGCCTCGCTCTCTATGCAAATGGCAGCCAGACGGCAGGGCTCACACGTTATTTCCGCAATGCGGAGGCCGTCGCGATGATCGGCAGGACCGTTTCCTTCGCCGTTCTTTATAAAAACAACGGAAAGCAGCGTCTGCCCTACATAACGCTGGTTGCAAAAAGCGGCGGCGCAGTCCGGACGATCGTTTGCTCCGCCCTGCAATTTGGAGGGGCCAACATCGCCGGCAATAGCGGCTGGATGTGGGCGATCGCCAACGGGATTGCCATAGACCCCGACATCAACCCGGCGGGGTATGCTTTTTATCTGCGAATCCTTCCGGCATTCGGCACCGGCGCGCCCGGCTCGAATGAGCCACTTCATATTCAGCGCATCATCGCCGTCGAAGGGGATTTGCCGAAAGGTAATCTGATCTCATGACGAAACGATAAAATGTCTTGCGTGGCGGCGCCATCCAGCCCACTAATAGTCGTTATATTATATTCATTGCCAGGCGGTAGAGCTCTCCTATGGACAGTCGAAATCCGCTCACAAAAGATAGAGACTGCTGATGAGAAGACCAGCAAATCATGCGGCGTCGCGCCAGCCCTCTATACCGGGTTTTGTTTTGGCAATGCCGTTTTACCCGTCAAAAACGATCAATATTCCCGGCGTCTGTCTCGCGATATTCGTATTTTCCATCGGTTTCTTCATTCAGTGCAATGTGTTGACCAGCAATCTCGGCCTGCGTTTCCTCAATATTACCGACATGCTGGTGCTGATGACGCTGCCCGTCCTCGCCCTGCTTTACATTCGCTGCCTGACGCTGTCGATTATCCTGTTTTATCTTGTTCCGCTGACGATGCTGTTTGTCCTCACGACGCTGTTTGCCGACGCGCGCGGCGATGGCGAGTTTTATACAACGGCGATGACCTATTTTTATGCCGTCTATTTTCTGTTCTTTGCCTATATGCTGTTCAAGGAAAACCTCCTCGAACTGTTCTGCTGGGGCATATTTGCGGGGTTCATAGCGGTGACGATCCTGCTTTTCCTGGACACCGTCATCCATGACCAGCTCGCCTCGCTCGGATTGTCCTTCATGTTCGATGAGGCAGGCGTCCTGGAGCTTGCGGCGAAAGGTGAAGTGACACCGTTGCTTTTGCGCGTCGAAAAGGCAGGCGGCATCTGGCCCGTCGGCAATACAGCTGGACCGGCCTTCGCGCTGGCCGGAGCAGCGGCGGCCTATCTCGCCGAACGCCACAAACGCCCCGCACTGTTTGCCGTGTTTCTGCTCGTATATCTCGCCAGCTTCACCCTCACGCTCAACCGCTCGGGGGTGTTTGCCGTCCTCGCTATCGGGCTCTATTTCTACGTTCGGAATTTTTCGATCAAAATGCTGCTCAGCACCTATTTCGGGTTTGCCTTGTGCGCGCTCGTCATCGCCGCCGTTTTGCCGCTCGGTGCTTTCGACTTTGCGGAACAGGCCTTTACGAAACGTTTTCTTGAGGACAGCAACAGCAGCAACAATTTGCATGAGCGGTGGGAGACGATCACCGGCGGTTTTCAGGTCATGTTCCAGCATCCTGTGGGCATAGGGTTTACCGCGCGATACGAAGAACTTGCGCGGATATCGAGGATCGGCACACCACATAATGGTTTTATGGCCACCGCCTACGCTTCCGGGTTGGGATTTTGCATCATGAGCGCCTTTGCGCTGGTTTATGTAATTTTCCGAAAACGCAAAATCGGCTTTTTCGCCTATTCAGCAATCGGCGTCATTATTGGCTATCAATTTGAAGAGCTGAATTTCAACCCCGTCTTCATGGCTCATGTGGGGCTTGGGCTTGCCTATACCGCCATTGATCTGGACTTCAGGCTTTTCCTGAGAAACACAATGATGCGGATGCTGGGAACGGCAGACAATGCGCGCAACAGGGGAGAACGAAGCCTCATCAGCGACCCGCCGGGTCTAAGGCCGCCTGTGTTCTGACGGGACGTTTCAGGCCACATCGACGATCTCGATCTCCCTCCCCCCCAAACTGACGAGATCGCCAGCCGCTTTTCCCATCAGCACCCTTGCAACCGGGGAGACATAGGACATCGTTCCCGCAGCGGGATCTGCTTCATCTTCGCCGACGATCCGGAATCGTTGCGTTCGCCCGTCATCGCGGCTGAACGTCACCAGGCTGCCGAAGACGACGACGCCGTCCGCTGGCGGATCAGGCATCAATTGCGCGGTACGGACCCGCTCGGAGAAATATCGCAGATCGCGAAGCGGGCTGGCGGAAATGCGGCGTCTTTCATTGATGTCTTCAATGGCATTAGCCGCCTCACAGGCTTCGCGCGCCAGCCGCAGCTGCTCTTCCAGGGCCTTCAGCCCGGACCGCGTTACCAAATTGGGATGAGGCGAGATTATCCGGTCCGGCAGAACGGTTTCGGCTGCGGTTTCCGCACTGTCTTCCTTGGTAAAGGCTACGCTCAATCCTGACACTCCATTCCCGATATGCCCCAATCCTGCCATCGCTCGCAGGCGCCCGCAAGAACACGCTGCGCGGGTTCAAAACGGACATGTAACAGGCGCAAGCGGGTCAGGACAACGTGCTCGTTCAACAGCTCAATGCAACCGCAACGGAACATACCCCTCATATTTCGGCCTAACAGGGGGCTTTTTGCCCTGTTAGAGTGTGCAGCAGGAGGAGTGAGACGCCAACGCTAACGGACAGGAGACGGTTCATGGCCCGGACAGTAGTGAATGCGCTTGGAGACACACTCTATTACAGCGGCAGCTCCACGGGATTTTTCTCCGCCACGGGTTCCGGCCCGCTGCTCACCGGCACGGCAGGCAATGATTCCATGTGGGGAGACAGTTCCGTCAACGTGACCATGGTCGGCGGCACGGGCGACGATATTTATTATCTCTATTCGAGCATCAATCGCGCCGCCGAAAATGCCGGGGAAGGTATCGACACCATCGATACCTGGATGAATTACACCCTGCCCGACAATTTCGAGAATCTGCGGGTAACGGGTGACGGGCGTTATGCCTTCGGCAATTCGCTCGACAATATCATTACCGGCGGGTCGGGCAGTCAGACGATCGATGGCGGGGCCGGCAACGACGTGCTGATCGGCGGCGGCGGGGCCGACACCTTTGTTTTCATGAGCGGCAACGGCACCGATCTCATTACCGATTTCAGCGCCAACGACACGATCCGGCTCAATGGCTACGGCATCACATCTTTCGATCAGCTTGTCGGCAGCGCCACACAGCAAGGTGACGACCTGTGGCTCAATTTTTCGAATGGCGAGGCCATCGTTCTTGCTGGAACGACCGTAAACGACCTTCAGGCCGACCAGTTCGAACTCAGCCTCGACCGCTCGTCACTTACCCAGACCTTTGCCGATGAATTCGATACACTCTCGCTGCGCAGTGGCGATCAGGGTATCTGGGACGCCAAATATTGGTGGGCGCCGGAAAAGGGAAGCTCGCTGACGACGAATGGTGAGGCGCAATGGTATATCAACCCGGCCTATGCCGGCACATCGGAGGTCAATCCTTTCAGCACCAAAAACGGCGTCCTGACCATCACCGCCGAGGAGACCCCGCAGTCGATTGCCGACGAGGTCGAGGGTTATGACTATACCTCGGGGATGCTGAACACCTATTCCTCCTTCAGCCAGACCTATGGTTATTTCGAGATCCGCGCGGATATGCCGACCGACCGGGGCGCCTGGCCTGCCTTCTGGCTGCTGCCCGAAGACGGCTCCTGGCCGCCTGAACTCGATGTCATCGAAATGCGCAGCCAGAACCCCAATACGCTCATCATGTCCGCCCATTCCAACGCCACCGGTGAACAGACCTCGGTGATCAACAATGTCAGTGTACCGAGCACCGACGGGTTTCACACTTATGGCGTGCTGTGGGATGCCGAACACATAACCTGGTATTTCGATGATGTCGCCGTGGCGCAGACGGATACGCCTGACGATATGCATGACCCCATGTACATGGTCGTCAACCTTGCCGTCGGCGGCATGGCGGGAACGCCATCGGCAGCCGATTTCAGCGACGGCTCGCAGATGATGATCGATTACATCAAGGCCTATTCGCTCTCCGACTGGGCCGCATAAATTAAAACACCGGCAGTCGCATCGGGACTGCCGGTGTTTCAAACATCAGCCTCTCGGCTCACGCCTTGTCAGGCCCATCACTCGGCCGCGAGCTGGGTGCGGGCGGCATTCAGCGAAATCAGATGCCGCGCCGTTTCAAGGCTTGCCGGCTGCTCGGCGCGATAACGGCGGCCGATTTCCATCATCAGCACAGTATTTGGCAGGAAGGAAAGTTCCGAGAAGATGTCCTGCCAGTCGATATCGCCCCAGCCGAGCGGCATGTGCAGATCGCCGATGCCGAGTGCTGTGTTTTCCTGAGGAAAATAGGGCTGATAGAAGCCCTGCGGGCGGCCGAAGGAATCATGCACATGCAGATGGCCGGCAACCGGCGCCATGGCACGAAGTTCATCGCGGAAATCGAGGCCACGATAGGTGGATTCGAGATAGGCATGGCTGAAGTCGATCAGCGCTACGAGATTGTCGTGCCCGACAGCCTTCACGGTTGCGGCCACCTCGGCCGGCGTCTGGCGATATTGGCCGGGCTCGGTGGAGAAGATGTTCTCGAGTGCGATGCGCACGCCATAGGGCCTGCAAAATTCAGCCAGTTCGAAAAGCGCGTCCCGCTCGCGGCTGTCGGCATCGGCCCGTTCGGCGATCTGGTCGGCACGCAGCGCGCCGCCATGCTGGACGAGAATGCCCGCACCGATACGGTCGCATAGAACGGCAAGCGCCTTGGCCGCGTCGATCTGGTAACGGCATGTCACCGGATCCATGAAATTCGAAGAGACGAGACCGTGCACGGTGTAACGGAAGTCGAAGCGCTTCGCGAGCGCTACGAAACGGTCGGCGCGCTCCTCGATGAGCCGGCCGCCGGCGATCATGTCGAGGCTTGTTGCGGCGATTTCCACGGTATCGCAGCCGATTTCGGCAAGCGCGCGCAGATCGTGTTCGAGGGTGGCCAGTTCGCCATCATCCGAGTGGGCGTTGAAGCCGGTACCTATAAGATTGCTCACGTCGTCATCTCCAGGGTTAAAAAGGTCATGGGAGCTCGGGCGCCGTGCATGCGACGCCACTTCCAGCAGGTCCGGGCGGCCGATATTGGCGTCGTCTATCCCGGGCGGTGCGATATCGTAAGAAAGTCCAGGGTCGCCGCCGTTGTGTTGGAAAGCGAACGGGACATTGTGATCCGTTTCCGTTGAAACCGATCCCTCAATTAAGTTTCTTCATTTACAGCTTTATGACATTTCCGCTGGCAAACGGCAGGGAGCGTACGCCGCGCCTGGACAAGCAGCGGCATCATGAAGACGTGCGGGGGAAATTGTCGCAAGGTCCGGTTTCGGACATTCGGGTCCGCTCAAAATCGGATTGGTCGCAAATTGCGGCGATGGGTTTTCGCACCGACGGGTTAAAGCTGCATGTATTCGGGCGGAAGGCGCTAACCGAGATTGTACACCATGAAATAAATCAGCCAGCAATGCGCAATGGCCAATATCGCCCAGGCCCATTTTGCGGCCCTGATATCGGCATCGACGATCCTGTTTCGAATCTCGGCCCTGCCCGACGCCTCGTCTCCGGCTCGATCGTCCACGACGACAGATGAAGGTAATGTTTGCGAAACAGGTTCGCCGACAACGTAGAGCCTGTCGCCGCGCGGACGCGAGTTATCCCCGACGCTCTCCGCATCGGAAAGCGTATCGTCGCCGGAAACGCAATTCACCGCCACAAGCTGCGATGATACCCCCCTGTTACGCACTTTACCTCTATTGGGCATCATAATCTTCCACACAATAAAAATAAAAATATTCACGAGTTACTTCCGGTAAAGCTGCGCTTTACCGGACATGCCGCGATAAGCGCGTCCATGCTTCCCCCGCCGACCCAAAGGCCGCCCCCGTCATCAGGCTACCGGGACCCCCGGCAGATCACGCCTGCCCGCATAAGGTTTCGCCTCCCGCTGGATCAGGAAAACGGATTTTTCCACCGGCAGCGGCTCGATTGTCCGGTAGCGCTGAAATCGCCTGGAATATTCGAATCGGATGAGCCTGTCGTCGAACTTCCCCGCCAGAACGCGATAACCGTTGACGAATTCATTGAGGATTTCCAGTTCCTCTCCCCACACCCAGCCGCCGTAGGACGTCCCCTCATTCGAACGCAGCACAATCTCGAAAAAGTGCCCGCCCGCCACCAGCGGCATGCGAAAGAGAATATCGAGATTATCCTCGTCCTCGTCGTCGCCCTTTTCCGCAGACAGCCTGGCATGCGCGACCTTCGCATGGACGAGCGCCGATACCGGATAGAACGGACGACCCTTGAACCACATGAATTCACTGACCGCATATCCGACATCGTCGGCACGCTGGTAAGGCTCGATACGCGGCTCGAAGGCCATGTAGCTTCCGTTGAACGCTATCACTGTCGAAAATTCCCGATGCCTGCCCGTCGCATGTCCGCTGTTTTCCACCCGTCATTCATGCTTCTGTCTGCGACAATACCCAAGCCGCGTCACACCAGCGTCAAATGGAACGCTATGATGACTTTCAATTTCCCGGACACGTTGTTAGATGATGGTTCATGAGGGGACGAAAGTGGCTGGGAACGCTGAACTGATACCGATCCGGCTTTTTGGCACCCCGCGCTGTGATGCGGTGCGGGAGGCATTTTTTCCGTCCAAGGGCTTCGCGCTGACCGCCGCCCTCATTCTTGCGCCGAACCAGTCCCTTTCCCGCCAGTACGCCGCATCGCTGCTGTGGGAAAATGTCGAGCAGAAGAGGGCTCTCGGCAATTTGCGGCAGTTGATTTTGCGCCTGCAGAAACTGCCCAATGAGGACGACGCCATCCTTCTGACCGAAGGAAACGACCTGAAGGCCGGCAGACTGGCGCAGCGCACCGACCTTGCCCTCTTCCTTGCCGGCGCAAGGGCCGAAGACCCGATGCGGCGGCTCAATGCGCTGCTGGAATTCGGCGGCGAGTTGCTGGAGGGGCTGGAGGCCGGGCAGGACCATCTCTATCTCTGGCTGCTTTCTGAGCGCCGCCGCCTCAGGGACCTGTTCTTTTCGAGCTATACCCAGCTTCTGGAGGAATTGACGCGGTTTGGCCGCGCCAGTTCGAACGACATCTCCAGGCTTGCCGAATGCGCTTGCAAGCTCGAACCGGAACGCGAAGAAACCTACCGCGCCGCCATGGCGGCCTATGCGCGGATCGGAAATATCAGCGCCTGTGAGGGCATGCACCAGCTTCTGATGGAGCAGCTTCGTCAGGAAGGTCGTTCCCCGGAAGCGGAAACCGTGGCGCTGCGACGGCGAATACAAAGCCTGGCCGCCACGATAGCGGCCCCCGCCGAGGCGGAAGAGGGCATTCGCCGGAAATCCCAGACGAAACCGCGCATCGCATTCGTTCGTCCGGCAAGGGTCGACGGGCAGCCGGTCTCGCCGGTCATGCAGGCCTTTGTCGAGGATGTCGCCAACAGCCTTGTCCGATACCGCACCTTCACCGTGCTTTCGCCGCACAGCACCTTTGCACTGGCGCATGACCGGGCCGATGACGGCTACGCCATGCTGCGGGCGGATTACCGCATCATTTCGACCGTGTTCGACGAAACCCGCATGTCGGTTGCGCTGATCGAGGACGCCAGCGGTGAAATCGTCTGGTCGCTGGAGGCGGTCCTGACTGAACGACATATTCACGCCGCTTTCCGCCTGCTCTCCAAACAGGTGGCCGCAGCGCTTGCCCGCGAAATCGAGCGGCTTCAGGTGGAGCCCGACCGCAACCACAGCGGCGAGGCCTACCGGCAATTGCTGGAGGGCCAGCAGCTTCTGCGCGGCAAATGCGATCTGCCGCTTCTCAGAAGAGCCCGCTCGATGTTCCGCAAGGCGGTCGATCTCGACCACGGCATGGCGGTTGCCCGCGCCCGCGTGGCGCAGAGCCTGCAACTGGAATGGCTGATGCTGGGCGGCAACGACCCCCATCTCCTGCATCGCGCCAAGGCGGAGGCAGACTCCTCCGTCGAAATCGACCCCGCCCTTGGGGTGGGCCACTGGATGTGCGCGGTGGTGGCGCTCTACCAGCGGGATTTCGATGTCTCAGCCGAAAAATTCTTCGAGGCGGAGGCGTTGGCGCCCAACTCGGCCGACCTCCTGCTCCAGCATGCCGACGCGCTTGCTCATTTCGGCGATGCGGAAATCGCCTGGGAGAAATTTCAGCAGGCCATCGATCTCAATCCTCTGGCGCCCGACATCTACTGGTGGGCCGGCGCCAGCATCGCGTTCAAGCGCGAGGATTACGGCACGGCGGTGGAACTGTGCGGGCGAATGGAAAATGACGAGCCTGCGTTGCGCGTCCTGACCGCAAGCCACGCCCTGCATGGCGATCTGGCCGCCGCTCTGGAAACCGGCAACAGGCTTCAGGAAAACTATCCGGGTATGACGGCGAGGGAGATCAGCAGTCTGTCTCCGGACCGGGACCCGGTAGCGAATGAAAAATTCTATCACGCACTTCGATTAGCTGGGATTAAATAGGAGATATTATGTCCTCGCATTTCTTCATTGTCGGAAAAAAGGGTTTTGGCGTTCTCTTCATTCGCACGGCGCCGCTTCGGGTTGCGTCCGTCTCGCATGAGACGATTGCCGCGTATGAAACCAGCCATCCGGGCGTGGATGGCTATGCCCGTGTGGCCGCGGCCGCAAAGTCCATGCTCGTTCGCCAGGACGGCCAGCCGGAAGCGGAACTGGATCAGGTGCAGATCCAGGGCATCGAAGCCCTCGTCGCCGGCGGCGCCGTGGTTTCCGAAGCCGATTTCGCCTTTATCGGCGAAGTGGTCGACGCCGGCTGGGATTTCAACCGCATGGTGCAGGCGCCGATCGAAGCGGCCCTGAAGGCTGTCGGCCCGGCCGGCGCCGTCACCGGCGAGCTGTTCGACGCGATTCTTGCCGACGACAGCAACACCGCGCCCTGATCGCGGTCGCGCAGCCTTGGCCCGCGCCGATGCTCCCATATCAGCGACAGCGGCTTCAAGGCATGCCGACGCTTCGTTCTTCGATCCCGGACTGCTTCGGCGGTTCGGGATTACCCGTGTCGGTGATGTAACCGATCTCGATATTATCGGTATTCCCGTCTGGTTCGCGGCCCGGCCCAATTCGCGCGGGTTGTCGGTCTCGCAGGGCAAGGGGCTTGTCGCGGAACAGGCCCGGCTATCGGCGATCATGGAAGCGATCGAAGGTGCAGTTGCCGAAGAAACCCGCAAACATATCGCCGCCTTCAGCTCCGTTCAGCAGATGCGGGAGAAGGAAACTCCCATCATTCCCTTCGAAACCGTCGGCAGGGTCGATTGCGACGCGCTCGATCCGAGAAAAGAACGCGCCTGGGTGAAGGGAACGTCCATTCGCCGGCAACAGGAGGTTTTTGCGCCTTACGAACTTGTCGGCATGGATTTCCGCGTGAATTTCCCATGGGACCGGTGGGCCTTCCGCATGAGTTCGCAAGGACTCGCGGCCGGGTTCAACCATGACCATGCGGTTCTCCATGCCCTGCTCGAACTCATTGAAAACGACGCCTGCTTTCTCGTCGACACTTTCGAGACGCGCGCCGTCGCACCGCAGCCGATCCTCATTCCGGCCGGCGTCGATCCTTCGTTTGACCGTCTTGTCCAACATCTGTCGGACATCGGCCTGCCGCCGTCCTTCTTCGACCTCACGAATGGGCTTGGCGTGCCGGTGGCGATGGCGAGCCTGCCCCGGTCGCTGCAGGCGCAGGATGGGCCTGCCACCCGCAGCGCCGCGGGGGCCGCTTGCCGGCCTGATATTCATGGCGCTGCGATTGCAGCGCTGCTGGAGGCGATCCAGTCGCGATTGACCGATATCAGTGGCGCGAGGGACGATCTTTCTCCTCTCCGCTACCAGCGGGATATGGTTGCGGCCGGGTCTTCGGCCGCCGGCGTGCAGCCGATGGAAAGGGCGTCGGCCAATCTCGATTTTATACATGACGCCGCGTCTTCGCCGCCATGGCGTCAACTTGCGACGCACCTGTTCGCCGGCGGCATTGAGGATATCTATGTCTTTCCACTGGAAACGGAGGTATCCGGCCTGCATGTGGTGCGGGTTCTGGCAAGCGGCCTTGCCCCGGCCGGCGGCGGCCTGCAACACATCTCGCGGCGCACTCTCGATCGCATGCTGACTGTCGGGGGCCTCGAATGAAGCCGGTGGTTTTTGCAGGCCCGTCCATCCACGGCATCGCAGGCGAATATACTGCCGGTCTCGATCTTTGCGGTCCGGCCGCCTGCGGCGATATTTTCGATGCGGTTCGGCACGGTGTCGGCACAATCGGGCTGATAGACGGGCTTTACGGCGATTGCGCCGCCGTCTGGCACAAGGAAATCCTCTATGCGCTTTCGAACGGCGTTACCGTTATCGGCGCTGCCAGCATGGGTGCGCTCAGGGCGGCGGAATGCGCCCCCTTCGGCATGATCGGCATCGGCGAGATTTTCGAGGCTTATCGGGATGGGCGGCGTGTTTCCGATGCCGATGTGGCGGTGAGCCACGCGCCGGGTGCGCTCGATTACCGCCCGCTGACGGTTGCGCTGGTAGACGCAGAGGCGACGCTTGCGGCCTGCCGCGAGACGCTTACCCCGGAGCAATATGGCGCGCTCGCGCTTGCCGCCAGCAACCTGCATTTTGCCGGCAGGACATGGCGCTCCATCGCTGCCGAAGCCGGTCTCGGCACCGCGACGGCAGATTTGCTCGCGGCCAATGCGGTTTCCGTCAAGAGAAACGATGCGACGAGGCTTCTGACAATGCTCACGGGAGAAACATTGCCATCGCCACCGTCGCCATCATGGAAACTCCAGAATACGATGTTTTTCCAGCAATTGGCGGCAAGGCGGCCGGCAAGGAACAAAACGTCTTGAGCACCATCCAGCCCTTGTCTCTGATCCCCGATTGCGGCGGGTTGATCCGCACGATCGCGCTTGCACTGCCCGCGTCTTTATTTGCGAAAAACAGGACCGCTGACTGTGTTTCACCGCTCATTCCGATCGGAAACCTGCTCTCGGCCCTGCCTGCAGATATCACCGCCGTTATCGTGATTGATCACGCCTGTCTCCAGTCGGCACGAGCCTGGCTCGGCAGCCTGCCAACACGCTGCAGCACGAATCTGATACCCCTTGCCGGAAACGACAGTGTTTCCCATCCATGGATACAGGATATGTTCCATGTACGTGCGGCGGATATTACGGCGGAATTCGTGCTGTTGGCAGAGAATGCCGTTGGCGCCAGCCTCGCCGAATATATGGGAGCGGCGACAACCCATTCCGATGTCGCCCTGGCAGGGGGCAACCAGCTCGTCGGCCCGGATTTTCGGCTGGTGGGCCATTCCAGCCTACGGGATGACAGGGGAATCGGAAGGAATGCGCCCATCCCTTCGCAGCGGTTGCGAAAGATTGAGGCTCTCGACGGCAGCAGCATTTTCAGTTTCGGATACCGGCCGGGCGATCTCGGTCAAATTCCGGCTTCTTCCGATTTTTCCGCGATGGAAACATGCGGAGCGAAGGTTGCCGATAAAAAAATGCACCAATGCGGCTTTCACGTTGACCAGTTCGTTTCCGTCACCGGTCTGAGAAGCGGCGGCCGGCCGCTATTGCTCCTCGCCGACCCCCTCGCCCATGGCGGATGCGATGCCCGCGCCGCAACGGAGCTTAAACGAAAACTGGACGCCTCGGCGCTTTGGCTCGCGCGGCAGGGCTTTGCGATCGAGCGCAATCCCATCCCGATTTCGCCGGCCATCGACACCAACAAATGCCTGCCCAGACTTTACAACAATGTATTTCTTGAAAATGTCATACGTTCCGGTCAGAAACGGCCATTCGTCTGGATTCCGCATTTCGGCGATACCGAACCGCTTGAGGAATTCGATACAATGAACCGAAGAATTTGGGACGGACTCGGCTTTCAAACCATCGGCGTGAGCGGATGGAGCCACCTTTCCAGCCGCAACGGTGCGTTGCGTTGTGCGACAAAAATAATAAATCGCGGCCCGGACACGCGATTATGAACAAAAAACCGTGCAATTTTGTCAATAAAGCTTCATAATACCCGTGGAAATTGTGTTGAATGTATACCTTCAACAATATTAATTGATAATCATCGGATTTAAGAACCTCAAGCGGAGGAATTTGTAATGCACGCCAAACTACCCAGCCCGATCGACGTCCATGTCGGCGCACAAATCAGAATGCGCCGCAAGTCGCTCGGCATGAGCCAGAGTGCGCTGGCCGGGCGATTGGGCATCACCTTCCAGCAGGTCCAGAAGTATGAAAAGGGCGCCAATCGTGTCGGTGCGTCCCGTCTGCAGGCCATCGCGTCGATTCTCGGCGTTGAGGTCAGTTCCCTGTTCGCCAACGCCACGCCCGATGGCGATCCGGCCAACCCGGCTCTTGGTACGATCAATGCCATGCAGACCTTCGTGGCCTCGAATGAAGGCTTTTCGCTCAACCAGGCCTTTTCGCGTATCAAGAGCGCCGCCGTGCGCAGAAGCATCGTCGCTCTCGTGACATCGCTTGCCGCCACTGAAGCGGCGGAAAACGCCGCCGCGCCGGCGGACAAAAACGGCGATTGACACAGGTGTGACGCTCGCGTGACGCTCGATGTGGTCGAAAATGAACAACGCAACATCATCGCGTTTTCATAGTGTCGACTGTCGAGAGGGAATCATGGCGGCGTCTACCACGGCTATACTTGAACAGGACAATGCGGACGAGATTCTGGCGCTCGGGCGGATGGTTTCCTATCTCTGCCAGCGCTCGAAATCTCTGGAACTGGGCATGTCGACCTATTTCCTGGAAATGGCGCTGTTGTCGCTGGCGCAGGACATAAATCAGCATGGCTTGCCGAACGCAGCTGCAGAGATGAACGGCAGCGGTTTGTCACACGCCGAACTACATTAAACAACCGCATTTAAAAGACCGCGTCTGCAATTGCGCAGAGCTGCAGACATTTTTCGTCTGCGGTTCCGGCTGGGCTGAAACACACCGGACGCACCTATTTTATAAAATTTGTTCCTAGCGTTTGTCGAGGCCCGGTTTTTACCGGGCCTCGATTTATATCAAAGGTAAAGACTGGCAAATCCTGTTGTCAGACGACGACGGCGCCCGGACCCGCCACTGCGCCCGGCGGCACCTTGCCCAGAATGATCATGCCGAGAACCTCATCCTTGGTGACATCCTCGGTCCGCGCGTGGCCGACCACTCTGCCGTTCTTCATCACGAAGACCCTGTCGGCCAGATCGAAAACGTCGTGAATATCGTGGCTGATGAGGAAGATGCCGATGCCCTGCCGTTTCAGCTCCTTGACGAGATCGCCCACCTGCGCCGTTTCCTGCGGCCCGAGTGCGGCCGTCGGCTCGTCCATGATGAGGATTCGAGCATCGAACAGAATGGCGCGGGCGATGGCGACGGATTGCCGCTGGCCGCCCGACAACGCCTTCACCGGCTCCTTGAACCGCCGGAAATTGGGGTTGAGCCGCCCCATCACCTCGCGGGCCGAGGCTTCCATGGCGACATCATCGAGCGTGCCCCATTTCGTCTTCAGCTCGCGGCCAAGATAAAGATTGGCCGCCGCATCGACATTATCCGCCACCGCCAGCGTCTGGTAGATGGTCTCGATACCGTATTTCTTGGCATCGCGGGGATTGCGGATATCGGCATCCTCGCCATTGATGAGAATATCGCCGCCATCGCGCCGGTATGCGCCGGAGAGTATCTTGATAAGGGTCGATTTGCCCGCGCCGTTGTGGCCGAGAAGGGCGACCACCTCACCGGGGAAAAGATCGACAGAGGCGTTTTCCACCGCATGGATACCGCCGAAGGAAATGGAAATATTGCGCATTTCCACGAGGGGCGTGACTTGGTCCGTCATAGGAGTTCTCCTCGGTTCTTACTTGGCGCGGGCGCGGTAGATGGTGTCGAGCCAGACGGCGACGACCAGGACCACACCGACAACGATACGCTGGAAGGGCGTATCGATGCCCACCAGCACCATGCCGGATTGCAGCGACTGCATGACGAGCGCGCCGAGCATCGCGCCCGCTACGGTTCCGACACCGCCGGCAAGCGAGGTGCCGCCGATGACGGCCGCCGCGATGGTGTAGAGCTCGTCCAGCTCGCCCTGGGCATTGGTGGCCGCGTTGAGGCGGGCGGTCGAGATGGCCGCGGCGATGGCGCACAGAACGCCCATCAGCGTGAAGATTTTCACCGTCACCCAGCGGGTCTTGATACCGGCGAGTTCGGCTGCTTCCGGATTGCCGCCGATGGCGAAGACATAACGTCCGAAACGCAACCTTGTGGCGATGAAGGTCATGACCGCACCGACGGCAAGCGCCATCAGTACCGGAATGGCGATACCATGCGAAATGAACAGGCCGCCTTCAGGCCAGGCCATGCCATTGGCATCGGCATAGTTGCGGGCGATGTTGATTGGCCATGGATAGCTGTTGACCACCGCCACGAAACCGATGACGACGACGCAGCCGAGAGCTGCCAGAAAATATTCCGCCCAGACGGGCCGCAGCGGAAAACCGAAGCGGCGGCGTTGGTGGCGGGAATTGAGGATTGCCGCGATGATGGCGACGCAGGCTATGATCGCAGCGATCCAGCTCCATGTCGCGCCAATCGAGCCGCTGGTGCCGCCGCCCATCAGGCGGAAGGTGGAATCCATCGGCGCCACGGTGCGGCCGCTGGTGATGAACCATGTGCCGCCGCGCCAGACCAGCAGGCCGCCAAGCGTAACGATGAAGGACGGCACGTTCAGGAAAGCGATGATGGAGCCCTGCAGCATGCCGATGGCGCCGCCGACGAGAATCCCGACCAGAAGCGTGACGATCCAGGTTGCCCAATGTTCGAAACCGAGGATTTGCGGCAGGATTTCCGCCTGTGTGACGCCCATGATCATGCCGGAGAAACCGAGGATCGACCCGACCGACAGGTCGATATTGCGGGTGACGATAACGAGCACCATGCCGGTCGCCATGACAGCCACGGACGCGGTCTGCACGGAAAGGTTCCAGAGGTTTCGCGGCGTCAGAAACAATCCGCCCGACAGGATATGAAATCCGATCCAGATCAGAAGAAGTGCACCCACCATGCCGAGCAGCCTGGTATCCAGCTCGGTGGCGTTGATGAAGCGCGTTATCGAGCCTGCTTTTTCCGTCTTTAACGACGTTGTGGAATTGGATTGGGTCGTATCGGCCATGAACTGCCGGTGCTCCTTACATCTTAGACCGTTTTCGTTTTTCCCTGAATCGCGAAAACGCTCCAACGCTTTTTTCTGGCGCATCTCCGGACGGAAAACCGGGGCCCACTTTTCCTGGAAATGCTCTAAAAGGCGCTGCGCCATGAGCCATGGCGCAGCGCCCGAACCGGGACGTATTCGATCAATCGCAGGCTTTGACGGTTCCGGCCTTCACACCCTGGCAGGCCGTTTCCTTTTTGATCCAGCCGGCATCGATGACGACGTTCAGATTGTCCTTGGTGATGGCAATCGGCTTCAGGAAGACCGACTGCATCGTGACCTTCTTCGGGCCGCCGTGAAAGGCCGTGACGCCCTTGATCTCCGTCATCTTCTTGCCGCCGGCCAGTTCCAGCGCGATGCCTGCCGCTTCCTTGCCGAGTTCACGGCTGTCCTTCCAGACCGAGACCGTCTGCGTGCCGAGCGCGACGCGGTTCAGTGCGGCGAAATCGGCATCCTGACCGGAAACGGGAACCGAACCGGCCATGCCCTGCGCGGCGAGAGCGGCGATTGCACCGCCGGCTGTGCCATCGTTCGAGGCGACGACCGCATCGACCTTGTTGTTATTCTTGGTCAGGAACTGTTCCATGTTCTTCTGGGCATTTTCCGGCTTCCAGCCATCGGTATAGGCTTCGCCGACATTCTTGATCTTGCCGCCGTCAATGGCAGCCTTCAGCACTTCCTGCTGACCGGCGAACAGGAAGTCCGCATTCGGATCGGAAGAAGAGCCCTTGATGAAGACGTAATTGCCTTCGGGCTTCACCTTGAAGACTTCGGCAGCCTGAAGACGCCCGACTTCCTTGTTATCGAAGGTAATGTAGAAGGCGTTCTGGTTTTCGATCAAGCGGTCGTAACCCACGACCGGAATGCCTTCGGCAACGGCCTTTTCAACAGCCGGGCCAATCGCGTCGCTGTCCTGCGCCAGGATGATCAGCGCGTTGGCGCCCTGCGCGATCAGCGATTCCACGTCGGTCAGCTGCTTTGCGGCGGATGATTGCGCGTCGGCGGAGATGTATTTCGCGCCGGCCTTGTCAAGCGCCGCCTTGATGGCCGCCTCATCCGTTTTCCAGCGTTCTTCCTGGAAATTCGACCAGGAAACGCCGACGACGAGATCGGCCGCGATAGCCGCGGTATG
The DNA here is from genome assembly GCF_053522485.1 of Agrobacterium sp. 22-209-1. Taxonomy (NCBI): domain Bacteria; kingdom Pseudomonadati; phylum Pseudomonadota; class Alphaproteobacteria; order Hyphomicrobiales; family Rhizobiaceae; genus Agrobacterium; species Agrobacterium sp. 22-209-1. Next base: position 559,116 of record NZ_JBNWCH010000001.1, read on the forward strand.
CAGGGAAACGAGTACGGCTGTACCCGCCAAAAGCTTGGCAAAAGAATTCATGATGTCCTCCCGGTAAGGGCGACGCCCCACACCTCCATGCAGGAAAATCACCCGGAAAAAGCTGCCGGTCTCTGTGGTTTCACAATTTTCTCGACAGTCGAGAAAATTAATGTCAGAGATTCCCCATGCTGTCAACAACGGCTGCGGGCAGCATCCGGGTGCCTTGATCTTCGCTTTGGCATGCGCCATCAGAGCAGATCAGCACAACAGGAAAAAGGCCGTTCAGGGAGCATGCCCCAGCCCATGTCCGCCATTGCAAGTACGGAACTGGTGCGCCAGAAAAACAGCCTGTCGGTGATGGCGGCGCTGCGCCTGCACGGCAGCCTTTCCCATACCGACATGTCGTCTTCCACCGGGCTTGCCTCCGCAACCGTGTCCGCCATCACCACCGAGCTTGAGCGGGCCGGTCTCATCCTGCGAAAAGAGCAGCTCGCCGCCGCCGGCCGCGGCCGGCCGCGCATTCTCTTCGGCCCGCGCGGCGCTTTCTGCCATGTCGCCATCATCATCATCTCTTCCGACAGCGTGCAATATTCGCTGGTCGATTATGCCGGCAAGCTGGTGGACCGTTTCACCGAACAAAGGATTGCCGCTGAAAAAGGCACATTCGGCGGCGCGATCCTCGCCGGTCTCGCAAGACTTGCCGATCGCTCACGCATTGACCGGCACGATATCCTCCAGGTCTCGATCAGCAGCAAGGGGCTGGTGGATACGGCCACGGCAACACTCGTCTGGTCGCCGGTTCTCGGTGACGAAAGGATTGATTTCCAGCGGCTGGTATCCGGGGACGGCCGCATTCGCGTGACGCTGAACAACGAAACGCTGCTGGCCGCAAAAGCCATCTGGATGCGGGAGCAGGCAAAAGAAAACCCGGCGCCGGAGGCCCTCGTCACCCTCTCCCTCGGCCACAGCATCGGCCTTGGCATCGCCCGCGTGGCGCGCGGCGCAATCGAGGTCAGCGCCCCCAATTTCGGCCATATGCTGCATCTGGCCGACGGCGCGCTGTGCCGTTGCGGCACCAAAGGCTGCATTGAGGCCTATTCCGGGTTTTACGCCATACTGCGTTCTGCTTTCGAAGCCCCGCCGCAGGCGGAACCGGCGAAATTCGTGCCGATTGCGGAGGTGGACAAGATCGCCGCCTCGGCCCGCACCGGCGCCCGCATGGCGCGGTTCGCCTTTCGCACCGCCGGACTTGCGCTCGGCAACGGTCTTTCACGCCTCTTCAGTCTGCATGGCCATATGCCGGTTTTCATCACCGGCCCGGGCACCCGCTATTTCGATCTTCTGGAAAGCGGCCTGCGCGACGGTCTGGCGCAATCGCAGGCGGTGCGTTTCGGCGGCATGCCGAAAATTGCCATAGCGCCCAACGAACCGGAACTGGTGTTTGAAGGGCATATGGAACACGCGCTTTCAGCCGCAGACGACTACATCCTGAGCGCCGACGGCCCGGAGAGACCGGTGAAGAGTTCAGGAAGCTGACAGGGCGGCTGGCGGATTTTCAGGCGCGCTCCGCCACGGCTTCGGCCTTTTGCTCGCCGCCCGTCAGCATGGCCACGAATTCATCGAGGCCGGCAGCCTCTTCCTTGCTCAGGCGCAGGCCCTGTTTCGTGCGTCGCCAGAGAATGTCCTCGGCCGCGGAGGCCCATTCGTGTTCAACCAGCCAGCGCACCTCGCATTCATAAAGCGTGCCGCCAAAATGCCGGCCGAGGCCGGAGACATCGGTGGCGCCTCCCAACAGTTCTGCAGCCTTCGTACCGTAGTTTCTGACAAGCCGCTCGGCATGGCGTCCATCAAGGAAAGGGTATCGGGAGACGAGCGCCCGAACCTGCGCCTCATATCTCTCAGCGCCGAAATCGCCACCCGGCAGGTGGGAGCCCGCCGTCCACGGCTTGCCCTTTTCGCCAATTGCCGCGCCGATCTTTTCCAGCGCATGTTCCGCCAGCCGCCGATAGGTGGTGAGCTTGCCGCCGAAAATATTGAGGAGTGGAGCTTCACCCTCGGCCTCTTCAACCTTCAGCACGTAATCGCGTGTGGCTTCCTGCGCTTTCGAAGCGCCGTCATCAAAGAGCGGCCGTACGCCGGAATAAGTCCAGACAATGTCTTCCGGCCGAACGGGTTCGCTGAAATAGTCGCTGGCTGCGTTGCAGAGATAGGAAATTTCGTCTTCGGAAATGCGAACCCTGGCCGGATCGCCCTTGTAGTCGCGATCCGTGGTGCCAATCAGCGTGAAATCGCGCTCATAGGGAATGGCGAAGATGATGCGGTTATCAGGGTTCTGGAAGAAATAGGCGCGCGGATCGGAAAACTTCTTGCGCACAACGATGTGGCTGCCCTGCACGAGCCGGACATTGTGCACGTCGTTGCGCCCGAAGACGCCGGAAAGCACAGTATCCACCCAGGGACCGGCAGCATTGACCAGCATGCGCGCTTTATGCGTGGCCGAACGACCGGTTTTTTCGTCCAGCGTCTCGATGAGCCACAGCCCGCCTTCGCGCCGTGCGGAAACGACGCGCGTGCGGTTCATGATGGTCGCGCCGCGATCCGCCGCATCGCGTGCGTTGAGAACCACGAAGCGGGCATCATCCACCCAGCCGTCGGAATATTCAAAAGCCCTGGCGAAAGCAGGTTTCAGAGGCTTGCCCGCCGGGTCCTTGCGAAGATCGAGCGTGCGGGTCGCCGGCAAAAGTTTGCGGCCGCCGAGATTGTCATAAAGAAACAGGCCGAGCCGGACCATCCAGGCCGGGCGCACGCCGCCTTTTTGGATTGGCAGGACGAAACGCATGGGCCAGATGACATGCGGGGCCATGGCCCAGAGGATTTCCCGCTCCATCAGCGCTTCGCGGACGAGGCGAAACTCGTAATGTTCGAGATAACGCAAACCGCCATGGATGAGCTTGGTGGCCGCGGAAGACGTGCCGGAAGCGAAATCGCCCTTTTCCGCAAGCGCCACGGAATAGCCCCTGCCCACGGCATCGCGGGCAATGCCGCAGCCATTGATACCGCCACCGATGACAAAAAGATCGAAAATATTCTCGCCGGACATAGAGCCTCCACGACAGCGTCGGGGGGACCTCGTCCCCATCGTTGAAAGACAATTGCCATAAAAACGAAAACAAAACGAATGTCAAAAGAAAACAAACGAAACACGTTCCGGCAAAGGCGAACGGCCGCTGCGCGCCATCCACCGTATGGCCAGCCTCTTACGGGGTCTGTGTTTCAGCCATGTGTCCGAGAAACCTGTTCAAGCTCATAGAGCACGCCGCCCATATCCTTTGGGTGCAGGAAAAGAACGGGATTGCCATGCGCGCCGATCTTCGGCTCGCCGTCACCCAGAATTCGAACGCCTTTTTTGACGAGATCGTCGCGCGCCGCGACAATGTCAGGCACTTCGAAGCAGAGATGGTGCGTGCCGCCGCCCGGATTTCTCTCGAGAAAAGCGGCAATCGGCGAATTTTCGCCGAGCGGATAAAGAAGCTCGATCTTGGTATTTTCAGCCTGAATAAAAACCACCGTCACCCCGTGTTGAGGCAGCGATTGCGGCTCCGAGACCTCTGCGCCAAGTGAGCTGTAGCGGGCAATAGCGGCATCGAGATCGGGCACCGCGATGGCGACGTGATTCAATCTTGCGAACATGGCCGTATTCCCCTCACACGTTCCGCCTGACGCCTTCGAGCAGGTCGAGAACCTTGTTGGCCGCATCCATGACATTGGTGCCGGGTCCGAAAATTGCCGAAACGCCGTGATCGAGCAGAAACTGATAATCCTGCCGTGGAATGACGCCGCCGACCACGACGATGATGTCTTCCGCGCCCTTCTGTTTCAGCGCCTCAACCAGCTGCGGCGCCAGCGTCTTATGACCGGCGGCGAGCGACGACATGCCCACCACATGCACCCTGTTCTGAACGGCGATATCCGCCGCTTCAACGGGCGTCTGGAACAAAGGGCCGGCCAGCACATCGAAACCGATATCGCCTAAGGCGGAGGCTATGACTTTCGCGCCGCGATCATGTCCGTCCTGCCCGAGTTTGGCGACCATGATGCGCGGCTTGGTGCCGATCCTCTCAGCAACACCGGAAAGCCGGGCGGAGAGCGTGGCAAGTTCAGGCTCATCCCTATAGGCCTCGCCATAAATATCGCTCACCACCTCCGGCACGGCGGCATGGTCACCGAAGACCGCACGCAGTGCATCGGAAATCTCTCCCACCGTGGCGCGGGCGCGGGCGGCGACAACGGCGGCTTCGAGAATATTGCCCTTGCCGCTGCGGGCGATCTCGGAAAGTGCAGCCAAGGCGGAGGTCACATCCTTGCCATCGCGGCGGCGGCGCGTCTCCTCAATTCGGCGGATCTGCGCGGCGCGAACGGCGGCATTGTCGATATCGAGAACATCGATATCTTCCTCGTTTTCGAGACGATAACGGTTGACCCCGACGATGACCTCCTCGCCCTTGTCCACCGCCGCCTGGCGGCGTGTTGCAGCCTCTTCGATCAGCCGTTTCGGCAGGCCTTCCGCCACCGCCCTGGTCATGCCGCCAAGCGCCTCCACCTCCTCGATCAGCGTCCAGGCCTTCTCTGCCAGTTCATCGGTGAGGCTCTCGACATAATAGGAACCGGCCAGCGGATCGACGACCTTGGTGACACCGGTTTCATGCTGGAGGATAAGCTGCGTATTGCGGGCGATGCGGGCGGAAAACTCCGTCGGCAGGGCAATCGCCTCATCGAAGGAATTGGTGTGCAGCGACTGCGTACCGCCAAGCACGGCGGACATGGCCTCAAACGCGGTGCGGACGATGTTGTTATAAGGGTCCTGCTCCTGAAGCGAGACGCCAGACGTCTGGCAATGGGTGCGCAGCATCAGCGATGACGCTTTTTGCGGCTTGAATTCCTGCATGATGCGCGACCAGAGCAGGCGCGCGGCGCGCAGCTTCGCCGCCTCCATGAAGAAATTCATGCCGATGGCGAAAAAGAACGACAGGCGCCCGGCAAAATCATCGACATTCAGCCCCTTGGCAAGTGCCGCGCGCACATATTCGCGGCCATCCGCTAGCGTGAAGGCAAGCTCCTGCACCAGCGTCGCCCCCGCTTCCTGCATGTGATAGCCGGAAATGGAGATGGAGTTGAATTTCGGCATCTCCTTCGCCGTATATTCGATGATATCGGCAATGATCCGCATCGAGGGTTCCGGCGGATAGATATAGGTGTTGCGAACCATGAACTCCTTGAGAATGTCGTTCTGGATGGTGCCCGAAAGGGCGGCACGAGGCACCCCCTGCTCTTCCCCCGCAACGATGAAACTGGCGAGCACCGGAATAACCGCGCCATTCATGGTCATCGACACCGAGACTTTTTCGAGCGGGATGCCGTCGAACAGGATTTTCATGTCCTCGACGCTGTCGATCGCCACGCCGGCCTTGCCGACATCGCCCTCCACGCGCGGATGATCGCTGTCATAACCGCGATGGGTGGCGAGATCGAAGGCGACGGAAACGCCCTGCTGACCGGCGGCCAGCGCCTTGCGGTAAAAGGCGTTCGAGGCTTCCGCCGTGGAGAAACCGGCATATTGGCGGATGGTCCAGGGCCGCCCGGCATACATGGTGGCGCGCGGGCCGCGCGTGAAGGGCGCAAAGCCGGGCAGGCTGTCGAGATGGGAAATCTTCTGCAGATCGTCAGCCGTATAGAGCGGCTTGACCTCAATGCCCTCCGGCGTGTGCCAGACGAGTGTGTCCGGTGAGCGCTTCAGCTCCTTTTCGGCAAGCTGCAGCCAATCCCGCACCGTTTTTTCACCCGACATGCATCTCTCCCCTTCTGCATTTCATTTTAGCACTGTGGCGGCTGATCGTGACGAAAATCGAACGGCCGCCCGCAGGCCCGCCCCCTTAAACCACTCCGATCCGCATCCGTTCCGCAAAAACGGCCAAAGGTCGTCACTCGAATTCGAGGATGACTTCATCCACCGCGAGGCTGTCGCCCGGTTTTGCCGCCACCCTGGCAACGCGACCGCGTTTTTCCGCACGCAGGATGTTTTCCATTTTCATGGCCTCCACGGTCGCCAGCGCCTGCCCGGCCTCCACCTCTTCGCCCTCACCCACGGAAATACCGGTAATGACGCCCGGCATGGGGCAGAGCAGCAGTTTGGATGTATCCGGCGGCAGTTTTTCCGGCATCAGCAGCGCCAGTTCCGCCACGCGCGGGCTGCGCACGCGGGCGAGAACATCCATGCCGCACCAGCGCAAGCGAACCGCTGCGCCTGCAAGATCGACCTTGGCGGCGATGACCTCGCCCGCCACTGTGAACAGCCCAAGGCTTTGGCCGGGACGCCAGCCGGTATCGATGGTCAGCGCCATCCCATCCTCAAAACGGACCGCCGTACCATCCGCACCGGTTTCGACGCTGACCCCGTGGCGGAGCGCGCCAAACGAAACCACCCAGTCACTACCGACAATGCGGCGGTGATTGCCAATGGTGCCGGAAATTTCAACCGCGCGGTTCTGCAGGCGCTGATTGATGATGGCCGCAATGGCGGAAAGCTTGCGCGCGGCGGCCTCATCCGGCTCGACGCCGGAAAAGCCTTCCGGAAACTCTTCCGCAATAAAGCCCGTCGTCAGGTGGCCGGCGCGGAAACGCTCATGCTGCATGACGGCCGACAGGAACGGTAGATTGTGGCCGATGCCTTCAACCTCGAAACGATCCAATGCCTCTCCCATGGCATCGATGGCAGTCGTCCGATCCTTGCCCCAGCTGCACAGCTTGGCGATCATCGGATCGTAATACATCGAGATTTCGCCGCCTTCGAAAACGCCGGTATCGTTACGGATGACCGTTCTGTTTTCCTGTTCGCCTTCCTGCGGCGGGCGATAACGCGTCAGCCGGCCAATAGAGGGCAGGAAGTTGCGGTAGGGGTCTTCAGCATAAAGCCGGCTTTCAATCGCCCAGCCGTTCAGCTTCACATCCGCCTGCCCGAAGGAGAGCTTTTCACCTGACGCCACGCGAATCATCTGTTCGACCAGATCGATGCCGGTAACCAGTTCCGTCACCGGATGCTCCACCTGCAGGCGGGTATTCATTTCAAGGAAATAGAAGTTGCGGTCACCATCGACGATGAATTCCACCGTGCCGGCCGAATGGTAACCGACCGCTCTCGCCAGCGCCACGGCCTGCTCGCCCATGGCCTTGCGGGTCGCTTCGTCCAGAAAGGGTGACGGCGCTTCCTCGATGACCTTCTGGTTCCGCCGCTGGATCGAGCATTCGCGTTCGCCGAGATAAAGGATATTGCCGTGCTTGTCGCCCAGCACCTGAATTTCGATATGGCGCGGCTGGGTGACGAATTTTTCGATGAAGATGCGGTCATCGCCAAAAGACGACTTCGCCTCGTTTTTGGAGGACTGAAAACCCTCGCGCGCTTCGGCATCGTTGAAGGCGATGCGCATGCCTTTGCCGCCACCGCCGGCCGACGCCTTGATCATGACTGGATAACCGATCTGCGAAGCGATCCTGACCGCCTCATCCGCATCCTCGATCAGCCCCATATGGCCTGGGACGGTGGAAACGCCCGCTTTCGCGGCCAGTTTCTTGGAGGTGATCTTGTCACCCATGGCCTCGATGGCGCCAACAGGCGGGCCGATGAAGACGATGCCCGCCTGTTTCAGCGCTTCTGCGAAGACAGCATTTTCCGACAGGAAGCCGTAGCCGGGATGGACCGCATCCGCCCCGGTCTTATTGATGGCCTCCAGAATTTTGTCGATGACGATATAGGACTGCGACGAGGGGGCCGGGCCGATATGAACGGCCTCATCCGCTTGTCTCACATGCAGCGCATTGGCATCCGCATCCGAATAGACCGCGACAGTGGCGATGCCCATCTTCCTGGCCGTCTTGATCACCCGGCAGGCGATCTCGCCGCGATTGGCGATGAGGATTTTCTTGATCATGCGGTTGTTGCCCCTCTTCCCTCAGCGCAAACCCGTGAGTAGTCGTCAAATTTCGAAGAAATTCTCGAAGGATTCCGGGAAATTCTGCCGGGCGACACGCTCATCGATAACAAGCATCGCCTGATAGGAAAGCGGATCGAAGTTCTTTTCCGCCGGCACCACCTCGCGGCCGAAGAGGAGGTTGAGGCGGGCGGCGTCGAGATTGCCACGCTCGAAGGGCTCAGGCCCGAAATGGTGCCAGAGCGAGTGCAGGAAGGCGGCATCGATGCGATGCTCCTTGGTGTCGTTGCGCGCCCTTCGGGGTATCATCTTGATAGGTGTTACCCCTTTGGGGTTGGCGCGGCGGATGGTGAACTGGACGCCCGTGCTCGGCATGCCGGAGGGAAATCCCTTGTGTTTGGTCATTTCGGGCAGGTTCGCCATCTTTTGTCCTTCCAGAACATTTCCAGTAAAAGCTGCCTTGCTTTTACGTCCGGAAATGCGTCAATTCAAATAGTTAGAGCGCTTTTGGCGCTCTAATCCTTCCTTACGCCTTGCCGATCTTGTCTTGCGTCTTCGTCTCGAAGTCGGAGGCGTCGTGGCGTTCATGCAACTGTTCGGACGGATCGCCCGAAGTCTTGTTGACGATCACGCCGCGTTTGACCGCCGGGCGTTCGCCGATTTCGAGCGTCCAGCGCATGACGTTCTTGTAACCGTCCGCCTCAAGGAACGCACCGGCATCGCCATAGGCCTGACCGAGCGCGATCTTGCCATACCACGGCCAGACGGCCATGTCGGCGATGGTATATTCCGAACCCGCCAGATAGCGGTTTTCAGCCAGGTGCCGGTCCAGCACGTCGAGCTGGCGTTTGACCTCCATCGCGTAACGGTCGATGGCGTATTTGATCTTGATCGGCGCATAGGCGTAGAAATGGCCGAAACCGCCGCCGAGGAAGGGTGCGGAGCCCATCTGCCAGAACAGCCAGTTCAGTGCCTGCGTGCGGGCATTGCCCTCTTTCGGCAGGAAAGCGCCGAATTTTTCCGCGAGATAAACGAGGATCGAGCCGCTTTCGAAAACGCGCGTCGGCTCAGCCGTCGAGTGATCCATCAGCGCCGGGATCTTGGAATTCGGATTGACGCCGACGAAACCGGAGCCGAACTGGTCGCCCTCGCCGATCTTGATCAGCCAGGCATCATAGTCTGCGTCCTTGTGGCCGGCGGCCAGCAATTCTTCCAGCATGATGGTGACCTTCTGGCCGTTCGGCGTCGCCAGCGAATAAAGCTGCAGCGGGTGCTTGCCGACAGGCAGTTCCTTTTCATGGGTGGGACCGGCGATAGGGCGGTTGATATTGGCGAACTGGCCGCCATTGCCCTTTTCCCAGGTCCAGACCTTGGGCACTTCATATCCTGCGGGTAAATTATCTGCGGAGGAATTTTCGGCCATGAAAATGTGTCCTTTTGCTTTTCGGGAGGACATCCGGACATCCGGGCGCCTGAACATCCATATAGTAAGGTGGCCGAAGCATTTTTCCAGCCCTGCGGCGGATCAGAGCGGAATAGTGTCGTGTTTCTTCCAGCGGGTTTCCACGCTCTTGTTGCGTAGCGACGCAAACGCGCGAGCGATGCGGCGGCGTGAGGAATGCGGCATGATGACCTCATCGATGAAACCGCGCTCCGCAGCGACGAAGGGATTGGCGAAACGCTCCTCATATTCCTTCGTGCGCGCAGCGATCTTTTCCGGATCGGAGAGCTCGGAACGATAGAGAATTTCCGCCGCCCCCTTTGCGCCCATCACGGCGATTTCCGCCGTCGGCCAGGCATAATTCACATCCGCGCCGATATGTTTGGAGGCCATCACGTCATAAGCGCCGCCATAGGCCTTGCGGGTGATCAGCGTCACCATCGGCACCGTCGCCTCGGAATAGGCGAACAGAAGTTTCGCGCCGTGCTTGATGACGCCGCCATATTCCTGCGCCGTTCCGGGGAGGAAACCCGGCACATCCACCAGCGTCAGAAGCGGAATGTTGAAGGCGTCGCAGAAGCGCACGAAACGCGCCGCCTTGCGCGAGGCATCAATATCGAGGCAGCCGGCCAGCACCATCGGCTGGTTGGCGACGACGCCCACCGTCTGGCCTTCGAGACGGATAAAGCCGGTGATGATGTTGCGGGCGAAAGCTTCCTGCAACTCGAAGAAATCGCCTTCGTCGGCCAGCGCGTGGATCAGTTCCTTCATGTCATAGGGCTTGCTGGAACTATCAGGGATCAGCGTATCGAGACGTGCTTCCAGCCGCGCCGGATCGTCGTGGAACGGGCGCGCCGGCGGCTTTTCGCGGTTGTTGAGCGGCAGAAAATCGAACAGCAGCCGCACATGCTCCAGCGTCTCGATGTCGTTTTCATAAGCGCCGTCGGCGACGGAGGATCTTTTCGTGTGGGTGGAGGCTCCGCCCAATTCTTCCGCCGTAACGATCTCGTTGGTCACGGTTTTGACCACATCCGGCCCGGTCACAAACATGTAGGAGGTATCGCGCACCATGAAGATGAAATCGGTCATGGCCGGCGAATAGACGGCGCCGCCCGCACAGGGGCCCATGATGACCGATATCTGCGGCACGACGCCAGAGGCGACGACATTGCGCTTGAACACATCGGCATAACCGCCGAGAGAGGCCACGCCTTCCTGAATTCTGGCCCCGCCGGAATCGTTGAGGCCGATCACCGGCGCGCCGTTGCGCACCGCCATATCCATGATCTTGCAGATTTTCTGGGCATGGGTTTCCGACAGCGAACCGCCGAGCACGGTGAAATCCTGCGAAAACACATAGACCTGTCGGCCATTGATGGTGCCCCAGCCGGTGACGACGCCATCCCCCGCCACCTTCTGCTCCGCCATGCCGAAATCCACCGCCCGGTGGGTGACATACATATCGTATTCTTCGAAGGAACCTTCATCCAGCAGCACATCGATGCGCTCGCGCGCCGTCAGCTTGCCCTTGGCGTGCTGCGCCTCGATGCGCTTGACGCCGCCGCCGAGCCGCGCCTCGGCGCGCCGCGTTTCCAATTGCTCCAGAATGCCGGGCATGTTTCCTCCATGCGTTTCCTCAAAATCAATAGCTTAGAAAACATTCGCCTAGAAGCCTTGATCGTGCGCGTATGCGTGCCATAAATATTTGCAATATTAAATTTTGCAAAGTTGCAACATGGCGACGGAAAAACTCTTCATTGGCCGCAAGGTGCGCGGCCTGCGCGAAAACGCCCGTGCCACGCAGGCGCAATTTGCCGAGCGGCTTGGTATCTCCGCGAGTTACCTGAACCAGATCGAAAACAACCAGCGCCCGGTTTCGGCCAGCGTTCTGGTGACGCTGGTGGAAAAATTCCAGCTCGACATGGCGGAGCTGGCGACCGGTGAAAGCGACCGGCTGGTTTCCGCCGTGCGCGAGGCGCTGAAAGACCCGCTGTTCCTGAATTACGAGCCTGGGCTCCAGGAATTGAAGTTGATCGCCCAGAACGCGCCGGGTTTTGCCCATGCGCTGCTGCGCGCCCACCAGGCCTATCGTCAGAACAGCGAGCAGCTGGTGCAGCTGGATGACCGGCTGGGTCGCGGCACCGCGCAGGTGGAAAGAACCCCTTACGAGGAGGTGCGCGACTTCTTCCACTTCGTCGACAACTACGTCGCCGAGATCGATCTTCTGGCCGAGGAGCTGGCAGAGGACTTGGACATCGAGGGTGGCGAGACCTACGGCATTCTGGCGACGCATCTGCACAACCGTTACGGCATCCATATCACCCGCACCGATGCGGCGGGCGGCCTGATCCGGCATTTCGATCCTGCGAGCAAGACGCTCGCCCTGAGCTCCTACATGGCCGCGCCGACCCGCTCTTTTCAGCTTGCATTGCAGATTGCCCAGCTTCACGCCGGCGCGACGGTGGACAGGGTGCTGGCCGGCGCCGGTTTCCGCAACACGGAAGCGGCCGAAATCTGTCGTATCGGACTGCACAATTATTTCGCCGCAGCGCTCATCCTGCCCTATGGCCGCTTTCATCAGGCGGCACAGGAGCTACGCCACGATCTTGAGCTTCTGGCCGTTCGTTTCGGCGCAAGCCTTGAGCAGGTGGCCCACCGGCTGAGCACCTTGCAACGGCCAGGTATAAAAGGCGTGCCGATCTTTTTCGCCAAGATCGACCGCGCCGGCAACATCACCAAACGCCACAGCGCCACGCGGCTGCAATTTGCCCGTTTCGGCGCGGCCTGTCCGCTGTGGAATATCCATCAGGCCTTCGAAAGCTCCGACAGGATCGTGCGGCAGCTGGCGGAAACGCCTGACGGCGTACGCTATCTTTCCATTGCCACGCAGATCGAGAAAGCCGGCGCGGGTTTCAACACGGATAGACCGCGCTATGCCATCGCGCTCGGCTGCGAAATTTCCCACGCGCAGAATTTCGTTTATGCCGATACGCTCGATCTCGGCAATGCCGCCTCTTTCAAACCGATCGGCATATCCTGCCGGGTCTGCGAGAGGGTGGATTGCGTACAGCGCGCGGTGCCGCCGCTGAAACGCAAGCTGCATTTCGATCATCTGTCGCGCGGGGCCCTACCCTACAGTATCGCCGATTTTTGACCACACTCAGGGCAGCGGCGCCATGGCGCGCCGCATGATGTTGGCATAATAACCCCAGAAAAGCCGGGCGGCCACGGAGCGCCACGGCGACCAGAGCGCCGCCCGCTCCGCCAGCCATTTCGCTTCCGGCCTCACTTCCATATCGAGCGCATGCGCCACCGCCGATCTCAGCGCCACATCACCGACCGGAAAAATATCCGGATGCCCGCCGCAGAACATCAGATAAACCTCCGCCGTCCACGGGCCTATACCGCGAAGCGCCACCAGTTCGGAAAGGGCCGCAAGTCCCTCCTTGCGCACCACGCCGTCAAGGTCGATCTGCCCTTGCGTGACGGCGCGCGCCAGTCCCTCCAGTGTCGTCGCCTTGGCCCGGGAAAGGCCGAAGGTGGCGCGCAATTCCTCCGGCACACCCAGATAATTCTCCGCCGTGACCGCGCCGCCGGTGCCGGCAAGGATACGCGCCCATATGGCATTGGCGCTGGCGCGCGACACCATCTGCGATACGACAATATGGGCAAGGCCGGCGAAACCAGGTTCATGGATGCGCAATTCCAGCGGGCCGGCTTTTTCGATGACGGGGCCGAGCGCCGGATCGAGGCGGGCGAGATGGTCCAGCCCTTCACTGATGTCGTCCATCCCGGTGATGATTTTCATGTCGATCATTCCCTAAGCCGCCAGCCGGCTGGCGGGGCACTTTAAAACATGGCAGAAGAAACCATGCCTTCGCCTCTCCGTCAAAAACCGGTTTACCGTTTTGCGCCAAGCCCCAATGGCCCGTTGCATCTCGGCCATGCGCTTTCCGCCTTCCTGAACCATGATATGGCGCGGGACAATGACGGCCGTTTTCTGCTGCGCATCGAGGATATCGACCAGACGCGCTGCACACCGGAACTGGAACAGGCAATCTATGACGATCTTGGCTGGCTGGGTCTCGACTGGGAGAAACCTGCGCGGCGGCAATCGGAGCATTTCGATGAGTACCGCATGGCGCTGGACAGGCTGATCGAGGCAGGGCTTGCTTACCCTGCCTTTCTGAGCCGTGGAGAAACCAAGGCAATCGTCAGGGCCTTCGAAACGGAGGGAGGGTTGTGGCCGCGCGATCCCGATGGTGCGCCGCTTTACCCGACCATAGACCGGGAGAGGCCAAAGGCGGAACGGACAGCGCTGCTTGCCTCCGGCCGGCCGCACGCTTGGCGGCTCGACATGGAAAAGGCGATCCGCGCCGCCGGCAGCCCCCTGTTCTGGCAGGAGAGCGGCGATGGCGAGACGGGACAAATCAAGGCCCTGCCCGCGCTTTGGGGCGATGTGGTGCTGTCTCGTTCCGACGCGCCTTCGAGCTATCATCTTTCCGTCGTGGTGGATGATGCGCTGCAGGGTATCACCCATGTGGTGCGCGGCATGGATCTCTATCACGCAACCGCCATCCACCGGCTTTTGCAACACCTGCTGGACCTGTCGCAACCGGCCTATCACCATCACCGGCTGATCTTGGGCGCAGACGGGCGCAAGCTTTCGAAAAGCGAAGGCAGTACCGGCATTTCCGCCCTGCGGGCAGAAGGAGCGACGCCCTCAGATATCCGCCGGCTTGTCGGTCTCCTCTAGCGCCCGCTCCCGGCGCGCGCCGCTGCCGCCGATATTGCGGCGGATGATCTGCCGCACCTTGTATTTCATCAGCGCCGCATTCACCTCCGCACCGAGCATGAAGATGACGCCGACCATATAAAGAAACACCAAAACCACCATAACCGAGGCGAGACCGGCATAGGTGGCTGCATAATTGGCGAAGGTGGAGAGGTAATAGGCGAAGATCGCCGCACCGATGACCCAGAATATCATCGTCAGGAGAATGCCGGGCCAGACATCCCAGATGCGGCGTTTGCCGGCCGGAAGCCACAGATGCGCCGCCACCAGCCCCGCCGTCAGCACAACGATGGTACCGTAAAGACCAAGACTGGAGACCGTATTCAGCACGTCTGTCAGCCAGGGGAACCGCTGCTCGGCAAAAGAGGTGGCGACCGGCACGGCGACGAGGACGATGCTGATGCCGGCAAAGACCACAACCGCAATCAGCACGTAAAGCAGGCTGAGCAGACGGGTGATATACCACCAGCGCGTCTCCGTGACACGATAGGCGCGGTTGAGCGAAATTCTCAGCGCCTCGACGCCGTTGGAGGCAAAATAGGCGGCAGCCAGCACCGAAATCGTCAGCAGCCCGCCGCGCGGAATGGTCAGCACCTGCTGCACCTGCGCCGCCAGCGGCCCGGCAATCGCTTCCGGCCATGTATCGAAAATCAGATGCACCGCCGTTTCGGAAAACTGGTCGGCCCCGAGAAAACCGGCCAGCGCCGTGCCGAAGATCAGGAAGGGGAACAGCGCCAGCAGGATGGACAGCGCCATATGGCTCGCCATCGCCCAGCCGTCATCCTCGGCGAAATGGGAATAGGCATCAAAGGCAACCTTGCCTGCCAGGCGCACTGCGGCAACCATGTCACCTCCATTCATCGGCATTTCATTTGTAACTTCGCCCCGAATATGGGAAATCAGCTTCGCTTTGTACAGCGCGCAAACCCGGCTTTCGGTTCCATTTCCGAAAAGGATTTTGCGCAATTTAATTTTGTGAATCTGAGCGCCCCTTGGCGCAAAGTCCATTGGCGGGGCAGAACATGTCTGAAAAACCGGTCATCATCATCACCGGCTGTTCCTCTGGCATCGGCGCTCATTGCGCCGGCGCGCTGCACAGGGATGGCTGGCGGGTTTTCGCCACCGTGCGCCGCATCGCCGATATGGCCGCTCTCGAAAATCAGGGCATCGAAACCCTGATCATGGATTACACCAAGCCCGAAACCATCGCAGCACTGGTGGATACGGTTGCCGCCCGCACCGGCGGCCGCATCGACGCGCTTTTCAACAATGGCGCTTATGGCCAGCCGGGCGCGGTGGAAGACCTGCCTGTCGAAGCGCTGCGGGCACAGTTCGAAACCAATGTCTTCGGCTGGCACGATCTGACGCGGCGGGTCATTCCCTTCATGCGCAAGCGTGGTTCGGGCCGCATCGTGCATTGCTCCTCCATTCTCGGCCTCGTGCCCTATCGCTATCGCGGCTCTTACACCGCCTCGAAATTCGCCGTCGAGGGGCTGGGCGTCACGCTGCGCATGGAGCTTCAGGGCAGTGGCATCCATGTGAGCCTGATCGAACCGGGTCCGATCACCTCCAAATTCACCGCCACCGCGCTTGCCCATATCAACGAGCACATCGATCTCGAAAATTCAGCCCATGCGGCGGAATATAAACGCCAGTTGGCGCGCATGGATGGTTCCGGCCCCGTCAACCGCCACAAGCTTGGTCCGGACGCCGTTTATACGGTGTTGAAACACGCCCTGACGGCGGCAAAACCGAAGCCGCATTATCCCGTTACCGTGCCGGCCAAACAGGGGCTTATCCTGAAACGGCTCTTGCCTGCCGGACTTTTCTATCGTCTGCTGCGCAGATTCGATTGAGGAGGAGTAATACCGCATGTCCGGCTTCACCACCGTTCTGGCCCTTATCGTTATGGGCCTCGTCGTCATCGTGCTGATACGCGGCCTCTTTAACATGCTGAAGGGACAGGACGCCAACCGTTCCAACAAGCTGATGCAGCTTCGCCTGCTTTTGCAGGCCGTGGCGATTGTGCTGATCATGTTCACCCTCTGGCTCACCGGCGGTGGCCGCTGACATGGTGAAGCTGAACAAGATCTACACCCGCACCGGCGACAAGGGCACGACCGCTCTGGTTTCCGGCCCGCGTCGCCTGAAGCACGATCTTCGCGTCGAAGCCTATGGCACGGTGGACGAAACCAATTCGGCGATCGGTGTCGCGCGGCTTTATACGGGCGGGATTGAAAAGCTGGATGCCATGCTGTTCCGGATCCAGAACGATCTTTTCGACCTCGGCGCCGATCTCGCCACGCCTGATAATGGCGAGCCGCTTTCTTACGAGCCGCTGCGCATCGTCGAAAGCCAGGTCACGCGGCTGGAAAACGAAATCGACGATCTCAATGTCGCGCTTGAACCGCTGACCTCTTTCGTGCTGCCGGGCGGCAGCGCGGCAGCGGCCAATCTGCACATGGCGCGCACCGTCTGCCGGCGGGCGGAGAGAC
Organism: Agrobacterium sp. 22-209-1; assembly: GCF_053522485.1. NCBI lineage: Bacteria > Pseudomonadati > Pseudomonadota > Alphaproteobacteria > Hyphomicrobiales > Rhizobiaceae > Agrobacterium > Agrobacterium sp. 22-209-1. Next base: position 575,820 of record NZ_JBNWCH010000001.1, read on the forward strand.
TGATGGTGGAACTGTCCGTCGCTGAGAACGAGATCGTCAGCCCGGCGGCGCTGAGATACGCCAACCGCCTGTCCGATTTCCTGTTCGTCGCCGCCCGCTTCGCCAATGAGGCCGGCAAGGCCGACATATTGTGGGTTCCCGGCAAGAACCGCTAAAGCGTTTCAACGACGCAACCAAAGGGCGTTCGATGTTCATACCGCTGCACGATGCGAATTCCCTCAAACATATCCGTCTGCAATATGTGACGATCGGTCTGATCGTGGTCAATGTGCTGGTCTGGCTGTTCACCGGCGTCCTTGCCAGCGACGTGCAGGCCAATGCAGCAGCGCTCGGCCTCGGTTTCATTCCGGCAGTGGTGTTCGACTACGCCTATCTGGAACCCGCCCTGCAGGTCGTTCCCGATGACCTGACCGTGGTCACCTATGCTTTCCTGCATCTCGATTTCTGGCATCTGGCCGGCAACATGCTGTTTCTCTGGGTCTTCGGCGACAATGTCGAGGATGCGCTCGGCCATTTCCGTTTCCTGATCTTCTATATCATCTGCGCGATTGCCGGCGCCCTGTTTCACGGTTTCGTCGCCCCCACCTCGGAAGGGCCGCTGATCGGCGCTTCGGGTGCGGTTTCGGGCGTCGTCGCGGCCTATTTCCTTCTGCATCCCAGGGTTCGCGTCTGGGTGCTGGTTCTCATGCGCATTCCGCTTCCCTTGCCCGCCTTCGTTCCGCTGGCGCTGTGGATCGGCCAGCAGTTCCTGATGCTGGCACTCGGGCTTGAGGAAAACGTCTCCTGGGGCGCGCATGTCGGCGGCATCATGGCTGGCGCGATCATGGTGATTTTCATGCGCAGGCGGGGCGTTCCCCTTTTTGACCGCACGATTGTTCCGCCAAGGGCGGCGCAGTTCAAGAATCCGTCGCAAACGGCGGGGTTGTCGCAAATCGAACGGGGCTATGACGGGAGCAGATGAGCTCTTGCAAAAGAGATAGAGTATTTACGTGAACGTCAACGTAAGATATGCCTTACGCGCATGCGATAATGAAGATTGCTCCGTTGTAATTGCGGGAAAAATGCTTATCCATGTCGCCAACCTGTTTTTGGAGGTCCGCGCGGTCAACTGGCCAAAGCGGACAGGAGTTTGAGGAAAGCCGCCGATGAAGATCCTTGTCCCCGTCAAACGAGTCGTCGATTACAACGTGAAGATCCGCGTAAAATCGGATGGTTCAGGCGTTGAGCTTGCCAATGTGAAGATGTCGATGAATCCGTTCGACGAAATCTCGGTGGAAGAGGCGCTGCGCCTGAAGGAAGCCGGCAAGGCCGAAGAGGTCGTGGTCGTCTCCATCGGCCCGGCCAAGGCGGAAGAAACGCTGCGCACCGCGCTTGCGATGGGCGCTGACCGCGCTATCCTGATCGAGACCGACGAGACGGTCGAGCCGCTCGCCGTCGCCAAGCTTTTGAAGGGTGTGGCCGAGGCCGAGCAGCCCGGTCTCGTCATCGTCGGCAAGCAGGCGATCGATGACGATTCGAACCAGACCGGCCAGATGCTGGCAGCCCTTCTCGGCTGGGGCCAGGGCACCTTTGCCTCCAAGGTCGTACCGTCCGATGGCAAGGTCGCGGTTACCCGTGAAGTCGATGGCGGTTTGCAGACGGTTGAACTGAAACTTCCCGCCGTCGTCACCACCGATCTTCGCCTCAACGAACCGCGCTATGCATCGTTGCCGAACATCATGAAGGCGAAGAAGAAGCCGCTCGACAAAAAGTCGCCGGCCGATTTCGGCGTCGACGTTTCGCCGCGCCTGAAGGTGCTGAAGACCGAGGAGCCCGCGGGCCGCAAGGCTGGCATCAAGGTTGGCTCGGTTGCCGAACTGGTCGAAAAGCTCAAAGCCGACGGCGTCCTCTAAGGTTTCGGAAAAGGGAGATATTCTTATGGCCATTCTTCTTCTGGCAGAACACGACAACGCAACCCTTTCCGACCTGACGGCAAAGACGCTGACGGCGGCAACGCAGATCGGCGGCGATGTGCATGTGCTGGTCGCCGGTTCTGGCGCGAAAGCGGCGGCCGACGCGGCCGCGAAGCTGACGGGCGTTTCCAAGGTGCTGCTCGCCGACGACGCCTCCTATGCCAACGCGCTCGCCGAGCCGCTGGCGGCGCTGATCGTTTCACTCAGCCCCTCTTATGATGTCATCATCGCCCCGGCGACGGCGTCCGCCAAGAACGTAGCGCCCCGCGTTGCGGCCCTTCTCGACGTGGCGCAGGTCTCGGAAATCATCGAGGTCGTCAGCCCTGACACCTTCAAGCGCCCGATCTATGCCGGCAACGCCATCCAGACAGTGCAGGCGACCGACGCGAAGAAGGTCATCACCGTGCGCCCGACCGCCTTTGCGGCAGCGGCAGAAGGTGGTTCGGCGGCAGTCGAAACCATTGCAGCCGCTGAAAACCCCGGTGTCTCCAGCTTCGTTTCCGACGCGCTGGCCTCGTCAGATCGTCCGGAACTGACCTCCGCCAAGATCATCATCTCCGGCGGCCGTGCGCTTGGCTCTTCGGAAAAATTCAAGGAAGTCATCCTTCCCGTCGCTGACAAGCTGGGCGCCGCCGTTGGTGCGTCGCGCGCTGCCGTCGATGCCGGATACGCGCCGAATGACTGGCAGGTGGGGCAGACCGGCAAGGTGGTCGCGCCGCAGCTTTACATCGCGGCCGGTATTTCCGGTGCCATCCAGCATCTGGCCGGCATGAAGGATTCGAAGGTCATCGTCGCCATCAACAAGGATGAAGAAGCGCCGATTTTCCAGGTTGCCGATTACGGTCTCGTCGCAGACTTGTTCGAGGCGCTGCCGGAACTGCAAAAAGCCCTTTGATTTTAAATACATGATGAAGGCGGCGCGTTTTTTGAACGCGCCGCCTTCTCTTTTTCGGCGATATGCGTAACATCGCCAGCGAATTACTATCTGCAGCACATGGGAGAACAGCATATGACCGCCCCCTTTAAGAATATCGGTGTCATCGGAGCCGGTCAGATGGGGTGTGGCATAGCGCATGTTTCCGCCATTGCCGGATACAGGGTCCACATCTACGATCTTTCGAAGGAAGGCATTGAGGCCGGCCTTGCCACGATCAACGGCAATCTCGCCCGCCAGGTCACCAACGGCAAGCTTTCCGACGAGGCCCGCAAGCAGGCGCTGACGCTCATCAGCGGATCGACCGACGTCAATGATCTGGCGCCGATGGATCTTGTCATCGAGGCTGCTACGGAAAACGAAGAGATCAAGCGCAAGATCTACACGCAGGTCTGCCCGGTTCTGAAGCCGGAAGCGCTTCTCGCCACCAACACCTCGTCACTTTCCATCACTAGGCTTGCATCGGCCACCGACCGTCCCGAACAGTTCATGGGCATCCACTTCATGAACCCGGTCCCCGTCATGAAGCTGGTGGAACTGGTGCGCGGCATCGCCACCAATGAAAAGACCTTCGACGCGGCCAAGGATTATGTGCGGACGCTCGAAAAGGCGATCACCGTTGCCGAAGACTTCCCGGCCTTCATCGTCAACCGCATCCTGCTGCCGATGATCAACGAGGCGATCTATACGCTTTATGAGGGCGTCGGTTCGGTGGAAGCCATCGACACAGCCATGCGACTTGGCGCCAACCACCCGATGGGACCGCTGCAGCTTGCCGATTTCATCGGCCTCGATACCTGTTTGTCGATCATGCAGGTGCTGCATGACGGCCTCTCCGACAGCAAATACCGCCCCTGCCCGCTGCTGGTCAAGTATGTCGAGGCCGGCTGGCTCGGCCGCAAATCCGGCCGCGGCTTCTACGATTATCGGGGTGAGACGCCGGTTCCGACGCGCTGAGCCCGGACCAATATCGTCTCTGCCTTCGGCTGAACCCTCAGGCAATCAGCAAATAGGTGACCGCTCCGACACCCGCGGCAAAGATGGATGCGGCCGTAAGCAATCCGCAATAAACGAGCGTTCCGGAAACGGCGGCGACGAATACGCGTCCTGCCGCGTTGGCGGCGAGAGCGGCGAGGATTGCGCTGGCCAAAATGTCCGGCGAAATGCTCTGCGCGCTGGTTCGCAACGCACTGAGAACCGCGACATCGGCATCGAATATGGCGGACAGAGCCGTGAGCGCGATGAAGCCGCCGGCGCCGATCCAGACGAGAAGAACGGCATTCAGCGTTCGCGTTGCGGCAAAAAGCGCAGCGAAGATGGCAAGGGGCGCCAAGTCGAACGGGTTTTTTGCATTGAGTTCTTGCCCGGTCTGCGTGTCCTGCAGCCTTATCAGGCCGGCGCCGCTCAATCCGAGAACCAGTGCCGCAGTCAGCGTCGCCGGTGCGATAAGCGAAAACGTTGTCAGCGAGAGGGCGAGAACGATAACGAGAATCCGGAGCAACGATACAGCCGCGGCCAGCACCGCCACGCCGGCCAGAGGCCACGCGTTTTCACCGCTTTTCGCCTTCTGCCCGAAGCTGGCGGTTACAGCGGTCGATGAAACAAGGGCGCCCGCCAGCCCGGTCACCAGCAGGCCGCGAGTTGAGCCGAGGAGGCGCACGGCAATATAGCCGCAATAGGAGATCGCGGCGCTGAGCACGGTGAACAGCCATATTTCCCACGGGTTGAAGCCGCCCCACGGATCGATCGCCCGGTTCGGAAGGATCGACAGGCCAACGGCGGTCATCACGGCAAGCACCAGCGCGGAGCGGAGCTCGACCCAAGTCAGCCGTTTCAGCAGGCGGTGGAGAACTTCCCTGCCGGCAAGCAATGCCGCAAGGGCAGCAGCACCAGCCGCCGCCGCCTGATATTGCGCCGTTACCGCAAGCCCGCCGAGGGCAAAGACGCAGAGAGCCGCAACCACGCCGGTGACACTGAAATCATTGTCATGACGCGCTTCGCGCAGCTTGAACCATGAAAAACTGAATGCGAACCCCAGAAAACCCGCCGCAAAAGCGAAAACGCTATTCTGCTCTGCGGCCAACACGCCGAAGACGCCACCCAGCAGACCGGTAATGCCATAGGTCCGGATCCCGGCGGTACGGCTGCCCGCCGGCGCATCGCGCTCCCGCCAGCCGCGCTCAAGGCCGACGAGCAGGCCGATGGCGAGAGCAAGACCAAGCCGGGGAATTAGCAACTCCATATCGGCACCCATTCATGGCGGAAGCCAGTATCATTATACGAGGCGGGAACGGGCTTGTCTGCACCGGCCCGTCCGCTGGAAAGCCGGGCGTTGACGGCGGTTACGGCTCATAGTGCCCAATATTCCGGCCACCGCATCATTTTCCAGTAGCCGCGGTCACCAGCGCCTCGGCGTCTTCACTGTCCCACACCGCCGGGCCGTTCATGGCCGCGAGCAGGCAGCCGTTTTCATCCAGCAGCAGGGTTGCCGGCAAGCCGAAAGCAAGACCTTCCTTTTTCAGAACGTTGAAGACGCCCATGGAGCTGTCGCGGTAGTGCTTCAGAGCATCGATCTTGTATTCATCCATAAAAGCTTTCGGTTTTTCATCCGCGCCAGTATCGATGTTGACGGCAACGACCTCGAAATTCTCGCCGCCCTTTTCCTTCTCCAGCGCGTTCAGCGCCGGCATCTCTTCGCGGCAGGGCACACACCATGTGGCCCAGAGATTGAGAAGAACCGCCTTGCCCTTGAGAGCGGCAAGCGTCATGTCTTGCGACTGCGGCCCCTTGAAGGACAGCGGAATGATGCGCGGCTTGTCCGCCGCCGACATGGCCGCGACCTGCCCTTTCAGAAACGGTTTCAGCGAGGCGATGCGGTTTGTCGCACCCTCACATAAACCGCCGTCTGCCACCGCTGCCCCTTGAACCGGGCTCTCAGACCCAATATGCCTGAACCAGACCGCGCCAGCACCGGCGAGCACACCGGCCACGGCAGCAATTGCAACCAATTTGGCGGAAGGAAGCCTGAACGGCGTTTTTTCTGTCATCGAATACTCCAGGGCACTTAACATGGCTGACGGCACAGATCAGAAATCCTCCAACCAGATGTGGGGCGGGCGTTTCGCTTCCGGGCCATCTGCCATCATGGAAGAGATAAATGCCTCCATCGGCTTCGACAAGAAGCTTTACGCCCAGGATATCCGCGGCTCTATGGCGCATGCCACCATGCTGGCATCTAAAGGCATTATTTCGCCTGAAGATAAAGACAAGATCATCGAGGGTCTGAACACGATCCTGTCAGAGATCGAAGCCGGCACCTTCGAATTTTCGCGCAAACTCGAAGATATTCACATGAATATCGAAGCGCGCCTTGCGACCCTCATCGGCACAGCGGCTGGTCGCCTGCACACCGCCCGCTCGCGCAACGACCAGGTGGCGCTCGATTTCCGCCTGTGGGTCAAGGAAGAATTGCAGAAGACGGAGGGGATGCTGACCGCCCTCATCGCCGCCTTCCTCGACCGCGCCGAAGAAAATGCCGATACCGTGATGCCGGGCTTCACCCATCTGCAGACGGCGCAGCCGGTGACCTTCGGTCATCATTGCATGGCCTATGTGGAAATGTTCGGCCGTGACCGCGCCCGCGTGCGCCACGCCATCGAGCATCTGGACGAAAGCCCGATCGGCGCAGCCGCCCTTGCCGGCACCGGCTATCCCATCGACCGCCACATGACGGCAAGCGCTCTTGGTTTCCGCGAACCGACCCGCAACTCAATCGACACCGTCTCCGATCGCGATTTCGCGCTGGAATTCCTGTCCATCGCCTCGATCTGCGCCACGCATCTGTCGCGGCTGGCCGAAGAGATCGTCATCTGGTCGACGCCGCAATTCGGCTTCATCCGCCTGTCGGACGCCTTTTCCACCGGCTCGTCGATCATGCCGCAGAAGAAAAACCCCGACGCCGCCGAACTGGTGCGCGCCAAGACCGGCCGCATCAACGGCTCGCTGATCGCCCTTCTGACAGTGATGAAGGGCCTGCCGCTCGCCTATTCCAAGGACATGCAGGAAGACAAGGAACAGGTTTTCGATGCCGCCGAAAGCCTGGAACTGGCGATTGCCGCCATGACCGGCATGATCCGCGACCTTGAAGTGCGCAAGGACCGTATGCGCGCCGCCGCCGGTTCGGGTTATTCCACCGCTACCGATCTTGCCGACTGGCTTGTGCGCGAAGCGGGCCTGCCCTTCCGCGATGCGCACCACGTGACCGGCAATGCCGTGGCGCTGGCGGAAAAAAAAGGCTGCGATCTCGCCGATCTTTCGCTGGAAGAATTGCGGGCCATCCACCCCGGCATCACCAACGGTGTTTTCGACGTTCTGTCCGTAGAAGCATCGGTCGCCAGCCGCACGAGTTTCGGCGGCACGGCCCCTTCGGAGGTGCGCAAGCAGATCGCCTGGTGGCGTGAACGCAACTGATAAATTCGCGTTACAATGCGATCACAAGAAACAGGGTGCACAAGCGCCCTGTTTTTCGTTATCAGAGAGGCACATATTTCCTTTGGACAGGCCCATGCTTTCAAAAACCGCGCGCAAACTCATCGTTCCCATCGGCATGACGCTCGCCGTCAGCCTTGCTCTTTCCGCCTGCGGGCGTAAGGGCGACATCGATCCGCCGAGCACGCCGGTCGAAATGCGCAACAAACGCGCCGCCGATGGAAGCGAACCGAAGCCGGCGACGGCTGAGCGTCGGTTCATTCTCGACAAGCTTCTCTGACGGGTAAAAAGCCGTGAACCATTTTGGCTATATCGACGGCGTGCTGCACGCCGAAAACGTGCCCGTGCCTGAGATCGCCAAGGCGGTCGGCACGCCCTTCTACGTCTATTCCACGGCAACGCTGGAACGCCACTACAAGGTATTCGCAGGCGCTTTCGCGGATGTGGACGCCATGGTTTGTTATGCCATGAAGGCGAATTCCAATCAGGCGGTGCTGAAAACGCTTGCAAAGCTCGGCGCCGGCATCGACGTCGTCTCCGGCGGCGAATTGCGCCGCGCACTCGCAGCCGGCGTGCCGGCAAGCCGCATCATGTTCTCCGGCGTCGGCAAGACGGTGGCGGAAATGGATTATGCGCTGGAAGCCGGCATCTATTGCTTCAACATCGAATCCGAGCCGGAACTGGAAGTCCTCAACCTGCGCGCCGTCAAGGCCGGCAAACGGGCGCATGTCTCCTTCCGTATCAATCCGGATGTGGATGCCCGCACCCACGCCAAGATTTCCACCGGCAAGAAGGAAAACAAGTTCGGCATTTCCTATGAACGCGCCCGCGCGGTTTATGCCCATGCCGCCACCCTGCCCGGCATCGAAGTGACCGGCATCGACATGCATATCGGCAGCCAGATCACCGAATTGCAGCCTTTCGAGGACGCTTTCCGGCTGCTGCGCGAACTCGTCGAGGCGCTGCGCGGCGATGGCCACACGATCAGCCATGTCGATATTGGCGGCGGTCTCGGCATTCCCTATCGCGATGACAACAACCCGCCGCCACTGCCGGATGCCTATGCGCATATCGTCAAGAATGAGCTGAAGAGCCTCAACTGCAAGATCGTGACCGAACCTGGTCGACTGATTGTCGGCAATGCCGGCATTCTGGTGACGGAAGTGATCTATGTGAAGGACGGCGGCGAAAAGACCTTCGTGATCGTTGACGGCGCCATGAACGACCTCATCCGCCCCACACTTTACGAGGCCTATCACGGCATCCGCCCGGTGGTGCAGCCGGCCGAAAACACGCCGCGCATCAAGGCCGACATTGTCGGCCCGGTCTGCGAGACCGGCGATTATCTGGCGCTCGACCGCGAGATGGCTGCGCCGCAGCCGGGCGATCTGATTGCCGTCAGCTCCGCCGGCGCTTATGGCGCGGTGCAGGCCGGCACCTATAATTCCCGCCTGCTGGTGCCGGAAGTGCTGGTGAAGGACGACAAATTCCACGTGATCCGTCCGCGCGGCACCTATGAAGAGTTGATCGCGCTCGATTCCGTACCCGCCTGGCTCGATTGAGCTCGCCCGTATCACCGGTTTGCCGATCACAATCAAGCGAAGCTGCCTAAAAAATGGGGGCGAGGGCTTGGGCGCCCTCGTCTTCGCCACAAAGAATGTTATCCTTGCCCCCGTGATACAAACAGCTCGCCGTTCCGGGAATGGCGTTCGACGTGGCCAGAACCGGGAGAACGGATTGATGACCACAGCCGGAGAGGACAAGACTGGCGGAAAGCGCGCGACTGGTGCGTTTGCGCAGCGGCCGGACCTTGCCCGCCGGGTCGTCGCCAAGCGCTTCTTCGCAAAAATCGTGCTGCTCTCGGAGAAAATTGCGCCGAAAACGCTGTGGCCACTTTCCATCGCCGCCGTGTTTCTAGCCCTTGCCTGGTTCGGCCTCTACCGGCATATGCCGGATTTCCTGCGGCTCGGCGTCGTTTTCGTGCTGGTTTTCAGTTTCATCGCCACGCTTTTACCGATCCTTCGGCTGAAATGGCCGACGGATCATGAAGCCTCGCGCCTGCTTGAAGACCGCAACGGTCTCGCGCACCAGCCGGTTGGCGTGCAGGAGGACGAGCCCGCCTTCGATACGCCCTTTTCCCGAACGCTGTGGAAAGAACACCAGATCCGCATGGCGGAGCGCATCGCCGCGCTGAATGCCGGCTTGCCGAAACCCGATATCGCCCGTTATGACCGTCTGGCGCTGCGCGCCATTCCCGCCCTTCTTCTGGCCGCCGCCTTCGGTTTTTCCTATTCCAACGGCGCGGGCACGATTGCGGATGCCTTCCGTAGCCGACCGGCCGTCGGTCCGCTCAATCCCGATATTCGTCTCGACGCGTGGGTCACGCCGCCATCCTATACCGGTCGCGCGCCGATTTTCCTGACCGGACGTGACGCAACCAACCGTGACGCGGTTTCCGTGCCGCAATCCTCCAAGCTGACGATCCGCATGACCGGCGGCGATGGCGGCGAAGAAGTGACTTTCGAGCCTGAAATGGCAGGCGCGCTGCAAAAGCTTGCGCCGGAAACGGCGCGTGTCGACAGCGCAAGCGGCGATATCGCCGTTCAGACACCGGTTCGTTCGGCGGATCAGCCTGTCGCGCCGCGCACCTTCACCATGGATGTTACCGAAAGCGGCATGATCACCGCCAATGGCGAACAATGGGTGTTCAACGTCATTCCCGACCAGCCGCCCAGCATCGCCTTCGACAACATGCCGCGCCGGGCCGTTAACGGCGCGCTGGAAGTGGGCTTTACCGCCAAGGACGATTATGGGCTGAAGGAAGCCCACGCCATCATCGAACCTGTGGGCGTTGCGGAAGGTGCAAGCGCACTTTACCCGCCGCCGGAATTCAAGCTCGATCTGCCGCGGCAGAACAATCGCGAGATCAAGGGCCTGACCAGCCGCAACCTGACCGAACATCCGATGGCGGGAAAGCGCGTGCGCATCACACTGGTGGCGACGGACGGTGCCGGCCAGACGGGTCGTAGCCCCGCGCATGAAATGGTGCTGCCGGGCCGCAATTTCTCCGAACCGCTGGCCGCTTCCATTGCCGAGCAGCGGCAGATATTCTCGCTCGATACGCGCCAGATGCCGAAAGCTATCGCCTATAATGAGGCGGTGGGCCTGCGCCCGGAAGAGACCATTCCCAACACCACCCATTATCTCCTGCTGCAATCGGCCCAGACCCGCATGCGGCTCGCCTATAATGAGGAGATGCTGAAGGACACGGCCGATTATCTGTGGGAAATCGCGCTCGGCATCGAGGACGGCGATCTTTCGCAAGCCGAAAGACGCCTGCGCGATGCGCAGAATGCGCTTTCCGAAGCGCTTCAGCGCAATGCTTCCGACGAGGAAATCGCCAGGTTGATGCAGGAACTGCGCGAGGCGATGCAGCAGTTCATGAGCGAGCTTGCCCAGCGCATGCAGAATGCGCCGCAGGCCAACATGAACAGCCAAGCGCAGAATGTGCTGCGCCAGCGCGATCTGGAAAACATGATGAACCAGATCGAGAACCTCGCCCGTTCCGGCAACCGCGACGCGGCGCAGGAAATGCTCTCGCAGCTGCAGCGCATGATGAACAATCTGCAGGCGGGCCGCCCGCAGCGTCAGGGCCAGCAGGGGCAGCAGCAGAGCAGCAAGATGCGCCAGCAGATCGACAAGCTGGGCGAAATCCTGCAGCAGCAGCAGAAATTGATGGACGAGACCTTCAAGCTCGATCAGGCGCTGCGCGACCGCATGCAGCGCGGCGACCCGCAACAGGGCGGCGAAGGCGAAAACGACCAGCAGATGGGCGAAAACGGCCAGCAGCCGCAGCAGGGTCAGCAAGGCGAACAGGGTCAAAATGGTCAGCAGGGCGGACAACAGCCGAGCGACCAGATGACCGCTGAACAGCTACGCGAGGCGCTGAAAAACCTGCGGGCGCAGCAGGATGCGCTCGGCAAGCAGCTCGGCGAATTGCAGCAGGGGCTGCGCGATCTCGGTATGGAACCGGGCGAAAACTTCGGCAAGGCGCAACAGGAAATGCAAGGCGCCGGCGAGGCGCTGGGCAAGGGCCAGGGCGAACAGGCTGTCGAAGGTCAGGGCAATGCGCTGAATGCGCTGCGCCAGGGCGCACAGGACATGATGGGCCAGATCATGCAGGCCATGCGCCAGCAGGGCCAGCAGCCGGGGCAAGGTCAGGAGGGCATGGCGGGCCAGGGCGGTCAGAACGGCCGCGACCCGCTCGGCCGCCCGCGTAGCACCACCGGCCCGGATTTCGGCGACCAGGTGAAAGTGCCGGATGAAATCGACGTGCAGCGAGCCCGCGAAATCCTCGAGGCTATCCGCGAAAAACTCGGCAACAACCCGCCCGGTGAAATCGAGCGGCGGTATCTGGAGCGGTTGCTGGATATACGGTGAGGATCAGAAGCCATTCACGGCGATCCGGCCCGCCACTTTAATTTCGTGACTTTCCGGAAGAGCAGGCCGAGGCGAAAGCTACTGGGCGGGTCGCGAAACACTTTGACGTCATCCTCGGCCTTGTGCCGAGGATCTGTCAACCTCCCATGAAACCGATACGTCGCAGATACTCTGGACAGGCCCGAGCATGACGGAGGAGAGAGTTGACAACTACGCAACAAAAAAAGGCGACCCAAGGGGCCGCCTTTCTCAAATCTGTGTAACATTACCACTCAGGCCGCCAGCGCCCGCGCCACAGCCTTGCGAATATCCGGAAGCGCAAAGGGCTTGGAAACCACGTCCACAATCTTCGTCGCCAGATCATCGGCCCGCTCGCGCTGCTCGGCATAACCCGTCATCAGCAAAATGCGCATGGCCGGGAAGCTTTTGGCGGCGCGGTGCGCCAGCTCGATGCCATCCATGACCGGCATGCGGATATCCGAAAGAAGAAGATCGAAACTGGTTTCCTGAAGCTTCTCCAGCCCCTGCTCGCCATCCGCCGCCTCATAGGTCTCGTGACCGTCGAGACGCAGCGCGCGAGCGACGAAAGCCCGCAGTGCATCCTCGTCTTCTGTAATCAGAATCTTCGCCATTATTCATTGCTCCTGGGCATCATTTCCAGCCGTGAGCAACATCGCAGGCTCCTCTTTTCAAGAGGTAAACACCCAGCCCTTGGCTGGGTGAATGGTTAATGAGGCGTCTCCGTGCTGTGCCGTTCCGGCACGACGAAGTACTCAGGCGTCGCCGGTCACGACGCCGACGAAGGGCAATTCGCGGAAGGCATAAGCCACGTCCATGCCGTAACCCACGACGAAATAATCAGGACATTCGAAACCGACATAATCGGCCTCCAGATCTTCCTTGCGTTTCACTTTCTTGTCGAGAAGCACCGCAATGGTGACATTGCGCGCACCGCGCTCGTAAAGCAGTTCCTTGGCGAAACGCAGCGTGCGGCCGGATTCGAGAATATCGTCGATCAGGAGCACATCACGGTCCTTCACGTCGCTGTCGATATCCTTGACGATCCTGACCCCTTGCGACACCGTGCCGGCGCCATAGCTCGACAGCGTGATGAACTCGACCTCAGGAGCAAGGCCGCTGTCATGCAGTGCGCGGATAAGATCGGCCGCGAAAATGAACGATCCCTTGAGCACGGCAATGACCAGTAAATCCTTGGTCGGGCCGCTGGCGATGTGCTTGGCCATGTCGCGATTGCGCTCGGCGATCTGCTCGGCGCTATAAAGCGGCTCGATGTTTTTTCCACGGACGACGGGCATTCTTACTCCTGTGCTGCGCCTTGCCGATTTTACCTTTCAGTAAAAATAGAAGACACGCGTTAGCACAGTCAGCGTTCAGACGCACCCGCCTCGACGAAGGAAAGCTTGATCTCAGGCGTTTTTCCACCGGGATGGCGCAACTTTGCCGAAAAACCGTGGCTGAAACCGGGCTGCATTTCCTTGACCGGCGGCTCGATGACCATGCTGGCTACCAGCTGCCCCTTGGCGGCGAAGAGATCGGCGCGCAGGGCAGGCACCTCTTCCAGATTGCCGCCATTGTTTTCCACGATGCCGTTGATGAGCAGGATATCCATGCCACCCGCTTCCTGCGGGGTTACGGTGACATGGGAAATGGCGAGAGGATTGACCGAGGCCGCGACAGCCGTCTTTTCCGGCACCACGATCGAGAGGCCGCCCGAACATACGAAGACAAAAATGGCGAGGCCGGCCACCAGCGCCGAATAGGCATCCGCCGACAGGCGAGACAATCTGCGATCCACCCAGCCGATGAAAGCGAGGCAAAGAATGGCGAGGGTAACGGGCGTTTTTTTCACCTGCCGGCGCGCTGCGCCGCGATTGTCGTTTCCGGGTTGCCGCGAACGGTTTTCCTTGATGGTGACAAATTCCGCGTCTACCACATCGCGGTCGGGATTTGCCGCCCGCGCCGTGCGGCGTACCGGCGTTTCCGGCATCAGGAGGTCGAAATCGAATGCCGCTTGCCGGCGAGATGAACGGAACATAGCCATAGAATTCCTTGGGTGAGGTTTTCCGGCCCGCAAAACTGGGCATTGCAACGAATCCTGCCAAGTTTTAAATTTAATTGGTTAATGCTTCGCAAAAGCGGCTCGCACAGGCTGCCGGATCCGGGTTAAACCCCGACATCCGAACCCCACGAGCCAGCGGCTTGCGAACCACCACGAAACGAAGAGACTGGAAGTCCGTTGATCCATTTCGAAAATGTCGGGTTGCGTTACGGCATGGGACCCGAGATCCTGAGGGACATGACCTTCGATATCCCCAAGGGTTCGTTCCAGTTTCTGACCGGCCCTTCGGGTGCCGGCAAGACCACGCTGCTCCGCCTGCTTTTGATGTCGCTGCAGCCTACACGCGGGCATATCCGCATGTTCAACCGTGACGTTTCGCGCATTCCACGTAGCGAGTTGCCGATGCTGCGCCGTCGCGTCGGTATAGTGTTTCAGGATTTTCGGCTGCTCGACCATCTGACGACCTATGAAAACGTCGCCCTGCCGCTGCGCGTGCGCGGTAAGGAAGAAAGCGCCTATCGCAACGACGTGATAGAGCTTCTGAAATGGGTCGGCCTTGGCGAGCGCATCAACGTGCTGCCGGCCATTCTTTCCGGCGGGGAAAAGCAGCGTGCCGCCATCGCCCGCGCACTCATGGACCAGCCGGAAATATTGCTGGCCGACGAGCCGACCGGCAACGTCGATCCACCGATGGCCAAGCGCCTTCTCAACCTTTTCCTGGAACTCAACCGGCTGGGCACGGCCGTTGTCATCGCCACCCATGATTTTGGCCTGATGGACCAGCTCGATGCGCGCCGGATGATCCTCACTGAAGGGCGGCTCGATATCTATGAATGAGATCAACCGCAAGCCGTTGAAGCCGGAAGCGGCGCAGCCCAAGCGCCCGCCCATGCGCATCCGCCCGATGGCGCCGATCCTGCCGCCTTCCAACATTCAGGGCAATGCGCTGATGGTGGTGATCGCCATCATGGCCTTTCTCGCCTGCCTCACCCTTGGTGCCGTCTCCATGGTGCGCGCCACCGCCGCCACCTGGCAGAGCCAGATTTCCCGCGAGATCACCATCCAGATCAAGCCCGAGGACGGGCTGGACATGAATGCGGCGCTAAACAAGGCGCGCAATCTGGCGCTTACCTTCGTGGGCACGCGGGATGGCACCATCCTCGACGATGCGGCAACGTCGCGCCTTTTGGAGCCGTGGCTCGGCAGCGGTCTCGATCTTTCGGAACTGCCGGTGCCGCGTCTCGTCGTCATCACCATCGACGAAAACAATCCACCCGATTTCCAGGCGATGCGGGATATGCTGAAGGCCGAAATTCCGCAGGCATTTCTGGACGACCACCGCACCTGGGTCGACAGGCTGGTCTCCATGGCCAGAACCACTGTCATGATCGGCGTCGGTGTTCTTATCCTCGTGTTCACCGCCATGGTGCTGACAGTGGTGTTTGCGACGCGCGGCGCGCTTTCCGGCAACCGGCATATCGTCGAGGTTCTGCATTTTGTCGGCGCCGAAAGCAGCTTTGTGGCGCGTGAATTCCAGAAGCACTTCCTGAAGATCAGCCTCAAGGGGGCGGCGGCCGGCAGCGCACTGGCCGCCGGCGTATTCCTTGTAGCCGGTTTCTGGCAATCGAGCACTGTCGCCACACCGCAGAGCGATCAGGCAAGCGCGCTTTTCGGCTCGTTTTCGGTGGGTCTCGGCGGGTATCTCGGCATCGCCATGACGATGATCGTCATCGCGCTTTTGACCACCCTCACGGCTCGTATAACCGTCATCCGCACCATCGACGATATCGACCGCGTCCGCTCCGATCCCTCGAAAAGCGATGGGCTTGCATCGTGAGGTTATCCCCGATAACTCCGCGGGAAAACTGAAACCGTCACAAGCCGGATGTAACCTGCAGACGGTGGACAAAAATGCCTGTTCCTTGCCTTAATCGGCGAGTATTCAGGAGGAATGTTTGTGAGTCGGATGGACCAGGATCAGACGACGGCGCGGCCGGCCAGAAAAGGCCTGTTGTCGCGGCGCGGTCCTTTGCGCCGTTTTATTCGCATCCTCATCCTGCTTTGCGTCATTGCGCTCGGCGCATTTTCCGGCGGTTTCCTGTGGTTTGCCGATTCCGTCGCCTCCATGCGTCCGCCGGAGGGGGCGAGAGGCGATGCCATCATCGTTCTTACCGGCGGTTATCAGCGCATCGAACAGGCCGTTGGCCTGCTCAGAGACGGCGTGGGCAAGCGGCTTCTGATTTCTGGCGTCAACCCGGCCACCACTCGTTCGCAAATCCGCAAGATGACGCAAGGGTCATCCGACATGTTTTCCTGCTGCGTGGACATGGGCTACAAGGCGATCGATACGATCGGCAACGCCAGTGAGGCCGCAAGCTGGATACGCGACCACAATTATTCCTCCATCGTCGTCGTCACGAATAATTACCACATGCATCGCAGCCTGCATGAATTGCGCAGCGCCAGCCCGCAGACGCAATTCATCGCCTATCCCGTCATCAGCGCCGATCTTGTCCGCACCAACTGGTTCGTGGAGCCGGATGTGGTGAGAACCATGCTTTACGAATATCTGAAGTTCGTGGCGGCGGCGGGACGCGACCTCACCGGTTTCGGCAAGGGCGACGGTCTGCGCAAGGCCGCCGCCGATTATTCCCGGATAAAGACGACAAGCGCTTCGTCCTGACCGGCGAGAACGTGCTTGCTGCGGCCCCTTGTTTTCGTGTAGGCGTCTGGCATCGGCATCCGGTATCGAGGCATATGCACGGCTTCGGAACGGCTGCGCTCCGGGAAGGCTGTTGATGCTCAAGCTGCGCTCTTTTCTTTTCAATACGCTGTTTTATCTCAACCTGATTGTCCGCATGATCGTGCTGACGCCGATCTATTTCATCCTGCCGCGCAAGATCGCCTACGAAATTCCCAAGAATTGGGCGCGATCCAACCACTGGCTGATGAAAACCATCGTCGGCACCACCTTCGAGATCGAAGGGCTGGAAAACATTCCCGAAACCGGCTGCATCTTCGCGCCCAAGCACCAGTCCTTCTGGGATACCTACGCGCTGCTGCCCAATCTTCCCGATCCGGTCTATATTCTGAAGCGCGAGCTTTTGTGGATTCCGCTGTTCGGCTGGTACGCCATGAAACAGCGCATGATCCCGGTCAACCGCGCCGCCCGCGGCAAAGTGATGCTGAAGGTGATGGAGCGGGCGAAAGAGGAAATGGCCGCCGGCCGCGAACTCATCATCTATCCCGAAGGCACACGCCGCCCGCCGGGTGCGGAGCCTGAATATCGTTATGGCATCGCAAGGCTTTACCGGGACCTTCAGGTGCCGGTCATTCCCGTCGCCATGCATCCAGGCCTGTTCTGGCCGCGCCGGTCCACCATGCGTTATCCCGGCCATTTCAAGGTGCGTATCCTGCCGGCCATCGAGCCGGGGCTGGACCCCGACGTGTTCTTCAAGCGCCTGATCGATGTGACGGAAAAGGCGAGCGACGAGCTGCTGCTGGAAACCGTGCGCAACAACCCGCATTTGCCGCTGCCGCCGACCGCCGTGAAGCGGATCGCCGAACTTCAGGGCAAGGAAACCGCCGCCGGCTGAGCAACGAGCGTGCCGACATTTTTGGCGATGCTCTCCAGCAGGGAATCGCGAATGCCCATCTCCTGCAGATGCTGCACGGTGTTGAAGACATAATCCGTATTCGGCCCGGAGCGGCCCGATGCGGCTGCAACGATGGTCGCCGACTCGGCAACGCCGAGACCGCCGATATATTGCTTATGCGCGGGATCGGCCACATAGGTTACGGCGCTGCTGCGCCTGCCATCGGAAAGCGCGATGGAAACCAGCCGCTCCTTATAGACATTCGTCACCAGTTCGCGCTCGCGCAAATAGACCATGACCGGCTCCCGGTCCTCTCCACGCACGCGGAAAGCGACGCCAAGGCAGGAACCGCCGCGCTCCAGACCGAGAACGAGACCGGGCTTTTCTTCGGTGCCCCTATAAAAATTGGAACTGATGCAGAGTGAGCGCCGATACCCGTAAAGCCGCGCCTGCTGCCGCTCTTCAAAGGCGAAGCCGGGGTTCCACATCAACGAACCGTAGCCAAAGACCCAAAAATCGTCCATATCGCAAGCCAAATCGAAATTGTCTGAAGTCTGTTCATCGGAGATCAATATGGCAGCGTCAAGCCAATCCGGCACCGCCAAAAAATTCCTCTGGCTCGCCATCGCCATCCTCGTGGTCATCGGACTTTATACCGCCGGGTGGTTTTATGCCGCCGATAGGCTGAAACAGACGGTTCTGAACGTCATCGCCCCCTCGCAGGCCCGCAACGTCAGCGGTGAATGCGGCGATATCGCCTTCAAGGGTTATCCCTTCCGCATCGGCCTCTTCTGCTCCAGGGTGACGGTGGATGACAAGGAGAACGGCGTTTCCGCTTCCTTCGGCGAACTTCGCTCGGCGGCGCAGGTCTATAATCCCGGCCACATCGTCTGGGAACTCGATTCGCCGGCGGAAATCCGTTCCGCCCATGGCCTGACGATCTCAGCCGCCTGGCAGAACATGCAGTCCAGCATCGTCACCAAGCTGAAGGGCATCGACCGCAGCTCGCTGGTCATCGACGGGCTGAAGGCGCAGGCGATTTCTTCCGTCACCGGGCAGACCATCGACTTCGACGCGGTCAAAACGGAAATGCATCTGCGCCAGAACGGCGCGGATCTTGATGGCGCGATCACGCTCACCGATTCGGCAACCGTCATCAAGGATTGGCCGCAGGTTCTTCCCCGCCTCGACGCCATCTTGGACGTGACGCTGGCGGGCAAGGCAGGCATGGTGGATGGCAGCGACAAATCCGGCCTTTATGGCGCGAGCGGCGAGCTTCGCCGGCTGGTGGCAGATATTGGCGAAGGCCGAACCATGCGCATCAGCGGCCCCTTCTCCTTCGACAATGAGGGCTATCTTTCGGGCAAGTTCAAGCTGGAGATCGAAAAGCTCGGCGCATGGTCGGACAATGCCAAGCAGGTTTTCCCGCAGTTGCAATCCACCATCGATACGGCCCGCAAACTGCTCGGCGCGCTCGCCGGCGGCGGTGACCGGGCATCCGTCGATCTCGTGGTAGATCGTGGCCGCGCCACGGTCAGCGGCTTTATTCCGCTTGGGAAAATCCCGCCGATTTGAGCAGTTGATTTATACCCTCTGTCATCCTCGGGCTTGACCCGAGGATGACAGAGGGAGACTAAATGCGCCCTACTTCTTCTGATCCAGCGCGTGACGCCCAAAGTCCGGCGCGTCAACATCCTGACCGGCCTGGACGATCGAGCGTCGGATAGCGCGGGTGCGGGAAAACAGTTCGAACAGCTTGTCGCCTTCTCCCCAGCGGATCGCCCTTTGCAGCGAAGCGAGGTCTTCGGAAAACCGCGCCAGCATCTCAAGGATTGCATCCTTGTTATGCAGGCAGACATCCCGCCACATGGTGGGATCGGAGGCGGCAAGACGGGTGAAATCGCGGAAACCGGAGGCGGAATATTTGATGACTTCCGATTCGGTCACCGTCTCCAGATCGTCCGCCGTGCCGACGATATTGTAAGCGATGATGTGCGGCAGATGCGACACGATCGCCAGAACCTTGTCGTGGTGTTCGGCATCCATTTCATCCACGCGCGACCCGAGCGCTCGCCAGAAATCCTTCAGCCTTTCCAGCGCCGCGGCATCCGTGCCCGGCAGCGGCGTGAAG
This sequence comes from Agrobacterium sp. 22-209-1, assembly GCF_053522485.1. Taxonomy (NCBI): domain Bacteria; kingdom Pseudomonadati; phylum Pseudomonadota; class Alphaproteobacteria; order Hyphomicrobiales; family Rhizobiaceae; genus Agrobacterium; species Agrobacterium sp. 22-209-1. Next base: position 595,441 of record NZ_JBNWCH010000001.1, read on the forward strand.
ATGCACCAGCGCTCGCGGAAGAGACCGGCAAAACCGGCATCCGGGCCGGATTTTTCCGTACCCGCCAGCGGATGGCCGGGAATGAAATGCACGTTGTCAGGAATATGCGGTGCCATCTGCGCGATAACAGAAGCCTTGGTGGAGCCGACATCGGTGACGATGGCGCCCGGCTTCAGATGCGGCGCGATCTGCTGCGCCACACTTTCCGAAGCACCGACCGGCACCGAGACGATGACGAGATCGGCATCCTTGACCGCTTCAGCCGCCGAAACGGTATAATCCGTACCAAGCGCCAGTTCCTCCGCCCGTGTCAGCGTATCTTCACTGCGGGTGGAAATGGTCACATGGCGGGCAAGCCCCAATTCCCTGACATCGCGGGCAATCGACGAGCCGATCAGGCCGATGCCGATCAGCGCGATGCGTTCGAACATGATCTCAGTCATCACGCCTGCCCCATGAACTCGGTGAGGGCCGCGATGACGCCGAGATTGGCCTCTTCAGAACCGATGGTCATTCTCAGCGCATTCGGGAAACCGTAACCACGGACCGCACGCAGAATATAACCGCGGCGGCTCAGGAAATCGTCCGCATCCGCCGCGCGCTTGCCGTCCTGATCCGGGAAATGGATGAGGATGAAGTTGGTGACCGAAGGCGTGACGGTAAGGCCGAGTCCGACAAAGGCATTCACCAGCTTTTCCATCCACAGGGCGTTATGCGCCACCGCCTTTTGAACGAATGCCTGATCGCGGATGGCCGCAGCGCCCGCCGCGATAGCCGGCGCGCTCATATTGAACGGCCCGCGCACGCGGTTCAGCGCGTCGATAATATCGACAGGGGCATACATCCAGCCGACGCGCAGCGCGGCCAGACCGTAAACCTTGGAGAAGGTGCGGGTCATCACCACGTTGCGGTTGCCAGAGACCAGTTCGAGACCCGCCTCGTAATCGTTCTTGCGCACGTATTCCGCATAGGCGGCATCCAGCACCAGCACGACATGTTTCGGCAGGCCTGCCTGCAGGCGGCGGATTTCCGCGACGGGAACATAGGTGCCGGTGGGATTGCCGGGGTTGGCCACGAAAACCATCTTGGTCTTCGGCGTCACGGCGGCGAGGATCGCATCCACATCAACAGCGCAATCCTTTTCCTTCACCGTCACCGGGGTTGCCCCCGCGCCCATGATCTGGATCTTGTAGACGAGGAAACCATGTTCGGTGATGATCGCTTCATCGCCGGCACCCAGATAGACGTGGCAAAGCAGGCCGAGAAGCTCGTCCGAACCGTTGCCGCACAGGATGTTTGCGATATTGAGGCCATGCACGTCGGCAATCGCCTGACGCAACGCGATCGCCTGACCGTCCGGATAGATTTCCAGATGGCTGGCGGCAGCGCTGAAAGCCTCGATCGCCTTCGGGCTCGGACCAAGCGGCGTTTCATTGGAGGAGAGCTTATAAACCTTCGCAACGCCGTCCACATGTTCCTTACCCGGAACATAAGCGGCGATATCCAGAATACCCGGACGCGGAACAGGTTGGCTAAGCTCTGCACTCATTTGATCGACCTTTGGAAAAACGCCGGAGAACCCGGCAAAAGCAATGCCGGAGGCATTAGACCGGAATGGGCACTTTGTCGAGGGTCAGCGCGGCTTTCTCTGGCTTGCCGCGGCGCGGGTGGTGGGCACGCCCTGTGGGGCCAGCACGGGCACGAAAACCCGGCGCGAGGCGCGCTGGGTGACTGGCAGCCCTTGATAGAGACGCTTTTGCGCTTCCACCACGATGACACCGGAAAACAGCGGCCACAGCCTGCGGCCGGTATGTTCGAGATAACGGCGGAATTTCAGTATTGGCCGGCTTGTGGTGGGCGGAAAGAACAGCGCCTCGGCGGAGGCGCCCGGTGTGAAATTGGTTTCGCGCAAAAGCGCCGTCAGCTGTCCGCGTGAATAGGGTCTTCCGGAACCGAAAGGCGTATGTTCCATGCGCGCCCAGACGCCGCGCCGGTTCGGCACCACGATGACGAGGCGGCCGCCGGGCGCCAGCACACGCCACAGTTCCTTGAGGCTTTCGCGCGGATTTTCGGCAAATTCCAGCGCATGCACCATCAAGACCCGGTCTATCGACGAATCAGGCAGCGGCAGTTCCTCGTCGAAGACCAGCGCCGTGGAAGACAGCTCGCCCGCCGGCCAGTTCACAGCCCCCTGCCCCGCCGGCATGAAGGCGAAGGTGCGCTCCGTATCGCGACGGAACCGCTCCAGAAACGGCACGGCGTAACCAAGGCCGACCAGCCGCTCTTCCGGCAAAGGCGGCCACAGCGTCGAAAGCGCCATGGTGATCGCCTGCTCGGCCGCGCGGCCAAGCGGAGAATGATAGAATTCGCGCAGATCGACGATATCGGTATTCATGGCCGAGAATGTAGCATCAGGCGGTTGGACTTCAAGGCGTCTGCCCTTACATAGGAAAGCAGGCGGGCGAATGCGCCGGTTTTGGCCGGCAAATGGAGAGGATAAGATGAAACCTTTGGAAATAGACGTCTTTCTTTGCCGCAGCGACAATTTCGGGGTGCTCCTGCACGATCCTGAAAGCGGCGCGACGGCCACCATAGACGCCCCGGAAGAAGGGCCTATCCTGCGGGCGCTCGACGGCCACGGCTGGAAACTCACCCATATCTTGACCACTCATCACCATCAGGACCATGTGGAAGCCAATCTGGCTCTGAAAGACAGGTTCCGCTGCGAAATTCACGGCCCCTATGACGAAGCGGTTGCGATTCCGGGCCTCGACCGTTCGCAGGCCGATGGCGACGAATTCGAATTCGCCGGCCGCCGCGTTCAGGTTATCGCCACGCCCGGACATACGGCAGGCCATATCTGTTATTATCTGCCCGATGACGGGCTGCTGTTTGCCGCCGATACGCTGTTTGCCATGGGTTGCGGCCGCCTGTTCGAACGTCCGGCGGCGGATATGTGGCATTCCTTCCAGAAGCTCATGGCACTGCCGGATGAAACCAAAGTTTATTTCGGCCATGAATATACACTGACGAACGCCCGTTTCGCCCTCACCGTCGACCCGGAAAATGCTGTACTGAGCGAGCGCGCGGCCCACATCGAAAAGGTGCGACAGGCGAATGAATTCACCATTCCCACCACCATCGGGCTCGAAAAACAGACCAACCCATATATGCGGGTGGCCGATGCCGGCATTCGCAAATATCTCGGCCTTGAAAGCGCCACCGATGCCGATGTTTTCGCAGAAATCCGCACACGCAAGGACAATTTCTGATGGGAACGGAGATATCGGCGCAGGCGATCATTCGCGAACTGGGGCTGGAGCCGCATCCCGAGGGCGGTTTTTACCACCAGACGTTCCGCGATAAGGCAGGCGGTGAGCGGGGTCATTCGACGGCGATCTATTATCTCCTGGAAAAGGGCGACCGCTCGCACTGGCACCGGGTCACCGATGCGGTTGAGGTCTGGCACTATTATGCCGGCGCGCCGATTGCGCTGCATCTTTCGCAGGACGGTCGGGAAGTGCGGACCTTCACGCTCGGCCCCGCCATTCTTGAAGGCGAGCGCCCGCAGGTCATCGTTCCCGCCAATTGCTGGCAATCGGCCGAAAGCCGCGGTGACTTCACGCTCGTCGGCTGCACCGTCTCGCCGGGCTTTGCCTTTTCGAGCTTCGTTATGGCCGAGCCGGGCTGGTCGCCAGGTGATGCGGCATAACCCTGAGAGCAATTAGAGGCCCGGTCGTGCTCCGCTTGTTTCTTCTCCCCGCCGGGGAGAGGAAATACGCGGCGACGCCTACTTTCAATTGCCGTGCCATCAATCTTGGTCAGCCGCCGTATTTCGTAGCGGTGATATAGACCTGCCCCACCCGGGTCGGAATGATGGCGTAGACAGGCGCATAGACATCCATGTTGTTCGACTTGGCGAACCAGATCTCCATGGAGATGGATTTCAGATATTCGATATCCTTGCGCCCCTGCCTGTAACCCGACTTCGGCACATACCGCGCCTTGCAAACGATGGCGTCGCCGTTAAAACCGTTGGTCTTGAACGGCCTGGTGCCGCTGGAGCTCAAAACCAGATCGAGCCGCGATTCGCCGTCATAGATCGGCAGGCGAGTGGGGCAGATGCGGCCGCCGGCTGGAATGATGAGGCCGGAAATCGGATCGAGAACCGAGCGCAGGTCGCGGTCTTTCACGTCAACCCAGTTGTCCGGCCGGGCTTTCGGCTCGGGTTTCACCGTGGTCGATGTGACGTTGCCGTTGCGATAGACAACGTCATAGGTGCGTACCCGCTTGCCGTCCTTGTAGACCAGCGAATATTCGTTGGCCTGCAGCCGGTGGCCGCGCTTGGCGCCGGAAACGGTCGTCTTGCCGGAAATATCCTTGAGGATGCTGGCGAGGCCGGCGGCGCTGAAGGAACCGGAGATCGAATAATTCGGCCCATCCATGCGAGTCGAGAAACTCGCCCTGGCAATCGGCAAAATGCCGAGATTGATGCTGTATTCGCTTGTGTGGCGCGCTTCGGCGGCGAGCGAGGGGGAGACGCCCGTTAACGCTATTGTCGCGGCCACGAAAATGCTTTTTCCTCTGGCAATCATTTCGATATCACCTTAAAAGAGGCGCGGAAGCGGCCTTATCGGGCGATCATATACGCTGACTTGTGGCAATAAAAAAGCGGATGCCGGTTGAAAACGCCGGAATTTCCTTTCATTTGATCGCGAGCGGCTTGACTGTTAGGTCCCGTCTGACTATAGAACCGCAACTTTCCAATCATGGCCAGTTGGATTGCCACCCCGGTTTTGCCGGTGGCGAGCCAGTGGTGAAACAGACGAAACGAAATAGGTGTACCCATGTCCCGTGTATGCGAATTGACCGGCAAGGGCGTCCAGACGGGCAACAACGTCAGCCACGCCAACAACAAGACCAAGCGCCGGTTCCTTCCGAATCTCTGCCAGGTCACGTTGATCTCCGATGCTCTCGGCCAGCGTTTCCGCCTGCGTGTTTCCGCAGCCGCTCTGCGCTCCGTTGAACACCGTGGTGGCCTCGATGCCTTCCTTCTGAAGTCCGGCGAAAACGAACTGAGCATGCGCGCTCGTCTCCTGCGCCGCCAGATCGCCAAGAAGACGGCTGAAGCTGCTTAATAGCGGCTTCGACATCATCTGATATTCAGAAGGCTTGAATGGCTTTTCGCCGCTCAAGCCTTTTGTTTGTTTCAGATTTTAATTGCATCGGGTTTTGCGAAAACCGTTTGAGACGTTTTCTTCCGATGCTTGGCTCCAACTGGTGGCATCACCCAGGATAAAAAAATGCCCTATCTGCGTTTTACGCTTATCTATGTTCTGCTGATGACTTTGGTGGTCGTCGCGTCCAATATTCTGGTGCAATACCCGCTTTCCGGCTCGTTGTTCGGCGTCAATCTCGGCGACCTTTTGACCTGGGGTGCCTTCACCTATCCGATCGCCTTCCTCGTCACGGACCTCACCAACCGCCAGTTCGGCCCGTCCATAGCGCGTCGCGTCGTGCTTGCTGGCTTCGTCGTCGGTGTCACGCTGTCCTTCTGGACATCCATTCCGCGCATCGCTGTTGCGTCCGGCACCGCCTATCTGATCGGCCAGTTGCTGGATATTTCCGTGTTCAACCGCCTGCGCCGCCAGCGCTGGTGGCATGCGCCACTCGCGGGCTCGATGCTGGGATCGGTGCTGGACACGGCCCTGTTCTTCTCCATCGCCTTTGCCGCGAGCTTCTCCTTTGTCGGCCCCAACGACGCCTTCGCCACCGAAAGCGCGCCGCTGCTCGGCGTTTTCGCTCTGGAGGCCCCTCGGTGGATTTCCTGGGCGCTGGGCGATCTGTCGGTGAAGGTTCTCGTCGGCCTCGTCATGCTCTTGCCCTACGGCGCGCTGATGAACACGCTGAAGCCGATGCCGGACACCGTCAAAACGGGCCGCGTTTGAGGCCGGGCAAGCGCGGATCAAATCGCGCTTGCAAGCCAGCCGTCAGCATTGCAGTCTGTCGTCCGTGGCACAGCGCGGAGGCAGGTCGACATGCAGATCAAGGACGTTATAGACATCGTGGAGGCTGCCAGCGCCACGCTTTCAGGATCAACCTTCAACGACGTCAATCTATCCGGCACGGTCTTCGACAATGTCAATCTTTCCGGGGCGAGCTTCAACAATATCAATTTGTCAGGTGCGTCGTTCACGGATAACAACATGTCCGGCTGGTCGATCGATGACGTCAATTTTTCCGGTCTGAAACTGAGCAACTCAAACCTGTCGGGTGCGCAGATAACGTCATGCCGAATGACCGGCATGAAGATCGACGGCATTCCCGTCGAGGACCTGATGGCAGCCTACAAGGCGGCACAGCAGCAGGCCTGATTTTACTCCACCAGCTTGAATTCCAGCATCAAGTTGCGCTGGAGGAACGAGTGATTGTCATCGGAAACGATGATGAGGCGCGTCGAGCCGTCCGGCCCCTTCACCACATCCATGCCTTCCATATTGTCGATCTGGTAGGCCATGCCGGCTTCCATGAGGATTTCGCCATCCACCACAGCACCCGGCCGGATATCAGCACCACGGATGCGACGGATGCGCATGCCCACGCCTTCAGCGAAATTGAAGCGGCGCTCGAGAAGCAGCAGGTCGCCATTGGGCAGGAACGCACCGTCAGTCACGTCGAATGACGGATGATGCGTGACGGCGAATGTGCCCTTCATCGGGCCTTCCAATATGGCGGCGAGAAGATTGCCGTCCGTATCGATACTTTTTTCAGCCACCACGACCAGAGCGCCAGCGAGCGGCGAATCGGCCGGCGATACCGCGAGAGCCTCCAGGCCGCCATTATGGCGCAACTCGTTGCTGGGGATGAGATATGGCAGGCGTTCGAGCGGCTTTGCGGTGGCGAAGCCCGGATCGGGATAGATATCGATTCTGTGTCGCTGCTCGTAACTGACGAACACCTTGCCGTCGCGCAGCGCCAGCCCTTCCGCATCCATCTCCATCTTGCGCGGCGGTTCGCGCCCGCTCATGTCCAGCATGGGGGTGATGCGCGCATCGGCAATTCCGGACAAAGCACCGCGAGCGTCACGCAAGACCCTGCCCGTCAGCCAATGGCCGGTATCCAGCACCGCAACGAAGTCCTCCCCATTGGGGCGGAAACGGATGGAGGATATCGCCCCGAACAGCTTTTCCGGCGCGCTCATCACCATGCCGCCGACAAATTCCAGCTTGCCGAAACGTCTTTCGCTGGTGCCGACCTCGAAAGAGGAGAGGAGACGCGCGCTCACCGGCACATCGATGGTGGAAGCGCCGATGGAAACCGGCAACAGCCATGCGGCCGCGAGAATGGCGGCCATCGCAAGCGTCTTGCAAAGGGAAGAAGCCTTACCCCGCTTATCCCGCACGGCGAACCCTGCGGGACGAACCGGAAGCGCCGCTCGTATCCTCAAAGAGCGCCGCAAGCTGCTCGGTCATCGCGCCGGCCAGTTCGTCCGCATCCACGATGGTCACGGCGCGGCGATAATAGCGCGTCACATCGTGGCCGATACCGATTGCCAGCAGTTCCACCGGCGACCGTGTCTCGATCTGCTCGATGACCGCGCGCAGGTGCCGTTCCAGATAGTTGCCGGGATTGACCGACAGGGTCGAATCGTCCACCGGCGCTCCGTCCGAGATCATCATCATGATCTTGCGCTGCTCGGGGCGGCCGATCAGGCGGTTATGCGCCCACATCAGCGCTTCACCGTCGATGTTTTCTTTGAGCAGTCCCTCACGCATCATCAGGCCGAGATTGCGCCGCGCGCGCCGCCACGGAGCGTCCGCCGATTTGTAGATGATATGGCGCAGATCATTGAGACGGCCCGGCGACGCCGGCTTGCCATTGGCAAGCCACTGTTCGCGCGATTGCCCGCCCTTCCACGCCTTGGTGGTGAAGCCCAGAATCTCCACCTTCACGCCGGACCGCTCCAGCGTGCGCGCGAGAATATCGGCGCAGGTGGCTGCAACGGTAATGGGACGGCCGCGCATCGAACCGGAATTGTCGATGACGAGCGAAACCACGGTATCGCGGAACTTGGTGTCGCGTTCTTTCTTGAAGGAAAGCGGCTGCATCGGATCGATGATGAGCCTGACGAGGCGGGCCGGATCGAGGTAGCCCTCTTCCAGATCGAAGTCCCAGGAACGGTTCTGCTGCGCCATCAGGCGGCGTTGCAACCGGTTCGCCAGACGCCCGACGGCGCCCTGAAGATGAGCGAGCTGCTTGTCGAGGAAGGCGCGCAGACGGTCGAGTTCCGCCTCGTCGCACAGTTCCTCGGCGTGAATTTCCTCGTCGAATTCCTGGGTGAAGATGCGGTAATCGACCTTTTCATTAAAGTCGTCGAAGGGGCTGTTGGGGCGGCGGGTCTCGCCGGGCGTTTCGGAATCCTCGTCGAGATCGTCGGACATTTCCTCGTCCGACATCTCGGCGCCGTCCATCTCGCCTTCTTCCATTTCCTCCTGCGAGGCCTCGTTTTCATCGGCGGGCGTCGCGTCGGAGCCGGCCTCTTCCTCGTCCTGTTCCTCTTCGGTCTCGTTGGTGCGCGGCTGGTCCTCGTTGGATTCCGCTTCCTGGCTCTCGGGCTCGTTATCCTCGTCGCCGAAATCCTCCGCCATCTGCATGGAGGTCAGCATCTTGCGCACCAGCCGCGAAAAGGCCTTCTGGTCGGTGATGACGCTGGAGAGATCCTTGAGGTCGCCGGCGGCCTTGTCCTCGATGAAATCGCGCCACAGATCGACAACCTTGCCGGCGCTTTCCGGCGGCTTCTCACCCGTCAGCTTCTCGCGCACCAGAAGCGCCACAGCTTCGGCAAGCGGCGCATCGTCCTTGTTGTTGATGCCGGCGAAGTTGGCTTTGGCGTATTTTTCGGTGTTCATGGCCTGGATGTTGGAGGCCATGCCGGGCATGCGCAGCGCGCCGATCGATTCCACGCGCGCCTGTTCGACAGCATCGAAAATCAGCCGCGCTTCGGCGCCCTGCGGCGACATGACCGCGTGGGTATCGGCATCATGGCAGGCAAGGCGCAACGCCATGGAATCGCCGAGTCCGCGGGTGATGGCGATTTCCTGCGCTGTCGGTTTCTTGGAGATTTCCGGCAGGCGCATGCGCTCGCCGGCAAGGCCCGGCCGTTCATTGGCGAAGACGACTTCGACTTCGGCATCGCCAGCGACGGATCGCACGCATCCGGCAATCGCCTGACGCAACGGCTCCGTATCGACCGCCGTACCCGGTTTTGCTCTGGAATTGTCGCCGCGCCCTGCCATTGTCTTTCCTGTCATTTGCCGACGCGTGGAGACCGCCCATCGATATGCGCGCAGTCTGCCAGCGTCTTCAAGTCATCGAAATCGTCTCCGGACAAGCCGGGGACGATCAGGCGCTGAGAACGATGTTCGCAGCGCTTTCCTTCAGCTCGACGCCAAAGGCCCGCTGATACTGTTCGGCAACCAGCGTGCGCTCCAGCTCGTCGCACTTGTTGAGGAAGGTTACGCGGAAGGCAAAGGCGAGATCGCCGAAGATTTCCGCATTTTCCGCCCAGGTGATGACGGTACGCGGGCTCATGACCGTGGAAAGATCGCCATTGATGAAAGCCGAACGGGTGAGATCGGCCACGCGCACCATCTTGGAGACGGTTTCACGGCCCTTCGGATTGTCGAAGCTCTTCACCTTGGCGGCGATGATGTTCACTTCCTGCTCGTGCGGCAGGTAGTTCAGCGTGGTGACGATGGACCAGCGGTCCATCTGCGCCTGGTTGATCTGCTGCGTGCCGTGGTAAAGCCCGGTCGTATCGCCAAGGCCGACGGTGTTGGCGGTCGCAAAAATGCGGAACGCCGGGTGAGGACGGATGACGCGACTCTGGTCGAGCAGCGTCAGGCGGCCGGAAGATTCCAGCACGCGCTGGATGACGAACATCACGTCCGGACGACCGGCATCGTATTCGTCGAAGACCAGCGCGACATTATGCTGGTAGGCCCAGGGCAGGATGCCGTCCTTGAATTCGGTAACCTGCTTGCCGTCTTTGAGGACGATGGCGTCCTTGCCGACGAGGTCGATACGGCTGACATGGCTGTCGAGGTTGACGCGCACGCAGGGCCAGTTGAGGCGGGCGGCGACCTGCTCGATATGGGTGGATTTACCCGTGCCGTGGAAACCGGAGACCATGACACGTCGGTTGTGAGCAAAACCGGCAAGGATCGCGAGCGTCGTATCGCGGTCGAAAAGATAGTCGGGATCGAGGTCCGGCACATAGGCGTCGCCCTGGGAATAGGCGGGAACCCGCAGATCCGTATCAATGCCGAAAACCTCCCGCACAGACACCGTCGTGTCGGGCAGGTTGGAAATATCAAGGTCGATTTTGCTCATCACGTCTCCAAGGCGGGCGGCAGCCACCCGGCCACATCATCAATCAGGCGGTAAACACGTAAGTTGGCTTAGCAGAAACCTGACTGCTTTAACAATTGATATGCTTGAACAACAGCCCGAAAACGTTCTTCCGAACCACGATCGCCACCATTAGCATCAGGATGGTGCTTTTTGACAAGCTCCTTATAACGCCTTTTTATGTCTTCCTGCTTTGCGCTGGACGGAAGACCGAGCGTATCGAAGGCTTTTGCCTCCAGCGTCTTCAGCTTGCGGTCCTGTTGCATGCGCGTGCCGCCGGCCCTTCCTCCGCCGGCAAAACCGCCGGTAAAGCCGAAAGGATCGCGAATACGCGCGTTGCCGCTGGCTGAGCCGGAGCGCAAAGTGGAATGCAGCGGGCTGTCGCGCGCAGTCTTGTTCACGCCCACCGTCCAGGTGGGGCGATGGCCGGTGATCGCTTCCTTCTGGTAACGGGCGATTTCGCTGTCGGAGAGGCCGGAAAAGTAATTATAGCCCTTGTTGTATTCCTTCACATGCTCAAAACAGAACAGGAAGAATTGCCCCTCGGCATTGCGGCCGACGGGTGCCCGGTGAACGCCCGGCTTGTCGCATCCGTCCCACTGGCAGGTTGGGGCCTGAACCTCAGGTTCCCGCTCCCTTTTCCGGCGCGTGCGGATGCGGTCGAAATATTTCGAATCCAGTTTCATGATGCCCTGATTATGGGGTGCGAAAAGCCGCACAACAAGAATTGACAAAGTGGAATGTTACAGGCTTTTAGGGAGCCCCCTTCAAAGACCTGCAAACAGAATTGGAGCCCTCTGCATGTCCCTGCGAGAACGCATAGAAACGAAGCTTCGGCAGAGCTTTTCGCCGGAACGCCTGAGGGTTGTCGATGAAAGCCAGATGCATGCCGGCCACCAGCCGGATATAACCGGTACGGGCGAGACACATATGCGTGTTCAGATAGTGTCGGAAAGCTTTTCCGGCAAGTCTCGCGTCGAACGCCATCGGGCGATCAACGCTGTTTTGAAGCCGGAACTCGACGCCGGGCTGCATGCGCTCGCCATAGAGGCGGCGGCACCGGGGGAAGCGGTGCGGTTCTAGGTGGTCATTGGAGCCGAGAGCAAGCCCCCTCATCCGGCCCTTCGGGCCACCTTCTCCCCGGCGGGGAGAAGAAACCGGGCGGCAACGCCTTGCTCAAAGCGCCAGCGCTGTTCCCCCGTATAGCATTGCCAAAGCGGCTTGTTCTTCTCCCCCCGGGGAGAAGTGCCGGAGCGGAGCGAGGCGATGAGGGGGCGCCCTCACCGTACTGCCCGGCGCCAGTTCACCCCGGATGCTTCTCCGACAGGAAAGACTGCACCTCGGACGCCGCCACATCGTCAGCCACGAAGGACTGGCCGATGCCGTGGGTAAGAATGAAGGTGAGCTTGCCGCCCTTTACCTTCTTGTCCTGTGCGATTGCCGTCATCAGGGTTTCGACCGGCGGCAATTCGCCGGGAATATCCTTCATCGTGGTCGGCAGACCGACGGCCTTCAGATGTGCCTCGACGCGGGCGGCATCGTCGGGGCTTGCCAGATTGAGGCGGGCGGAGAACTGGTGGGCCAGCACCATGCCGATGGCGACGCCTTCGCCGTGCACCAGCCGCTTGCTGTCGTAATTGGTTGCCGCTTCCAGTGCGTGACCGAAAGTGTGACCGAGGTTAAGAAGGGCGCGCACGCCGTTTTCTTTTTCATCGGCCACCACCACGTCTGCCTTGGCCTGGCAGCTGGTCGCAATCGCCTGAATGCGGGCCGGGCCGCCGGTGCGGATGTCATCCCAGTTTTTTTCCAGCCAGAAGAAGAAATCCGGTTTGTCGATCAAACCGTATTTGACCACTTCGGCATAACCGGCGCGGAATTCCCGCGGGCTTAGCGTATCCAGCACCGCCGTATCCGCCAGCACCAGATCGGGCTGGTGGAAAACACCGATCAGATTCTTGCCGTGGCGGGTGTTGATACCGGTCTTGCCGCCGACGGAGGAATCCACCTGCGACAGAAGCGAGGTCGGTATCTGCACGAAGCGCACACCACGGCGCACGATGCCGGCGGCAAAACCGGCGAGATCGCCGATCACGCCGCCGCCGAGCGCGATCACCGCATCGTTACGCTCCACCCTTGCGGAGAGAACCGCATCGCAGACGGTGACCAGATGCTCGAAGCTCTTGGTCTTTTCGCCAGCCGGCAACGTCAGCGAGACGGCCTCAATGCCATCTGTCTGCAGCCCATCCATCAGGCCTTCGAGATAAAGCGGCGCAACATGTTCGTCGGTAATGATCGCCGCGCGTTTGCCCTTCAGCCGCGCCGAAATCTCGCCGCCCGCCCGGCCGATGACGCCCGGCCCGATCAGAATGTCATAGGCGCGCTCGCCAAGCGGCACATGGACGAGACGTTCATCGGCGTGAATTTCGGAAGGCGTCATGGGATCAGTCTTTCTGTTCGATGCCGGCTATGGCGGCCAGCACTTCGGTCACGATGATTTCCTTGCGGACATCACGGGATTCGATGGTCAGATTCGCTTCTGCATAGATCGGATAGCGTTTCTCCATCAGGGCCGCCAGCGTGGCCTTGGGGTTTTCGGTCTTGAGAAGCGGGCGATGATCGCGCTTGTTGACCCTCTCCCACAACACCTCGAGATCGGCCTTCAGCCACAATGAAATGCCGCCGCGCGCGATGTGCCGACGGGTATTGTCGCTGATGAAAGCACCGCCACCGGTGGAAATGACCTTGGGGCCGCCGCGCAGCAGCCGCTTGATGACCCGCGTTTCCAGCGCCCGGAATTCTTCCTCGCCATAGGTAGAAAAAAGTTCCGATATCGTCATGCGCGACACGCGCTCGATCTCGACATCCGTATCAATGAAAGGAACCCTGAGCTGCTGGGCGACCATGCGGCCCACCGCCGACTTTCCAGCCCCCATCAGCCCGACGAAGACGATGTTGCGCCGTCCGAGCTTTGCCCGCGCTTGCTCCCCGAGTGTGGCCGGGACGGATAAATTCGTTTCATTCATAGATTTGAAAGCCCGTTTGGCATGGATATCTGCAAATGTTTACGAAGCGTCAAGCCAAATTGCTGACTGAATTGCGGTGAATCACAATCATCGCCGCATGCGGCATGGGGCGGAGCGGGCATTTTGATCTTGTCGCCGCTTTCACCGCACCGCATATAAATTTCGACCGCCACTTTCACGGAGCCGCCATGCCCACCCTCTTCCGCTTCACGATGATACTGGCGACCATCGCGGGGCTGATCTATGGCGGCATGGTTCTGCTCGTCATGGTCGTCAAACCGCGCGACCGCGAAGTGACGGTCCGCATCCCTTCCGAGCGGCTGAACCCGCCGTCGACCGAACCGGCAAGGCGCGCCCCATGAGCGGACAACCGATGGCAGGGCGCGACGGTGCGCGGCTGGAAAGTTTTCTGGAAATGATGAGCGCCGAACGCGGGGCTGCCGCCAACACGCTCTCTTCCTATGAGCGCGATCTTTCCGATCTGCGCGAATTTCTCGGTCAGCGCGGCCAGTCCCTGACGCAGGCGCAGACGCCTGACCTTTCCGCCTATCTGAGCCATCTTTCCGCGCAGGGTTTTGCCGCCACCTCGCAGGCGCGGCGCCTCTCATCCATGCGGCAGTTTTATCGCTTTCTCTATTCGGAAGGGCTGCGCGGCGACGACCCGACCGGCATCATCGACGCGCCGAGGAAAGGTCTCGCTTTACCGAAAACGATGAGCGTGGCCGATGTGAACCGGCTTCTCGGTCTCGCGGCGCAGGAAGCGGCAACCGAAGGCCCGGGCCAGCTTGCCCGCATCCGCATGCATCTTCTGCTCGAACTGCTTTACGCCACCGGCATGCGTGTCAGCGAACTCGTCTCGCTGCCGGTCAAGGTGCTGCGCCAGGAGGGCCGCTTCCTGATGATCCGCGGCAAGGGTAACAAGGACCGCATGGTCCTTCTTTCCCGCGCCGCCATCGAGGCGATGGAAAAATACGAGGCTGCCAGAAAGGCGCTCGCATCCGAGAAAAGCAAGGTGGCCGCTTCCCAGAAAAAACCGGAGACACCGGAAAGCCCGTGGCTATTTCCTTCCAGCAGCAAGGAAGGCCACCTGCCCCGCCAGGTCTTCGCCCGCGACCTGAAGGACATCGCCATTCGTGCGGGCTTAACCCCGTCCGCCATATCGCCGCACGTCCTGCGCCACGCCTTTGCCAGCCACCTGCTGCAGAACGGTGCGGATCTGCGCGCGGTGCAGGAACTGCTCGGCCATTCCGACATTTCCACGACACAAATCTATACACATGTGCTGGAAGAACGCTTGCAAGAGCTGGTACAAACGCATCACCCCCTTGCCAAACAGGGCAAAAACCTTGATTAGAGCGACCGGAACCGCCGGATAATCCGGCTCAAACCTTGCGCAAAACGATCGGAAACGGATCTCATGCACAATTATCTCGACTTCGAAAAACCTATCTCGGACCTTGAGGGCAAGATTATCGAGCTGAAGAAGCTTGCCGATGAAGACGAGAGCATAGACACCTCGGAGGAGATCAACCGCCTGGAATCGCGCGTCAACGACGCGATGCAGGACATCTATTCCAAGCTGAACGCCTGGCAAAAAACGCAGGTCGCGCGTCACCCGCAGCGTCCGCATTTCGTCGATTATGCCAAGACGCTGTTCACCGATTTCACGCCGCTCGCCGGCGACCGCAAATTTTCCGAAGACGCCGCCATTCAGGCCGGCCTTGCCCGTTTTAACGGTCAGCCCGTCGCCATCATCGGCCAGGAAAAGGGCAACGACACCAAAAGCCGCCTGAAGCATAATTTCGGCAGCCCGCGCCCGGAAGGTTACCGCAAGGCGATCCGGGTGCTCGAACTGGCCGACCGTTTCTCGCTGCCGGTGATCACCCTCATCGATACGGCAGGCGCCTATCCCGGCGTCGGCGCGGAAGAGCGCGGCCAGGCCGAAGCCATCGCCCGCTCGACGGAAATGTGCCTCAACGTGAAGGTGCCGATCGTCTCCGTCGTCATCGGCGAAGGTGGCTCGGGCGGCGCAATCGCCATCGCCACCGGCAACCGCGTCTATATGCTCGAACATGCGATTTATTCGGTGATCTCGCCGGAAGGCGCCGCCTCCATTCTCTGGCGCGATTCGACCCGCGCCAAGGAAGCTGCGACCAACATGAAGATCACCTCGGAGGATCTGAAGGCGCTCGGCGTTATCGACGGAATCATTCCCGAGCCGATCGGCGGCGCGCATCGCGCTCCCGAAACCGTCATCAACGCGACGGGTGACGTTATCGCCACGGCTCTGGCCGATCTTTCCCAGCGCTCGGGCACACAGCTGCGCGCCGAACGCCGCCAGAAATTCCTGGATATCGGGCGGAACCTCTAAGTCCGGCCTTATTTTCCTTTGATATCGCCCCAACTCGGCCATAGTCCGGTCACATCAAAAGATGTATCGGCGGCCGCGGGGCGAATCCGATTTGAGTTAAGAAGATGTAAACGGTTAATACCGTATTTAAAATTCACACGGGACGGTGTAGAAATGCCGCCGTTTCGTGCCATCGTCTTTCGGATCAGATCATGCGTTTGACACATTTTGCACTTCTTGCCTGCACTGCGCTCATTCTTGCCGGTTGCAACGACACGCTCGAAACCGTCGAACGCGATGTGTCCCACATCAAGAACAAGGTCGATTACCCGCTGTCTCCGTCCATCCTGGCCGAGATCGACAAAAAGGGCATGGATCGCACCTCGCCGATCATGATCCGCATCTTCAAGGAAGAAGGCGCGCTGGAAATCTGGAAGGCCAAGCGCGACAACCGCTTCGACAAAATCGCCGAATACCAGATATGCGCCTGGTCCGGAAAGCTCGGCCCCAAGGTGAAAGAGGGTGACCGGCAGGCGCCTGAAGGTTTTTATAACCTGACGCCTGCGCATCTCAATCCGAACTCGAAATATTACCTCGCCATCAATACCGGCTTTCCGAACCGCTATGATGCCGCCAATGGCCGCAACGGCACCAATCTGATGATCCACGGTGCCTGCTCCTCCTCCGGCTGTTATTCGATGACGGATGCGCAGATTCTTGAAATCTACGGTTTTGCGCGCGACGCCTTCAAGGGCGGCCAGAAGACAGTGCAGCTGCAGGCCTTCCCCTTCCGCATGACGGCGGAAAACATGGCCCGTCATCGCAAGAGCGAACATCTCGAATTCTGGAAGATGCTGAAGGTCGGTTACGACAATTTCGAAGTGACCAAGCGCCCGCCGGAAGTGAATGTCTGCGAAAAGAAATATGTCTTCAACCAGCAGACGGAAGGCGGCAGCTTCAATGCGTCTGCCCAATGCCCGGCCATGAGCACACCGCCGGCGCTCGTCAGCGCACTCTCCAGCTACGAGAAGACCTACGATCTCGCCTATGAAAAGGCGATGAAGAAATATGACGGCATGGCCTGGTACGACCCGAGCGAAGCCGAGCGCAAGGCGCTGGTGGCCGAAAAGCGCAAAGGCCGCGAGCCCGCCTATGCCCCGACCGGCTCGGCGCTGAAGGCCGGCAAGCTGATGAAAGAAACCGAATATGCCGCGTTGATGGAGAAAAAGGCGCAGCAGGTGACGTCGTCCTCACCGGCGACGACCGCAACGGCCTCTTCCCTGCGCGGCCCGCGTCCTTCGGCAGTACAGCCCGCAGCACCGCAATCGAACCCGGCCCCCGCAGCACCGACGATGGTTGCCTCGGCTACCCCCGCAGCAGCCGGGCAAAGCGTCCCGGTTCCGGCCATGAACCCGCTTGCCTATTCCGCAGCACCTGCTGCTCCGGAAGCGCCGGAAAAGAAGCCGTTCTGGAAGTTCTGGGCCAAGGAATGAGCGACACGGCCGAGATCGTCTATGATTTGAGGGGGCTTAAATGCCCCCTTCCGGTTTTGAGAAGCCGCAAGAAACTCGCAACCCTGAAGGCGGGAGATGTTCTGACCGTCGAGACGACCGATCCGCTGGCGGTGATCGATATTGCGCATATGTGCAATGAGGATGGGCATAGCCTGGTGGAAACCACTGCGCTGGATAAGGGACACCGGTTTCGGATTGTGAAGGGCGGGTAACCGGCGTTCAATGCTGACGCTCCGGGCTTACCCCCCTCTGCCCTGCCCGGCATCACCCCCTCAAGGTGGGAGATCAGTTGCGACGACTGCTCGTTTTCTCACCAGCTCTGCACTTCGGGTTGCTGTCCCCATAAAGATGGTCGGAGCAAGCCGCTTGTCGATCCCCCCTTGAGAGGGAGATGTCCGGTAGGACAGAGGGGGGTGAACCACTCCCACCGACCTAGACCATCACGACACGCCCTAAAACCGCAACCCGGAGACCGCCAGCGGATTATCCGTCATCGCCTGCCTGTCCGGCCGGTCGACACCCGGTGTGCTTGTGAAGGCCGCGAACAGGTCCTGGACGAAAGCCTCAGGCAAATCCTTCGTAATCAGCACCATACGCGTACGCTGATCGACCGGATCCGGCCAGGCCGCTAGGCGCTCGGGCGTGTGGAAAATATTCTGCACCCCATGCAGCACCAGAGGCCGGCCCGGATTATCCGACAGCTTGACAATGGCCTTCATGCGCAGAAGCTTTTCCCCATGCGCCGAGCGCAGCAGATCCACGAACATGTCGATCGCCATCGGGCTGACCGGCTCTTCGTGAACGATCGAGAAAGAACGGATAGACGCATCGTGCCGGTTCACGTCGTGGTGATGGTGGTCGTGTTCGCCATGATACTGGTGGTGATGACCATGTTCGTGATCATGTTCATGGTGATCGTGCTCCGCCTCCTCGCCCAGCCAGCGACCGACATCGGCATTCTTGCTGCCGGCGTCGTAAAGGCCGTTGTCGAGAAGCCCCGCAGCGCTCCAATCGGTTTTGTCGCCATCCTCGATGATCGCACGCGGATTGAGCGCTTGTAGACGGGCTGTCAGCGTGGAAATCGTCGCGGCATCGGCAAGCGCGCGCTTGGTCATCACCAGACGGTCGGCCACAGCGGCCTGTTTCACCGCCTCCTGGTGATTGTCGAGCGTGGAAAGGCCGTTCACGGCGTCCACCACCGTAATCACACCGTTCAGAACGAAATTCTGCGCTATGACCGGGTTGCCCATCACAGACTGCATGACGGGGGCAGGATCGGCAAGGCCCGTCGTCTCGATCACCACCCGTTTTACCGGCTTCAGCTTGCCTGTCTGGATGCCGTCCATCAGTTCCGCCAGCGTATCCACCAGCTCGCCGCGCACCGTGCAGCACAGGCAGCCTTCCGCCAGTTCGATAATGCCCTCACCAGCGCTTTCGACCAGCATATGATCGATACTGACATCGCCGAATTCATTGATGATGATCGCCGCATCGCTCATCGCCGGATCCTTGAGGAGCCGGTTGAGCAGCGTCGATTTTCCGGCGCCGAGAAATCCGGTGATGATGGAAACCGGGATGCGATCGCGAGACATGACCTGCCTGTGTGTTGATGGCCGCTCCGGCAGGTCACTGGACGACACGAAACCCGGAGCCGCTTGGAGCTAAAAGAAATCGCCCGCGCCTGCAAGCCGCGAGCGACACTGTAATATCATAACATCATCGACCTGCGAATACACAAACCGCATTGCAACCGCGAGGCTCTCCCTTAAGGAAATCACCGATCGTCAGAATGTCGGGCGCGGGATCGGAATCGGCACGTTCGCGAGTTCGCCCTTACCGGCTCCCTTGGTGGCATTCACCGCCACCGTCTCGCTGCCGGGAATGAGGCCGGCGAAGGAATATTCGGGCGGGCGGGTCATTTCCTGAACATAGGGGGAATGGATGACCATGCGGCCGGCCTCGTCGCGGCTTTCGCTGCGCACCTTGGCGGCCTTCGGGTTGCAGATCTCGGCGCTGATATCGTTCACATCACCGGTATCGCCATAGGGCGCCAGCGCGGCCAGCGAAACGCCTTGGCCGGAAGGGGCCGTCAGACCCATCTGCAACAGATCGGCCGACTGGTCGGTGCGCCCGGCGAGGCTGTCCGCACCCAACACGACCGTGATGACAGAGCGGCCATTGCGCACGGCCGACGACACCTGATTGAAGCCGGAGGCACAGATAAAGCCGGTCTTCATACCGTCCGCGCCATCGAAACGGCCGACCAGCATGTTGAAATTGGCATAGTTCTTCTTGCCGGTGCTGACGCCTTCCAGCGAGAAATAATGGGCATATTCCGGAAACTCGCGCTTGATGATCAGCGCCAGCAGCGCCAGATCCCGGGCTGTCGTATATTGTCCCTTGCCGGGCAGGCCATTGGCATTGATGTAACGGGTGGAACTCATGCCCAGCCGCTGGGCCTGCGCATTCATCTGCGCCACGAAATTATCGCTGGTGCCGCCGATGGTCTCTGCAATCGCCACGGCGATGTCATTGGCGGATTTGATGAGCAGCAGTTTCAAAGCGCTATCCATCGTCAGCTTCTGGCCGGGCTTGAAATACATTTTCGAGGCCGGCTGGTCCGCGGCCTTCTTGCTCATCACCACTTCCGTCTGCGGGCTGATCTTGCCGGCCTTCATCTGCGAAAAGGCGATATAGGCGGTCATCAGCTTGGTGAGCGAAGCGGGATACCATTTGCGGAAGGCTTCCTGATGGGAAATCACCTTGCCGGTTTTAACATCGACAACCATTTTCGGATTGGCATTGGCCACGGGCGCCGCGGCGACGAGGCCTGCGGTCGCGATGGCAATAGCTGCGGAGAGCCGTCGGGCGGCGTTTGACGATTTAAAAATCTGTGGCAAGGCTTGTCCTCGAATTCCCGTCTTCGGTCGGGGAATGGCAATATTCACCATATATGTCCTAGCAATGGCAAAGTACATTGATTACGTCAATTATGCGGCGCACTATCCGGCACGGAGGATAGGATTTTACCGCACGCCGTACCGATGAACCCAGGAATGAACGAATGCCAATTTTGAACAGAGCCGCCGAACTCCAGCAGGAAGTCAGCGAATGGCGGCGTCACCTGCATGAAAATCCCGAGATTTTGTATGATGTCGACAACACCGCAGCCTTCGTTGCGCAGAAGCTGAAATCTTTCGGCGTTGACGAAATCGTGACCGGTCTCGGACGCACGGGTGTCGTCGGCATCATCAGGGGCAATCTTCCGGGCAATCGCACCATCGGCTTTCGCGCGGATATGGACGCGCTGCCCATCCTCGAGGAAACCGGCAAGCCCTGGGCCTCCAAAACCGCGGGCGCCATGCATGCTTGCGGCCATGACGGCCATACGGCGATGCTGCTCGGCGCGGCCAAATATCTCACCGAGACCCGTAACTTCGCCGGCTCCATCGCCGTCATCTTCCAGCCGGCGGAAGAAGGCGGCGCCGGCGCGCTTGCCATGGTCGAGGACGGCCTGATGGAGCGTTTCGGCATCAACGAGGTCTATGGCATGCACAACATGCCGGGCATTCCGCTCGGCGCCTTCGCCATCCGCAAGGGCGGCATCATGGCGGCACCCGACAAATTCTCGATCACCGTCAAGGGCCGTGGCGGCCATGCGGCGCAGCCGCACCGCACCATTGACCCCATTACCATCGGCGCGCAGATCGTCGGCAACCTGCAGATGATCGCCTCGCGCAACGCCGACCCCATCCGTTCGGTTGTCGTCTCCGTCACCCGCTTTCAGGCCGGCTCAAGCCACAACATCATTCCCAACGAGGCGCTGATCGCCGGCACGGTGCGCAGCCTAGATGAAACAGTGCGCGATCTGGCGCAGGATCGCATCAAGCAGATGGCTGAAGGTGTCGCCCTTGCCAACGGCGCGGAAGCGGAAGTCGTTTATGAGCGTTATTGTCCGGTCACCTTCAACCACGCCGCCGAGACCGACCACGCCATTCGTGTGGCCCGCGATGTGGCGGGCGAACCCAATGTCGACCCCGATGTCGATCCCTCCATGGCGGGAGAGGATTTCTCCTTCATGCTGAAGGAAAGGCCGGGCTGCTTCATCTTCATCGGCAACGGCGATTCGGCCGGGCTTCACAATCCCGGTTATGATTTCAATGATGACGCCATCGCTTATGGCATTTCCTACTGGGTGAAACTGGCCGAACAGCGCCTGATGAGCTGATTGCCGGTCAACGCGAAGAAAGCCGAGGAAGAGATCGACCGCGATGAAGAACGCGGTTGATCCAATAGCTGCCTCGGGTTAAAGAGCAATTCAGTGTCCACGTAGCTCAGCAGGATAGAGCACAGGATTCCTAAGACAAATTGGGGGTTGCGCCCGGAAACGACGCAATCGATCTGCTCAAAGTCGGGGAAAGCTTCGCTGGTCTTCCAGCATGCCAATCCCGAGCCAAGCTCCGGAGAAATCCGGTGAAGGTGTAGAGACTGGATGGGCAGCACCTAAAGGCCTGACGGCCCATGGTGAAGGGACAGTCCAGACCACGAACGTCTTGCCGGCAAACGGCGGGACGGCGGCGAAAGCCGAAGCGGTATGAATCCTGGGGTCGGAGGTTCGAATCCTCTCGTGGACACCAAAAAATCACATGGAAAATTCCTCTAACTTTTTGCAATTAAAGGGATTTTTCCGTCATTAAGAGGGGCGAAAAACCCTCACCACGTAGCCTACTACGGCCATTGATTTCATTATTGAACCCGATCCGAACCCCTCACCTATCGTCCGCAGTTGACTCCCACTTTAGCAAGAACATAATAAGAACATGCTTAAGAGTGAGGTCGATCAAAATTTTGAAAATTGGTGGAAGACTGTGAGGGGCGCAACCGAGCAGGACAAAGCGCGGATGCGCCTTGCGTTCGTCGCAGGGTGCCGGTTTGTCGAAAGCGCTAAGCCCAAGACGTATCGATTTCAATCCGGCCGGTGGGTCATTAACGTTCAAGCTACAACGAAACGTGAGGCAAAGATTATCGCCTCGACGAAGCTTACACAGCGGGCTGCGAAGCTGCAGGCTTCGCCGCCTCCGGGAGGCTGGAAGCTGCGGGAATTGGAGATCCATCCATGAGCGACCAGGCCACCAAGGCCGGCGACGGCATCCACGAGAACCACTGGTGCGAGCATCCCGGTTGCAAGAAGTGGGGAGGCTTCGGTTTCAGTCGGTCCAAGGCAGAGAGGTCATCCTGGCATTGTTGGGAACACTATCCGCAGCGGGATATGTTCAAGGCCTCGTAGTCACCTCACACCGGAGTGCGAAGCTTCCCACCGATATTCAGCTTGGGAAGCTTCCAGAACAGCGAGGAATTTCAATGCGGCGTGTCACTCCTGTTTTCTATGGAACGGCACACGCCATACCTGACAGAAAACTAGGCGGAGCGCCCGCCTCTCACCCATCTTTGCATCGCCTCGATAATCACATCTGAAATCCACATCGCACTCGCACCTGTCAAAAAGGCGGCGGCGTTCATCGTGGCAATCGGATCTTCGGGGAGCGGCCAATTGATGCTGTAGAGATAATGCAGCAAAGGCGTGGTGAGGTATGCCGCTGCCAAGGCCCCACACACTGGCGAGGCCAGCATTTCGCGCCAAGTGTACTTCTGGCGTGACAACGCACGCAGGAGTCCCCCGGCAAGTCCGGCAATGAGTACGCCGAGTTTGATACCGATGGCGTCGAGTAGATCGGTTAAGTTCATGGTCTGGCCCTTGCGATGCGATATGGTTATTTACGACACGCCGCGTCAGCCGCGCATTGCCTGTTGTTCGAGTTGATTGCCGGACCGGCTGTTTCGTCTTGTGAAGACAACCGAGCCGCCTGCGGGTCCGAGAACTTGACGAAGCTGTAACCCGACCCGTTAGTCGCAGGCGCTGTCTGGCAAGCCGCTATCGCGCATGAACACGAGGCAACGGCCGCGATCCGTAAGACTGCGGAAAGACGCATTGTTCTTCTCCAATTCGTTGATGCGATCGAGCGCTTCCTTGGCGGCCTCGATCTTAGTCTGTGAGCGGCCGTCGCGCTTGCCGAGCCAGTAGGAGCCACCGGCCAACAGAATGGCGCAGAGAAGCCCACCAGCGGCGATCTTGAGCCAGTTGGGGAAGAGAGCCCAGATCATGCCGCCCTCACCCGCTTGACGAGATAAATGAAGCCGAGAATGCCCCCGCCGATCATCAGCGCAGCGAGTGCCCACTGGACAGGGCCGGATCCGGCAAAGATTGCGCCGGTCGCCGACAGGAAGCCGCCAAGCGGTCCCCACGCTTCCGGTTTCTTGATAACCTCGATAAGGCCAGTATCGCGGACATCGGCCTTCGCCTTACCTTCCTCAGGAACCTTCACGTCCTTGACCATATCGGCGCTGAGCGTAGCCAGGCGAACGGCATTGCCGACAACGCCGAGCTGATCCTTCCATTCGCCTTTCGGGTCCTTGCCGGTGACACGGATCGTCCAGCCACGGCCATTGACCGGGAAGCCAGTCTTGTCGTTAGTCAGGCTCCGCAGATAGGCCATGCGCTCGTCACAGTAAGCGTGAATGAGCTTGGCAATACCACCGGGGTATACCTTGACGGCCGCCACGGTCTGCTCGCCCACCGCGCCATCTTCGCGAACGCCGAGGACCTTCTGCAGGCGTCGGACTGCGGTTGCTGGTCCGGAATTAACGCCGAAGTCAAACGCTGCGTAATCGAGGCCCTTAGGCAGCAAATCGCCGCCGCTCTGCGTCCAGTAGGACCGGCGATAGATTTCCTCAGCTTCCTCGCGCGTCATCGCCTTGACCTGTTCAGCGGTGACAGATGCAACGCCGCGATGAGCCGCGAGTGTCTTGTGGGTGATGCCAAATTTGGTCGGTCCGCCCCGATCCGTCTTAGCATTCACGTAGCCGCCCTCGTGACCAAACATAAGGTCGAGAGCGACGGGAAGCGTTTCCCGAGCCATGATGTTCTCCTGATTGTGGGGTATGGGTGCCGGGTTACGGTACCGGACAAGCGATGGGAGCAATCATGCTGCCCATACTAAAAGAGCCAGAAGATTTTCACCCTCTGGCTCGTGATATTAAAATGTCGTCAGCTTTCGCAGCCTAGGGATGATAGCGCCCCAGCCACTCGGGGGAGCCTTGCTTATAAGGAAGTAAACACTGCCTCGATCTTCAGGGCGGCTATTCCCCTCAAGCTCGTTGAAATGGTAATCGACAATGTTCCATCCCTTGGACGCGATCATGCGGTAGAAGGATTTCGGATTATACCGGCTTCCCCACGTCCAGTCCGGGGCGGGCGTTTGGAAATACCGCTTATCATCGTTCGCCAAAGACACGACGTTTTGGACGATCAGAAAATGTCGCGCCATGTCGTAAGATTTCTGCAAGATCTCTTCCGGGTTAGACACGTGATAGAGACCGCCAACATTCGCGACGATATCAAACTGGCCCAGCTTGTCGGCGTCGTTGACGTCCATCTTTACGAATTTGCAGCGGTCAATCCCGAGCCGCTGCGCGATCTGCTCGGCATGGGGTAGATTTCCATCACGGTCGTTGTCTATACCTACACTCTCGTCAGCGCCGAAGTGCCGGGCAAGCATGGCATAATAGCCGTCCGCACAAAACAGTTCGGCAAAGCTGACCTTGGTATCAAGCGTCTTACGGCATTTGCCGATGGACTGGAGAATGTAAGAGCCGATTATCGCCTGTTTGGCCTTCTGGTTTTTCTCATAGATACCCGGAAGCTGCTCATTCGGTGCCCCGAACCAGTCATATGTGTGGTAGAGCGGCCCAAGATCGGACAACACCCCTCGATTAACGCTCATTGACAAACCTCTCCGTGATCAGCCGACTAGGCCAAGATGACGCACCATAGGTTGCCGATCTGAGAAATCAACCTGAGATCAAAGCTCCGAGCGCAACAGAATAGGTATCGTCGCCATATCGGATCTTGCGGCCAACCGACCCGCAGCCAGAGCCTTGATCTTCATCGTAAGAGAGTTTGCTCCCGTCACGAATTCGGGCTGGCCGCAATTTGCAACCTCAAACGTGCATGGCGTTACCGTGGGCTTATCCCTCATAGTCGTCGGATAAGTGATCGTCTGGTAGATGGTCTGGTCGACGGCGCTGGCGTAACCGGCTAATCCTACCGAATCCAGATGCGAAGAACCTATTACGCATTCATACCGCTGAACCGCACGAAGCACGTCCTCAATGGGCATCGGTTCGAACTCACGGTCGAAATCACCAGGGTAGAAATCGACCTGAGAAATCTGGTGATAAGAACCAGCCTGCGAGGCAAGATTTATAGCGCCGGCGGCCGATACGAAATTCCCAGAATTCCAGCCGGGTGGTGCTGAATACTGGCTACCTGCGTAGTAGGCGAAACGGAACCGAAGACCGATACCGTTGCCCTTGTGCCAGGTTCTGTTTTGGCTCTTCGACAGATCGATGACGAGCCGTTTCGTCTCCCAGGTATCAGCCCTCTCCACCAGATATGGAGCAACAAACGTATCAACATTCGAAAGGTCTGCATATGGCTTCACAAAAACAACCGCATGCATTCCGGGGCGATTGGTCTTGACCTTGAACTTCAGGGAGCAAACCCTGTCGGCAATTCCGAGTATCCCCTGCCGCCCCTCTATTGCAAAGCGGATGTGAGATTCTTCCATGGGCGCGGGAGAGATTGGGGTGCTGAAGTCAGCGCGAAAGCTTTTGGCGCTACGGCAATCGGGAACATCGTCAGAGAGCGACATATCAATGCCGGAGCCTGATCCTGATCGCCCGAACACCCACCGGCTTGCCAGAATGTCGAAATGCTGAGCATTCAAGAAGACGCTCTTTCCGGTTTGGTTGAGGTCGAAATTTCCAGTCATGCAAAAGTTTCGCGACATGATTTCACCTATTGTACGTCGTCATACCAGCCACGCAGGAACCACGTATTCCCATTGACGGTCCCGCTGATGGCGGTTGTCACAAATTTCAGTTGGCCGCCGCTATTCGTGGCGTGCATGCCGTCGACAGTGATGACGCTTGGGGTCGAGTTTGCCGCTTGTTGAACAGTCTTAGCGGATCCATCCCCATCCCCCAAACCGTTTACAATATTCGATGAGGCGTTTGGGTTGAGGTCGAACCGGATTATCGGCCGGATCCGTCCAGCTCCAGCCAGAACGGTGAAATTGGCTTCTGGAAATAAGGAAGCAGACGACCGCAAGGTGATCGGCTCATCCAGAATAACTCGTCTATTTACCTGCAAGAATGGCAAAATTGTCCCGGCAGAACGAATGATTATTCCAACCCTGCGTTTGCCAGTATTGTATCCTGCCGGTAGCGTAGGTGAGAGTGATGCCGAAATGCCGACATCCACACCACTTGTCCCGTACATGACGTAGACATGACCAATGCCGTTGGGCATGGAGGATCCATCAAGCCAACCACCAGCATCTGTTCCGGCTGCCCATGCAGCATCCGTTCGTTTGACCATAGCCGAGGAAAGTCGAACCAGCGTCGGAGGGCTGGCATCACTCGCGGCAGAACCTGCCGCTACCTGGATATCATTGACCGCATCTCCAGCACTGTTGGATACAGTTAAGCCAGAGATGGAATTCGACAGCAGATAGCCCGTTGGAGACGTAATAGTGGGCGCATTCAAGGCTGGCGACGTCAGTACGGCATTTGTCGAGGGAAAGGATCCGAAATTTATAGGACCAGTCATAGTCCCGCCGGACAGCCCAAGCCGCTGAGCTATCGCCGCGGCGGTCGTTGCCGCGAAATTCGGGTCGTCTCCTAGCGCGGCCGCCAGTTCATTAAGAGTATCCAGTGTTTCAGGAGCGCTGTCCACCAATGCGGCAACGATTAAAGATCTGATTTGATCGACCGTAAGTTTAAAGGACGATCCCGCTCGATTGATCGGGATTTCATCCGAAGTGAGAGCTGCCGCGACAGGATTTAGGTCACTTATCTTAATTCCCATTGGACTATGCCCTCGCTTCGTATGTCATCCATATCTGCCGGTTCGTATTGCCCGTCACCTGGTAGAACGCGACGAAGGTGTAGCGGCTTACAACTCGGAAGCCGAAATTGCTTTCTGCCGCAGAGGCCGTTTCAGATTGGGCGTCGAAGTCAGCAACACCCCCGATTCCCACACTCGGGCGACGAGCCCAGTTTATCTGCTGTGTCGACCCGCCAGTAATGCCGGTTACAGGAGTATTGTCTTGAAACGCATAGTCTTGAGCGTTCAGGAGGACCTCTCCAGACGCCCGAAGATCGTGCTTGTTTCCAAGGTTCGTAATTGTTGGAACATTAGCAGCGCTTGTGACGACCCGGGCGATAATCATGTCATCAAACGAACTGTCAAAGATAGCCGATCCCTCGGCAGCAGCGGTTGGGTTGTAACCGGCGTCGGCCAGGTCCTTCAACGTAAAGCCGCCCGCAGGCGTCCATCTGAGGTGATAGGTTTTGTTAGCAGCCGTCGCAAAATCGGCCTGCACCGTTGTCGTCGTGAATATGCCCCTATGCAGGAAATCGTAGCCCGCCGGTACACGCACCTGCCCTGCGGCCGGAGAAATTACCGGTATCCGTCCATCGGATGTCAGAACCTCAGGAAAGATTGGTAGGCGCGCGCGCGCCTGCGGCATCAACACAAAATTGCTTGTATCACCCCCGCCTGTCGCCGCAGAGATAAGTTGCTGGATGGCCTGAAGCAGCTGCGTGAGATCTTCCTTCGACGGCGCTATGCCACCAGCGGCAATTACCGCCATGATTTCACGCTGAGGGTCCTCAATTGCTGCGGCAGGAACGCGGGATCCGGCTTCGCCGGCTGCCGTGTTCCGGTCTTTGTAAGGCGCGTTTGGGTCAGCGCTTCCAAAAGGAGGGTTGTATTGCATCATTCCTCGCAAAAATTCAGAGTGTGACGAGGATCGAATTACCGAACTCGTCCAGGATGACTTCATTGTCCTCAGTCATAAGCTCCGCCAAGTATATCCACGGAGACGGTATGGGGATCGTCCATGCCGGCAGCTCCTGCCGGAGAAAACAGATGATTTGTTCAGCAGTCCCAAGAGAAAAAAGCGGATCAAATCCACACTCGGATGTACCGATTTCGAAATAGGTGATGGCCGTGTCCTTCACCCTGACGACGACGTAAGCCTCTTCCATTGCCGAGCCGACTTCATGGAAGCCACCGCATTCGGAGAAGCCGCATTCGAATATGCAAGGCTCTTCGAGTTCTATTTCAAAGCCGAAGTCTGCCGCGACCCGAACGAAGTCTTCCGGGTGATTGAGAGGCTCGCCAGCAACTTTCCGGCGCAGCGCTGTGAGGCGCTGCGTGGTAGACTGCTCTCCGGTAAAGCAGCGCTCCGGAAGTCCGTAATCAGCTTCCCATTCATCTATCGTTTCATTGACGGTTTGCGTACTTGCTTCCCCGACCAGTTGCCAGGCGCGTGCGTAAATGAATGCGAACGGAGCAAGAAGAACCCTTGTGAAGCGGGCGATCAACCCATCAAAAGATACCGCTTCTCCATCGGGGCTTCCCCACGCTGCCCCGGGAGGCCACAGAGCTAGTCCTGAGGAAATCAGATCGTCTGTAGACGGCTGCGAAAGACTGTCGCCCGGCAAGCTGAGTACAGGTCTGTCTAGCGCCGTAAAACTGTTCGTTATAGTGTGAGCGAATGGAGATTTAGACATAGGTCACAAGTCCCGCAACCGGATACTGTCCGCCAGTGTAGACGATGTCCTCTATTGGCCAGGTGAGCACATGGCTTGATTCCCCAGCCACACCAGATATTGCTTCCGTGATCCAGCTGCGAGAGAGCACGAATGGATCACTTGACAAACCCGGCCTCGCCTTTTCGTAGAGGACGTTTGATATTGCGGCGTCGATCAATTCGCGAACTTGTACCGTGTCATTTGTGAGATTTGAGATGACCGGATTGAGAGGCACAGCAACAGGGGCTGTCGCTACGCTGTCATTAACTCTGATCATCCGCGCGGCATCCACCGCAGCTTGGACGACAGTAACATCCCCTGCTGTTGGTATATTGTCGGGGCGCCCCCTGAAGAGGAAGAACACAACAACAAAAGAGGGTGTAATACCGTCTCGATAAGCCCATGCCCTCAAAACACCAGGGACATCGGAAACGATGCGCTCATAGTCCGTCAGTTTACCGGCACCAGGCGGATTTGCCTTACGAAAAAGATAGCGGCCGCGAAATGCGTCAATATCTTCGACATCTGCGCCACCACCGATACCGTCGTTGTCTACTAAAAATTCCGTCGCAAGGCTGGGATATAGCCCTGGGTCGGAAAGTATAAGAATTCCCCCGGCATCACGGTTTCCCGCAGCGCCCTTTTCCTCAGAAGCAACAGTAAAACTGACAGCACCTAGCGGGGTCGCCTGCGCAGGATTAATTGAGATATAGATCTGGGATCCGGAGCCGAAACGAATCCCGGCAGGGTAAACCCTGTTGGGCTCACCAGAGCCTATGATAACGCCGATTGATGAAGAGGCCTGCTTTTGGAAAATATTCACGTCGGCGGCATGGAGCCTCAGGACAGCAACACTGGCCGTACGACCGAACAACTGCTTCGCCAGGTACGCAAGGCGCAGCTCCATCTCGTGGCCTAAACCGGCCAGCACCTTAACCACGACGGTGACGAAGTTGTTTTTCAGACTAGCGTCGGTGCCGGGCATATATTTGCGGAAGTATCCACGCGCCCGTGACGAGAGCTCATCCAACGAGCGAACTGTCCACGCCATCGATCTGCCTCCAGAGATTTTCGAATTTTCTTTGATAGATGCGCGCACCGTCTTTGCCATAAAGAGTGACTACGCATTCCAGAGTGTTGGCTGACCGGTCAACGGTGGCCACTGCATCTACTCGCGTGACGGCACCCTGATCGATCAAAGGCTGTAAGGCTTCCAGGGCATAATCCTGTGCATCAGTCTCAATGCCATCATAAAGCGAGCGCCTTCGAAGCAACCACCATCTCGATCCGAGAAGATCCTCCCCGTCCATTCGGTCAAAGCTGTCGCCAAACCAGCCGCGGTTTTCTTCCCCGTCACGCAGTTCACTTTCTTCGACGCGCCGATCCGTCATGAGATGGATCAAGACCTGCGTTGCAAGGCCCTGCTCTGCACGAAAGTCACCGGGAGCGTTCGGGTGGTCGGGCGGATTGAGAACTAGATCGCCAACTAAACCATCCCAGCCGAGATCGGGCGAACGATAGATTTCGTCCGCCTCGTCGAGAGGTATGATACGAAGCATGTGTGTTTTCCTATGCAGGCACGCCCGTTTGATCGCTGCCGTGAACCACGCCGGTGTGGCGGTGTGTGTCGCCGATATCCTTGCCGTTGTGCTTGACGGTCCCGCCCTGAATATCGACGCCGGCGGCGGAAACTGTGAGCGTCACCCCACCCTTGCGGATCTGGAATGCCGTACCCGTGACATCCACCACGATGCCGTCACCCATGACGACCTTGATGATATTGCCGGAGGCATCGTAGAGCGCCGAGCCGCCACCCGGTATGTCAGTTGGTCGATGGCCCGGATGCTCTAGCCCGAGAACAACCGCGAAATCCGGATTGCCCGGCGACGGCAGCAGAAGACCTTTCGACCCCGCCGGCGGTGAAGAAGCAAAGCCATGTGGCTCCGGGCGATGGATACGGGTGTAGCCGTCATTGAACATGCCCCGCCCCGAGACAAACTGCTGACCAGCCTTTTCTTCAAGGCGGCCATCGAAGTCGAAACGTATGAAGCCGCTCATTCGTCCTCAAAATCCCCTTCATCGACCGCCGCAGCGGAATAGCCGGATGCCGTCTTGCCTCGCGGGTTTTCGCCGCCGAGTGCACGAGGGTCGGCGAGAGAAAGCGTCGCCTTCGTCATATCGCCCTGTTCGAAATCGATACCCTTGATGACCATCCAGCCATCGAGACCAAGCCAGTCATCATGAACATAAACAAGGTAGTTCGGCTGCCAGAGTTTGTCCGTCTCATCACGCCAGCCGCTTACGACAATGTTTGCGGTAGTGCCGTTGCCTGCCGCCCGTCTGGCGTGCCATGCGGCGCGCTTTTTCATGCGGCCAGTAGATGCTTCGCCTTCGTGCCGCAGGATCAGCGTCCGCTTGCGGCTGATGCCGTTATCCTTCGCCGATGACTGGCCGCGAAACTGCTGTTTATCGCTTCCTTCCGTGGCCTGCCCGCGAACCTTGATATCGCTGTACCGGCCCTTTTCCGTAAAGCTGGCACTGGATCCCGGCAGGATGTTGACACCCCGTTTCAGCCTGCCCGCATGCTTTCCGGCAGGTTTCGTCGCCAACTTGACGCGACCTTCCGGCGTGTCGTGGATCAGAACACCACGGCCTCGCGAACGACGCTCAATGCTGGAAAACGCACTCTCCCCGACCATGAGTTTGTGGCGCGCTTCCTTCGGCAATTCGCTGCCATCCGTCTCAATGCCGATTCCGTGGCTATCCAGATCCTTGGCAATATCGTCTAGGCTCTTGTCGAGAATTTCAC
Source organism: Agrobacterium sp. 22-209-1 (assembly GCF_053522485.1). Taxonomy (NCBI): domain Bacteria; kingdom Pseudomonadati; phylum Pseudomonadota; class Alphaproteobacteria; order Hyphomicrobiales; family Rhizobiaceae; genus Agrobacterium; species Agrobacterium sp. 22-209-1. Next base: position 627,268 of record NZ_JBNWCH010000001.1, read on the forward strand.
CGCTCGCATGCTCGGCCGAGCATTCAACGAAATCCACGGTCCGAGAGACGATGCCGCAGGAGAGCGACCGGCTTTCTTCATCGTAACCGGTGTCGACATCGCGGACGTAGCCAGTAAGCAACAGATCGCCGCTCGCCGTAATCTTCGTCGGCTTGCCCGGCATGACGGGCAGACCGGATCCCGTGATGACAAAATCGGCTTTCGCGCTGCGAGCGGCCTCTTCTGCTGACACTCTGATATTGATGCGGATGATCGGCGGCAGACCGTCGCAGACGACCGTCTCGAATGGTCCTGTCGAATTTTCCTGCATCATTCTTCCAGAGCACTGAAGGCCGATGGCATGAGCATCGGCGTGGAAACACCGGCAATCTCGACAAGGCTTTCAGCCCTGCTGGCATCGCCGTAAAGTTGGTAAGCCAGAAACGTCGAAGGCAGCGATATACCCGTCTCGACGCGGACCACGGGAACGGCGTCAGCCGCCTGCTCGGACACCAGGCGCACAGCGATGTTCGTCAGGGCAGAGAGCCAGACATAAAGATCGACGCCGTTTGCACCCATGGCCGAAACCACACTCAGGGCAGCGTCGCCCGCCGAAGCAATCCTGTCTCTGCCGGCGCGCGCCTGCGGCCGCGAAATCCAGTCCGCGCGCCCGCCTGCAATCGCAAGTCCAACGGCAAGCAAGACAGAGGCGGCGTTTGTGGTCTCCGCATCCTCGAATTGCCCGGATCTGAGAGTATCGAAGCCGGAGGCCGATGAAACACTCTCGGCGACGACCCGCATAATCGACAGGCTTTCGATCGCGAAATCATCGGCGGACAATACGGGAGCCGCATCAAGGCGCGCGGCGATACTATCCGCGTCGAGCATATCGGTGACGATGGTCGTTGCGAGACTGCTAAGCCATTCGCATATTGCCCGTTTGTCAGCAGCCATTAAAACAACCTTCCGAATGCAGAAGCAGCCACCGACAACGCGGTGAGAAACGTCGTATCGACATCAGCAAGGCTGAGTGACGGCAGAACCTCGCCTGAGGCCGGTATCGCCGTGAATTCGAATGCGACATACCCACGACGATCCCGCTCCCGTGACCGGTGAAAATCCTCGACATAGGCAAGCTGGCCAGCATCCATAGGAAGAACCAGCCTTCCGGGACCCGCCGCTAGACAGGCCGACGAAAGGAATGCTGCCGAAACATCGCTGGCATCGCCAAGGAGGTATGCCGTGACGCTGAAGGACGGCGTCTTGAGACCCATCTCCTCCATCCGCGTACGCCTGCCGCCAGCATATTCATGCCGCGCCAGACGCTTTCCTCCAGACAAATCATCGAATTCCACCCAGAAGCGGACCCCGCGAAAACTGGCGGGCCGGAGCGTTGATGCCCAGTCTCTCATGTTTCCAACTTTCGGTTACCATCCACCCCCTGCCGGTTTGCTGATTTCCGGCGGAAAGGTTCTTCCTGTATCGGCGTTAACGGCCGATCTCGGTAGTGACGTCGCTGATGCTTGCATACGATTGAAGCTGCGCGCCGCCTCCAGCAGCCTTTCGGCGGCAGCACTGATCTGAGCGCCGACGTCCACGCCTGCCACTTTGAGAAATGCAGCGCTGTCCTCTACAGCTTTACCAGCCTCACGGCCTCCTTCGGCAACTTTTTGTCCGGCCTCATGACCGGAATCTTTCAAGCTATCGATGTCAATACGGAGAGCCTTCTTGAACTCTTCCTGTGACGGCATAGATACCTTTCCAGGACCGAAGTTTGGAACCTTAGGAATAGCGCCGACGCGAAGTTCGGGCGGAACAATCCCCGCAGGAAGGCTTCGCATGGGGGGAAGATTTTCGGGCCTGCTGCCTGGCACCGGTATCTTGCCAGTTCCACCACCTGGAAAATCGGCGATAACAACAGGTCGACCCTGCCGTCCTACCGAGGCCTTTATCTTTCCAGCCTCATATCTTCGAGCTTGAAAATCAGCCAAAAAAGCAGGGTCTTTATAACCGCCTTTCACGGCCATCTCATCCTTTTCAAGCTGAGAACTGGTTACGCCAAACCCCGTTCTGGCCCACCAACCTTTGACTCCGCTGTCCTCCAACCCCTTATTGACAGCGGTCGCATAGTCGAGGTTCTTCGTCCCCCAATCCATAAGATCTGTAGCGCCGCTTGTAGCGACATTCTCGCCGAGGGAGGTTTTGAGCTTTTCCCAACTGCTCGACATTCTGTCAATCGTCGCCTGCGTATCCGAAAATACGCGGTTCACATCGCGAAAAACCGTGCCATCTACGTCTGCGGAATTCATCGTATCAATGAACCGCTTCAGGCTGTCACTGCTGGTCATAAGGGACTGCATGCCGAGGCGGAATTCCTGATCGCTGAACAACAGCGGCAACTTTGAAAGATCGCCCTTGATCGCTTCATTCGAAAGCCGGATGAACGCGGTGACGGCATCTTCTCCGGTTTTCTTTGCGGCCTCCATTTCTTTCCGAAGATCAATGCCGAACTTGGCAAACTTTTTCCCCGTTTCTTCAGAATACATCTTGCCGAAGATGTTCTGCGCCTGTGTGGCGGCGCTGCTGGCATCGCCAGTGTCCTCACGGATCGTCTGAAGGATGGCGACAAGTTTCTTCAGGCCGCCCTCACCCTTGTAACCGAGCGTGGCGAAGCTGTTCGCCAGTCCCGGGATGTACTGCGCCATATCCTTCAATTCGAACTGGCCGGCTTTACCGCCCATGACCATGATATCGAAGGCGCGCTGCATATTCTTCGTTTCGATTTGCAGGGCGTCGGCGGCCTTGAGACCGGTGTTGGCGATGTCCTGCGTTGCCGCACCCGTGGCCTGCGCCGTGGCGAGTACGGAAGGCAGAAACGCCATCGCCTCGTCCAGCGACTTGCCGGAGGCAACAAGGGTATCAATCGCCTCAATGGCGGGCTGAACGCTATCGTAGTTCAGATCCTTGGCGATCTGCTGCGCCTGCGCGAAAGCCTCTTTTGTCTGCGTGGCCGAGGCATCGGCCGTGATGCCGATACGGGTCATCTGGCGTTCGAGCGCAGCGAAATCCTTGACCGTACCCGCAATCGCGCGGCCTACTTCATAGGCACCGTAGCCGGCGATACCGGTTCGCAACATCGTTCCGGCCTTGTTAAAGCCTTCGGCGGCGCGCTGCATTCCAGCCGAATGTCGATTGATCGACGCAACCTTGCGGTCGAAGTCGGAAGCGGTCTTATTGAACCGCGACATCTGGCGCTCGATCTGGCCCATACGGGTGGCGACGGATCGAAAAGCTGGGCTGGTACTGTCCTTGCCATCAATCTCAAGCTCCGCCCGGATTTTCCGATTGGCCATGGATACATCCTATCGAGGTAAGAGGCGTTCGATTTCGTGAACGACGCGCGGGAAGAAGTAATCTTCGATTACGCCAGCAAGGACATCCAGATAGACATCCGGATTGTTGGTGATGGCATGGGCCGGGTTCGCTGCGAACAATTCTCGGATCTGCTCGCGCTTGCCGGTCGCAGACGACATTTGCGTGCCCGGCACCCGACGAAATGCGCCGACATGGCCGCTTTTCATGGCGGCGATGAAGGCGTGGCGATACGAGCCGCGAAGCTTCGCATAGACGCCAGATGCATTCTGCACTGCGCCGAGACGCTGCAAGGGTATCCAGCCGGACTCGGCAACCACCTTGGAGGTGTTGCCGCCGGCGCTGAAATGCGCCGTCGTCAGCGACGCCACCAGCTCGCGCGGCATTTGCGTATGCGGTCCTAGGCGGGCAACGATGCGGGATCGCGCCGTCTGGGCGACGCGCGTCATTGCCCTGCGCATTGCCTTGGTGCGGATTTCGCCGGGGAGCCGCCGGAAGGCGCGCTCCAGCTCCTCGAAATCCTTGCTGTTCATTTCCAGTCTCATGACTGGCTCCGTTTTCGTTCGGCAAAAATGACAGCACGATTGCACCAGTGCACGATTTCAGCGGCCGTCATTTCCTGCACTCGCATCGGGTCCCAGCCAAGCTGGAACACCATCAGGTCGACGGCTTCGGCAACTCCGGCTGCCGCATAAAAAAATCGCACACCGCCTCAGCGACCTCGATCGCGTCATGCGCTTCCAACACCGAAAGGGCGTCATAGGATGGCGATCGGCAGATATTCAGGAGATGACGGTCAATCGCCTCGTAATGCGTCACCACCATCGGCTGACCGGCAACCACATGAGTTTCGCGCGGCTCGCCGATTCCATCCATGAAAATCTCTTTGTATGTCGGCGCCCGAAGCCGAACCTCCGAGAACGGCTCGACGCCCAGAAACTCGTATTTCCGGGAAAGCGTTATGATCCTTTCTGCCATGACCGCCCCTTATCCGCGCCGGTAGGTTTCAGCGACGATCTGGAGGCCAGAGAGTTCACCGTTGAGCCGGTTCGAACTCGGCTCGCCGCTGAAAAACGCATTGAAGAAATAATGCGTCACGCCGGTAAACTCCTCATGCACCGTGAAATTCTGGCGCGGGGCAGTCATCAGTGCATTGAAGTCGACATCGCTTGCGTCTTTGAAAGTCACCTCGGCGCGCGGCGCGGTCGGCGTGCCGACGCGGTCCGTCGAGCCGTCTTGGTTGGTGACGGCTTCATTCGACTGCCCTGCCGACATCACGGTAAAATTGCCGCGCAACGACAGAAGGGAGCCGCTCGCGAGACGGGCGGTCATGCGCCCGCCAAAATCATTGCCTGCCATGGGTGTTCTCCGCAGAAAGGATCAAAAAGAGGGAGAGGCGGAGACCGCCTCAAAGCTGAGCGTAGACGCGGGCAAGGCCGGCGAAGATATCGAGCGGGTTGACGCGATCCATCGGCAGAACGATGTCCACACGGTTCGGATTGTCGAGATTGCGGGTGACGGTAATCTGCGCCGCGATATCGTTGCCGAACTCCAGAACCCCGCGCCGAGAAAGGTCGATGCAGGCATGTACCAGCGTCGCCTTGATATCAAGAACCGTGACCAAGGTGGGCAGATTGGCCGGATTGTCGTCGGCAATCGCCTTGTTGGAGTGCTCGTAGGCCAGTTTCGCGCGGATGAATTTCAGGGCATAGGTCAACTGGTAGACCGCCTGAATATCGCGCAGAGCCGTATCCGGAACGCCGTTCGTCGTCTGCTGCTGGGTGATGATCTTGTCGATGATCACGTCGCCGCTGCGGTCCACCTTCCATGCCGAAACGCCGTTCTGGAGCCATGCATTGCGCGTGGGATAATCCGGCCAGTAATTGCGATCACGTGGGGCGATCACACCGCTGACGACAAGGCCGGACTGGTTTGCGGAAACGCGACCATCAGAGCCGGAGCCGAGCATGGGCAGCGTACGCGACACAACGGCGCTGACGGCCTCATAGTCGGGGGTGCCATTGCCGCCGCCAGAAAGGATCGGGATCAGCGACAGATGCCAGGTGTCGCGCGCCAAACCCTTCGTGTTCACCTGGCTGTCCGTACCGGTGAAGGGATAAAACGCGTGGCCATACAGCTGCTGATCATATCCCCAGCGAGACGTCACGAACGCATCGAGCAGCGCCACGGCGGCATCGTCGCTGAATGCGGAAACGATCGCCTCGAAAGGATCATCGCCCATCGCCGCAAGGATGGTGGAAAGGTCAGGGCTGCCCGCTCCTGCCGTTGTCGTTGCCGCCGTCAGGTTGGCGCTGGTAAAGACGTTGCCGCCCTCCAGAATGGGAATGAAAATATCGAGCCTGCCCGCATAAGCGCCCTTGTGGCGTGCCGTCAGCGTGACAACGTTCGTCGCCACGGTCGCGGTGAAAGGCAGGCTCTTCTTCGTGAGCGCATTGAAATAGGCGTTGATCGCCGCCGCAAGCGTCGAGGCCGTATCGCTCGCCGAGGTCCCGGCGGCGATATCGATCGATACGCTTTCGCCAGCGATCTGAACCACGGCCTGTCCGCCCGCCGCAGGAATGGCGCCGACAGTCAATGTCCGGACTTCCGCCGTGCCGGTATCGGCGACGCGGCCAAGATAGATGACCTGGGCGGGCGCATTCTTGCGGGTACGGATGAACATGCTCTCCAGCATCGAGCCGCGACCAGCAAGACGGCGGGCTTCATTCACGGTGCTGCAAATGGCGATCTCACCTTCGGCAAGGGCGCCGTCGGCGGTGCCGAAGCCGAGCAGGATTTCGTTCAGTTCGGACGAGAACTGCCCGCCGGACTCGATGTCGAAGGCGAGCAGCGGGGCGACGATATTGTCGGGAATGTTGTTCACCATCGGGGTCAATCCTTCCTGGACGGTTTTGCGGGTTCGATCGGCGGTTCTTCGGCCTGTTCTTTTTCGACCAGATCACCGGTCTCGATCATGCGGCGATGCTGGCGCGAGAGCGGATCGATGGGGCGACCACCTTCCGGCCAGCCGCCGGGAATGGCGCACCCTTCGGCCGCCACATAAATCTTGGACATTGAAAGTCTCCGGTCAGGGGGTGGGGTTCAGATCGTTGCGACCGACCTGAAGGGTAACGCCGCCGGGAGCCGATACGGACCCGGCAATTTCTTCGAGCTTTTCAACGGACTCGGCACTGAAATAGCCAGCCAGTTCGGCAAGTTTTGCCTTCGCGTAGGATTCGGCGGGCAGGGTGTTGAACACAGATCGTATCGGTTCGGGCAACCCACCTTCCTCGACATTAAAAACGTCCGCCGCCAGTTCTACGGTGTACCGCAACGTGGTGCGCTGGTAACGCCAGCCGAGATCAGGGATCGCGAAAGGGATCGCCTCGACGGAGACAATACGCTTGACGAGCTTGCGCCACGGCGCACCGGAAGATGATCTCTCCAGCAGAAAGCGAACCTTGGAACATAGCGCCGCCAGGACAAGGCGAGCGTTCGGGTCAGTTCCGGCAAGAGCATCAGCATAAGCCCCTGCCTCATCGCCAGCGACGACAGCGAGTTCAGCGACGATATCGAGAACCGCCTCATGTTCAAGGTCGTCAAGGGCGGCAGGCTCACCCCGAGGTTTCAGAGCAGCAGTCGAACTGTGCAGGGCAAGCACCGGCGTATATGGCCGTTCCGTCGAAATATCCTGCACCGCGATTTCGCGGCTGTCATATACGAGACGGCCGGCGACCGTAGGGAATACCCCTGACGTCAGCGACGCCGTGGGGCGCAGAACCTCGACGGTGATCAGCCTCAGCGCTTCCGGAGCCAGCATGATGTTTCCAGTTTATCAAGTCGGGAGAGACGCGGCGACGGCAAGCAATGCCATGACGTTGCCGGACCCGTCCGGGTCGAATTGCGTTATCGTGAAAAGCTTCTGATCGCTTTCCCGGCGAAGATAAAAATCCGTCTTGAACGGCTTCCCGTCGATGAGCCGAATAGACGCCTGACGCTGCGGAGCACGATGCAGGATCTTCCGCCCGTCTGCCGATGGCTGCGCCCTTTGCTCCCCCTTGAATTCCGTATTCTCGAAGAAGCAAGCAACCGTTGGATAGGGAGGATTGGAGCCGTCCAGCTTGGTGCCTGCGTTCGGATCATGATTGCTGATCGGAAAGACGGTGACATCGGCACCATGGACACGCTCAACGGTGGAGCGGCTGGTTTTCGCCAGCCGCTCAAACAGCGATACCATGTCGTCAGACGGTCGTCGCGCCGAGCTTGAGCTTGGCGGTGGGCGACGGATTTGCAGAGGCGGCAACAGCAATACCAACCAGCGTGTTGCCGCTTGCGGTTTTATTGACGACCTTGTTTGTCGCATCCCAGTAGAGCTTATCGCCAACAGCGATTGCGAGGGCAGAAGTCTTCGGTACTTCGAACACGCCCTCGGTATCGATGACAGAGGGCTCACCTTCGGCGGCCGTCAAGTTGGAAACCCCGATCAGGGATCCGATAACGACAATCTGGCCAGACACAACGCCGCCGGTCGGCGCTGTAATGTCGATAGCCTTACCCGGCTGAACGTAGTTTTTCATAGTGATAAAATCCTTGCTTCACCAAGCGCACTCAGGCGCAAACAACGGAGAGGAAGAACCCCGGCTTATTCGCCGGGGTTCTTGTACCCGCCACGGAAGTCGATGGCACCCACGCCGAAATCGTGCTCGACGGTCATGGCCAAACCCTGCGTGCCGAAAGGCTCGTCGAAACGAATGCGCGGCGCGCCGTAACCATCAAGCAGGCCCCACTGGTAGACTGCCGCTTCATCCGGGCTGGCAAAAAGATACCAGGCGTTTCCGGTCAGCTGGGCCGATACAACCGGCTCCAGCGTACCGACGTGCGGGTTCACCTTCACGGAGTCGTTGGCGGAGATCGGCGCCAGATATTGCAGCGCTTCCGTTTCCTTGTCGGGAGAAACAAGAAGGATGGAAGGCTGCAGGTTCAGAATGGCGTCATCGAGGCCCTTCTGTTTGCGCATCGCTGCCTTGCCGGCGCCGATGCTGGCGACGCTGATCGCAGAACCCGATCCGGCAAGGTTCGCATGGTCGGTATGGAATACCGCTTTGCCGTCCGCGAGCTTCGTATTTGCGGACAACATCATCGTATAGAAAGTCAGTTCCTCGAAACGGGCGACCGTTCGGCCGTAGCCGCCGAGGACTTCACCGAGAGCATTCAGCCGATCATTGACCATCATCTGGCGGGTGACCCTGATACCCTTAGCGTAGGGCGCGACGGCGATCTGTTCTTTACCCTCGCCGAAGGTTCCGAACTTGATCTCGCCCGCTTCCGTGAGCTTCTCCAGCATTGGGAACTCGCCGACCGAAACCGCATAATGCGGTCGGAAGTCGACGAAGTCGCGGCGCCTCGAAATACGTCGATAGGTCGGCTGTGCCAGAGCGTAGCGACGTTCGAGGACGGTGTTGATGGCGTTGGAGAAGATCGCCGGAAAGTCGCTCGTGCTATGGAACGCGCGCACGAGAATATCTTCCCGCTCGCGAACGGTACGGGCCGCACCACGGTGACCGATGGCTGCCGCGGCGAATTCGACAACGTCATGATTGTCCATGAAGCTGCGCGCGCGCGTCGCCTCATCACCGGTAGGCTGATCCATTCCGCCCAGGCGAAATGCCATCGCGGTCACCATGCCGGAACGGCGGGCCTCGGCTTCATCGCGGACAACGTGGATCGAACTGGACGGCGAACGCGATGCCTGCTGCGCCATGAAATCGAAAGCCTGGGACCGGAAGGCTTCGACGGAAACGCCATTGCGCAGCGCGGCCTGAATTGCGTCGATCTGCATGCCTGCGCGGGTCCCGAGATCCAGAATATCTGCTGCCCGAGCACCTTCCGTGTTGTTGGGGGGATTATTGCGATCCCCCTGCTGGGTTTCCTCTTCGACCTCGGCCTGACGAATATCGCCTTTCAGCTTCTCGATTTCTTCGAGCAGCTTCTTGTGATCGGCCTCAATGGTGCGTGCAGCATCGGGAGCCGTATCGTCCTTCAGCTCAAGCAGTTTTTCCGCCGCCCGTTTTTGCAGGTCTTCCAGATTGGCGCGCATGGCAACCAGCGGGATAGCCATGTAAGAGGTGAGATCACGGATGCCATCAACCACAAGCCCGGCTACATGCAACGGCGTGTCCGGCACGGCCGCGAAGGCATCGGTCGAAAGACCGACTCCGACAAGAACCATTGCGATAGCGAGCGTGCAGGCTACCGCCAGAACGTTTTTCTTCATCATCGATATTTTCCTTGAGGAATGCCTTGCCCAAAGGCGAGGAAGGGCGAGACCGCAATTACGGCCATGGCATGCGGTAGCCTGCGCTAGCCTGCCAATTGCTGTTGTCGCATTTGCATTTGCATGCGGATGCGTCGAATACTGTTTGCTGTCGAAAGATCTGGCTCAACGCGGCACGCATAGAGTGGCGCGTCATCTTTTCCGCTGCGCACATGCGCTCCGGGATCCGCCGGGATCGGGACAGCTGAAATCTCCCACGGCTCCCAGTCAATGACCCGATGCACAGGAATACGTCCTTCGCGTTCGGTTTTTTCCACCGCATGAATGCGATAGCCGACCGAGATATTGGAAACGCTGCCTTCCTTGATCTTCGCGACCCGATCGACAGCATCGGCCGCAGTAGAAAGGCGAACCTTTGCGACACCAACGCCGCCCTCTATTCTGGCCGAACCTTTTACGACCGATCCGATAACGTCAGCGAGACTCCATGTTCCGTGCGTATCAAGGAACGGAGCGCCGGCGTTAAGCCGATCAAGCCGGATTGCGTTCGATGAAACGACAAGCTCTTCGTCAAATTCACCATCGATCCAGCTGACCCGCCGGACCGGGGCACCCGTTGTCCACACGACATCAATTGTATTGTCAGCCTCGTTGAATGAGGCCGCCCTAACCTCCGCATCGCGGAGAAGCTGGGGCAACCGGATAATGTTACTCATTTTGCGCTCCTTCCGCCGCAGGTGGCGCGGCGCTTGATTTTGCCCCAGCAGCGGGCCTCCGTGGATCGATGTCGAGCAGCACGTTATTTGCGTCTGCAAATTTGAAGAACGCGTCGAAGTCACTCACAACTTTCCGCCAATCGTGCCCCCACGCTGAGATGAACGATTGGGGCGACATTCGCCCGGCGCGGACAGCAAGGATATCAGCTTCAAGATCCTTCTTCGGGTCGATAGGTTCGATGGCGGGCATGACGTGATCAACGCGATACCCGTCGCGTCGCGCTGGCAGCTTTCCCGACATAACCGCTAGATCTTCAAACCGGCGATCAACCTTCCGACAAACGGAGGGGACAAATATATGCCACTGGATCTGCTCGACGAGGCGCCGAAATTCGATCTTTCCCGCACGAAGCGAGGAGTAATTGGCTTGTGTAAGATCACCCGTCAGCTGATCGTAGGTGATGCCGGCGCCTGCCGCCATCGCCCATAGCCCGGCCTTGTACGCCTCGCCAAACACCGACTGCGATGACGGGTTGGCGAAAACGATATCAGCATCACCAATATCCTGAATCTGTCCCGGTTCGATGCGTGTAACCTTCGATCCGTCAACATCCTTTTTTGGAGCAAGTGGGTTTGCAGATCCTGGCTGGCGCTTCAGAAAGCCGGCGAAGCTGGCCTGCGTCCTTTGCTGGACAATGGCCGCCTCCATCAGATCCTGTATTTCCTTTGCGCTCAAAAGAATCGGCGCGAACCATGAAATGCCACGCAGCTGCCCCAGCCTCAGTGGACGGTATAGGTGACAAAGATCATCCCAGGGGACGAGGCTGGACATCTCATTTCCGAACGAAAACCCGCTATCCCCGGGATGCGAAGGATGGAGGTAAAGGCCCTCACGCGCGTTCCAGTCTCCAAGTTTGACTCCGAGGCGGACATTGTTTTCACCAACCATGACGCTGTCGCGAGACGTATCTATCAGATCGCCCTCAAGTCCAAGAAGCCGCAGGGGGACTGTTTTCCCGGCATCTTCCAACTTGATTGGAAGCAACCGCAAGACGCTGTCACCGCCTTCCGCCATGGATCGCAGGACCAATGCCTGTTGACCGCCATAATCCAGAACCCGCTCCACGTCAGAGCTTTGTTCCCACTCCTCACGAAGAAGCCGATAGCGATTGTCGATCCGATCAGATCCGGTGTTCGGGATCGACAGAATACCAGTGCCAATGACGTGAGACGTCAGAACATCCAGAATACGCTGCCCCGCCCAACCGTTCCGAACGAAGTCACGCGACCTGTCGCGCAATGTGGACATTGCTGCCGCAACCTCGGTCGTTGCGGAAGTCCCCCGTGATCGCCACCCTTTGTTTCGGCGACCAAACTGGGCAGCAGAATATTCCCGCTTCTCAAATGAAGTGAGCATCTGCCGCGCTGCGGCACGGCTTACGCCGGACACGGGATTGAAGAATGATATGACCTTGTCGAGGACGTTCATCAGTATCCACCTCGGTACTCGGCGAACATCGCGCCATCGGGTTCGCCAGCCCCCTCAAGTTCATCCTTGATCAATTGCCGTACCTTCAGCATCTCGCTAACGCTCGGATATTCCACCTCATGCGTCTGGAACCGAACCTTTTTGGCGCCAGTGGCAATCGCATTGTTGATTGCGTCGAGGTCCGCCTGTGTGAAAGCCATGAACGTCAATCCCAGAATGATACGGGCTGGTGCCAGTCACCCCCCTCTTTTTCGTCCGCGTCATACGTTCCGGTTACTTCCGGAACATCCGAGACGGTCTCGACAATTGCCTGCTGTACAGAGAGCGGGGCTGGAGCGAACATGTCTGCCCGGAATACCTCTTCGGGAACGCCACGCATTGCGACAAGTCGTTGCCATTCTTCCGGCGTCATGCGCGAAATACCGAGATAGTCCCCAAGCGCATCGCCGTAGATCTCGCAGTCGAGCAGATGGTTTTCGTATCCAATACGAGGAATCCACTTCTGCTGGGTTTGCCCCTTGCCTCTACCTTTGCTTTTGCCTTTGCGGCTCTCGACGCCAAGATATTCGGACGTGATCTGCTTGAAATATTCCTCGTCCATCCAGTCGCCGAAATGACAATAACCGGGCGGATCAACTTCGTGCCCGGCGGCCCTGCCCTCCTTACGGAGATTGGAATAAAAGGCCCCCTTCAAAGACCACGTTCCAACACCCCAGACCATCACGCCGTCCCGTATACGCTTGCCATTCCAGTTGATGTCCTGCGGGGTCGGCTGGCCCATAGGTGGACGCGACCATCCGTCGAGACCCTTGAGGCAAAAAACGCCAGCCTTACCGCGCGCCCAAGTGTAAACGACATGGGCGCGGTAACCGGAGTCGATCCCGAAAACATCAACCTGACGGGTTCTCCCGAAAGCATCCGGCCAATGTTTCTGGCGCAGCTCCTCAAGCTTGAGGAAGGCGCCACCATGCGGATCATCCGTATCACCTTCAATATAGCCGGCATCCACACGCCAGCTCTGCCGATCAGGCCCATAAGCCTTAAACAGATACCAGATGCCCTTCATCTGCACGTCCGCGGTGCCTACAAAGACGATGCCGCCCGCAGGAATCCTACCTCGCTTCAGATCCTTCACCCGGCGCTCCATCAGTCTGACGTGGTCGGGAGCGTCGCCCTTCATGTCGAAAGCGAGACCGAGGGTCAGATTGAAGAAAGCTTTGAGCTTTTGCGGATCGCCATTGCAGCCGATAAAGCGCTCAGCGATCTTCTCCCACGGCACAAACGGCGATGTCAGGGCATCGAAATGGTAGGACGGATATGCCCCTGGACGCGAGGCCTCCGGTATCCACTTCCCCTTGCGATACAGAGATACCTTTTCGTGGCTCTGGATGATGGTGCCGCAACATGGTGTTGCGTAATAGGGATCGTAAGGAAACTCGTCATTGAACCGGAAGTATTTCCGGTCGAATACGAATTTGAAATGCGATCCGCAGCCAGGGCACGGCATGTTCCAATAGCGCTGATCGCCAGCCATGAATTTGTCGTCGATCTTCGACGACCCTTTCACGGTCGGAGTGGATACGTAAGTCCGCAGCCAGTCGCCAGAGGTGAGGAATGATTCCTGACGGGCCTCGATCATGGCGAACGGATCGCCCTGCCCATCTAGGTCATCGGGGTACTCGTCGATCTCGTCGAGGAACGCCTTTCGAATCGTGGACGAACGAAGATCAGCGGCAGAATTCGCGATAGCAAGTTTCAGTGAACCGCCCGGGAAGCGCTTTGCCAGCGCCGTTGAGCCTTCACCGGACCTGCTGGTCTGGTCACGAACCAGCTTCCGTAATCCCTCTGTCTGCTGCAGCATGACAGAGAGCTTCTCGCGGTTGAACTCCGCGAGTGCGTTGGTCGTCGGCTGGACGATCATCATTCGGCAAGGGTCCTGCGCAATCGAATAAGCTGCCGAGCAGAGCATTAGGGTCGTGAAACCCGTCTGCGCAGATTTCCGAACCGCGATTTCGTTGTGTCCGCTCTCGACCATCGTCATCAACAACGGTTCGCGGATGTGCGGTGTCAGGCTGTCATCCCAGGTATCGAGCGCACGAGGCCCATCCGGAACAACAATGGTTCGGGCATACTCGACGGCATCAAGCCGTTCGGGCGGCATGATCGCAGCCGCCAGCGTCGCCGCGATAACCGCGAGCGCAGAACGCTTAAGAGAAATTTGCATTACTCGTCGCCGTCGAAATGGATGTTGATGTTGATGCCGTCCGCTTCTGCCTTCGCCGCCTCACCCGAAAGCGCCAGCAAGTGTTCAGCAACCAGCTTCCGTAAATCCCCGACCTTCCCACGCATCACGCGTCGAAAGTGAGGCTCCCCCTTCCGGCTTGCTTCCATCAGGTCATCAACCCATTGCATCGGCGCGCCAAGATCTCGAAGCACCTGGTCGCAGATCTTAACCAATGCGCCCTCAATGCCGTGCTCGCCTTTGAGCGGAATAACCAAACCACTGCGCTCAGCGAAATCGAGCGCCTTCAGTCGAGCCTCATACTTCGCCCGGTCCGTCTGGGCGTCTCGCAATGCGGAGTTCTCACCAGAAGCGTCATCACGCTTCGTCTGCGCGCCGATCTCCTTAGCAGCATCCCCAAACGTACCGACGGCGCGATCATACGCCGCCAACTCGACAAGCCGGGACCGACCCTCTTTGCGGGTCGAAATCCTTCCCTCGGTCTCCAGTCGGTTCACCTTCTCGGCAGCCGTCTGCTTACTCACCCCCTTCCGGCGGGCAAGTTCAGCAACGGTAATCCAGAGGCCGCCATCCATCGGCAGGCTGTGCTGTGCATCTGTTGCCATTTGAGTCAGGTCGTCAGCTTTCGAGTCAGGTGAGTCAGGTCAGTTTTTTGCGCGCCGTAACTAGCGAACTTTCGGGGTCGTCCCGGCCCGCATGGGGAGGGGATCGAGGGAGGACCCAAGAGGGGGTGGGGGGTCCGACCGGAGAGGTTCGAAGGCCTAAGGAGCGATGGCGACCGATGGTCGGCGAATCTTTGCCTATACCTACAATGCAAAAAGGCGACCATCTGGCCGCCCTGTCATTCATCATCGCATAGCTGTAGCACTGGCCCTGAGTCGGTGTCTCGGTTTGGAGACTGTCAGGACTGGGTGCGGGCGTGAAACGTAATCGCCACTAAGAACCGCATCGACCGTGGGCAGATTTGTACTCACACTTTTTCAAGCATTGCAAGGGGCATGTTGAACACGGATGGCTTTCCGAAGATGACAATGGTTACCACTGCGTCTCCGTGCCCACCCTCGCCAAACGCATCGACCGATACCTCGTAACCGACGAACGGACCACTTGTGATCCTGACCTTGTCGCCCTTCTTGATTGCATCCGAGCGACGTCCGTAATCATATGCACCATCTGCGGCCAATTCCTTGAACTCATTTATCGTTTCGACGCTGACCTTGACCGCCTTCTCTCCGCCCATCACGATGCTTTTGACGCCGTCGAACGACAGGATGCCACGCAAAGCGTGGTTGTCTGGGAGGCAGTAGACGAACACAATTCCGTTGAAGACGGGCAGTCTGGATGCAGGCAGTCGCCTTCCGTGGCGCTTCCTTTCAGGCCCCATTCGCATAATGACGCACGCCTCTATACCGGCTCCGATCATGGCATTTTCAACAGCCTTTTCGCGTCCATACTCGACGCGCGCTATCACCCAAGCCGAATCAGACACGCTGTGCGCCCTCTCTTTCGACGCCGATTCGCGTTCATGAGCGACCCTTGCCGCCTCCTGAGCGATCTTGTCCAGCTTCATAAGCCCTTTGAGGGATACGCCGGAAATGCCTTCAAACTTATGCTGCATCATCGTGCCGTCCCTCATTGATGGATTTCAGAAATTGGGAAAGAGCTGCCTCGACAGCCGCATCAATGTCGGTCTCGCCGTCATCGACGGGCGGCATCCAGAACCAATCCCGTAGACCTTCTGGGAAAGGCAGCCCTCGGCGCTCATGCAGGCGCTGCCATGCAAGGTATAGGTCGCTGCCGCGCTCAACCTGTCGAAAGCTTTCGACATACGGCAGCAGTTCCAGAGAGGTGACAAACGGCTCCGATTTGCGGGCTTTGTCAGTCATTCGGGCAATCTGGCTCCATCCATACGCTATCCGCTTATGTCGTAGCAGCTGGTCACGAGTGACCTTGCCATCGGCGATCTCTTGATCGTCAACGAGAGTAAATCGAGGGGCCACATCCGGAGCCTTATTCACCGTATCCAGCCAGACGCCCATCCAGAGTTTGCCGCATACCTTGGCAATGCCGTGCGTTTTTGCTGGCTCATCTCTCGCGCTGTCAGGCATGTCACGCCAATGGCGGTTTTTGAGATAGACTGAGGCGGCCATGATGTCGGAAGGCTTTGCCCATCGCAGATAGGCTGGCGTACGCTCGATACATTCGGTCCGCTCATCGTCCGAAAGTGCAAACCAGGCATTGCGGGCATACTCTTCCTCGCCCTTCTTCCAGGTCGCATACCAGAGCGTGAATTCGCGGCTAATCTTTTTCCGATCAACCTTTTTCAAATCTCCCTCTTCGGCGCTGGCGCCTTGAGAGTCAGTAATTGCTAGATTTGAGTTATTACTATGTGCCGATTTTACCGGCGACGGCGAATCCGTCGCCGGTTTTGCCGTCGCCGGTAAATCCGTCTGCGGTAAAGTTGCAACACTTTCCGCATTGGACATCCTCAAGTGGCTGATTTCCTGAGTGCTCGACCGGCGCGGCTCATCGTAGATTACAAGGACAGACGATCCGAATTTGCCGTCCTCGCGCGCCTGTTCGCGTTCAGCATAACCATACTCGACCAGCTCAGCGATCATCTTGCGAGCTTTATCGCGCCCGCAACCTCCCTTGTTAATGATGTCACCTATAACCACAGTCCAATTGTCCGGCTTTGATAGCAGGTAGCCCAGAAGCCACCGCGCCTCCATTGACAGCCGAACGTCCTCAAAAACGTGATTAGGAACAACGGAATAGCTTGCGTTGCGGACGCCGCGCCGGATCGTTGCTTCAGTGCTCATTTCACACCGCCTTTCCGCGCCAACGTCTCCATGAAGGTGCGAGCCGCGTTGAGAACGTCCTGCACGTCGGTCGGCAGTCGCCCAAAGCGATCCCGCACCGTCACCAGCGCCGAGATCTCAAGATCGACGAGTTGCGTGCCGCGAACGAAACCAGCCTGCCGCAGGACGCGATAGATGGCCGTCTGCTCGCGATAGAAGATGAACGTCGGGATGTTGAGCAGCCACCGCGCCCGCTCCGCATCCGTCCTGCAATCCTGTAGCTGTTCGATAACCGGCGACATCCCCGTCATGACCGGCCCCCTTTCCATACTTCGAAGTCCGTGCGCAGGTCGATAAACGCCGCCTGCGCCCGTTCCTCACGATTGAGTTGTGTCTTGCTGGTGATGCCGATCAGGGTTTTCAGGACCGCGTCGGCATGATCCTTGTTGTGGATGGTGCGCGACTCGGCGGGATGCTGCCGCTGCTCAAGAAATCGATGAAACAGCTGATCCGCGCAGAGGATGGCCGCGTTTGCGGCGAAGTCACCATCGCGCAAGCGGTTGGCTGGCTGCCGTTCTGGTGGCGGGCTTTGACCGCTTCGAAAGGCAATCTTGGCGCGATCCCGCAGGGTCAGGAACAAGATGGTGTTTTCCAGCGCCCCGGTCAGTAGCTCGATTTCATCCGGCAAGGCTTCCGCATAGAGCGTGCCAAGAATGACGCTCTCACCCGTCGAGCGCCGCGCGATGATATGCGTCTGATCTCCATCGGAGTCGAACCGCCACCTGTCGCCCTTGCAGCGTCGGGTTATATCCTCCAGCCGCGCGACACGAGCCTTTTCACGCTGGCGGTTTTCCTGCTCGCGCCCCGTCATTCGGCCATAGTCTCCGCAATGAGGTGCGAACAATTCGCCCCGACCAGCGCTTCCGCCACGGGCGGGCTGACGCTGTTCCCGACGCAGGAGACCTGTACGGACTTGGGAAATGCTATCCACGTTTCCTTGCCGTTTTCAGATACCCAGACGCCATCGATTTGGTATCCGCCGGGAAAGCCCTGCGCATTGAACAATTCGCGCGGCGTGAGCATCCGCATGCCGATATCGACGATGACGAAGGTGTGCCCGTCAATTTCGAGGGTTACGAACTCGCGCTCATCCCAGAACCCGTGCGACCGCAAAAAGGCCGCGACTTCACGGGCGCGGGCGGCCTGCGCTTCGGTAAATGGCGGAATATAAAGCGCCGCCTCGACATGGCCGTGCCGGTCTTTCGTGGTAATGGTGCGCGCTGGCTGATTTTCTTCGCCGCCGTCACCCGTGCCGTAATAGGCCTGAAGGAATGGCGTCACCAGTTGCGATTTACCAGCACCATCAGCCATCACCGTCGCAGACGGACGGTCGATCTCGTGGCCGGTAGAAGTGCCGAACTGGCGTGCCACGAAGGCGGAGACAACGCCTTGCTGTGATCCGCTTTGCGTTGCGGTGGACATCGGCGCATCGGCAGGCCTGCCCGGATTGACGCCACCTTCGCGACGGCTGTCATTATTGTGCTGCGCGACAAAGGCAACGGTGGCAGCATGTTTGACACCGCCAGCAACAACCGTTCCCAAAGGCTTGTCTATATCGAGGCATCGCGGTGACTGCCCGTCCCGCTCGCCGTATCCGGTCTGTATGAGCGTCGGAAAGATGACGCTGTTCTGGTCCTTCTTGCTCGCCGTAATCGTATGATGCGGATCTTCGACGGATCGATTGGACCCGCCATGCTGTGCAGCTGTGAGAACAGGCGCCACCAGGGAAAGACCCGCGCCGCCGGCGGTGATGGTATGCGTAGGCTCATCAGCGCCGTTAAACGGCTTGCCGGCGTTGCGCATCGTCATCAAGTGCGGCGCGATCATGCCAATCGGCGCTGCGCCGCCTGGCTTCTTGATGTAGCTGTTCGCCGTGACCGTGGGCGCAGGCTCGCGCATATCACTACCCGTCGCCCCGGTATTAAAACGAATGACCGATGGCGCGATGAGACCGTGACTGATACCGCCAGCAGTGACGACACCATGCGGTTCGTCGATCGGATATTCCCGCCGTCCGCCGCTGTCACCATGAGCAACCGAAATCAGAGAAGGCGAAACAATCGCCTTCTCGCCACGGTTCGCCCCGGTCACCGTTTTGACAGGTTCATCAATATCCTCGCAGCGCGCGCCATGCGTCAGGTTGACGATGAAAGGCCGCTCAGCATCGAGAACGTAGCGCTTCATGCCGCGCGCCACGCGAGCCATGGTATTGTCCGCCAGAGGCCTGATAGCCTTCAGACCGTGTTTCTCGGCGATATCGGCGGAGCTATCGAAGATCGACGGGCACGGGATTGACCAGTCGATGCATTCCGCCGCAGTGCGCCATGGCAGTTTACGACCGGCAATCACATCCGCATCATCGGGCGCGCCGTGCGTTGGCTGCGGCCAGACGATCTTTTGACCATCAAAACGGATGATGACGAAAAGGCGCTTGCGTATCGTCGGTGCACCAAAATCGCATGCGCGCAATTCCCGTTTTTCCAGTTTGCCACCGAGACGACGAAGCTTCTTGCACCATTGCTGGAAGGTTTCCCCTTTCCGCTCCGGATCTGGCATCAATCCCCGGTCGGTCTGGACGAGTGGTCCCCACGTCGCAAATTCCTCGACGTTTTCCATGATGATGACGTCGATCTTGCCGCCGCTTTTCTGGACACGCTCGACCCAGAACGGAATTACATGGGCAAGATCGCGGATATTGCGCTCCACCGGCTTGCCGCCTTTGGCTTTGCTGAAATGCTTGCAATCAGGAGAGAACCAGGCAAGGCCGATGTGCTGCCCTGCCACGTAATCGAGCGGATCGACCTTGTAGATGTTTTCAGAGATATGCAGCGTATCAGGGTGGTTGGCGGCATGCAGGGCAAGGGCCTGTGGATTGTGGTTGATGGCGAGATCCGGCGAGCGACCCAGCGCCAACTCAATCCCGGTCGATGCGCCGCCGCCTCCCGCGAAACTGTCGATGATGAGCGGCAGGCCGTGGTTCCAGCGCTTCTTGCTGTTGAACTGCGGGGGTGGCGCAAGATGATTGAGGAGCGTTTCAGCGTACATCGGTGTCCCCTTCTTGGGTGCCTGCCTGATTTCCCCAGAACTCCCACTTTCCATTCAGGCGCACGTCGCCATCCGCGAGACTTTCGCGGCGCTGGAACATTTCGAGTTTGGGCATGGTCGGATAAAGCCGGTCGATCTGTTCAGCGAACCACACCGGCTTTTCGCTGTGGCGGCCGACTGGATGGTCGGTGCATTTGATGGGCTGCGTGCCGGGAATGGGCGCCGGGAAATCGCCGCGCGTGCCGATCAGAAGAAGCTCAAGGTTATCGAAGCTCCAGTAACCGGTCCCGGTCTGCTCGCCGGGATAAACCTTCTTCCAGCCCCAGAAGCTTTTATAGGTGTAACCCCATCGCTCCAGCGTTTTCACGCCGTTCGACAGGTCGGTCACCCACATAAGCACCGCCGAGTTGTGAGCGCCGGGGCAACCGAGATCCATTATCTCCTCAAGAGACATTGTCGGATAATGGTTCTCGGCGCTTTTTTCGCCGCCGGTCACTTCCGAATAGGTTTTGAAGCGCCACGGCGGGTCAACATAGATGATCGGGAACGCCCTGCTTTCATCCTGCCCAACGCCCTTCCACCAGGGCGCAACGTTCTGACGTGCCGCGATCTGGACGGCGAGATCGGTGCGGACGGCGTGCCGGATTTTCTGATCTTCGGCCCGCTTGATCTTGGCGACCTTCGTCAGTTCCTTGAAATTCGCAGGTTCCGGCAGGAACATGGTGCGGATCGGCTTAAAGGCGGGCTGCGCAATGCCGTCCCGACCTATAATCTCGGACTGGTGGGGAATTTCCCCACCATCGGCCATCCGCTTACGGGCGGCGGAAACGGTTTTGTGATCGACGCCAAGCTGATCGCCGATCGCCCGCGATGACAGGGACGGTGTTTCTCGCAACTGTTCTTCGATGACGATGCGCTTTTGTGCCGTCGACAGATGGCGGCGGCGAAGGTTCAGCGAACGGGCGAATGAGCGCTTCCGGTCTTCCGAAAGACCCTTGCGCACGAAACGCGGCCAATCCTTGATACCGTGCTTTTCGCAGATGGCGACACGGTGATGACCATCGAGAATATTGCCGTTTTCATCATATTCGACAGGAACCAGCACGCCGTTGGCAAGGATATCCTCTTCGAGCCCAGCGAATTCGTCTTTCGTGAGTGGCGGCAGAAGCTGGTATGGTCCCATTGCCAGTGCAACGCGCTCTTCACGACCCTCATCCTCAATGATGCCGGTCTCGTCTCTCGCGGCACTTGTCGGATAAAACCGGCCTGACACCTTCGGATCCCGCGCAAGAAAACCCGCCATGTGCAGCGATACGGCAGACTTGCGGTCTCCCTCGCTTCCAATGTCGAAGTAACCTTGCCGGCAGGCTTCGCCGAGAATGAATTGTCTGCGTTCGCCAATGAGCGTCATGCCACACCGCCTTTGCGCATCAGGCGCAGGTCGGTTTCACGGATGATCTCGGCGGCACGATCAGCCGAGACACCCCGTGCCAGCAGCCTTGCAGCAAAGCGCGGTACAAACTCGAAACCAGCGTCATTTATCGCCGTGCGGATCGGGGCTGGAAGTGCATCGAACAGCTCCATCAGTGCACACCTCTCAACTGGCGGAGGTAAGTCTGCCCGCTGCTGGTGATGATTACCTGCCGCTTGTCATTCGAGAGGCGGACATATCCGGCGCGCATGCACTGCACGGCGGACGGCATCTCGCCATGACGGATGTCGCGCCAGCCGTCTGCGTGAGCAACATGGCGCAGAAAACCCCGGTCACGATCCGAAAGCGGTTGCGCAAAGAGAGAAACGGCTGCACTCAATGTCCTGCCTCCTCGATAATGCGGCAGACCTCGCATTCCGCGAGGCCAAGCGTTGTTGAGATTTCATGGGTGGAGCGGCCAATCCGCCAAAGGGCGAGAACCCGCGCAGCGCGGGCCTCCTTGACGAGTTTTGGGCGGCTGGTTTCGGCCATGGCGAGCGTCATCGGTCCGGCCTCTGCGGCGCGTTGACCATCAGCTCTTTCAGTTCACGAATAAGCTCGTGCACTTCCTTGGTGATGCGCTTGGTTACGGCAGCAGTGCCGAGCGTCCCAGTGCGGCTCGCCTCCTGGACAACCTTGATGACATCGGCAAACTCCGACATCAGGTCCATCATGTCGGCCTCATTGATCGGCCGCGCTTCGGGCTGGCGCTCGTCATCGACGACGAGCCGGTAACCGAGCTTTCGCGCCATGGCGGTTACGATGACGGGACTTTTCGCGCGGCGGTCTGCCTCAATGGCGACATCGACGGGGATCAGCGCTTCGCCATTCTCGTCATTGAAGCTGGCATACTTGGAGAGCGTCGAAACGTTGACGCGGGTCAGCAGCGGAAAATCGGTCACGCCGCCGCCCAGCTTGTAGCTGGCGTCTGTCGCACCCTTCAGGCTGCGGATTTCTTCTTCGGAAATAGTGCGCACGAAAACACCCCTGAAAACGCGTCAAGGAAAGAAAATCGGAAAAGGATTCGGTGAAGCCCGCGCAGGCGCGGCCTATTCGTTGCCCATCAGATCAACCACAGCCCCGCCACATCAGCGGCGGCACAAGCTGGAGAGACAAAGATGGGAACAACGAAAGAAAAGGGCCGCCGGAGCCGGGAGGAAAGGCGTCACGGCGGGTGCGCGGAGGGGAAAGGAGTAACCCTCGCGCAACAGGAAAGGCGATCCGGACGGAAGGGTCCGCAGGCGTGCAAAGCCTCTTCCGTCCGGCATCCCGTGCGCGCTCTGCCAGGAAAGCGACGGGATTGGTTGCAGCGGCAGGATTCGAACCTGCGACATCGTGGTTATGAGCCACGCGGGATGACCACTTCCCTACGCTGCGGAAAAACTGGAGCGCCGTCATTCTGCGGCCTCCTGAAGTGATGCGCTTTCCGGGTTCTGCGCATTGAGGCACACCTCAATGAACTGGATAGCGGAGACGCGCCCGCGTGTGCCCCTCTCAACATCCCTCGCCAAGTCAATACTTGGATCTCTGCGACCCGATATGGCGCGAGACAAGGTGCTGGGCGAGCGACCGATGCGCACAGCAAAGGTCGAAAGCTTCTCACCTGTTTCACTTAAGAATGTTGATAGAGCGTCCATGCGGCGAAATGTGCCAAATAGGCAAATTTTCGTCAAGCACATTTTTTGCCTATTAGGCTCTGGCGCGTTTCATCAGCAAATGGAAATTTGCCTCATGGACAAAAACTATCCCAACCGCATACGCGAAATTCGGAAAAGCAAAGGCCTCACAATCGAGGAACTTGCTGAAGAGACAGGCCTTTCGGTGTCGTTCACTGGACGATTGGAGAAGGGCGAGCGAAGGCTGTCCGTTCATCATATGGATTTATTTGCTGCAGCTTTGGCGGTCGAGCCACAAGATTTGTTGCCGACCACAAACCCGCGCACATCAAACGTGGTGGCAATCATGGGGCGAATCGGAGCAGGAGCAGAAATATCACCCGACGAAGAGCAGATCCCGCCGGAAGGCCTCTACGAAATAGAAACGCCCTTCCCGTTACCGGAAGATGCCCTGGCATTTGAGGTCTACGGCGAATCTATGTGGCCACGATATGACGATGGCGACATCATAATCTGCTGGAGACAGGGCGTGGTTGTTGAAGAAGTCTTAGGATGGGAAGCGGCGGTTAAAACCTCTACTGGTCAGCGGTACCTTAAGCGGGTGTTGAGAGGCTCGGAGAAAGGCACGTTTGATTTGGAAAGCCACAACGCCCCGCCCATCCGAGGAGTACAAATCGTCTGGGTCGCCGCCATCCAGTCTGTCATTAGAAGCGGTCAATGGAAAAAACTAACGCCGGCCGCTCGGCAACGCCTAGTACAAAAGATGACAGCGTCGGGATAAATATCCAGATGCGACCTTCATAAAAAGCCTGCCATTCACACGGCGGGCTTTTTTGTTGCCCGAGAAAAATGTTTGAGATTCAATATTTTGCCTATCTGTCAAAAATAATTTGCCAAATAGGCAAAATCTATATTGACGAAATGTGCCTATTTGGCAAATAATCCTCTCCATCCAAGCCGCTTTGACCTCACGGCTCGGAGAAAGACCGGGCGGCGACCCTAGCCCCTCTCAACCTCGCGCCGCCCGGTCCAATCTCAACGGATGGAGACCGCAATGCTGCACATCAAGACCAACAACGACGAAGAACTGATTGACGCGATGTCCGACGCCATTCTGCGCCAGGGTGACCTCTGCATGGTCACGCCGCTTCGCGAATACTTCACGGATTCCGAGATCAAGCGCTGCGGCGGAGCTGCCGCCATCCGCGCCTATGACAAGCGCGTTCTCGAAAAGCGCGCTGCCGCCTGATCGTCCGCTCCGGTTTCCGCCTCACCAGAGGCGGTTTCCCGAACGGACGGAGATTAACATGGCGAAATTCTCACCAGCACAGCGCCGCAAAGCACATTGCGGACCTGCATTCCGGCAGTCTTACAT
Source organism: Agrobacterium sp. 22-209-1 (assembly GCF_053522485.1). Lineage (NCBI taxonomy): Bacteria > Pseudomonadati > Pseudomonadota > Alphaproteobacteria > Hyphomicrobiales > Rhizobiaceae > Agrobacterium > Agrobacterium sp. 22-209-1. The sequence goes on from NZ_JBNWCH010000001.1 coordinate 651,708, forward strand.
TGATGACGGCTGGCGCGCAGGTGCCGCGCACATCATCTCGGCATTCGCTCGCCTTCGGGCAGCGTCCGAGATCCGCAAACGTTACCAGACAGGCGATGTGCGGGCGTCCGATGCGCTTCGCATTTCTTACATCACCCTGTTGCACGCACGGAAGGATTTGCGCATCGGCCGTCGAATGACGCCGTTGCCTGCGTGACGCCACGTCCGGTTTCGGTGTCCGCCTCTCCCGCGAGGCGGCATCCGAAACGGATGGAGGCAGCTTTGATCCACATTTCCCCCATGATCCCGCAGACCCGCCATGACCTCGGCACCTTCCGCAAGGACAGCGCCGTTCCTTATGGCCGCTTCTTTCTTGCATGCATCACTGCCGTGCTTCTGCTCGGCTGCATCGGTGGCGTGGCACTCTGCGCCCCGTCTCTCCGAAATCGAACGCATGCACGCCGCAGCGGCACGCGTCTGACCACGTCCAGCCCAAACCAAAAAGGACCAACCCATGACAACGACTGCCGAACCGCAGACAATCAGCATTCACAATCCCAGCCCAAGCGGGCCGATCCTGCTCGCCACCGGCCCGACCTCGATCTCCATCAAGGCCGGGGCGCTGGTCGAGATCGGCGACCGCACGTATTCCTATGATCGCGAAACCGCGATTGCGCTCGACGACTTGGTGCCCGGTAGCGACTATGCTGTCGGCATCAATGCCATGGGCGATCTGTTCGCCACCGTCGCCAACGACAATCCCCTGAAAGCAGACTTCTTCGCCGGTTTCCATTTCGCCCCCGGCGGCAATGCGACCGAACGCAAGGGCGGCGACAGCACGCCGGCCATCAATCCGCATTCCCTCTGGGATATCGAGTATCGCCCCGCCTGCCCGGATCCGCGCGGCATGGTGCGCGTCATCGCCGGAAACATCGTTTGGGTCGATATCTATCTTCTCGGCGTCGATCACGCCGTGCACGGCACCAGCCGCTTTGGCGTGACGCCAGCCACCGGCAGCACGCTGGATCTTCTCGATTACCCGACCGCGAAATCCATCCTCGAAGGCCACGGCAAGCGCCTGCTGACCTTTGACGAATTCCGAACCGCCGCCCATGGCGTGACCGAACGCTCCAGCGCCACCAATCGCCCGCGCACTACCGGTCTCGATGCAGCACGCACCAGCCTCTACGGCCTCATGCAGGCAACCGGCAATCTCTGGGTCTGGGGAACAGACGGCGACATCGACGACCCGCGCCCGTCCATCTTTGGCGGCTCCTGGCTCAACGGCGACAACGCCGGCTCCCGGTTCGCGGGCTTGGGCTCCTGGCCCGAGTACTCGATCGAGCGCATCGGGGCGCGCGGCGCGAGCGACCACCTGACGCCTGCCTGACGCGCGCGAAAGCGCGGGTCTCTTTCTCTCCCTTCAATCAGGATTATCACCATGACGGCAACAGCCAACCTCACCAAACACACGCTCGGAATGACGCGTCGTGATCTTTCAAGCCCGGTTCTGGCGGCCATCGGCCGCACCGATATTATCGTCAAGGCAGGAACCATTGTCGTGACCGATAATCGCCCGGTCCGCTTCGACGACGATACGCCCGTTCCGACCGGCGAACTTCTCCCCGGTCGCGATTATGGCGTCGGCATCGATGAAAGCGGCAACCTGTTCTGCAGGGTTCTGCAATCGTCGCCGACAGAAGAGCCGTTGTTTGCCGGTTTCCATTTCGCCCCGGGCGGCAACGCGAAGGCCCGCGAAGGCGGCGACAGCGCGCCTGCGATCAACCCTTATTCCATCTGGGATATCGGGTTTCGCCCTTCGTGCCCGGATCCGCGTGGCATGGCGCTGGTCGAGACCTTGGGAGGCAAATTGTTCTGGGCGGACATCTACCTTCTGGATGCCGACCACCACGAACAGGGCACCAGCCGCGCCAGGGCGATCATCGCCGATGGCCGCGACCTGCCGATGAAGCTCGACGGCCAGAACCGTTTCAAGACGCTCGACTATGCGACGGCTGTGGAGATCTACACCGGTCACGGCAAGCGCCTTCTCGGCGCGGAAGAATTCTTTGCTGCCGCCTATGGCGTGAAGGAGCGCACATCCCGTGACAGTGAGCCGACCGTAACCGGCGCGCTCGACGAGAACGCCATCAACTTCATCAGCAAGTGGGGCCTTTTCGATATCACCGGCACCATGTGGCAGTGGGGCACGGACGGCGATCCGGACAACCCGCGCCCGTCCATCTTTGGCGGCTCCTGGGTCAGCGGCGACGACGCCGGCTCCCGGTGCGCGCACTTGGACTGCTGGCCCGAGCTCTCGTTCGTGAGCCTCGGGGCGCGCGGCGCGAGCGACCACCTGAACCATGCCTGACACGCGCGAAAGCGCGGGTCCCCTGAAACGGATGATCGCCAGCCATGACACGAGATGAATATGTAAATCCGCAGGATCTGGCGATCGTCGAGAAATTCGAGAAAGCCGTGGCCTACCTCTATCCGATCTTCCAGAAATGCCCTCGCAGCCATGGCGTGCTGCGGGATCGGCTGATCGGACTGCTGTTTGACCAGGTCGGCTTTCTCTATCAGGCAGCGAAGTCGAAACAGGCCTCAAAGCTCTACGCAGCAGACGCCAATCTGGCAACGCTGCGCTTCTGGTTGCGCTTTGCCTCCGATCCGAAGCTGAAATTCCTTTCCCATCATCAGCACAAGGTGGCGCTGCGCCATATTGCTGAAACGGGATCGATGCTCGGCCAGTGGATCCGGAACGCAAAAGGCAACGGGCGGTCGGGGTCATGATGCTGTTGCGCCCGTCCATCTTTGGCGGCTCCTGGATCAACGGCGACAACGCCGGCTCCCGGTACGCGAACTTGGACTACTGGCCCGAGAACTCGAACGAGAACATCGGGGCGCGCGGCGCGAGCGACGATCCATTCACGACTCGGCGCAGGCCACGGCCACGCCGGTCATCTTCCACGGTCGGCACGGCGGTTTATGCCACGCCGTCAGGGTGGTCGGCCCGATCGTCCGGCTTCGGCGAACACATGACAGGGTCCGGTAAAGCGGGGAGTAGCGGCTATGCCGTCGAAACCCGCGACCGGCAATCCGGAGCGATTATCATGGGAAAGAAATACCGGAACCTTATCGGAAAGATCACGGCAGACGCCAACATGCGTTATGCCTTCAGGCGTACCGCCCTTGGCAAGCGCCTGACGACCGGCTTTCTGGAGTTCAACGAATTCTCGATCCTCAATCTGGAGGATCTGGCGCAGGCTATGCGCGATGGCAGCTATCGTCCCGGCCAGCCGCACAATTTCAAGATCTTCGATCCGAAGGAGCGGATGATATCGGCGCTACCCTTCGAGGATCGTGTGGCGCAGCATGCGCTTTGCGCCGTCATCGAGCCGATATTTCAGGCGACGCTGCTTCCGCGCACCTACGCCTGCCGTCCGGGCAAAGGAACGCATGCAGCTGCGACTGCATTGCAGGCCGATATGCGACGGCTGACCTGTGACGCGGAACCGCTCTATATCCTCAAGACCGATTTCTCCCGATACTTCGCCAGCATCGAGCACAGCGCGCTCTGGCAGCTGATCGAGGCGAAGATTTCCTGCCGTGCCACGCTGCGCTTGATCGAGACCATGCTGCCGCGTGACGGTATCGGCCTGCCAATCGGCAATCTTTTGTCGCAGATCTTCGCCAACATCTACGGCGGCGTGGTTGATCGGCATCTGCAACAGGATCTCGGCGAGCGCTACTGGTATCGTTACATGGACGATATCGTGGTTCTCGGGCAATCGTCGGAGCATCTGCGCAAGGTACGCGCCTCGATTGAGGAACTGTCCCGCGAGCGGCTGGGTCTCAGATTCTCCAAATGGAGCATCCAGCCCGTCAGCCGGGGTGCCAACTTCGTCGGGTATCGCATCTGGCCCACCCACAAGCTTTTGCGCCGCGACAGCGTCACACGGGCGAAGCGCAAGATCCGCGCCTATCGCGCCGGCGGCGATCATCAGCGGCTGGAGAAATTCCTTGCCGCATGGGTCGGCCACGCCACGTGGGCCGACAGCCGCAATCTTCTCAAATCTCTCAACGTCCACGAAAGGAGTGTCAATCATGCGGCACACCGATAAGCGCGGCGGCAGTAAATTGCCGTCACCCGTCATGCTGGCGCGCTGCGTTCAACGCGGCATGGGCCGAAACCAGATTGCCGACCACTACGGCGCCAGCTTCAGCCGCGTCACAACGCGATGCAAGGAGCTTGGCCTTGTGGCCCCGATAAACGGCAACACCTGGGAACAGGCAAGGTTTGATTTCACCACAGTTGTCATCCGCCGCTTCGGCAGCAGCATCACGCTGCCCTGCCCCAGCATGTACGCGAAAATTCTGGAGAGCCGCAAATGTTTGTAAATCAGGAAATCACGATCAATTTTTCAGACGATCACAATGACGAGCGTATCGCCGCATGGCTCAAGAAGCATTGTCTTCGCCCTGCGATTGTTTCTGATCTGACTTTCAATGCGAAGGTACAGGTTGAAATCGGCGACCTGGACGAAGACGACATAATCGACGCCTACGATCAAATGCATAAGCTCGACGACAGCGACCTTTATCATGTCGGCGAGGCATACCGGCGTATGGCAGAAGGCAACATTGATGAGGCGATGGAAATCCTGTCGCGTCACTTTGATCTTGCCCCCCCCTCCCACGAGCGTGGGATTGCCGACCTCCTCACCGGAAAACGGAACTGAGGGCCACATGAGCAAAGACCCTATCCATTTCCGCGCCCATCGATCCGAGCTTCTGACGGCACTTGCCGCCGTGACCGAGGCCGTACCCGCCAAGGACAATATCCCGATCCTTGAAAACGTTCTGTTGCAGCCGGACGGTGACCGCCTGCTGTTGCGCGGCACCAATCTTGATCTTGAGATCGAAACGCGCTGCGAGCTGCTGGAGCCATCCGCCGGCGAGGGCCTGACGATTGCGGCCGATGAATTCTATCGGATCGTGAAGAACATGCCGGAGTCGGCGGAAATCACCGTCGCCCCCGGCAAGTTTCCAAGTCAAGCGGCGGTCAGCGGCGGCCGGTCGCGGTTTAATCTGCACACCCTGCCCGTATCCGATTTCCCGTCCATCGGCACGGATCGCCCGCCGTTGGCTTTTACCGTGCAGGCGAACCTCCTGACCGATGCGCTCGGCAGGGTGGCCTATGCCATGAATACGACGATGAAGGATCGCCCGTATCTTTCCGGCACCTTCGTCGAGGGACTGGAAAACGGCAGACTTGCCGTTGTCGCGACCGATGGCCTGAAAATGGCGGCCTCGCGGATCTCGCCGAGTGAATTGAATGCGTTCGATCCGCCGATCATCCCGATCAAGACGGTACAGGCGATCCGCAAGCTCGTCGGCCACAGCAAGGCCGTTTGCTCGTTTTTCATCAATGACCGCAAGTTGGTGATGGAATGCGAAGATATCTCGCTGGTCTCCAAACTCGTGGACGGCACGTTCCCGGATTACAAGCGCATCATCCCGGCGCGCAGCAGCATCTTCCTTCGTGCCGACCGCGCAACGGTCAGCAAGGCCATCACCCGCGTGAGCGTCATTGCCGGCGACATCAGCAAATCTTCCGTCCGCCTCGATATCCAGAGCGGCGTCATGCAGATCGAACTGGTGGCGCGTGACGGTCAGAATGCATCCGAGCCGGTCGATATCGAATTCGACGGCGACAGCCATCTGCGGGGGTTCAATCCGACATTCGTCAACGAAACACTGTCCAGCATCTCCACCACATCCTTTTGTCTCCACGGCACGGACCCCGGCGCGCCGGGACATTTCACGCCGGATGGCGACGCCGACGAAGATTACATCGTTATGCCTATGAGGGTTTCCTGATGACTGAGCTTACCGCACCTGTCCATCACATCATCGGACCGACGATCCTTCTCGGATCCGGCACCTATTTTGACTTCGATAATCCGGAAGGATCGCAGTTGACGATTGAGGATGTTGCTTATGGTCTCGCATTCCAGTCACGCTTCTCTGGTCAATGTGTCAGCCGTCGCACAGGCAAACGGGTTTATTATTCCGTAGCCCAGCACTGCATCATCATGGCCGGTCACGCCGAGCCGGGAAGCAAGATGGCGGCGCTAATGCATGAGGTTGGCGAGGCGACCTGCGGCGACATGAGTTCGCCCCTGAAATTAAAATGCCCGGACTTCAAAGCAGTCGAGAAACGATGCGAGGCCGCCGGCCTTTCCCGCTTCAGGGTCAAGATACTATTCCCCTCGTACATCAAGCATCTGGATCTATGCATGCTTGCGACCGAGCAGCGGGACCTCATGCCGAGCAACGGTCATACATGGGCAACGGTTGAAGGGCGCCGCCCTTTTGAGGCCGAAATATTCCCTTGGGAAAATCCGCACGTTGCCGCCGAGACATTCCTTGAAACTTATCATCTGTTGCGGAGGAATGGGCAATGACACGGTTAAACAGTCGTCAGTGCCGACGTGAGGCCACTTATCGTCGCGGATACGAGGACGGTAAGCGCGCTGCACTGTCCGTGGCGGAAACAACCCTCGAAACCCAAGCCTGCGAATGCACCAAAATTGAACATGACGAAACTTGCCCTATCGGCACTCCGTCCTTGCTGTGCGAGGTGTGCGACGGCAAAGGACACGTCTCATATGTAAAGCTTGATGGATCGGAGCTTTGGGAAATCGTGTTCGGTGTTAATAGTGACGCTGCGACCGATATCACCGACGAGCAGTACGACCTGATTGCGAGGCACATCAACGAAGTTTTCGTTCAGCCACTTCGACGCCACCCAGTGTTGGATAGCGACGGCCTGAAGGCGATTGCAGCCGAACGCAGCCGACAGATCGAGCAAGAGGGCTGGACGGCCCATCATGATGACGCCCATGGCGACGGGAGCATTGCCATCGCAGCGGCATGCTATGCGATGTTCGCTGCCGTCAGCGATAACGCACGCGGCTCAACGCAACTTCCGGGAAGCCTGACAAAGAACGGCCAGGATATCGAGGGCTGGGCGGCTTTTCTGTCGATATGGCCTTGGGAGCGCCACTTCTGGAAGCCCACTACCCGTGTACGCGATCTTGAAAAGGCTGGGGCGCTTATCGTTGCCGAGCTCGACCGGCTTATCCGCGCCGCAGCGCTGGCAAAGCAGGAGGACAGCGAGTGAGTGATCCTCTTGAGCAAAAACTCGCCGACTTCCTCGACGCGCTGGACGAATGGGGATGCAATGACAATCTGGAGCGCGCAAAGGAGATCCTAGATTTTCAGCGCTGCGGATGCGACCTGTCGGAATACGTAGAGCATGATGAGGGTGACCGCCCACTTCGCGCTAAGAGCGAGGTGAATTGATGTCAGGTACTACGAAGCAGTCCCTCAAGCCTTGCCCTTTCTGCGGCGGCGCTCCCGAAACGGATTCCAGCCAGTCCTACAGAAAGCTCACTAGCGGCAACCTCGATCATCAGGCCGCAATATACTGCACATCATGTGACGCAGTCATGACCATGTGCGCAGCCGATACACCTCAGCTGGATGACGAAGATCGCTTGTCGTATTTGATTGACCGCTGGAATGGTCGATCTAACAGCCCCATAGAAAGCATTGCTGTCCCCGAAGGCTTCGTTGTTGTGCCTGTTGAAGCAGATGATGCGATGATCGCAGTAGGGCTGAGGGCTATGCGTAGTTTTGGAAACGTGTCGAACGGCCTTGCGAATGCCTGGCGTCAGATGTTGCGTATCGGGCGGGAAAGAGGTGCTTGATGACGGACCTTTTCTCAAAATCCAAGCCTATCAAGCTCACATCGACAGACATCCGCAACGGAATGTCAAAGCGCTGGGCGGAACCTGAATATGCCATCATGTGGGAAGTTGCCGACGCGACTGGATCGGGATCTCGCCGTTATGCGGACGCCGTCATCATGTCGCTTTGGCCGTCTCGCGGTCTGGAGTTGCACGGCGTAGAGATCAAAGTCACCCGTTCCGATTGGAAGCGTGAGGCCGCAGATCCGAGAAAAGCGGAATCGGTCGCGCAATACTGCGATCTCTGGTGGATACACACCGCGCCTGGCGTCGTGGATGATCTGTCCGATCTACCGCCCCAGTGGGGGTTGCGCGAATTCGATGGCCGGTCATGGAAAACGATCCGCGAGGCAGAGAAGAACAGCCCAGCTCCGATATCGCGCGGCTTCCTTGCAAGCATTTTGCGTCGAGCCGATGGCGCGATGCGACTACTTGTCAACGAGGCGACCAAAGAAGCGCGGGCGCGGGTTGATGAAGAAATAGAGAGAAACCGCCAGCGCTATAAAGACGAACTGGAGCGGGCAGTCCAGAATAGAACAGCCACGTTTGAGACGGCAGCAAAAAACATCGAGCTATTCGCAGCAGCCTTTGGCGTCGATCCGGCAAATGCATGGAAGGACGATTTCGTGCGTCTCGGCAGAGCCGCCAAAGCGTTGAGCGAATGCAACGTGAGCGGCTACGGTCACAAGCCGCTTGCGCAGCGACTACGTGCAGCTGCCGACGAGATCGAAGCAATCGTTGAAATGATCGAACCTCCGAAACTCGGGGGGGATCATTCCCAGTGACCCAGCCGGCGATTCTACGAAAACAAGACATGATGCGAGCCGCCGAGGTTGCTAACAATTCAGGGTGCCGGATCGAGATAAAGGTGGGCGATACCGTCATCACCGTCATACCGAGTTCCGAGAACGAAAAGGGTAAGGGAATTGACTACTCGCGTCCCGTACTGTGAAATCTCGGGCATGCCCAGGAAACTCTACCCACATGTGCACAAGCAGAAGACCCGCCATAACAAGTGGGTCTTTTATTTTCGTCTCGGAAAAGGGAAGCGGATCCGCTTGCCCAATCCCAATGACCCCGAGTTCAAGGCGGCATACATGGCAGCGCTAAACGGTTCTCCGGTCAAGGTGGAAACGGCGCACGAAGGAACACTGGGCTGGTTGTGGGAGAGATATACGACAGAAAGCGCAAAGTGGGCAGGGTACAGCCCCGCCACGCAAAAGCAGCAGCGTTTGATCATGGTGAAGGTGCTTAAGACCGCAGCAAAGTCATCTCTAAAGGTCATCACCCAGGACGTCATCCAAGAGGGCGTCGATAAGCGGCATGAGACGCCGGCGATGGCCGGGAATTTCCTCAAGGTAATGCGCGGCATGTTCGGCTGGGCAAAGAAGATGCGACTCGTCGCCGTAGATCCATCGCTTGGCGTCGAGGCGCCCGACTACAAGAAGGGCGGCTTCCCCGCTTGGACAATCGACGAGGTTAAGGCATTCCGTCAGAAACACGAGATCGGCACGACGGCGCGGTTGGCGATGGAGCTTATGCTTTTGGCTGGTTTGCGCCGATCTGATGTGGTGAGAGCCGGCCGCCAGCACATCAGCGGCAAGATCCTTTCTATGGATACAGAGAAGACAGGCGCGCGGATCACGGTCGAACTTTCGGATGATCTGATTACTGTCATCAATGCTACGCCTCGCAAAGGCTTGCACCTGGTCGAGACATCTCGCGGCAAGCCTTTCGTTAAGGAGGGGTTCGGGAATTGGTTTCGCGACCAGTGCAATGACGCGAAGGTCTATAAGTCCGCGCATGGCCTAAGGAAGCTCAGCGCGACGCTTGCCGCTGAAGGTGGCGCAGCGTCACATCACCTCCTTGCTCAGTACGGGTGGACGAACCTCGCGACCGCAGAAATCTACACGCGGGGTATCGATCGGCGCCGCCTTGGGATCGAGACAAGCCGCATCGTGGCGGATCAGATCGGGAACATAGCCGCCCCTCACCCTGTTTCAGGTGAGGGAACGAGCGCAGAAAGCGAAACAAAATCAAATACTAAGAAATAAGGTGACGCACCTCTCGTGGACACCAAATTTTCCTGCGAATTACTCGACGAAAACCCGCACGCTCGAGGCACGTCCGTCGGCGTCGATCACCGTGAGTGTGGAAAATCCCTGACCTTCGGGCCGCCATTCGCTGTTGCGGCGATGGGATGCATTCGGCAAAGGCAAACCGTTGGCGAGCCAGCGAAAAGGTGCCCGCCCGCCCTGCAGCTTCAGCACCAGCGGCGAGATGCCTGACTGACCGGAAAGCTCCACACGCGCGCCCTCGGGCGGGTAAACGATGCGCGGGGCGCTTTCACGTCTTGAAGCGGAAAGCAGGCCGCTGGCCGTCGTGGTGAAACGCCGCTGATTGGCGGGGAGGTCATTGACCGCCACCCGCGCGACACCGGAAGGTGCGGCCGGCATCGGCGTGATCGCCACGCCGGATTTCTCGAAGGCCTCGAACAGGATCGGGGCGGCCGTTGCATAACCGGCAATGCCCGGCACCGCGCCATTGTCGGCCCGGCCGACCCAGACACCAACTACATGCCGCCCGTCATAACCCACCGACCAGGCATCGCGATAGCCATAGCTGGTGCCGGTCTTGTAGGCGATGCCGCGCTGTTTCATGCCGAGCGGCGGCAGCACGCCGGACAGGATGTCGGAGATGTTCCAGATCGCCGCATCGGAGAATAAACGGTCGCTCTCCAGCCGTTCCGGGGCGGCGCGGACACCGTCTCCAAGCCGCACGGGATCGCCGCCGCCGGCAAGCCCCGCATAAAGCTGCACCAGATCGACCAGCGAAATACCCGCGCCGCCAAGGGCGATGGCAAGGCCGGGCGCTTCATTGGCGGGAAGTGCGAGTTTGACGCCCACCCGCCGGAACCGCACCATCAGCGCCGAGGGGCTGACCGCATCGAGCAGCTTGACGGCAGGAACATTAAGCGACAGTTGCAGCGCCTGCCGGATGCTGACATCGCCTTGATAATGCATGTCGAAATTGCGCGGCCTGTAGCCGGAAAAGTCGGCCGGGCGATCTTCGATGATGGTTTCCTGTCCGACAAGACCGTCTTCGAAGGCAAGGCCGTAGATGAATGGCTTGAGGGTGGAGCCCGGCGAGCGAATGGCCCGGCTCATCTCCACGAAACCGCGTCTTGCCGTATCGAGATAGTCCGCCGACCCCACTTCCGCCAGAATATCGCCGTTCTGCGCATCCGCCATGACGATGGCGACGGAGACCCTGTCGCCGAGCTTTTCCGCAGCATGGCGGGCGACACCCTCCAGCTCCCGCTGGATCGGCAGTTTCAGCGTGGAGCGCACCGCGGCAGTATTTGGGAATTTCACCCGCGCGGCGACGGCCATATGCGGCGCATAGGCCGGAAGATCGCGCCGGCTGGAAGGCGTACTCGCAAGAGCCGCACGTTCCGCCTCCCCCTCACCCACGACGCGCTCGACGGCAAGCCGTTGCAATACGCGCTCGCGCGCCTGTTTCGCCGTCTCTGGAAAACGATCCGGGCGTCGCTTTTCCGGCAATTGCGGCAGCGCCACCAATAGGGCCGCCTCCGCCGTATCGAGCCGGCCCGGTTCCTTGCCGAACCAGGCGAGGCTTGCGGCGCGAACGCCTTCGAGATTGCCGCCATAGGGCGCGATATTCAGATAGAGATCGAGGATTTCCGCCTTGGTGAGTCGCCTCTCAATCTGGAGCGCGCGCGCGGCCTGCAGGAATTTCGCCGAAAATGACCGATCGGCGCGCGGCTCGATCAGCCGCGCCACCTGCATGGAAAGCGTCGATGCGCCGGAAACGATCCGGCCGTTGCTGACCAATTGCCAGGCGGAGCGCAAAAGCGCGAAGGGATCGACGCCGTGATGCTCATAGAAACGCTGGTCTTCATAGGCCACCAGCATGCGTAGGAACAGTGGGTCGACTTCGGCCGCCGTGGTTTTCAGTCGCCAGCGGCCATCGGGTGTCGCAAAGGCGCGCAAAAGCTTGCCGTCGCGGTCCAGAACCTCGAAGGAGCGTTGCTGCGCAGCGTCCAGCGGCGGCGGATAGGCCTTGTCCAGCGCATCGAGACCGAAGGCCGCGCCGCCCATAAGCAGAGCGGCCGTCATGATGCCGACAATGATCGCCTTGCGTCGCCTCATGGGTTTGCCGAGCGCACCTCCATGCGGCCGGTTGCCGTGCGGGCGGCAAATTGCGGCCGGTACATATCCTCAACCGAGGCTGCCGGGTGGTCATAGGTTCCTGGGGTGACGGCGCGCACCACATAAGCGAGCGCAATCTCCGAACTGTCACCGGCCGAGCGGTCGAAGGCCGCCACGAAACGGTCGTAGCGGAATTCGGTATGCGCCGCTTCCGTTTCCGGCAACCAGTCGAAATTCGACAGTTGCGCAGAATTGACGAGGCTCGGATTGTCGATTTCGAAACCGGAGGGCAACAGGTCAGTCACCAGAATGCGCGACTGCCAGTTATTCTGCGGCACCACATTCAGCACCACGACATAACGCTCGTTCTGGATCACCTCGCTCGGGTTCACCTCCTCGCCATCCATGGAATAATAGGTGCGGGTAATGGTGAAGCCTTCGCCGCCTGCGGCAAGCGGCTGCGCCGGCGGCGCCACCGTGGTGACGACAGCCGTGACCGGATCGGCCGAGGCATTGGCGATCTTCAAGGGGGCGGCCAGCAATTCATCGCCGCTCATCCGCTTGCCGAAGCCGCCGGTCTGCAAGTCACCGTTCACATCCAGGCGAATATCCCTGTCCTCGCCTTTCACGGCGCGGGCGGCCAGCAGCATCCATGCCTGTTCCTGGGTGCTGGTATAAGGCTTCTTTTCCCATTCCTTGGCCACGGCACCGGCAAGCTGCGGCACGACGGCCGGAACCGGACGGCTTTCCGCCGCAAGCGCCAGCGTCGCCGCCCCGTCACGCAGGGCCGAGCCATAATCGGCGCGGGCGAAGCTGACATTGGTGGTGCGGCTTGCCATGTCGAGCGAAGCGCCGAATACGGCCTTCGAACGGGCCTGATCGCCATAAAGCGAAAGGGCGGCAGCAACCTGCGCCTTGGCGAGCGGCGTGGCGAAATCGGCCAGCGCCGTATCCGCGTAATATCTGAGATCATTGATCGCCGCCTTGCGGTTGCGCGCCAGGACATAAAGCGAATAGGCGATCTCGTTGCCGCGATCCTTGACATTGCTGTCATAGGAAAGACCGTTCTGCAGGTTGTTCAGCGCCTGCACCATGGCCGTTTCGGGAACATCGTAATTCTGTTCGCGGGCGCGGGTCAGGAAGTCGGTGATATAGGCATCGAGCCACAGATCGCCGTAGCCCGGCGACCAGAGGCCGAAGCTGCCAGAACTCGACTGGAAGGACAGCACGCGGTAGATCGCCTCCTGCACCCGCTTGCGGGTATCCGGGTCCTCGACCATGCCGCTATCCTTCGTCAGTTCCGAAACGTAAAGCAGCGGCAACGCCCGGCTCGTCGTCTGTTCGGCGCAGCCATAAGGATATTTGTCCAGCATCATCACCAGCGCCGGAATATCGAAGGCAGGCGAGCGGGTGACATTGATCGCGACCGAAGAACCGAGCAGCATGCTGTCAGCCAATAAATCGCCATTGATGGTCAGGCTACTATTTGGCGCGATCTTGATTTCGCGCCGCGTCGTAACGGGCAGAACGGCCGGGCGCACCGGAACATTCAGCACCTGCTCCAGCGAGACACCCGATGCATTGGAGACCTTGATGGTGATCGCACCATTGCCGGGCTGTTCGCCCGTCAGCGGCACTGTCAGCGACGACTTGCCGCCTTTCTGAAGCGCGAGAGTTTGCGACATCTCGCCCTGATCGACCGTCAGCGCCGTATTACTGGTCACATCCAGCCGGTAATCACCGGCCTCGCCATCCGTATTGGCGATATTGAGCCGCAATTGCGACACATCGCCGGGTGCGAGGAATTTCGGCGCGCTAGCCGTGACAACGAGAGGATCGCGAATGACGGCATCGGAAACCGCATGTCCCACGCCTGTCTTCGTCCAGGCCACCGCCATGATGCGGGCCGTGCCGTTGAACTGCGGAATATCGAAGCTGACTGTCGCCTTGCCGTCCGCGTCAAGTTCGACCGGACCGGCAAAGAAGGCCACGAGCTTTTCCGTGGGTGGGCTGCCCTGAAGAGCAACCTGTCCGCCGTCACCGCCAGTGCGCAGCCGGCCGGTGGCGCCAAGTGAACCGTCGATCAGGCGGCCGTAAAGGTCGCGGATTTCCAGTCCCAGCCGACGCTGGCCAAAGTACCATTCATCCGGCTTCGGCGGCTCGTAGCGGGTAAGGTTCAATATGCCGACATCGACTGCCGCAACGATGGCATAAGCCTTTTCGCCCACGTCAGCGCCGGCGACCGTGATCGGAATTTCAAGCGGCTGGCGCGGCAGCGTTTTCTGCGGCGCGCCAAGCGTGACGGCAAGTTTGCGCTCGGCCGGATCGACGGCGAGCCACTTGATGCCGATGGCGCGCATCGGCATGCGGCTTTCCTGCGCATCGCCCGGGCGGAACAGCGTGGCCGTGACATAAGCGCCCGCGCCCCATTCCTCGGTGACCGGAATATCGATCTCGCCGCCATCCGCGCCGATCTCGGCATTCTGAACGGAAATCAGCTTCTCCGAACCTGATGTCACCATCAACTCGCCGGCAAAACGCGACGAAATCTTGAGTTTGGCCGTATCGCCGATCTTGTAGCTCTGTTTGTCGAGAGCGATTTCCAGCGCATCCGGCGTTTCCGTCGAGCTTGCCTCGACATAAAAACCGGCATCGAATTCAACGCTGGAAACCGGCGCGCCATTGCCGGCGCCCTCCACTTCCAGCCGGTAGCGGCCCCAGGTGACAGGCACGGAAATCTCGCCACCATTGGCATCGACGGACAGGGTGCCGGTTTCCTGCTGCTTGGTATATTCCACCGGCTCGTAACGCCAGGAGTTACCCTGACGATACCATTGATAGTTCCGCTCTACCTTGATGAGTTTCCAGGTCAGGCCATTCATCGCCTGTCTGGCGCCGTCGGCACTGACGCCAATGATGTGGAAACGACCAACGGAATTTTGAGCGAGATCGCCGGAAAATTGCGGTTTGATGCCGATGACAGGCGCATCCGCCTTGATAGGCAGCGTCAGCGAGCGCTCGACGGCACGGCCCCCGGCCTCTTGCATGCGCACGGTGATGTTGGCCGAAAGAAGCTGGGTAGTGGAAGGCAGATCGGTCAGATCGACATTGAAGCTAGCCTTGCCCTCTTCATCCAGATCAGGCAGATCGGCAAGCGTGGTGCGGTTTTCCTCTTCGCTTTCCTCATCGGCCAGACCGAAGAAATAACCTTCGAAATCGGCGCTGGTGCGCGTCGGCTTGATGGCGATCTCACCTTCCAGCGTCAGGCCGGCGGCGGGCGCGCCATAGAGATAACGGCCATCGACGTCGATGGCCGTTTCCGCGCCCGGATCGATCTGTTTCGCCTTGCTGGAGAGGTCGAATTCCGCCCGGTCAGGCACGAAATCATCGACGAGGAAACTCTTTTCGCTGATCGCAGCCGTTTTCGGGTCGGTGTGGATGCGCAAAGTCCAGGTGCCGCGCATCGCATTTGCCTGCAATGGCAGATCGACAGTATGGCCGCCCAGTGCCTTACCATCGCTGACGAAACGTCGGTCCTCGACGCCATCAGGGCGCGAGAAGATGAAGGTGAGCGGAAGATCCTCGATTGCCTTGCCGTCGACGTCGCGGGCAAGCGCTGCGGCGTGCACGGTCTCGCCGGCGCGGTAAATGCCGCGCTCGGTCCAGCTGAACACGTCGATGGCGCCGGGGGCTGCACGGCCCGTCACGCCACGATCCGAAAGATCGAAGCCGGCGCGGGTCATGTCCAGGAAGACGTAATCCTTGTCGCCGTTGCGCGCCGTCAGGATTGCCGGCGCCTGTGCCGCGGTACCGCGCATCAGGCCGGCCGAGAATACCGCGCGGCCCTCCGCGTCGGTCTTTGCCGTGCCCAGCACCTCGTTATTCTTGGCAAGCAGCTGCAAATCCACATCCGCAAGCGGCTTGGCGCTGCCGAGGGCGCGGACGAAGACATTCAGGCCGTCAGTGCCGGCATAGGTGGTAATGCCGGTATCCGACACCAGGAACCATTGCGTGGCGCGGGAATCCCAGGTTTCAGGTGCTACGCCCGGCGGCACGGCGGTCAGCACATAGATGCCGGGTTTGCGCTCCGGCAGGGCCTCATCCACCGGGAAACTTGTAACCACGTCCTTGTTGAGATCGGGCTGGATATCGATCGAGCCCTGCCAGACGAGTTCGCCGATCTCGTTTTCAATGCGGTCGGCATTATAGCCGTCCATTTGCGTCAGAAACTGCGAGTTTGAAAGAAGCGAGGTGATATTGCGGTCGCCGACGCGATAAAGCTTCAGGTCCGCCTTGTCGGCATTGACAGAAACGATTGGAATGCCGCGGCGGGCCGTGCCCGGCAGCACGAAATTCTCGCCGGTAAAGCGAACGCTGGCGGCGCGGTCACGCACATAAATATCGAGATCGACCTGCTTTTCCAGTGGCTCTTCCACTGAAGACGGCAAGCCGGCGCGAAGCGCGATCTTGTAACGCTGACCATGGGTCAGGCCTTCCACGCAAATCTCGCTTCCCTTCGCCTCGATGGCCTTGGGAGCGGCCCCGTCCAGCGTGACGAACGAGGAATAATCGACACCGTTCTTCACCAGCGGCTCGGAAAATTGCACGCAGGCGCGCGGGCTGATACTGTCCGTATCCACGGTATTGTTGATGACGCGGAAACCCTGACGCGTGCGCAGATCGGCATAGGCCGCCTTTGTCTGCGCATTGTCGGTAAGTGCAAGGCTCTCCTTATAAGCACTGAGCGCCGCGCGATAATTCTGGGTTCGCGCAAAAGCCTTCGCCAGCCGGTTCAGGGCCTCGGTGCGGGCGCTGACCGTGCGGCTCAGCTGATAGGCATTGATGGCGGCAGACGCCGCCTGCCCGGCAATGGAATAATTATCAGTAACCTGCGCCGCCTTTTCCGACAATTCCGCCCAGAGCGCGCCATCGTCAGGCGTGATCGCAAGGGCCTGTTTGTAGGTCGTGACGGCATCGGGAATATTGCCTGCTGCTGCCTGCTGCCGCGCGATCTGCACAAGGGCTTCCAGGCCCTGTTCGCCCTCGCCCTCATTTGCCGCAAGGCCGGATTTCAGCCGGCGCGCTTCCTGCTGCAGGCTGTCGGTCACGAAGGACAGGCGCTGCGGCGCGCCGATATCGGCTTCCGTGGCCACTTCCACGATCTTCCCGGCCACTGCGCCGGGGAAGGCGTTCAGCTGATTGAAATCCGATTTGAGGAAGCACCATTTCACCTTGGGATTGTAGGTGAAGGCCTTGCAGGCGGTATCGCCGACGCAAATGTCGCCGCATTGCTCCAGCGAGACATTCTGCTCCGTCCTCAGATCGAAGCCGAAATAATCGCCATTTTGGGTCGTAACGACCTTGCGGGAGGGCTCCGCCGCCATGGCTGGCGGGAAAAACAGGGCGGTGGAAACCGCAACCAGCGAAATCCGGACGAGCGCGCGCAACGACATCAGTTTTCTCCCCGCAACAGACATGTCGGGCAGGACTCTGGTCAAATCCACGCATGGTTGTCAACGCATCTTCGTCAATTCGCGACGCGCAATGTGCGAAGGCGGGTAAGCGGGAAGGTCAGTCTTCTATTTTTCGCGCTTCCGAAATCAGCATGATCGGCACACCGTCACGGATCGGATAAGCAAGCCTGGCGCTTTCGGAGATAAGCTCATTGCGGGCGCGGTCATAGGAAAGGCGCCCTTTCGTCAAAGGGCAGACCAGAAGCTCCAGGAGCCTGGGATCGACATTGCTCATCCTGTCGTCCATGGCGGCGATCCTATTGCAGCACGTTGCCGCCCTCGCCCGATCCCTGGGCGAGGACGATCTCGGTGATGGCGATCAATGTTTCGGCCCGTGTCTTCAGGTCAGGCGCTTCCAGCAGTGCCTGTTTTTCAGCCGGTCCGAAGGGAGACATCATGGAAAGCGAATTGACGAGAACGCGATTGCCCGCCCTTTCCACGCTTTCCCAATCCGCCTCCAGCTGGTTGGCCTCCAGAAACGAGCGGAATACCCGCAGCAGGTTTTCACGGTCCACCGCATCCTCATCGTATTCGCCGGAAAGATCGGCGATGAAAGGCGCATGCCGGAAGCTGCGATAGGGTTTGCCCGCCTCCACCTCTTCCAACAGACGGAAGCGGCACACGCCGGTGAGCGAGATGATATAACGGCCATCACCGGTTTCAGAAAAGGATGTAATGCGGCCGAGGCATCCGACCGCGCTCAGCGGACCGCCCTCAAGCCCCGCCTCGATGACATGCAGGGCGGGCTGCACCATGCCGATGATGCGATGGCCGGACAATGCCCAGTCGATCATCGCGAGATATCGGGGCTCGAAAATATTGAGCGGAAGATGGCCTTCCGGTAGAAGAAGCGCGCCCGGCAATGGAAACACCGGCACGGTTTCCGGCAGATCGTCGTTCTTCACATATCTCGCATTTCCGACATGCATGGGAATCACGCCCCCCTGTTCACTGCTGCCCGGCCGGCGGATCGACCGCCACAGCCGGGATATGCCCGCACTACGAAAACAGTATCGCCGAAAGCTTCCTGCGGCCGGCAACGGTTGCCGGGTCCTTGAAGCCCCAGGCCTCGAAGAACTCCAGAAGCTGGCGGCGCGCGCCGTCATCGTCGAAGGTCCGGTCCTTGCGCATGACGTATAGCAGATGGTCCGCGGCCTCGTCGCGCCGGCCTTGAGCATTCAGCACCTTGGCAAGCTTCACCCGCGCCTCGTGACGATCAGGATCGAGCGCGAGCTCGCGCTCCAGCGCCACCGGGTCGCCGATCTTGCGGGCTTCCTCATATTGCGCGATCTTTTTCGAAACGAGCTGAATGCCCGCATCTTCGTTGAGTTCCGCAGGCAGCGAAGAGAGCAGTTCGCTTGCCCGCTCATATTGACCGGCAGCGATCATGCATTCGGCAATACCGGCAATCGCTGCCGGATTTTCCGGATCGGCTTGCATGACGGCGCCGAAAAGCTGCGCAGCACCATTAAAATCGCCATCCGCCAGAAGCTGCTTGGCCTCTGTCAGAACAGCCTCGATCTCGGCCTTGGGGTCGCCCGCGTCAGGCCCGGCGATCTTCTCGATGAACTGCTTGATCTGGCTTTCCGGCACGGCGCCCATGAAGCCGTCCACGGGCCGGCCGTCGGCAAAGGCGACGATTGCCGGAATGGACTGGATACCGAGCTGGCCGGGAATCGAAGGGTGATCGTCAATGTTCAGCTTCACCAGCTTCACGCGGCCATTCGCCTCGTTGATGACCTTCTCGAGCACCGGCGTCAGTTGCTTGCACGGGCCACACCAGGGCGCCCAGAAATCCACCAGTACCGGCTGGCGACGCGATTCCTCTAGAACGTCCCTGGAGAAAGCCGCCGTCGTGGTGTCCTTGATGTGGCCGGAGGCCGCACCGTTCAGCTCGCCATTATGATGGGCACTTGCAGTCATCTGCCCGCTATAGGAACCGCCGTAAGGATTATTGTCGCCGCTCATGCCGGTCTCCCGTAAACTTCTGTCATCTGGCTTATTTGAAGCAAAGATCGTATCTCACTCGCTGACTTTCAAGACAAGCGGCGCATGTCCGGTTGCCTCGAGAAAGCGAATGAGATCTTTGGACGCGATCGTTGTCGTCTGGTCGTTGGAAAGCGGATGGCCGTTCACCAACTCGTTTTCCAGAAGATCGCTGTCGAGCACGAAGGTGACCTGCCTGTCCGTGTCGTTGATGGCGCCGAACACTGTCACCGAGCCCGGCACGACGCCCAGATATTCAAGCATCTTTTCCGGTCTGCCAAAGGACACACGGCTTGCCGCACCGATGGTCTTGTGAACGCTTTTCAGATCGACGACCGCGTTTTCCTCAACGGTCAGAACGAAATACTGATCCTTCTTGTCCTTTACAAAGAGGTTCTTTGTATGGCCGCCAGGAATGAGGTCGCGCAGCGACTGGGATTCGGCAACGGTAAACACCGGTTCGTGCTGCTTCGTGCTGTGGGAAATGCCGAGTCCGTCGAGAAACTCGAACAGCTCCGTTGCCGTCTTCCGGGAATTTTCCGCCATATCCTGCCGCCTGTCTCTGCCGATTCCACAATCCTTGTTTCCTGATTAAGCGGGCAACCGACGCTTGGCAACGCAGGAAAAAACAGCGAGATGAAAAATTCTCAATCATTTCCGCCGCTTGTCGCATTTCTCAAAGAAATTTTCGCGTTTTTGTCATTTCCCTGTTGCATTCCAGAATCGATTGAGCGATATAGCGCCCGTCGCCGCTTGGCGGCCCACGGTTCAGCGAACTACCCCGGACCGGTGGATTTGAGCGGGTGTAGCTCAGGGGTAGAGCACAACCTTGCCAAGGTTGGGGTCGAGGGTTCAAATCCCTTCGCCCGCTCCAAATTTCCCTAAAGATAGAATTGTATTCTAAATATAGTCGTTCGCGCGGCGAATCGTTCCGTGTCGTGCGGCTTGAAATTTGGCCTTCGCAGCCGCCTATCCGCAGAGCGCGACGGAAATTATTCCGCAAGCGGAACTTATGCGGAAGATGTCCGTTTCAAACGCGAGGCTCCTAACCTCAGTTCCCCTCTGATTGCCCGCCTTGAGCGGGCATTTTTTTGCCGATGTCGCTGGAACAGCTTATGTGAACAGCAGGTTCTCCTGCGTTGTTCAACGTGGGGAAGAGCCATGTCCGCATATCCCAGAAGAATTCTCTTGATCGCCGCATTCGCCGCCTCGTCGATACCCGGCACATCGCATGCCGCCGATACCACGGTTTATCGTGCGGAACGGGTTTTACCGCACAAAACACATCATCAACCGCAGCGGAACGAAAATACCTCTTCCAATCCCGTACAAATGAACTGCACCGAAAATATCGTGTCCTATCGCTCCCCTTACGAACGGCACACGGAACAGGTCACGCTCTGCCATCCGCCGCTAAATTGGCGAACAGGACCGTCAACAGCAACAATATGGTCGCCTTGATCTTGCCATAATTCTTTCAATGTGCTTTTGTGCAGCCGCCCTTGTGGGAGGGGGTAGAGGTTGAGACCCGCTGGCTGCATTTTTGCAGTAAGCGGGTTTCCCTTTTTTTGGGCGAAACTTGCTGGCAGAATCAATCGCTTCTCCGCCTCGGAAAAGCAACGAAACACGGGCGCAGAACGGCGCGGTCTGGATTTTTCAGATCAAGGAAAATGGTAGCGGGAGAGGGACTTGAACCCCCGACACGCGGATTATGATTCCGCTGCTCTAACCACCTGAGCTACCCCGCCACAGGGGAAACGTGACAGTCATGTGACCGGCCGTTCCATCAGGATGAGCGGCTTATAAGGTGCCGCTCCCCAAAGTGTCAAGCGCAAGATGCGCAAAAAATTCGCTTTCCGCATCATGGCAAAAAGCGAATGGTTTCAGGCGGCAACCGGTTTTTCGAGAAGCGCCTTGAGCGACGCCTCGGCATCCACTGAGCGTTCCGACCGTTCGATGAAACCGCCGCCGTAAACGCGGGCATCGGCCCCCGGCGCGGAATAAAGCACGCAGGCCTGTCCAGGAGCGACACCGGCCTCCCCGGTCATCAGATCGACATAGATGCCGTTTTCGTCCGCATGCAGCACCGCTTCCGTCGGCGGGCGGGTGGAGCGCACCTTGGCGAAACAGGCAAAGCCCTGCCCGGCGTCGACGGCCAGTTCGCCGTCACCCAGCCAGTTCATGTCACGCAGATAGACCCGGCGGGTTTCCAGCGCCTCACGCGGGCCAACGATGACCCGGCGGCCGCGCGCATCGAGATGCACGACATAAAGCGGCTCCCCCGTCGCGACACCGATACCACGGCGCTGGCCGATCGTATAATGCACGATACCATCGTGGCGGCCGAGCACACGGCCGTCGAGATGAACGATATCGCCCGCCAATGCCGCATTCGGCTTCAGCTTGTTGATGATATCGGTATATTTGCCCTGCGGCACGAAACAGATGTCCTGGCTGTCGGCCTTCTTGGCGACGACAAGCCCCATCTCTTCCGCCAGCGCCCGTGTTTCGGCCTTGGAGAGGCCGCCGAGCGGAAAGCGCAGATAATCGATCTGCTCCTGCGTGGTTGCAAACAGGAACCAGCTCTGGTCACGGTCGCTGTCGATCGGCCGATAGAGCGCACGCCGCCCCGGCTGGCCGGCAACGGGATTGGGGCGCGATCGAATGTAATGACCGGTCGCCAGCGCATCGGCGCCCAGTTCCTGCGCGGTGGCGAGCAGATCGGCGAATTTTACCGTCTGGTTGCAGGCCACGCAGGGGATCGGCGTTTCGCCCATCGCATAGGCTTCGGCAAAGGGGTTGATGACGGTTTCGCGGAACCGCGCTTCGTAATCCAGCACGTAGTGGGGAATGCCGAGCGTTTCGCAGACCCGGCGCGCATCGTCGATATCCTGCCCGGCGCAACAGGAGCCGGCGCGGTGCACAGCGGCACCGTGGTCGTAAAGCTGGAGAGTTATGCCGAGGACATCATAGCCCTCACGCTTGAGGATACCGGCCACCACAGAAGAATCGACGCCACCGGACATGGCGACAACGATCCGGGTATCTTCCGGCCTCTTGTCAAAATCGAGCGTATTCACGTTTTTTCCCATCGTCAGTCATAACGGGGGTAAAGGCCCCGCCGCCTGTCGGTCATCCGTCGCGAGAAACCTGGCCATTCGTTGGCCGTCCTGTCTCATCATCCTGCGGATTTAAGGGCTGCATATAGAAAGGAATGGCCGCGCACGCAAGTACGGGGCGGAAAACCGCCCCGCAAAGCCGTCAGATTCGGGCTGGGACCCGGCCCTCAGGCGCCAGCCGTCTTCTGGCCGCTGCTGCCGAACCACTTGTCGCGCTCCCGCCACAGGGCTGGCAAGGCCAGCAATCCAATCGCCGTGACGGCGATCAGCGTCTTGTTGAGCTGCGACAGTTCTGCCGTGCGGCCGTCGAGATAATAGACGCCGTAGACGATCGCCACATGCCAGACATAGACCTGCAGCGAATGGCGGCCGAGCAATTGCAGGAACTTCAGCGACAGCACCCAGATGACGCCTTCGGCGATGGAACGCACGAGCGGACGGTGGTGCTTCGGACCGGCAATCACCAGCCAAGTCAAGCCGACGCCGACGGCGAGGAAGTTGATGAGATAGACCGGGCCGAAATCGGCGCGGATTTCCATGGTAGAGAATTTGCCCATCATGAAATCCGGCATCAGGCCCCAGGCAGTGGCGATGCGCAGCGGCATGAAGAACAGGCAGATGGCGAGCGCCGCTTTCGGCAACCATGTACGCTCAGGCGAGAAGATCGCCTTCCACGGAATGCGGTTCTGCGCCGTCATCGCGCCCATTACCAGCGCCGAATAGAATACCAGCTGCCAGCCGAGCAGGTTGAAGCTGACACGGATACCTTGCTCATCCGCCCCCTTGACGAGTTCGTTGAGCGGGGTCGTCACAATTTGCTGCAGGCCAAGCTGGCCCGCCATCCAGACCAGCAGGGAGCCGGCCATGACATAGGCCCACTTGCCATCCAGACAAAGCTTCACCAGAACCGGCGCAAAGATCATGTAGACGATATATTGCGGCAGAATATCCATGAAGGTCGGCTGGAAGAGGAATGTCGCAATCGCCGCGAGACGCAGCGGATCGTCGAACGACGTCATGCCAAGCCAGTTGTACCAGATATAAGGCGCATGCGGGATGACCATGCGGAAAAACAGCACGGCGATGACAAGGCCCATGGCATAACGATAAAGCTCCATCGCCCGGTTCCAGATCATCTGTTTGCCGGCGTCATAGCCATATTTCATCATCTTGCGCGCATAAACCATGCCGATCAGCAGGCCGGACAGGAACACGAAGCCCTGCGCGTCCTCGACAAAAGCAAACTGCCGGTGATTGATTTCCACCAGCCAGAAGCCGCCAGCAAACACCAGATGGTTGATCAGCATGAAGACGAGGAAGTAACCACGCATCCCGTCGATCAGGTCAAAGCGTTTCATCTCGATAGCTCTCCGTTCTCGCAGGGCCTGCATTGCCCGGCCATCCAGCCCGGCTTGGGAGGGGCCGGGTATGGATTGTCAACGCTGTTTCGCGCCTCAGGTTCCCTTTCCAAAGCGGTGTAGAACCGGCGCGAAAAGTCACATCGATGTGTGTGCCCTGTGGTTAGGACGCCGGGACTGAATGCCGGATGAATGAAAAAAGGCAATTGCGTGAAGCGGAAGAGCCATGCGCGGGTAACATGTCGCGACAAACAGGGCTAAAAACGTTGCATAGCAGGACGAAGCGGAGTTCACCGCCGATGGCCGCGTGAGATATCACCCGTTAGATTTATCAGTCGTTTTTTTGACCGCATCTTGTTGTCCCTTAGCCGAGCGAGCGTCGGCGTGACCATGTTTTCCGCGAGCGTGACGAGCAAAGGCCCGGCGGTAACGAGAACCGCCGGGCCTTTATTTGTTAAATAAGCTACGATTCGTCAGGCGGCCGCCTGAATAGCGGCGACCTGCCAGTTATCGTTTCCGGGGCGGCGGACGAAGGTCCACATTTCCACCGCCTCAGAAGGCTGGTGCTCGTCACCTTCGATCACCTTGCCGGAGGTACGGTCGCGCATCACGTCGATGGCGGAGTAGCGCATAGCCACCGTTGCATAATCCTGGCCCTCTTCGTGCCATGCTTCGGCAACATCGCCCTGTAGCAGCGTCACATCGCGCACGTCGTTTTTCACGCCGCTGGTCGCGTTGTCGCTCAGTTCTTCGGCGAGATACGACATGGCTTCCGGCGTCGTCAACTTGCGCAATGTGCCATAATCTTCGGCGGCATAGGCGGCCTGCACGTCTTCCAGCATTTTCTGGAAAGTTTCGAGATCGCCTTGGGTAATGCCGATTTCATCGCCTTCCGACACGGCATTGGCATGAGGCGCGGGGGCAGGAGGCGCAGGCTTTGCCGTTGCGGCATTGGCGGCCACGCCGCCCGCAGCGCCGGCCAGCGCGCCGATCTTCGGAATCTTGAAGGAGGATGCGGCAGAACCCGGCTGCGAACCGCCATTATAGGAAGAACCGGAATGATCCCTACGCTGCGATCCACCGGCCGCGCCGTAAGCGGGCTGGCCCTGACGGCGCGAGGCGAAGAAACGCATGGCGAGCATCACCAGAAGGCCGATCAGAGCCACCTGCAACAGCATACCGAAGAAACCGGCCATGCCGCCAAAACCGCCGCCCAGCAGCATTCCGAACAGACCGCCCATCAAGAGGCCGCCCATCAAACCACCCATCATGCCGCCGAACAGGCCGCGGCTCTGCTGCGGCGCCTGCGCGCCGGGACGGGCCGGCTGAGCAGCGCTCGGTGCTGCCTGATTGGTATTGGGAGTCATGCTGCGGTTTATCGGCGCGGTCTGGCCGGGTGCCGTGCTGGTCGAAGGCGGAGCGGAATAGGTCCGCGTGCCGCGGCTGCCGAAACCGCCGCTGGCGCGACGCGCTTCCGCCATATCAACCGCCACGAAAGACACCGCGATACCAAGCGCGGCGACTGCGAACAAACCCTTGAAGCGCCGAAAGGCAGCAAACATCGTTATCTCCTGTTGGCCGCCCTCCCATGAGCGGCATGTCAGCAGGCGATATAGCAACTCATGATCATCATTTTTAGAGCAGTTGCCTTAAATTTTTTGTGATATGCAACCAATGCGATAGTCACATATATTCTGCGACGAAACAGACACTGGATAAACGAAAAACCCGGCACAGGGTCTCCCCTGCGCCGGGCCTTATTGTCCCCTTGGGAGGAACGATATCAGTCGACGTTGAAGGTCAGCGGCTTGACCTGGCGGATCGCCGGGTTGGCGCGCAGCTTGTCGAGCACGGTTTCGGAAACCGGACCGTCGACATAAAGCAGCGCGATGGCGTCGCCGGCTTCCTTTTCACGGCCGAGCTGGAAGTTGGCGATGTTGACGCCAGCCTCGCCGAGCGTGGTGCCCATGAAGCCGATCATGCCGGGAACGTCGGTATTGGTGATGTAGATCATGTGCGATCCGACATCCGCATCCATATTGATGTTCTTGATCTGGATGAAGCGCGGCTTGCCATCCGAGAAGACCGTGCCGGCAACCGAGCGGATCTGGTTTTCCGTCTTGACCGTCAGCTTGATATAGCCGTCATAAACGCCGGTCTTGTCGCGCTTGACCTCGGAAAGGATGATACCCTTTTCCTTGATCATCACCGGGGCCGAAACCATGTTCACATCGGCCACCTGGCTGCGGATCAGGCCGGCCAGCAGGGCACTGGTCAGTGCCTTGGTGTTCATGTTGGCGGTTGCGCCATCATAAAGGATTTCGATTTCCTTGGTGGCGCTTTCCTGCACCTGGCCGACAAAGGAGCCGAGAACATCCGCCAGACGGATGAAGGGCTTCAGGCGCGGCGCTTCCTCAGCCGTGATCGACGGCATGTTGATGGCGTTGGAAACCGCACCCTTGACGAGGTAATCCGACATCTGCTCGGCAACCTGAAGGGCGACGTTTTCCTGCGCTTCCGTGGTGGAAGCACCGAGATGCGGCGTGCAGACGACATTCGGCAGGCCGAAAAGCGGGCTCTCGGTGGCGGGCTCGACTTCGAACACGTCAAAACCGGCGCCGGCGACGTGGCCGGACTTGATGGCTTCGGCAAGGGCCGCTTCATCCACCAGACCGCCACGGGCGCAGTTAACGATACGCACGCCCTTTTTGGTCTTGGCGAGGTTTTCAGCGTTCAGGATGCCGCGCGTCTTGTCGGTCATCGGCACGTGCAGGGTGATGAAATCGGCCTGGGCCAGAAGTTCGTCCAGCTCAACCTTGGTCACACCCATTTCCTGCGCGCGTTCCGGCGACAGGAAGGGGTCATAGGCAAGAACATGCATCTTGAGGCCAAGTGCACGCGAGCAGACGATGGAGCCGATATTGCCGGCACCGATGACGCCGAGCGTCTTGCCGGTGATTTCGACACCCATGAACTTAGATTTTTCCCACTTTCCGGCCTGCGTGGAGCTGTCGGCTGCCGGAAGCTGGCGGGCAACTGCGAACATCAGCGCAATAGCATGTTCGGCAGTGGTGATGGAGTTGCCGAAGGGCGTGTTCATGACGATGATACCGCGGCGCGAGGCGGCCGGGATATCGACGTTATCGACGCCGATGCCGGCGCGGCCGATGACCTTGAGGTTGGTCGCGGCTTCGATCAGCTTTTCGGTCGCCTTCGTCGCCGAACGAATGGCAAGACCATCGTAATTGCCGATGATTTCAGCCAGCTTGTCCTTGTCCTTGCCGAGTTTCGGCTGGAAATCGACTTCGACGCCACGATCACGGAAAATCTGGACGGCGGTTTCCGACAGTTCGTCGGATACAAGTACGCGAGGTGCCATGGTTCACGGGCTCCTTGAAAAGGGGTGTGGTTTTTGAGAACGGGAAATCGGCGGCCCTGCATCAACGCAGGGCCGGTATCGAAATCAGGCGGCAGCCTTGGAAAGTGTTGCCTTCTGCGTCTGGTAAGCCCAGGCGAGCCAGGGCATGACGGCTTCCATATCGGCCGTCTCGATGGTCGCGCCGGCCCAGATGCGCAGACCGGACGGAGCGTCGCGGTAAGCGCCGATATCGAGGGCGACATTTTCCTTTTCGAGCAGGGCGACGATGCCCTTGGCGAAATCGGCCTGTGCAGCCGCATCCAATGCCTGCACCTCGGGATCGACGATCTTCAGGCAGACGGAGGTGTTGGAGCGGGTTTCCGGCTTGAGGGCCAGATTGGCGATCCAGTTATTCTTCTCGATGAAGTCGTAGATAACCTTGGCATTGGCATCGGCACGGCCGATCAGCGCCTTGAGGCCACCGAGGCTTTTCGCCCACAGCAGCGCGTCGATATAATCTTCAACGCAGAGCATGGACGGCGTGTTGATGGTTTCGCCGGTGAAGATGCCCTCGATCAGCTTGCCGCCGGAGACCATGCGGAAGATTTTCGGCAGCGGCCATGCGGGTGCGTAGTTCAAGAGACGCTCGACGGCACGGGGCGAAAGGATGATGACGCCATGGCCACCCTCGCCGCCCAAAACCTTCTGCCAGGAGAAAGTGACGACGTCGAGTTTCGTAAAATCCATGTCCTGCGCGAAGGCTGCCGAAGTGGCGTCGCAGATGGTCAGACCCTTGCGGTCGGCGGGAATGAAATCGGCGTTGGGAACGCGAACGCCTGATGTCGTGCCGTTCCAGGTGAAGACGACGTCACGGTCGAAATCGACTTCGGCAAGGTTCGGCAGCAG
This sequence comes from Agrobacterium sp. 22-209-1, assembly GCF_053522485.1. NCBI lineage: Bacteria > Pseudomonadati > Pseudomonadota > Alphaproteobacteria > Hyphomicrobiales > Rhizobiaceae > Agrobacterium > Agrobacterium sp. 22-209-1. The sequence goes on from NZ_JBNWCH010000001.1 coordinate 679,916, forward strand.
GCCGTAATCGGCCTCCAATTTGCGGACGTCCTTCAGCTTCAGCTGCTTGACGACGTCAGTGACCCAGCCAGCGCCAAAGCTTTCCCAGGCGAGCATATCGACGCCGCGTTCACCGAGCAGCGACCATAGCGCCATTTCAACGGCGCCGGTGTCGGATGCGGGAACGATACCGATGCGATAATCGGCAGGAACGTTCAGAACTTCACGGGTGAGATCGATGGCCTGCTTCAGCTTGGCTTTGCCAACCTTGGCGCGATGCGAGCGACCGAGCGGCGCATCGGAGAGAGCATCTAGCGACCAACCGGGACGCTTCGAGCAGGGACCAGAGGAAAAATGCGTATTGCCCGGACGGACGTCCGGTTTCACGATATCTGTCATTTGACTACCCTTCCAGATAGGCGCTCCACGTTAGGGTGGAGTGTCCTGACGCCGTTGCTATTCCTGTCGCCCATCCCAGTCAAGCGGAATATGTCGCTACGCAGAAGAATCTTGGTCCATATGCGTCATGCGCCGCGTCAGGTCCCGGTAAAACAAAACCGCCCGCACCCGGAGGATGCGGACGGTCTGAAACTACCAGCAGGGCGTGACGTTTATTTATAAACGGCAGGCTGCAGCGGAATATCGGCGGGCGGCATGTATTGCGCGGTATCGCAGCCGTTGAAGACATAACGGCCGCCGACGCGCACTTCGTGCGAATAAAGGCCCTTGTCACGGCCCGGACCGCCGCCATTTTCATAAGCGAACATATCGCCCTTGTTGATGTGGCGGAAACGATAGCCGATATCGGCCTTCAGGTTACAGGTTACATCGATGGATGCGCCGGCCATCAGGGCGTAGGCGAAGCGCCATTTGCCCTTGCCGCCATGTTCAGTGGTCGGGTCGCAACCCAGGCCGTTGACGCTGCAGGATGTGTTGCGCAGCTTATCCCACTTGACGTAGGAGCCGCCGATACCGCCACCGACATAAGGCGTCACCCGCCCATAAGTGCCGAGATCGACATAGGCATTCGCCATCAGAGTATAGGCGCGAAGTGAGCTAAGGTCCTCTGAGACGCAGCGACCGGGAACGGAACCGCAGGAGCCACTCGTGGAGCCGCGGAAATCCGACTTACCCATATAGTCAAAGGTCACGTCGCTACGGAAATAGTTGTTGAACTGATAACCGACGCCGGCGCCAATGACATAGCTGTCCTTGATCGTCGCGGTGTCAAAATCCGCGAGATAGCCGCCGGGGCCACCCTGATAATAATGGGCGCCGCGCAGCTTGTTGAAGGAATAACCGACGTCGCCGCGCAGGTACCAGCCACTCGCCTGGGTGACGGTCACTTCGGGTGCATCGACATAAGCAGGGGCAGGCTCGGCTTGATAGAGATCGGCAGCGATGGCGCTGGTACCGGTCAGCAGGACGGCCAGAAATCCGGCCAGGGCGTTTTTCATGACTTCCACTCCAGAAGAGACACATGCGGTTTCGGCGTCAGATGCCAGTGAATTCTTCAGTCATGAAGATTGTCGTAAAATGGTTAAGTCCCGATTAAAATGGAAACCTGTATTACAACAATCGTTACTGAAAATGGTAAACACACTGATACGGTTTGCGCTTTCTTAACCCTAAAACGCATAGGTTAAGGAAGTGCAAAAGCTATTGCGCTGATCCGGTTATGGATGGAAGCCTTACAAAATTCGGCATCTCTCTTTGCACGGAAGGCAGACGGCCCCGTGACAAAATGGCAGCGAAAAGCCGCGCAAGGCAGAAGGGATCGTGACAAAGCTCCGCCAGGTTGGCGTGCTGAATGCGCCGGACGGCACGATGACGGAAGCGAACCTTGGGACAGCCGGCGAGAACGCCGCCCCTATCTCTCGCTCCAACTCATCGTATAACGCGTACCCACCTTCCGGTCCGGGTGGGTATGTGTCTGATCGACACGGGCGCCGATGTTCTGCGCCATCGCCATGATCAGTTTCGTGCCCAACCCTGTGCCCTTCGGCGATATGTGCGGGTTCGACCCTATCCCGTCATCTTCCACAACCAGAATGAATTGCCCATTCTCTTCAGAGAGATTGACCCGGACGGCGCCGGTTTGATCGGGGTAGGCATATTTGAGCGCGTTGGTCAGAAGTTCTGTGATGATGACGCCAAGCGCAACGGCATGGTCCGCATTCAAATCGACCTCACACAGCGACGTTTCAACAGTGATGGAGGAAGAGCCGGGCACGGCCTGAAACAGATCACCGATGATCGAGGTCAGATAGGAATTGAGAGAGACCAGGCCCACATTCGCGGTGTTATAGAGGCTGCGGTGAACGCCGGCGATTGCCGAAATCCTGCTCTGCGTTTCCAGCAACGCGGTTTCTGCTTCCTGCGACTTCAGGGTATTTATTTGCAGTCGGATCATGGCGGAAACCAGTGAGAGACTGTTCGCGACACGATGGTTCATCTCTTTCACCATCATTTCCGCGTGCTCTTTGGCCTTCACCAGCAAACGGTCGGCCTCCTCCTTCGTCTGGCGCAGGCGATGGTTTTCCAATGCCTGATTAATGGCTGTGAGCAGAAGCGGGAAGAAATCATCTCCGACATTCTTGATGACGTAGTCGGCGGCACCTGCCCTGAGCGCATCCATGGCGATCTGCGCCTCGTTGGACCCCGTCACATAAAGAATGGGAACACGCGCCGGTATCGTCTCGATAGCGGCGAGAAATTCCATGCCCGTCGCGGTTTGGAAATAATGGTCGAGAACGACGATATCGAACTGCCCGTTTTGAAAAAGCTCGAGTCCGGACGCCACGGAGGCGGCATGAACCACCTCCATTCCGTGGCGACCAAGAACGCGGCTCGAAAGCCGGGCCAGAGCCGGGTCGTCATCGACATATAAAACGCGCAGAGCCATCGTGCCTTCAAGGTATCTGAATTACGGAAAAGAACAGGCCAAGATTTTTGATGGCAGTCGCGAAGCCCTCATAATCGACCGGCTTGGTTATGTAAACATTCGCGCCCAGATCATAGCATTTCTGAATTTCAGTCTCGTCATCGGTAGTTGTCAAAACCACGACGGGCAAACGACGGGTGTATTCGTTGCTTTTGATCTGCTCGAGAATGTTGATGCCCGACATGTCAGGAAGATTGAGGTCGAGCAGGACAAGAAGATAGCGGTCTTTGCTGACAAGGCCATCTCGACTTTCGCCCAGTATATAGTCAAGCGCCTCAGCTCCGAGCGTAAACGGCACGATCTCGTTGTTCACGCCGGCCCGCCGCACGTTCTTTTCGATCAGCCGCGCATGGCCCTCGTCGTCTTCGATCATCACGATCGTCACTTCCTGACCGGTCGCTTTCATGTGTCGCCTTCCTTCGTCACTCGTCTGAGGTCACTCGGCAGCAGCAGGAAAAACGTGCTGCCCTCACCGAGTTTGGACTCAACTCTAATGTCACCTCCTAAATTTCTGATTAGCGAACGAACATGGGCAAGGCCAATACCCTCTCCCGGCTGGTCCTGATTGCCCGCCCGGCGAAAGAGTTCGAAAACCCTTTCGAGATCCTTTTCACCGATACCGCGCCCATTGTCGCCGACTTCGATACAGATCGCACCACGCCCGGCCGGATAGGCGCGCGCCGTCAGCCGCAGCGGACGACCAGGCATCTGGTATTTCACCGCATTGTCGAACAGATTTCCGAGAATCTGATCGAGGGATATGCGGTCGGTCACGATCGTCAGCTTCGGCGTGTCGACATCGATCTCGCCGCCGTTCGCCGTGATCTGGTGGCGTACCGTCTCGGAAAGTGACAAGAGCAATGTTTCTACGTCGACCTTCTCGGGCTGCAGCTTGCGCTGGCCGTCGCGGGATATTTTAAGGATCGCGTTGATCAGCTGATCCATTTTGCGGGTGGATGAGCGGATAAAGCCGATAGCCTCGGGAATATCCTCTTCCACCGCCAACCGCGCCTCGCGGACGACGTCGTCGGCCAGGGTTTTCCCATCCGCAAGGACATAAGCATTCACCGACTTCAGCGAGGTGTCGAACTCGGAGAGAAAGCCCATTATATTTACCAGCGGCGCCCGCAGGTCGTGTGTAACGATGTAGGCGAAGCGCTGGATTTCCTGATTGGCGCGGCGGAGATCGCGTGTCCTGCCTTCTACACGTTCCTCCAGATTCCGGTTAAGCTCGTCAACGTCCTCCCGAGACCGGGTCAGAGCCTTGATATAGGTGAAGACAAGGAAGATCGAACCGCCGACGACAAGGAGAATTGCAAGCGCGCCGCCCACGGTTACCCATCGGAGTGTATTGGCGGCATCGAGCTGATCATTAACAATGACACGCAAACGATCGTCGACATTCGATTGCAGATTGGACAAGATGCCTCTGATCTCGCTCATTAAGCGCTTGCCGTCATTGTTGCGAACGATCTCAATTGCCTCCGTGATTCGACCCGTGCGCTGCAGCTCAATGGTTTCGCTTGTCTCCGCCAGCTTGGCTTCAATCGCCCGCCTCAAACCGGAAAGAGACTGCGCATATTGAGGCTGTTCCTTCAGCAGGTCGAAGAGTCTCGACTGGCGTTGCGGCAATGTACGCAGAGCCTCTTCATAAGGCGCTAGATATTCCGAGTTGTTGGCAAGCAGATATCCTCGTTGCCCGGTCTCAATGTCCTGCATCGCCGTCAGCACATCGAAAACCGCGGCACGAAAACGTCGGAGTTCCGCAGTCTCCTGTGAGTACCTGTTGTTCACCTGGACGAGCCATAAAGACACGGAGACCATGCCAATCAAAATCGCAACACCCACGGCCAGCATCAAAAGGCTTCGTTTGGCAAACGGTGAAAAACCAGTCACAGCAATACATTCCCGGTAGGCGCTAAATTAGTTGTGCAAGCTAGAGTATGACAACACCGGAGGCGACTGTTTTCTTTTTATCGATCCGTGGAACCAGCGCGGGGTTCAGGGGTTTTGCAATGTTGATTGAAAGCGGCCTGCGGGGCCGAAGTAATGAGAATACGGTGACAATGAGCTACGATTTCCAGGGAAAACAGATCCTCGTATTGGAAGATGACGCACTTCTCGCGATGGATATGGAAGATTTTCTCTCCGACCTCGGCGTCAATGTTGTCGGGCCGGTTTCCCATGTTGACGCCGCGCTCGAAAAAATAAACGTCACCGATCTCGACGGCGCGGTCATTGATCTCAATCTGAGGGGAGAATTGTCCTTCCCCGTCATCGAAGAGCTCAAGGCGGCGAACATTCCCTTCGTCATCTGCAGCGGATATGCGGAAGTACCCGGTGTCCGGGCTCAGCTGGACGGCCTGACAGTCGTTTCCAAGCCTTGCGATTTCGACAATCTCTCACGTGTTCTGGCCAAAGAGTTTTCACTGATCGACTAGGGCCGAGCCGATCGCGGCGTGGCGCCTCATCTTCATCTTTTCATCCGGCATCTTTTCATCCGGCGATTCAATCCAGGGGAAAGAGGACCTGATATTTCAGGCCGCCGCGATCGTAGCGAATTTCACTTTCAGCCTGCAATTCGTATTGCGCGCCTTTTGTTATCAGGGTCGTTCCAAAGCCGGTTTCCTTCGGCGCGGAAACAGGCGGGCCTCCGCTTTCCTGCCACCTTAGGTCAACACGGTTGCGCCCATCTCCGTCACGCAACTTCTTCCAGAAAACCTCGACCTTTCCGTTTGCGCCGGACAGAGAACCGTATTTCTGCGCGTTCGTCGCCAGTTCATGCAGGATCATTCCCAGCGCCAAAGCTGATTTTGGCGACACATGCACGCCATCCGGACCGTCAAGTTCGACCCTGCTCGCAAAGACATTATGCGGCTCGATCGCGCGCTTCACGACGTCTCTGAGGTCAGTCTCGCCCCAATTGCTCTGAAAAAGCAGGGCATGGCTCTCCGCCAGTGAACTCACGCGGGCCACAAGCCGTTCCTGATAATCCTCGATCGAGGTGCTGCCTTTTGCCGTTCTGCGGATAATGGATATGACCATCGCCATGGTGTTCTTGACGCGATGGCTCAGCTCACGAACAAGAAGTTCCTTGTGCAGCTCCGCCCGTTTCCGCTCCTGTTTTTCCCGCGCTTCAGCCAGCGCGCGCTCGACGGCGGACGGCAATCTCACCAACCGCTGCTTCAGTACGTAATCCGTGGCGCCGCGCCGGAATGCGTCGATCGCAGCATCCTCGCCCAAAACTCCGGACACGAAGATAAACGGCGTATCGGGTCGGGTCTGCATGACGACGTCAAGCGCCGCCATGCCGTCGAAGTCCGGCAGGGAGAAATCCGCAAGAATGATATCAAACGGCTGTTTTTCCAAAGCCTCTATGAACGACGCCTTGCCGACCGCCCTGGTCACCAGCGGAGGTGGTGAAATACGCGACAGCTGGTCCTCAATCAGTTCTGCATCGACCGAGCTGTCCTCAAGGAGAAGAAGCTTGCCTGCTTCCATTCGCCGCACCGCCTCATCCACCATTGCGACGTGCACCGGGTGGCGGCTCGTTCAGGAGAGCCCAGAAAACTCCGAGATCCTGTATAGCCTTAAAAAACTGTGTGAATTCCACGGGCTTGACGACAAAGGCGTTAACGCCCAGTTCGTAGCTCCGCACCAGGTCCTGCTCCTCTCGAGATGACGTCAGCATGACGACCGGAATGTGCCGCAGATGATCAGCGCCCTTTACCCTCTGCAAAACCTCAAGCCCGTCCACTTTCGGGAGTTTGAGATCGAGAAGGACGACAGCCGGATCGCCGGCAGGCCGGTTGTGATAGCTGCCAGTGACAGTGAGATAGTCGAGCGCCTCGGCGCCGTCGCGCGCCACCACCACCTCATTCGCCAGCTGGCATTTTTCGAGAGCGGTCAGCGTTAATTCCAGATCGCGCGGATTATCTTCCACCAGCAGAATAGGTCTGAGTTCAGGCAATGTCGTCCTCTTTAATCTTCACAATCGGCAATCGGAAGGAGAACGTGGCTCCCTCACCGACAGTTCCCTCAGCGCCGACCGAACCGTGATGGCGCTCGACAATTCGTCTCACCAACGCAAGTCCAATGCCCGTGCCCTCGAAATCCTCGACACGCTGAAGCCGCTGAAACACGCCGAAAAGCTTGCCGTAATAGGCCATATCGAAGCCGACACCATTGTCTTCGACGGAATAGGTGATGTCGTCTTCGCCTTCAACCGCTGAAATGCTGATGATCGAAATCGGCTCCCGGGAGGAATATTTGATGGCGTTTTCGATCAGATTGTACCAGACCTGCCGCAACAGGGTCGGATCTCCGAATATCACCGGCAGTTTTCCGATCCGCCATTCGATCTGGCGGCCAGCGACCGCCGGATCGAGAGAACGGCGGACTTCGCTCACCACCTTCTGCATATCGACCGGCTTCATGGTAATCTGCGTGCGGCCAAGCTGAGAAAAATTCAGAAGATCGTCCACCAGCCTGCCAGCGCCGAGCGCCGCCTCGGATATCATCTGAAGATAATGCAGGGATTTCTCGTCCAAGGCGTTGCTGCGCTCACGCAATAATTGCGCAAAACCGACGATATGGCGGAAAGGCGCGCGCAGGTCGTGCGAAACGGAATAGGAAAAAGCCTCCAGTTCCTTGTTGGTCCGTTGCAGTTCCCGCGTCAGATCCGCCATTTCCTCCGCCTTGCGCAGGACAATACCGATGATCGCGCTGCGCAGCTCCCTTGCGGCTGCAAGCTCGGGCTCCGACCACGCAGACGCCGTGCCGCGCAATTGCTCCTTCCAGATTTCGAAGGACTTGCGCGGATGGATGCGTCCGCTTTCCTGCACCGTCTTGTGCGGATCGCCGCCCCATCGCACCGTCTTTATGACCTCCGGCCGAAACCAGATCAGCCAGCTTCCATACAGTTCCGAAACCCGCATCGCGATAATCCCGCTGGCGGCGGATGCATAGGCCGACGCAGCAGGGTAATCGCCTGCCAGATTGTCGGTTGCAAGAACATCGGTGACATCCTGCTCACCAAGCCACAGGACAAGCTCTTCAACCTGCTGCCGTGAAGGCGTCTTGCCGACCAGTTCATATTTGTCGCCAAGAATAAGCGCAGCACCATCGGCTCCCACCTGTTTCAGCAGGTCTTCTCTTTCGTCGTCGCCTGCAATCAGACCGTCAACCCATTTTTCGGCAGTCGCCATCCGCTTCAGCAGACGCGACTGAACGTGGCCAAGCTCCACGCGGCGGGATGCATCCTGAGAACTCTGCTCCATCGCTATCCGCATCGACAGCAGCTGCGCCGCAAAATCACAGGCTTCTCGCACGGCAAGGGGCACCGCATGAGGTGTAGCGTGGTGGCAGGCGATCAGGCCCCACAGGGCGCCGTTAACGATGATCGACACCGACATGGAAGCGGCCGTGCCCATGTTGCGCATATACTCAAGATGAACCGGAGACACGCTGCGCAGCTGTGAAAAGCTCATATCGAGTACCGCCCCCGTTTCCGCATTCACCTGCGGTCTCACCGGGACGGGCCGATAATTGGCATCGGGGATCATTCGCAAACGGTTGATGGTATAGAGTTGCCGCGCCTGCGGCGGGATATCACCCGCCGGAAAACGTAGTCCAAGATAAGACGGCAAAGCCCCGCTACCGGCTTCCGCCACGACGTGGCCGCTCCAGTCCGGCCCGAAGTCGTAAATCAGGGTGCGATCATACTCACTGATTGCGGAGACCAGTTGCGCTGTCCGAGAAAGCGCATCTTCCAGCGACGGCGCGCTATTCAGATATTGCGCCAGACGGGTGAGTTCGCCCATCAGCCTTTCAGCCGATTCGCCCTCCCTCGTCTTTTCCACCTCAACGATAATCAGAGGGCCGGATCGATGCGCCGAAACATCGAGTTTCTTTTCGGCCCAAACATATCGGAAAATGCTCTCTTCACTGGAATACCAGGCGGACAATGCTGCGAGAAACGGCAACGCCACCTCGCTTGCAACGGCACCGATCGGCACTGCTCCGCCAATATAGTCAGCGAAATTATCACTGGTCTGCACCACGGAAAATTCCCGCGCAGACAAGACCAGAAGAGCCCCATGCTCCTGAATAGCGCCGGGGATATGGATGGGCTCGGCGCCGCAACTATCCAGTTTCGGCGTAACTGAACTCATAACTTTCTCCAGCTGCTCCTTGTGCAAGAACGTTCGACCTGCTCAAAAGATGCGGCCAGCCTATTCATTATTGCGGGGATGTAAACGTTCGTTTCGGCAAACGTTTCGAGAGCGGTTTTTGAAACGCGCCCATGCCGATTGCGGGGCGCTAACACTAAACCGCCTTCAGGAGGTAGTGCCCCACCCCCCACACGTCACCACCATCATGCCCAAAAAGCCCCGCGGTGGCCAGGAAGAACAATCGCCACCGCCTTTCCCAAAGCCGCGCATCGGCGCCATAGGTTTGTTGCAGAATGGGTCGGATGCGGTCAATTTTTCTGTCGAAGTTTTCGAGCCAATCGAGAGCTGTCCGACGATAGTGCGACCCTGACCAGCGCCACTCCCGCTCGACGGTGAAAAGCTGGTTGAAACGATGGGGAAGGTCAAAGGCCGGCATGATGCCGCCGGTGAAGAAATGCCGGGCGATCCAGTCGGCAGGATTGTTATGGTCGAAACGATAGGATCGGTCGCGGTGGTTAAACACATGCAAGAAAAACCTGCCGTCCGGCTTTAGCCACGCGTGAACACGCTCAAACAACACGCGCCAATTCGACATGTGCTCGAACATTTCCACCGATACGACACGGTCGAAGCGATCGCTCGTCGTGAAATCATTCATATCGGCCGTTATTACAGAGAGGTTTGAAAACCCAGATTCTCGCGCACGACCGATTATATATTCGCGCTGCGACACGGAATTCGAGACTGACGTGATACGCGCATTGGGAAAACGGCCGGCCATATAAAGTGATAACGAACCCCATCCGCAGCCAAGTTCCAGAATCTCCATCCCGTCTTCAAGGCCGGCATGGGCCGAGGTCTTGGCCAAAGCAACATTTTCAGCTTCATCCAGCGTCGCCGTTGAATCATCATAATAACAGCAGGAATATTTGCGATGCTCTCCCAGAACGAGCGCGAAAAATGCCGCTGGCACTTCATAATGCTGTTTGTTCGCGTCATCGGTATGGCTGGCGACGGGAAATTTCACCATATCCGCCGCGAAAACCTCTTCCGCATCGGCTGGGATGGCGGCAAGCCGCCGCTTCGTCCGTCCGCAGAGCATATCTATTCCGGCAAGCGTCACGCTATCGCTAAGCGGCGTGCGCTCGGCGGCGTTGATGGCGAGTGCGAGCATGTTCATGGCCTGTCCTCGTTCTTGCGCGGCCCCGGGAAAAAGGCGTTGACGCGTTGTTGAAGGGCGCGGAATTTTTCCCCGCGCGATTGCAGCATATGGTCTTCAAGCGGCGGAATGCCGGAGACATGGACAAGCAGCCAGTACATCATCGCCGGTGCGGCGAGCGACGCCCATGACAAGGCCGGCCCCTGAATGGCCAGCAGCGGAAAACTGCACCAGAAAAGCCATTCGAAAAAATAATTGGGATGGCGGGAATAACGCCACAGGCCGGTTTCGCAGACACTGTTTTTTGCCGCTGCGGTCTTTCTGAATTTCGAGAGCTGGGCGTCGGAGAGCGCTTCGCCTGCCAGCGCGCCAAGGGCAAGCACCATGGCGATCACGTCAACGATACGCGGAAAACCATGGGTGTTGCTTGCGGCGAGATAGACCGCGAGAACGAGCACAAAAGCAGCGATTGCCTGTATTTGCAGGAAGATGAAGAGCCGCAGCGCGGCAGCGCTCCCCCATTGCTCCATAAGCTTTGCATAACGGGGATCTTCCCCGCCTCCTCGCGTGCGCATGCCGATATGGCCGGCAAGCCGCAGGGACCAGACAACGACCAGGAAAAGTGTAGCGCCGCGCCGCCAGCCGTCTCCGCCGGCGAAAACAACAGCGAAAATTCCGCCAAGCCCGACGCTCGCCGCCCACACCGTGTCGATCCAGCCGCTTGAACCGGTTGCTCTCTGCAACGCCCAGGCGCCTGCCATCAGAAGCGACATAAGAATGGCCAGCGCCAGGACAACAGAAAATATCACCACTTTGCTCGCCCTTGTGAACAGTTTGAGGTCGGGTTTCGTGATGGGAAATACGACCGAACCGGCAAAAGAGTTTCAGGCGTCGAACAAAATTTCAGAAAATCAATGCGCCGGTGAAACTGATCGGGCGCCTTCCTCGTACATGTCGCAGACCCCAAGACTGGATTGGCAATGCGATAGCGAGGAAAAATGGTCGACACCGAAGCGAAAAAACAACAAAGCCGGCGCCGCATCGCCGTGGTCGGAACGGGAATTTCCGGTTTGTCGGCGGCCTGGCTTTTGTCGCAACGGCACGATGTAACTGTTTTCGAAGCTGCTGATCGCATCGGCGGCCACACCAATACGGTGACGTTCAGGACGGACCACGGACAAGTCCATGTCGACACCGGATTCATTGTCTACAACGAGCAGACCTATCCCAATCTCACCGCTCTTTTTCGAACACTGGACGTGGCCACGGCGGCTTCGAACATGTCTTTCGCTGTTTCTCTGGATGATGGCGGTTTCGAATATTCCGGCGGAACCGGCCTTGGCCTGCTGGCCCAGAAGTCCAATATCCTGAGGCCACGTTTCTGGGCGATGCTTGCGGACCTTTTGCGCTTTTACCGCAACGCCCCACGCGACCTGCATGTGATGGGCGATATGTCTCTCGATGAATATCTCTCCCGCAATCGGTATGGTTCAGCGTTTCGCGACGATCATCTTTATCCCATGGCTGCGGCCATCTGGTCCACGCCGGCCATGGAGGTCGGCCGTTATCCGGCGGCGCATTTCATCAAATTCTGCCGCAATCACGGCCTGCTGTTGCTGCGCAATCGGCCGGTCTGGCGCACCGTCGTCGGTGGCTCGCGCGAATATGTGAAACGCATCACGGCGCCTTTTGCGGATCGAATTCGCCTCTCGACACCAGTGAAGCGCATCCACCGCCTGCCGGACGGCGTCGAAATCACTACTGCGGACGGCGAAGCCGTGCGCTTCGATGAGGTGGTGATCGCAACCCATGCGGATCAGGCGCTCGACATCCTTGCCGACGCAACACGCGCCGAACGGCGCATTCTCGGCGCTTTTACCTATACCCAAAACCGCGCCGTGCTTCACACCGACAGCAGCTTCATGCCGCGCCGCCGCGCTGCCTGGTCAAGCTGGAACTATGTGGCCGACACACGCATTAAAACGGGCCAGCCGAGCATTACCTACTGGATGAACAGGCTTCAGCCGCTGGGCGAAATCCCGGACGTTTTCGTAACGCTGAACCCGGCGCGGGAACCGGATCAAGGAAAAATCATCGCCGAGGAAACCTATCACCATCCGGTTTTTGACGCTGGCACCGAACAGATGCGTCAGGAGCTATGGGCCTTGCAGGGCCTGCGAAACACCTGGTTCTGCGGCGCTTATTTCGGATCCGGTTTCCACGAGGACGGCCTCCAGGCCGGCCTCGCCGTCGCCGAAGATCTTGGCGGCGTATCCCGCCCATGGAAGGTTGCCGATGACAATGGCCGGATCATTCGCCTGAATTTGGCGACAGTTGCGGCAGGCACGGAAGTTATGGAGGTGATGGCATGACGTCCCCCCTCAACTCCGCGCTTTTTCCCGGCCATGTAACGCATGCGCGTTTCAAGCCGAAAACCCATAAACTCGCCTACCGGATTTATTCGCTGCTCCTCGATCTCGATGAGTTGAATGTGCTCGACCGAAAATTGCGGTTTTTCTCCGTAGACCGGTTCAACCTTTTCTCATTCCACAGCAGAGACCGCGGCAGCCGCAGCGCCATCGGGCTGCGCCAGCAGATCGAAACAGCCATGACGGCGGCAGGCATGCCGGTGGACGGAGGACCGATACGTCTGCTCACCATGCCGCGTGTGCTCGGCTGGGCCTTCAACCCACTCAGTGTCTTCTTCTGTTACGGGCGCGACTTGTCGCTCAAAGCTATCCTCTGGGAAGTGGACAACACGTTTGGCGAGAGACACGCATACCTGATCCCCGTGGAAGCCGGCAAATCGACCGAGATCGTCCAGCGATGCGAAAAGGCCTTTTATGTCTCGCCTTTCATGGACATGGATCTCCGTTATGTTTTCCGCGTCACCCCACCCGGCGACAGGCTGAAAATCGTCATCGAGACTTTCGACGATGACGGCCTGGTCCTGACCGCCCGCCATCTGGCCCGACGTGTCGAGTTGACGGACAGCGCACTTGTGAAAGCTTTCTTCGCCATCCCCCTCCTGACGCTCAGAGTTATTCTGGGCATTCATTGGGAGGCGCTGAAAATTTGGCTGAAGGGTGTGCGTTTCAGAAAACGTCCGCTGCCGCCTGCCAGTCCAGTCTCCTTCCTTCATCCTTCATCGTCGCAAACCGAGGCCAAAATTCATGACCCCGTTTGACAATCTCACGGAATCATCGGTGAAAAATACGCGTCTTGACCGCCGCATCAGCCCTGGCATGTGGCTCATCAGCCGGCTGTTGAGCAATATCGACCGAGGAAGATTACATGTTATTCTTCCCAGCGGCGGTTTCATTGAAAAATCCGGCGCAACAAATGGCAGCGAGGCGACCATTGTCCTGCATAGCTGGCGCGCGCTCCGGCGAATGCTGCTGAACGGCGACATCGGCTTTGCCGAGGGGTTCATCGAAGGCGACTGGACAACACCGGATCTGACGGCGCTTATTCGCTTCGCGGCCCAAAATCGCGAGGCGTTCACAAGGTCGATGCGCGGCAGCCTGCCCATGCGCCTTCTCCACCGCACTGCGCACAGGTTGAATGCCAATACCAGACGGGGCAGCCGCCGTAATATCGAAGCACATTATGATCTCGGCAACGAGTTCTACCGGCAATGGCTCGATCCTTCGATGCTGTATTCATCGGCGATCTTCGATGACACGGCGTCTACGCTCGAGGCCGCCCAACTGAAAAAACTGGAACGTATCGTCGATAAACTGCAATTGAGTGGCGGCGAAAACATATTGGAGATCGGCTGCGGCTGGGGCGCACTCGCCATTCACCTTGCCACCCAGGCCAAAGCCAACGTCACCGGCATCACCCTTTCCCCCTCCCAGTTGAAATGGGCAAAAAATGCAGCGGAAAAAACGAAAAGGACAGGCCGCATCGATCTGAGGCTGCAGGATTATCGTGACCTGAACGGCCAATTCGACAGGATCGTCTCCGTCGAAATGTTCGAAGCAGTCGGCGAAGCCTATTGGCCAAGCTATTTCGAAACGCTGAAAAGATGCCTGAAACCCGGCGGCCGCGCTGTGCTGCAAATCATTTCGATTGAAGAAAGCCGCTTCGATACATATCGGCGTAAGGCGGATTTCATCCAGAAATACATCTTTCCCGGCGGTTTTTTGCCCTCGAATGACGCGCTCGAAAAGGCGGTCGGCAAGGCCGGCCTGAAGCTCACGGATAAGGAGCTTTTTGGCCAGTCCTATGCGCTCACGCTCGCCGAATGGCGTCAGCGTTTTCATGCGCGGTGGCAGACGATTTCCCTGCTCGGTTTCGATGACCGCTTCCGGCGGCTTTGGGATTATTACCTTTGCTATTGCGAGGCAGGTTTTGCCGAGGGGACCATAAACGTCGGGTTCTACACCATCGAACACGGATAAGGCGGGACCAAACTACGGAGTGAGACAATGATGATCAATGGATTGACAGCTGCTTCCGTCCTGTGGCCACTGCTGGTTGCATCCAGCGCCATGGCGGCCGATATCGACGGCAACTGGGCGCGCGGAGACGGCAAGGCGAAAGTAATGATCGCGCCCTGCGGCGAAAATATCTGCGCCACAAATACCTGGATCAAGCCGGGAACCCCGAAGGAAAAAACCGGGGACCAGCTGATCATGGACATAAAGCAGACAGAGGCGGGCAGCTATTCCGGCACCGCTTTCGACCCCCAGCGTGACAAGTCCTACAGTATAACAGTGACAGTGAACGGCAACGGCATGACCACGAAAGGCTGTATCGTCGCCGGTCTGCTGTGCAAGGGCATAAACTGGACAAGGATCGACTAGCCACATCTCCACATTGCTTTGCCCTCGCATCTTCGCTTCCGCATCAATGTCCTGCAAAGGAAAACACCGATGAAGACCTATTTCGCGGCATACCTTGTTACCCTCGTCGCCTTTCTGGTGATCGATTTCATCTGGTTGAGTACGATGGCGTCGCGCCTTTACCGCCCGGCTATCGGCGATCTTCTGGCGGACAATTTCAGGCTTGCTCCAGCGGTCGTCTTTTACCTCATCTATGCCGCCGGCCTGACCTTTCTTGCGGTTCGCCCGGCCTTTCAGACGGGGGAATGGACGACCGCGCTGCTTTATGGCGCGGTGGTCGGCTTCATGGCCTACGCCACTTACGACCTGACCAATCAGGCGACGTTGAAAAGCTGGTCCACGACCTTGACCGTCGCCGATCTTTTATGGGGAACCTTCGTCTCCGCAGCGGCGGCCACAATCGGCTATCTCATAACGGCGCGGCTCGTCGGCCCGCTGGAAAATCCGGCGGGCCTGTGATGACGACATCCTCTCTTACCGGCAGCTTCGTTCCGATACCCCTGCAGCGTATCCGTTGCCGGGTTCCCGGCATACATCTCTTGTCTTCCTGCGAAAGACGGCTCTATAAAGGAGACGCAGCAAGGAAGGTTCGAATGCAGGCCACAGAGATCGCAAGCCTTATAAACCGCGTCGGCATGGGTGATCGTTCAGCATTCGTCTCGCTTTACCAGGCGACCAGTCCGAAGCTCTTCGCAATCTGCCTGAAAATCCTGCGTGACAGAACGGAAGCCGAAGAGGCGCTGCAGGAAATCTATATCAAGGTCTGGCAGCGGGCCCGAACATTCGCCGCCAGTGCCGGAAAACCCGCCACATGGCTTGCCGCCATTGCCCGCAACCATGCCATCGACACGATCCGGGCGCGCAAGCCCATAACCGATGACATCGAGGAAGCCTACGATCTTGCCGACGAGAGCGTCCGCGATCCTGAGCAGCAGATCGTTCTCGCCGATGAAGGCCGCAGGATCGAAGACTGCATGCGCGAACTTGAGACCGTACACGCGCAGGCGGTGCGCCGGGCCTATGTCGAGGGCTTGAGTTATCTCGAACTCGCCGAGGAATTGCGCGTGCCGCTCAACACGGTCAGAACCTGGCTACGACGCAGTCTCCTCAAACTCAGAGAGTGCATGCAGCGATGACCACGGGCGAACAGAGCGGCGGCAAGCATTCGCGCGACGATATCCTCGCCGGTGAATATGTTCTGGGCGTCCTGCCGCTTGAAAAGCGTCGGGAACTGGAACGACGCATGCAGGACGACGCGGCCTTCGCACAGCTGGTACAGCGTTGGGAAGCGGAATTTTCCGACTTCAATGCCGATTACGAAGAGCACGTACCGAGCGCCACTGTTCTTGAGCGTATCGAACAACGACTTTTCGGAAGCAAGGCCATCAATACCAATGGCAGCCTGTGGAATTCCGCATCCTTGTGGCGCTGGATTTCGGTTGCCACCAGCGCAACCGCCGTTGCCGCCGTCGTTTACGCCGCCTTCCCCGACAAGCGGCAGGGCACCGCACCGCTGGTGGCCGAACTTGCAACG
Source organism: Agrobacterium sp. 22-209-1 (assembly GCF_053522485.1). NCBI lineage: Bacteria > Pseudomonadati > Pseudomonadota > Alphaproteobacteria > Hyphomicrobiales > Rhizobiaceae > Agrobacterium > Agrobacterium sp. 22-209-1. Next base: position 696,555 of record NZ_JBNWCH010000001.1, read on the forward strand.
ACGGACAGCCAAGTCAATCTCCTTGCCTCCTACGACGCGGAATCCGGACGGATGCGGATTGTGCCTGTTGCAACCGGCAAGACCGACGAAAAATCACTGGAATTGTGGCTGGTGATGGACGGCGGCAAGACCCGCTCGCTCGGCGTTTTCCAGCCCGGAACGAATGGCGACCTCATCATCCCCGCCGACATGCGCAACAGCATCACCGAAGGCACAACCTTCGCCATCAGCGTCGAACCTTTCGGCGGCTCGCCGACTGGTCAGGCAACCGGCCCTGTTATCGCTGTCGGCACTGCGCGATGGGGATGAAGGTCTAGCGCTTCCCGATTTCGAGGCGAGTCCCGATGACGCGTCACGATAGGAGATGGGTTGTAACGGTCAGTCTCCGAAACCGACGATGCCCTTGATTTCGGTGAACGACATGCTGGATGCACAACGGGTATATTTGGGCAAAAATGCTGTGTTGCGGCCGGGTTTCCGCAGCTTTCCGCGCCAGAAACCGGCAATTGTGGACGAGGACGGGATTGCGGCCGCATCAGCCGACACCACCAACTCCGATGCACCCTATCCCACGAACATTGTCCGGCGAAATGGTCTTGTCCTTATGCGCCAGCCGCATCACTATCGGCTTCTCGTCAAATGGCATGAGTGAGAGACCGACAAGATGTCCACATTCACATTCGCAACCGTCCCGCAGATAATCGCAGGTCCCGGTAGTATCTCAAGACTTTCGGAGCTGAAGACCGGACTTGGGTCGCGTATTCTGGTAATTTCCGACGATGGCGTCGTCAGGGCTGGGCTTGTTCAGCCCGCCCTTGCAAGTCTTTCGGAGGGCGGGGCCGAAACGTCGATCTTCACCGGCGTTGTCGCTGATCCTCCGGAAGCCGTCATCCACGACGCTGTGGCGCGTGCAATCGAATTCGGGGCCACCGGCATACTGGGCATCGGCGGCGGCTCATCGCTTGATGTCGCGAAACTCGTGGCGCTGTTGGCAAGGAGCGGTGAAGCGCTCTGCGATATTTACGGGGTCGGCAAGGTGACCGGTGAACGCCTGCCATTGGTGCTGGCGCCGACGACGGCCGGCACCGGATCGGAAGTCACACCGATTTCCATCGTTACCACGGATGCACACCAGAAAAAGGGTGTCGTGTCGCCAACCCTGCTGCCGGATGCGGCCATCCTGGACGCAAGTCTGACAGTCGGCCTTCCTCCGGCGGTAACGGCGGCGACGGGAATTGATGCGATGGTCCACGCCATCGAGGCTTTCACCTCCGCAAGCGCAAACAACAATCCTGTTTCCCGCACACTTGCCAAAGAGGCGCTCCGGCTACTTGGAGCAAATATCGAGGCCGCCGTAAAGAACGGGGCCGACATGGTTGCCAGACAGGCCATGCTGCTTGGTGCGATGTTGGCCGGTCAGGCCTTTGCCAACTCGCCGGTGGCGGCCGTTCATGCTCTCGCCTACCCGATTGGCGGCCTCTATCATGTTCCACACGGGCTCTCCAACAGCCTGGTCCTGCCGCATGTGTTGCATTTCAACGCAACGGTGTGCGGCGATGCCTATGCGGAACTGGCGCCATGTCTTTTTCCTCAGCTGGAGCCTGCCGACAGGTCAGGACGACTTGCCGGCTTCCTGGAAGGGCTGGCCTTGCTTCCCGTGCGCCTGAACCTGCCGGTGCGACTGAGAGATGTTGGAATACCAAAAGACGGGCTTGCCTTGCTGGCGGAAAATGCGATGGAACAGACCCGCCTGCTGGTTAACAATCCACGCACGGTGTTGCTGTCCGATGCCGCCAGAATCTACGAAGATGCTTGGTAGGCAAGGGTCAGCGCCTCCATATCTCCACTTCGACATGTCGGCGCAAAAGTTCTGATATTCTTCCCGACTGTTACCTTTATCAAAGTCCACTGCTCCGATACGGTTGTGGCGGGGCTATTCGGAGCCAAAAAATCCGGGTTCAGAACTGGGAGCAACATTGTGCGCTTGGCCCATTGCTCATGTCGTCAGCTAACTGTCGTGACAAACGGAGAACCCCGCAAGGTATCCGTTTGTCACTGTCGTGCGTGCCAGCATCGCACCGGCTCAGCGTTCGGCGTCGCAGTGTTTTATGAAGCCGATCAAGTCACTGCGTCGGGAGAATACAAAACCTACATGCGGCCCGGAGATAGCGGAAAGAACCTGGAGTTCCGCTTCTGCCCCGCCTGCGGATCCACGGTTTATTGGTTACCGGAATTTCGGCCCAGGCTCGTCGCCATCGCCTTGGGCTGTTTTGAAGATTCAAGCGCCATGGAACCAACGCAGAGCGTTTATGAGGAGACCCGCCATGCCTGGGTGTCTCTATCTATTCGAGATTCTGGAGAAAAATGAAGCTGCAAGGCTCCGCCATGGGTTTTCAGGTCCCCTGATACGGCTCCGGTGAAACAGACAAATTTTAAAGAGGCTATAAAACCGTGTTGACTCGGCCCAGCTTTTAGACTTTTTTGTAAAGCGGTTTAGTAAATCGCTTTACAAGCCAAACAGAGGTCGAAAAGACCCGGTAGAGTGGAACAGAAAGCGGGAGTGTGATGGCGCGAAACCCTGCGACCAGCCTCAAAGATGTCGCCTTGGCGGCAGGCGTTTCAGTTGCGACCGTATCGCGGCTTCTGAACGGCACGCTGGAGCTGCCGCCAGAAACGAAAGCGCGCATCGAGGCCGCGATCCGTGAACTCAATTACGTGCCCAATCCCCATGCCAGACGTTTGAGCCGAGGGCGCTCGGACACGATCGGCCTTGTCGTTCCTGATATTGGAAACCCGTTTTTCGGCATGCTCGTTGCGGCCGTGGAAGAAGAAGCCGACAGGCGAGGACTTGCCCTTTCGCTTTTCGCCACGCTGAACCGTACGGGTCGGGAATTGTCCTATCTTCGTCTGCTTGCCCGCAATCATGTCGATGGGCTCGTTTTCATCACGAACCACCCCAATACCGATGAACTGGCGGAACTGATCAATACCACCGGAAAGGTCGTGGTGGTCGATGAAGACGTGCCCGGCGCTACCGTGCCGAAACTCTTCTGCGACAATGAGCAGGGCGGTCGTCTGGCTGGCGCGCATCTGGCTATGCATGGGCATAAACATGTCCTTTATGTCGGAGGACCAGAGGAGATGATCAGTACGGAGCGTCGTTTTCGCGGTCTAAAATCTGCTCTCACCGAGCGGGTGGCGGAGGCAGAGCTTTCGATTTCCAGATATTGCGGCGCATATACAGTGGAATTTGGCCGGGCTGCCGCGCGCCGCTTTCTGGATGAGGGGCGCCCGGCAACGGCTGTTTTCGCCAGTTCGGACGAAATCGCCATCGGCTTCATCGAAGTTCTGCGATCCGAAGGCGTGCGTATCCCGCAAGATGTGTCGATGATCGGTTTCGATGATGTCGGACCGCTGCATCTGTTTGCCCCGCCGCTCACCGCCATTCGCCAGCCTGTCAGCGCCATTGGCCAACGCGCCCTGTCGCTTTTGCTCGAAACCAATTGGGACCAGGAACCTCCTTTGCTGTCAGAGGAGCTATTGCCCGTCGAAATCGTCGTGCGTGAATCCGTTGCGCCGCCCGCGATCAAATAAAAAGCAACGAAACCAACAGAGGAAGAACGATAATGCTGAATTTTAAACGTCGATATTTTTCCGCAGCGCTCGCTGCGACCGTTCTTGCCGGCGCGACCCTGTCTGCCGGTCTTGCCACCGCCGCCGAAAAAACAATCGCCTTGGTGCAGATCAACCAGCAGGCGCTGTTTTTCAACCAGATGAATGAAGGCGCGGAAAAGGCCGCCACGGAAGCCGGCGTCAAGCTGGTGATCTTCAACGCCAACAATGATCCCGCCGCCCAGAACAGCGCGATCGAGACCTATATCCAGCAGAAGGTGGACGGCATTGCCGTGGTCGCCATCGATGTCAACGGTATCATGCCGGCCGTAAAGCAGGCTGCTGCCGCCAATATTCCCGTCGTCGCGATTGACGCCATTTTGCCGGAAGGGCCGCAAAAAGCCCAGATCGGCGTCGACAATGGCAAGGCGGGCGCCGACATGGGGCAATTTTTCCTCGACTACGTGAAGTCGGACATGGGCGACAAGGCAAAGATCGGCGTCGTCGGCGCGCTGAACTCCTTCATCCAGAACATCCGCCAGAAGGGCTTTGAAGACACGATCAAGGATAAGTCCGGCATCACGACGGCTGGCGTCGTCGATGGCCAGAACGTTCAGGACACCGCTCTGTCGGCAGCGGAAAACCTCATCACCGGCAATCCTGATATGACCGCAATTTATGCCACGGGTGAACCGGCTCTTCTTGGAGCGGTCGCCGCCGTTGAAAGCCAGAGCAAGCAGAAAGACATCAAGGTGTTTGGCTGGGACCTGACCAAACAGGCGATTGCCGGCATCGATGCGGGTTATGTCGCAGGCGTCATCCAGCAGGATCCTTCCGCCATGGGTGCAGCGGCGGTCAAGGCGCTCAAGACCGTCTCCGACGGCGGCACCGTTGAAAAGACTATCGCCGTGCCGGTTACCATCGTCACCAAGGCCAACGTCGAACCCTACCGCGCGGTCTTCAAATGATTGCGGCCGGACAGCACACAGGCGCTGTCGACGGCGCCGGGGGAGATCTTCTCTCCCGGCAGCCCGACCGTGAAGCGCGTATCTCCCTGCGCAATATCCGCAAGACATTCGGCTCGCATCAGGCGCTTCGCGGTGTCGATCTCGATATCTTCCCCGGCGAGTGCCTCGGTCTCGTCGGCGACAATGCGGCCGGTAAATCCACCCTCACCAAGGTGATTTCCGGCACCTACATACCCGATGAAGGCACGATCACGATGGAAGGCGAAGCCATTCGCTTTTCAGGCCCCGCCGATGCTCGTAACCGCAACATTGAAATGGTCTTTCAGGATCTGAGCCTCTGCGACCATATCGACGTCGTCGGCAATCTCTTCCTCGGACGCGAGATTACCAGGGGGCCGTTTCTCGACCGGCCAACCATGCTTTCGGAAGCCCGCAAGATGCTGGATGCGCTGGAAATCCGCATTCCGCGTCTCACCGCGAAGGTGGAAAAACTGTCCGGTGGCCAGCGGCAGGCAATCGCCATCGCGCGGGCGGCCTCTTTCAATCCCAAGGTCCTGATCATGGACGAGCCGACATCCGCGCTCGCCGTTGCGGAGGTGGAAGCGGTGCTTTCGCTCATCAATCGCGTCAAGGCGAAGGGCGTGTCGGTCATTCTCATCACCCACCGCCTTCAGGATCTCTTTCGAGTCTGTGACCGCATCGCCGTCATGTATGAGGGCACCAAGGTGGCGGAGCGCCAGATCAACGACACCAGCCTTGAGGATCTCGTAAGGCTGATCGTGGGAGGGCAACGTCATTGACCGTCTATACTGAACGCGCCAAAGGCTCACCGCTTTCGGACTTTTTTGCCGAAAATGCGCAGGTGCTTTCCATCGCGGCCTTTTTTGCCCTCTGCCTGGTGTTCTTTTCCGCGACGACGGATACGTTTCTGACGGCCGGCAATCTTCTGAACGTCGTCCGTCAGGCCGCACCTATCCTGATCGTCTCCGTCGCGATGACATTCGTCATCATCACCGGCGGTATCGATCTGTCCGTCGGCTCCATGGTTGCCCTGATCAATGCCGTCGGGGCGATCCTGCTTGCAGCCGGTTACCCCTGGCCGCTGGTTGTCGTCGCCATGCTCATGCTCGGCGGCGGCCTTGGCCTCGTGCAGGGCTGGTTCATTGCCTATCAGGGCATTCCAGCCTTCATCGTCACGCTTGCCGGCCTCTCCATCCTGCGCGGCGTTGCCCTCTATATCACGCAGGGTTATTCCGTGCCGATACCGGAAGCACCCGGTTTCTTTTACCTCGGGCGGGGTGATTTCCTCGGCATGCCTGTGCCCGCCCTGATCGGCGTCGTCGTCACCGTGATTGCCTATATCGTTCTTTCGAGCACCCGATATGGTCGTCGCGTCGTGGCCGTCGGCTCCAATCCCGAAGCTGCGCGCCGTGTGGGAATGCCCGCCAAATGGATTCTCGCCTCCGTCTATCTGGCTGCGGGCGTGGCCTCGGCCATTGCCGGCCTGATGATTGCGGCGCGGCTGGGGTCTGGATCCTCGAATGCGGCAGTCGGGTTCGAGCTTCAGGTGGTGGCGGCCGTGGTTCTGGGCGGCACATCGCTGATGGGCGGCCGAGGCACCATTCTCGGCACGGTGCTGGGCACCATGACCATCGCCGTGATCGGCAACGGTCTGATCCTCATGCACATCTCTCCCTTCTTCACCCAGATCGTGACGGGCGCCATCATCCTTGCCGCAATCTGGCTCAATACGCGCATCTTCACCGCGAACTTCCGCCTGGGCGCGAAGAGAAAGGGCTGATGCGATGACCGCGGAACTGTCTGAAGGACATATCCGGTCGGGAAAGGTCATGACCGTGCGCGGCGCAATCGCTGCGGATCAACTCGGCGTCACGCTGATGCACGAACACATCCTCAACGATTGCCGTTGCTGGTGGCACGCCCCCAAGACACCGGAGCGGCAATATCTTGCCGAGGGATTCGTCTGCATGGAAATCCTCGGTGAGCTGCGTCAGGATCCCTTCGTCAACAAGCACAATATCACGCTTGACGACGAACCGCTGGCGATTGCGGAACTGAAGGATTTCGCCACGGCCGGTGGACAGACGGTTGTTGAGCCGACCTGTCAGGGTATCGGCAGAAATCCCTTGGCGCTGCGCAGGATTTCAGAGGCAACCCGGCTCAATATCGTCATGGGGGCGGGTTATTACCTTGCGTCCTCTCACCCCGAAAAGGTGGCCGGGCTGACGGTCGAAGCCATAGCCGACGAGATCGTGCACGAGGCGCTCCACGGTGTCGATGGGACCGATGTCCGCATCGGCCTGATCGGCGAAATCGGTGTTTCCGCGGATTTCACGGCAGCGGAGGAAAAATCCCTGCGGGGAGCGGCGCAGGCGCATGTTCGCACCGGCCTGCCCCTGATGGTTCATCTGCCGGGATGGCTGCGGCTGGGGCATAAGGTTCTCGACATCGTCGCGGAGCAAGGTGCGGATCTGAACCACACCGTTCTTTGCCATATGAACCCTTCCCACGCGGATATTACCTACCAGAGCGAACTCGCAGGCCGCGGCGCCTTTATCGAATATGACATGATCGGCATGGATTTTTTCTATGCCGACCAGCAGGTGCAGTGCCCCAGCGACGAGGATGCCGCCCGTTCGATTGTCACGCTGGCGGAGGGCGGTTACCTCGACCGCATTCTGCTTTCCCACGACGTCTTCCTGAAAATGATGCTGACGCGATATGGCGGCAATGGCTACGCCTATATTCTCAAGCACTTCCTGCCGCGCCTGAAGCGGCACGGGCTCGACGATGCCACCCTTCAAACCCTCATGCGGGATAATCCGCGCTCGGTCTTCCAGGCGAAGACCTGACGAAACTATGGAAATGGAAAGATCATGACAAAAAAAGTGCTCCTCGTCGGTGAAAGCTGGGTCAGTTCCGCCACCCACTACAAGGGCTTCGATCAATTTGGCAGCGTGACGTTTCACCTCGGTGCCGAGCCGCTGGTGAAAGCGCTAGACGGCAGCGAATATGAGCTGACTTACATGACAGCCCATGATGCGGTGGAAAAGTTCCCCTTCGAGATGGCCGGGCTAGACGCGTATGACGTCATCATTCTCTCGGATATCGGTGCGAATTCGCTCCTGCTGCCACCCGCCGTCTGGCTGCAATCCAAGACCGCGCCGAACCGGTTGAAGCTCATCAAGGCATGGGTGGAAAAGGGCGGCGGCCTGCTGATGGTCGGCGGCTATTTTTCCTTCCAGGGCATCGACGGCAAGGCGCGCTGGCGTCGCACGCCGGTGGAAGACACCCTTCCCGTTACCTGCCTTCCGTGGGACGACCGTGTGGAAATTCCGGAGGGCTCGACAGCCGATATTCTTAAACCCGACCATCCGACCGTCGCAGGCCTTTCCGGCGAATGGCCGCTTCTGCTGGGGGTGAACGAGGTCGAGGTGCGTGACCGCGCCGATGTCGAGGTGGTTGCCCGTCTGCCGGAAGATCAGGGTTCCCATCCTTTGCTCGTCACCGGACGTTTTGGCCAGGGCCGCACGGCCGCATGGACCTCGGACATCGGCCCGCACTGGCTCTCTCCCGCCTTCTGCGAGTGGGACGGCTATGGGCGCCTGTGGAAGAACATTCTCGGCTGGCTGACGGAAAAGCCGTGATCGGCAGGCTCAGGCCCGCAGGATGGTTGTCAGTTCTTCATGGCTGGGAAAGGCGTCCTGCGTGCCACGGCGGCCGACCGTGATGGCTGCGGCCCTCGCGGCATCCTCAAGGGCACGCGCATCCACCGCGACGCCGCGACGCGTGGCGGAGGCGAGCGCAACACCCGCGAAGCAATCGCCGGCACCCGTGGTGTCGACAATCGTGGCGGGCGCGGCCAGCACCTCGATTGCACCATTGGCAGACACGAGCACGCAGCCCTGTCCGCCGAGTGTGACGACAACGAGGCCGACGCCGGCCCGCAGCAGAAAAGCGCCGGCCGCAGCGCCGCTCGTGCCTGATAGCACCTCTGCCTCGATGCGATTGAGGACGGCGATATCGATGAGCGGCAGGACGCTTGCGAACCAGGGTTGTAGGGGCGAAGGATTGAAGGCAGTCGTCAGCCCCTTTGATCTCGCCGCATGGAGAATGGCGAGGGTTGTTTCTTCCGATAGATTGCCCTGCAGGACAACGAGGTCACCCGATACGGCATCACCGAGTGCCTCCAGGGCCGCGTCTTTATCAAGCGCTGCGGCTGCCGACCGGGTGGTGATGATCGAGTTTTCGCCGTCCGGGGTCGTCAGAATGATGGAAATATCGCTACTGGTGCTGTCGACGGGAATGAGTTTTGGTGTCAGGCGTTCGCGGGCAAGCGCTTCTCTGATCGCAACGGCGCGGTCATCCCTGCCGACGGCGGCGACCAGCGTGGTTTCGACGCCGCACCGCGAAAGAACGATGGCCTGGTTGCAGCCTTTGCCACCCAGACTGCGCGAGGCTTGCTCGCCGAAGATTGAAGCGCCTGCCTCGGGCAGCGCGGCAATGGAATAGGTTTCATCAAGTGCGATATTGCCGATAACAAAGGCGCGCATGGAGAACTTTCGAAAGGGACTGAAATGCAGACCATATCCGACAATGCGGCCAATGCTATCAAGGAAATTTTCGGTCGAAGCAAGGCGCTGATCGGCATGATCCATTGCCCGGCCTTTCCCGGAGCGCCGCGTTATCGCAACGCGAGCATGGATGCCATCTACGATGCGTGCATGCGCGATGCCGAACGGCTTGTCGAAGGTGGCATGCACGGTCTGATGATCGAAAACCATGGCGACGTGCCGTTTTCCAAGCCCGACGATATCGGGCCGGAAACCTCGGCTTTCATGAGCGTTGTGACAGACCGTATCGTTCGCGCCGCCGGCGTTCCCGTTGGCGTCAACGTGCTGGCCAATGCCCCCATTCCTGCCTTCGCCATCGCCATGGCGGGCGGGGCAAAGTTCATCCGTGTCAATCAATGGGCCAATGCCTATGTGGCCAATGAGGGTTTCATGGAGGGGCGTGCAGCCGAGGCGATGCGCTACCGTTCGTTGCTGCGGGCAGAGCACATAAAGGTTTTTGCCGACAGCCATGTCAAGCATGGCGCCCACGCCATAACGGCGGATCGCAGCATTGATGAACTGACTCGCGACCTTGCCTTCTTCGACGCCGACGGGGTCATCGCCACGGGCCAGCGCACCGGCAACAGCGCGACCCTGGAAGAAATCGAGGAAATCGGTGCGGCAACACATTTGCCGCTGCTGGTCGGGTCGGGTGTCAATGAAGGCAATATCGTCGACATCCTCAAACGCACCAGCGGCGTGATCGTAGCCTCATCGCTGAAGGAAGGCGGTGTCTGGTGGAACCCGGTCGAACTGTCCCGGGTACGTTCTTTCGTTGCAGCGGCTCAGAGCGGCCTCGATGGCTGAAAAGGAGACAGCAATGGCAAAACTTTCGATCAACGGCGAGAGACTGCTGGCAAATCTTGATCGATTTGCGGCGATCGGCGCGACTGAAAAGGGCGGCGTCAACCGGCAGGCATTGACCGGACTGGATCGAGAGGCGAGACGACTGCTGGCGAAACTCGCCATTGATCGGGGGTTTTCCGTGTTTCAGGATCCCCTTGCCAATCTTTTCATTCGCAGAAGTGGCCGTGACGAGAGCCTTGCACCGCTTCTGATCGGCAGCCATCTGGATAGCCAGCCGTCAGGCGGCCGGTTTGATGGAGCGCTGGGAACGCTTTCGGCATTCGAGGTTCTCGAAACGCTCGAAGATTTCGGAATCGATACGGAGCGCCCCATTGAGGTGGTCGCCTTCACGAATGAGGAAGGCTGCCGCTTCGCTCCCGGCTGCATGGGTTCCATGGCTTTTGCTTCCGGTAATATCCCCGACAACTGGCTTCATCTTGTGGCAACGGATGACGGCGCCGGTTTTGCAGGTGAGCTTGACGCAACCCTTAAAAGCCTGCCGGAAGCGACCATGCGCGATCTTGGTTTTCCGGTCTTTGCTTTTGTCGAGGTGCATATAGAGCAGGGTCCATCCCTTGAAAAACAGGGCATTCCCATCGGGATCGTGACGGGCATACAGGGCACACGCTGGCTGAAGGTGTCAATCACCGGCCAGACCGCCCATGCAGGCACAACAGCCTTGGCATACAGACGCGATCCCTTTCATGCGGCGGTCAATGCACTGGGATCGCTTTTCCCCGCCATGATGCCGCAGGATCCTGCGGCCCGGTTCACCGTCGGCCGAATGGCGTTGCAACCTGGCGCCGTCAATGCCATTCCACAATCCGTGACTTTTACCGTCGATATCAGGCATCCATCATCAGAAACGCTCGCCAAGATGGAGAGCAAAATCCGCGCGATCGTGCACGAAGCTGCGACGGGCCAAAAGTGCGACGCGACGATTGAACAGATATTCGACATGTCACCTGCGAATTTCCAGGATAGCATCGTCTCGGCATTGGACCGCGCAGCGCGGGAGCGTGGTTTTCCGACCGAACGCATGTTGTCGGGCGCATTTCACGATGCACTTTTTATGAATAGGGTCGCCCCATCAGCCATGATTTTTGTTCCGTGCCGCGATGGTCTCAGTCATAACGAGGCAGAACATGTTGAACCTGAACATAGCATGGCGGGATGCGACATGCTTTTAGCTTCGGTTCTTCAAATCCTGCCATTGGTCACCTTCGAAGACCCTGGGCAGGATACGTGCACATGACCCGATCAGTTTGCTGCGTCAAACGCCAAGGACAACGACCAGGCCGAGGAAATCAGGAGAGATGTGCTGCCCGAACCGCGTTGCCGTCTGATCCGGCTCGCCGAGGTCAAGGCGCAGATTGGCTCCAAGCGCCGTCCCGGTATCTATGGCGGCAGGCCGAAGGCGGCAACGAACTTCGAATCTATTCAGACAGTCCATCGCTTCGATGACAACCACGACCGTCCACTCCATTTATCAACAAATACCCAATAAAAAGCCGGCTGCAGAGCCGGCTTTTTTACACGTTACCATAGCGGACGTTTACGCCGCCGAGCGGGCGTTGGCGATAACGCCGACGAGATCGTTAACGATCTGTTCCACCTTCGCACTGTCGTCGCCTTCCGCCATGACGCGGATCAGCGGTTCCGTACCCGAAGGGCGAATAACGAGACGGCCATTATTGGCCAATGCGCTTTCCGCATCCGCAATTGCCTGCTGCACAACAGGGTTTTCGAGCGGTTTGCCGCCGGAAATCCGCACATTCTTCAAAAGCTGCGGTACAGGCTCGAACTTGCGACAGACTTCGCTGACCGTACGGCCCGAGCGCTTGACCTTGGCGAGAACCTGCAAGGCCGCGACAAGGCCATCGCCCGTCGTGCCATAGTCCGACAGGACGATATGGCCGGACTGCTCGCCGCCGACGTTGAAGTTGTGGTTGCGCATGTGCTCGACGACATACCGGTCGCCCACCTTGGTGCGGGCAAGGGTAAGGCCCTTGTCGCCCAGAAAGCGTTCCAGCCCGAGGTTAGACATGACGGTCGCGACAATGCCGCCGCCGCGCAGCATGTTGTCGGCAGCCCAGCTATCGGCGATGACAGCCATGAGCTGATCGCCGTCGACGATCTCGCCGCGCTCGTCGACGATGATGACGCGGTCCGCATCGCCATCGAGCGCGATGCCGATATCGGCCCGCACCTCGTGCACCTTTTTCTGCAGGGCTTCAGGATGAGTGGAGCCGCATTCGAGATTGATATTGATGCCGTTCGGCTCATTGCCGATAGTGACGACTTCCGCGCCGAGTTCCCAGAGCGCAGCGGGCGCCACCTTGTAGGCCGCGCCATTGGCGCAGTCGATGGCGATCCGCAGACCGCTTAGCGTCACGTCGCGTGGCAAGGTGCGCTTGACGAATTCGATATAACGATAAATGTCGCCGTCCACACGCTTGGCACGGCCGATCTCGCTCGGCTTGGCAAGCTGCGCATAGATATCCTTGTCGAGAAGATCCTCTATCTCCAGTTCCAGCTCATCGGAGAGCTTGTAGCCATCCGGTCCGAAAAGCTTGATGCCGTTGTCGGAGAACGGATTGTGCGAGGCCGAGATCATCACGCCGATATCGGCGCGCAGCGAGCGGGTCAACATGGCGACGGCCGGAGTGGGAATGGGCCCGAGCAGGAAGACATCGAGACCGGCGGCGGTGAAACCGGCGACCAGCGCGTTCTCCAGCATGTAGCCGGAAAGGCGCGTATCCTTGCCGATAACGACGCGATGGCGGTGATGGCCACGACGGAATATCGTCCCGACCGCAATGCCCACACGCATCGCCAGATCAGGCGTCATGGGGAATACGTTCGATTGTCCGCGGATACCATCGGTTCCGAAATAACGGCGTGCCATTTAAACTCCAAATCTTTTCCAGCATTCCGGCAAAAGCTGAAAACAGCCGGAAGCGTTTTTGGCTAGATGCCACAAACCACGACAAACAGCACGTAAATTACCGCAAAAATGGCTTATATCTTGTTACCAAAATGAAAAGGCCACCCGGAAACCCGGATGGCCTTTTACAATTCTCAGCTTGCGCGCACGATCAATGCGGCTGCGGCTCCATGCCGCCTTCGGCCTCGCCGTCGCCTTTTGTTTCACCATCGGGCTTCGCTTCGCTGGGACCGTCCTTCTTGGCGCCGGCTTTCGGCACCGCCGAACCACGGCTGCCGGGAGAATCGTCACCCAGATCGCGCGCGGGCTTCTCACCCCTCAGCAGCGCCTTGATCTCGTCACCCGTCAGGGTCTCATATTCGAGAAGACCCTCGGCAATAGCGACAAAGCCATCGTGGTTGTCCGTGAGGATACGCCGTGCTTCCGTGTAAGCCTCGTCGATCAGGCGGCGGACTTCCGTATCGATGGTCTGGGCCGTCGCCTCGGAGACGTTCTTCGACTGCGAGACGGAATGGCCGAGGAAGACTTCCTGCTGATTTTCACCATAGGACACCTGGCCGAGAGCATCGGAGAAGCCCCATTGCGTGACCATCGCGCGGGCAAGCTTGGTGGCCTGCTCGATATCGGAAGATGCGCCCGATGTGATGTTCTCCTTGCCGAAGGTCAATTCTTCAGCAACGCGGCCACCCATCATGATGACGAGACGCGACACCATCCACTTGTAGCTCATGGAATAGCGGTCGCCTTCCGGCAGCTGCATGACCATGCCGAGCGCACGGCCGCGCGGGATGATCGTCGCCTTGTGCAACGGATCGGCCACGGCAACCTTGAGTGCGGTGATGGCATGGCCCGCTTCGTGATAGGCGGTCAGCTTCTTTTCGGCCTCGGTCATGGCGGAAGAGCGGCGCTCCGCACCCATCATGATCTTATCCTTGGCGTCTTCGAATTCCTGCATGGTGACGACGCGCTTGTTGCGGCGGGCAGCCATGAGGGCGGCTTCGTTGACGAGGTTCATCAGGTCCGCACCCGAGAAACCGGGGGTACCGCGGGCCAGAACCTTGAGGTCGACATTCGGCGCCAGCGGCACGTTGCGGATATGCACCTTAAGAATGCGCTCGCGGCCGACAATATCCGGGTTCGGCACGACGACCTGACGGTCGAAACGGCCGGGACGCAGAAGTGCGGGGTCGAGAACGTCGGGGCGGTTGGTGGCGGCGATCAGGATGATGCCCTCATTCGCCTCGAAACCGTCCATCTCGACCAGCAGCTGGTTCAGTGTCTGTTCGCGCTCGTCGTTACCGCCGCCGAGGCCAGCGCCGCGATGGCGGCCGACGGCGTCGATTTCGTCGATGAAGATGATGCAGGGTGCGTTCTTCTTGGCCTGTTCGAACATGTCACGCACACGGCTCGCGCCGACGCCGACAAACATTTCCACGAAATCCGAACCCGAAATCGTGAAGAACGGGACGTTGGCTTCACCGGCGACGGAACGCGCGAGAAGCGTCTTACCCGTACCGGGAGGTCCGACGAGCAGCACGCCGCGCGGAATTTTACCGCCGAGACGCTGGAACTTCTGCGGATCACGCAAAAATTCCACAATTTCCTCGAGGTCCTGCTTGGCTTCGTCCACACCTGCAACGTCATCAAACGTCACGCGGCCATGGGCTTCCGTCAGGAGCTTGGCCTTGGACTTGCCAAAGCCCATCGCACCACGCGAACCGCCCTGCATCTGCCGCATGAAGAACAGCCAGACGCCAAGAATGAGGAACATCGGCAGAAGCGTGCCGAGATAGCTCAGGAAACCGGAGGAACCATCACTTTCGGGACGCGCCACGATGGTCACGTTCTTGCTCTGCAAGCGCTCCATCAGGCTGTCGTCGATGACGGGGGAATAGGTCTGAAAGGCCGTGCCGTTTTCGGTGTAGGTTCCAAGAACCCGGTTACCGGTGACGGTCACGTCGCGAACTCGCCCGGAATCCACATCGCGAAGAAACTGGGAATACGGAATTTCCCGCGAACCCGTTTGCGTCGGCGACGTCTGGAACATGCTGAACAACGCGATCAGCAGCAGGGCGATCACGGCCCACAAGGCGAAATTTCTGAAATTTGGGTTCATCGAACTCCCCGAACTCACACGGACATATCTGCTGCCCGCCATTATGTGCCCCTAACATAAGGACGACATATGCCGTTGCCAAGGCAAAGCGCATTTTCTGATGCGTTTTGGTGTAAAAACTATTCCATGGCAATTCACGAAAAAGAGGCCGGATTTAAACCGGGGGCTGTGGATATGCGGCGCGCCCGAATAAATTGGCGATTGCGTTCGCCAACTCAAGGTCGAAACGCGGTAGGAAAAGATCGAAAGGCGCAAGCCTCGGCGTGATGGTGACAGTCTCCACCCACGAAACCGGCCCGTCGGCCGCTGCGGCAATTTGCGGCAGGCCGGCCATTGCCTGTTTCGCCACGCCAACAGGTACTGACGGAAAAAGTGCGGCGGCTTCCGCAGCATTGCTCGCTCTGCGCGCTTTGACATGCACTGGAAAAGCCGATCCGTTCTTTACGAAGAAACGATCGTCCCACAGCATCAGTTCGTATGCGCCAATATGTAGCTCTGGCAGGCTTCGCTGCTCGCGGAACATATAAAGCCCGTCCCGCCGGCGATCGAGCAGGACGCGACCAACCGTCAACCGCCCGTTTTCAGCCTTATCGAGGAACCGCAAAACGCGCTCGAAGCTGCTTGCGGCCGGAAAATATGCCCTTCCGCCAAGGGTTGCGATCAGCGTCGCCAGCCCATGCCGGAACGCGGGAAGATCGGGATTGACACTATCGCCGGCCAATCTGGCGAGCGCAGCATGAAAGACCTGTGTGTGGCCGCGCAGGAAAGCGGCCGTTGTTTCGGAAAGCGCCTGCCTTTTGAAAGAGGTTTCCGCATCGATCCGGACGGGAGAGACGAGAAGCGTCTGCCGTACACGCACTCTCTCATATCGGGTGTTCTCATTGCTCGGATCGTCAAACCAGCCGCGTGAGCGGGAAGACACATAGTCGCGGATCGCCTGCCTCTCACACCTCAGGAACGGCCGCATGACCCAGTGACGGCCATCGTATAAGACCGCATCCGCCATGCCGGAGAGACCAAGATTGTCAGAACCGCCGTTCCGGGCGGCGCGCATCGCCACGGTTTCGCGCTGGTCGCCGATTGTATGTCCAGTCACGACAAGATCAGCGCCGGTCTCGCGGGCGACCTCGGCAATCAGGCGGTAGCGGGCAAGCCGGGAGGCTTCGGAAAGGCCGGAGACCGGTTTGTCGCCCCCCCATCGGCGGATGAAATGGGGGATGCCAAGTTCGGCGCAGAGCGTCGCCACTTTGCGCGCCTCATCGGCGGATTCCGCTCTCAGCGCGTGGTCGACTGTGACGGCGGAAAGGCGTAACCGTTCCTGACCCATCTCCGCCGCTGCCTCATGCAATGCCAGCAACAGGCCGCAGGAATCACTGCCTCCAGAGATTGCGACAAGGATATGGGCGGGCGTGTGCAGATTTTTGACAAAAGACCTCGCCGCCGCGAGCGGCGCAACAGTCTTTTCGCTCAGAATGCGGGCGTCAACCGGCATGGAAATACCCGCCATGACAGGGAAAAATCAGCAGCTCAGGCGCTTCTGTTCGCTGGCAACCTTGTTCAGCACGGTCTTCGAGGCACTGGGATAACGCTTCGGCACCTCGCGCAGCGTGGCGCAGGCGGTTTCTGTATTGTCGAGAGCGGCAAGCGACATGCCGAGCTTCATCAGCATTTCCGGCGCCTTCGGAGATTTGCCGTAGGCCTGATGGCCGTTCAGGAAGGTTTTTGCGGCCTCATTGAATTTGCCCTGAGAATATTGCGCCTCGCCTAACCAGAAGCTCGCATCCGCGGCCTTCGCGCCCTTGGGATAACCCTGCAGATATTGCTGGAACCCCTGTTCCGCCAGCTTGTAGTCACCCGAAAGAACATGGCCGTAAGCGGCCTGATAGATATCGCCTTCACTGGTAAGCGCGGCCGTATTCACCGGATCGGTCTTGCGCTGGCTATTGCCCGTGTTGACGCCTGGAAGGCTGGCGGAGGAATTGTTTGCACCCTGATTCAACGTGCCGCCAACCGGCATTCCCTTGGAATCGAGTTCAATCGAGCCGAGCGTCGTCTCACCCGGCGCGCCTGTCGGAGCACTGGAGGGAGCAGACGGAGAAACGGAAGCGCCACCCTCGGGTGGCGTTTCGATGATCGTTGCAACGTCGTCGGTCGGCGGCGTGGCCGGATTGACCGGACTGGCTTCAGCCTTCTTTTTCGGCGCAGCGGTCGGGCTTGCACCCTTGCCGCTTTCCAGTTCCTGGAAGCGGAACTCATTGTCTTCCTGTGCTTTGCGGATCGTCTCCTGCATCTGCAGAAGCTGGAAGCTCATTTCCTCGATACGGCCGTTGAGCTGCCGGATCTGTTCTTCAAGCTGCTGAACCCGATAGGCTTCATTGGCCTGAACCCGGACGACCGGGGGCTGCTGAGAGTTGATCGTGCCGAAGCTACCCCCCGCACCGAACAGCGGACCCGAAACGGCGATGCCGCTCAAGCCGGTGCAGGCTGCAAGCCCCAGCATTCCCGCCACGACAAGTTTCTTCATCTCATTCGTCCTGCCTTAACTGATTTGCACCGGAATGGCGCAAGCCGGATTTTTTCCATATCAACCGAAAAAGCAACTTAACTTCGGCCAAACTATGAAAAAAACAAAAGGCGGCCCGAAGACCGCCTTTCATTCTCGTTCACAATAACGTCAGGCCATTACATGCCCGCGCCACCGAGAACCGTCACAGCGCGGCGGTTCTGGGACCAGCAGGAAATGTCGTCGCAAACCGCGACCGGCTTTTCCTTGCCGTAGGAGATCGTCTTCATGCGGCTTGCCGGAACACCCTGGGAAGCCAGGAAGTCACGGGTTGCAGCCGCACGACGAGCGCCCAGCGCCAGGTTGTATTCACGCGTGCCGCGTTCGTCGGCATGGCCTTCAACGGTGATGGCGTAGTTCGGATAACGGGCCAGCCACTGGGCCTGACGCTGCAGGGTCTGCTGGGCGTCGGCGCGGATCGAAGTGGAGTCGGTGTCGAAGAAGATACGGTCGCCGACATTGACCGTGAAGTCCTGCTGGGAGCCCGGCGTTGCGGAGCCCGCGCCACCGAGGCCGAGTTCACCGGCGCTGTTCGGCATGTTCTTCTTGTTCGCGCAGCCTGCGAGAGCAAGCGCGAGCGTCATGGCGATGACAGCCGGGTTACGGGCCAGTTTCTGCATGGGGCTGAGTGCCGAAATGTGTGTACGGCTCATCGCCGGTCTCTCCTTAGGATTTCAATAACGTTGCCGGACACTAACTGATCGCGGTTAATAGCCGGCAAACGCTTATGGTTAACAGAAAGGAAATGTCCCACCTTTTGCTCCCTCACAACACTTTGCGGCAAGAAAGAGGCGCACTTCCCCATCGTATCAAGTAAAACATGACGGCGCCGGTTCATACCGACGCCGTCATGGCAGTCATATCAGTCCAGAAGCGGCGACCATGCCGGATCCGAAGCGAAAGTCGGCGTCTTGATGAGCTGTTCGTTATAGCCCGTCAGGTCGATCGAATAGAGCTGCGGACCGCCCGCGCCGGCGTTCTGACGGAAGAACATCAGCACGCGACCGTTGGGCGCCCAGGTCGGACCTTCATTATGGAAGCCGCTGGTCAGGATGCGCTCGCCCGAACCGTCGGGCTTCATCACGCCGATCGAAAACTTGCCGCCCGACTGCTTGGTAAAGGCGATTAGATCGCCGCGCGGAGACCATACCGGCGTGGAATAGGAACCGTCGCCAAAGGAAACGCGCTGTTGCCCGGAACCATCGGCATTCATGATGTAGATCTGCTGGCGGCCGCCACGGTCGCTTTCGAAGGCAACACGCTGACCATCCGGCGAATAGGACGGCGCGGTATCGATAGCGGCTGTATTCGTCAGCCGCGTTGTGGTGCGCGAACGCAGGTCCATGGTGTAGATATTGGCATTGCCATCCTGCTGCAGGCTCATGATAACTTTCTGGCCATCCGGCGAAAAGCGCGGCGAGAAGGTCATGCCGGGGAAATTGCCGACAACTTCACGCTGTCCGGTTTCCAGCTGCAGCAGGTAAACGCGCGGCTGCTGGCCTTCGAAGGACATGTAGGTCACTTCCTGACGGTTCGGCGAAAAACGCGGCGTCAGAACGATATCGTTCGAATTGGTGAGGTTGCGGACGTTGAAACCGTCCTGATCCATGATCGACAGCTGGCGCTTGCGGGCCGTCTTCGGGCCGCTTTCGGAGACGAAAACGACGCGGGTATCGAAGTAGCCCTTTTCACCGGTGATGCGCTCATAGATGGCGTCGGCGATGATGTGGGCGACGCGCCGCCAATTTTCCGGCTGGGTGAAGAACTGCTGGCCGGTCATCTGCTGGCCCGCGAACGTATCCCACAGACGGAACTCGGCGCGCAGGCGGCCATCGCTTTCACGCGTGACACGGCCGGTCACGAGCGCCTGGGCGTTGATGACCTTCCAGTCCTCGAAACGCGGCTGCTGATCCGGATTGCTGATCTTTTCAATGAAAGCGTTCTTGTTGACCGGCGCGAATAGGCCGGAGCGCTGCAGGTCGGCGGCAATCACCGCGGAAACCTGTGCGCCGATGCCGTCGCTCGACATGAAGTCGGTGATGGCAATGGGCAGCGGCTCGACATTGCCCTTGTTGATGTTGATTTCCACCCGCGCAAAAGCCGGTGCGGAGAAAACCGACATGAGGGCCGCGAAAGCGAGCACCAGCCGGATCGGCGAAAATATCTTCATGTTGCCAGGCCTTTCAGCATTCATAGCAATTCACTGGGATCGAAGTTCACGACAACTTCGTTCCATGCGTCATATTTATCGGCAGGAAGGTTCGTGAAAGGAGCAGAACGCATGATGGCGCGATACGCTCCGCCGGAAAGAGCACGGCGCGTCCCTTCGGAACCGCCGGTCGCCTCGATCTCGGGCCGACCGATGATCGACCCATCACGGTCGAGCTTCATGGTGACCCGGACGCGAACGTCCGAGGCATCTGCCATGCCGGGAATGATCTGCCAGTTCTTCTGGATCGCGCCGCGCAGCGCATCCATTTCCGTCTGGCTGAGCGTCGAACCGCCCGTCGTCTTCTTGCCGCCAAGCGAGGCCTGTTGGGTGGAACGCTTTGCGCCGCCGCCCGAAGGCGCCTGCTTGTTCAAAAGCGCAGCGATATCGTCAGCGTTAAAATCGCTTTCCTTCGAAGAGGCCGATTTCGCAGTCTCCTGCTTCTTCTCGCCGGGTTTCTTGTCGGAAGGCTTGTCAGTTGACTTCGCCTGATCGGGCTTGGTCTCGGCCGGTTTTTCAGCGGGCTTCTGCTCTGCGGGCTTGGTCTCAGCCTGCTTCGGCTCTTCCGGCTTCGGCGGCTCGGGGCGGGAATTCGGGCGAGGAACGTTCTGCGGCACGGGGATTTCGGCCGGTTCCTGCTGCGCGGGCGGCGGCTCTTCGGCCTTGGTTTCCTGCGGCGGCGGTTCCGGCTTCGGCTGCGGCGCGATCTCGGGCTTTGTTTGCGGCAAGGCAGCCATTTCCTGCGGCTTCGGAGCCGAGGTTTCTTCCTTGACGATTTCCTTTACCTCGTTCGCCTTGGTATCGACGACGGGTTGCGGCTTTTCCTGCTTTGGCGGAGCGGCGGCGCTGAGATTGTCGTTGGGCTTGGTGGTCGGGGTCGGCGGCGCTTCGATATCGGCCGTGTTGTTGCCGACATTCTGGGCGTTCTCGACAATATCCGGCCGCGTAGTCGGCACCGGGGCTGACTTTTCCGCTTTCGGCGCGTTCTTGTCGCCCTGCTGGATCTGGCTCAGCTCCTCGATAGGCACCAGTTCCACCGGCAGGGCCTCTGCCTGCGACACGTCAAGCGGCTCCGGCGAGCCCAGGGAAACAAGGGCGAAAGCCAGAAGCGACGCGTGCACGATCGCGGATGTGGTAAGGCTGCCCTTCATCGCTTTACGTCAATTGTCCTGTTTCTGCTGGGTCACGAGGCCGATATTCTTGAAACCAGCCGCCTGGATACGCGCCATCACATCGGCAACGACGCCATATGCGGCAACGGAATCCGCGCGCACGAAGATGCGTTCATTATAACCTGTCGTGGCAATCGCCTGCAGCTTGTCGGCCACTTCGGCCGCCTGGATTTCGGTTTCCTGCAAATGGATCTGGCCATTGGCATTGACGGAAATCGTGATCGGCTGCGTGTCCGAGTTCAGCGCATTGGCGGATGTCTGCGGCAGGTCGATCGGCACGCCGACAGTCATCATCGGCGCCGCCACCATGAAGATGATGAGCAGCACGAGCATGACGTCGACCAACGGCGTCACGTTGATCTCGCTGATCGCACCGCCCCTGCGTCGTCCGCCGCGCCCCCTGCGTCCACCGGAACCGCCGCCGCCACCTGCTGACATACCCATATCATCTACTCCATTTTGCCTTGCGGCAAATTACTGCACAGCATGCGGCCGCTTATTGGGCGGCCTGCCGCGTCTGAAGTTTTTCATCGATCTGGCGTGACAGGATCGCGGAGAACTCGTCGGCAAAACCTTCCATGCGGGCGGAAAGCTTATGCGCGTCGGCCGTGAACTTGTTGTAGGCGATAACCGCGGGAATAGCCGCGACAAGACCGATAGCTGTCGCCAGAAGCGCTTCGGCGATACCCGGCGCCACGACCGCAAGGTTGGTGGACTTCGAACCGGCAATCGCCTGGAACGAGGTCATGATACCAACGACCGTACCGAAAAGACCGATGAAGGGACCGGCCGAACCGATGGTGGCGAGCGAACCGAGGCGCGCCTCGTATTGTTCGCCTTCACGCGCAATCGTCACGTCCATCGCCCGGTCGATACGCATCTGCAGACCGATGGGCGAGCGTGCGCCGCGCTCGAAGGACTTTTTCCATTCGCGCATGGCGGAAACGAAAATCGCCGCAAGACCGCCGTTCTGGCGTTCCGCCAGCGTGCGGTAAAGCTCTTCAAGCGACTGGCCCGACCAGAACACCTGTTCGAACTGGTCGAACTGGCGTTTTGCCTTGCCGAAGCTCACATACTTGTCGAAGACGATCGCCCACGTCCAGACCGAGGCGGCGATAAGTCCGATCATCACGAGCTTCACGATGAGGCCCGCCTGCATAAACAGCGCCCAGAGACTTACATCGTGCGTCGCCGCTGCCAAACCTGCCTGTTCCATAAATATCCAATCCCCGAATCCAAACGCCCGGTACGGGACCGGGCGATTCAAACGCGTGTTAACGCTCGAAGCTATGCGGCCGCAGCCGCCAACCCCTTAGCCATACCCCGATACTTGCCAGTAAGCCTTACTTGCCAATAAATTTGGTGAAAGGAAGGCGTGCGCCGCACAAATACCAGTTGCTAAAGTAAGACACCATTATGGTTAAAGGAGTGTTACAGCCCGGCCACGCAGGACGAGTTTACTGGACCGGGCCGCCGATTACTTCAGGAATTTTTCCGCTACCGTCTCCGGAAGCCGCCTCGGCCGACCATTGGCATTGATGACGGCGATGATGACCTTGGCGGCGACAAGCAGCGTTTCGCCGCGTCGGATTTCCTGATTGAGCACCATTTTCGCGCCGCCCGCCTTTTCGGTGATGGTGGTGATGGTCAAGACGTCATCCATCCGCGCCGGGCTCTTGAAATCGATCTCCATGCGGTGAACAACGAAGACCAGACCCTCCTCATCGGCGGTCAGAAGCGCGCTTTGTTCGCAGCCCAGGCACCGCAGGTAATCGGTGCGGCCGCGCTCGAGAAAATGCAGATAACGGGCGTGGTAAACGAGACCGGAAAAATCCGTATCCTCATAATAGACGCGTTGTGTCAGGCGGTGGCCATGGTCGATGAGTTCGCCCGAAAGCGAAACTACAAGCTCGCTCATAGTGTCTCCTTGAGAATTTTGGCTACACGGGCCCGACCTTCCCGAACGATAAGATGCGCGTGCAACGGAGGCAGCGCCTCGATACGTTCCGCGATAAACCGGGGTCGGAGATCATTTTGCAGTAGGGCAGCACGCTGGGCGGCCAGCCAGCGGAATTCCACTTCGACTCCATCCAGCACCCGATGCACGATATCGCTTTCATGGAACGGCAAAGGCTGGTGAAGTGAGATCAGATAATAAAATCCCAGCTCGTGGGCTGCGTACTTGCCAAAGGTGAAGAAATTCTCGGCCGACCAGAGAAGGCGTTCGACCGAACAATCCCGGTCAAGTTCCTCACCGATTTCGCGGATAATGGTTTCCTCAGAGCTTTCGCCGATTTCCGCCCGACCACCCGGCAGGGCCCAATAGCTGTCGCCAACACCGCGCTGAACGAGAACATGATCATTCTGGAAAATAAGCGCCGCAACCCGCATGCTGAAAAGCTGCGGTTTCCGCTCCAGCCGGATCATGTGGCGTTCAGGCGCAGAGGTCATTTATCGTCCAGATCGCCGTCATGCCAGACGAGGTGTCGTGTGGCCTTCGGCAGGTTCTCTATTTCGTCGGCGATGAAATAGGGCGGAATATCGAGCGCCGTCAATGCCTGCCGGGTTGCCGCGACCCAGCGGAACTCGAGTTCGTTATCGCCGTCCTGAACGCGGTGAATGATGTCAGAGGGATGGAATGCGAGTGTGTCCGGCAAATCCATCAGGTAATAAAACCCGAGTTCGTGCCAGTCCTTGCCCTCGTAGTGGAAAAAATTCTCCACTGCCCAGAGGAGCCGCCCGACCTTGGCCTCGGCACCAAGTTCCTCGACCATTTCACGCGCCAGCGTTTCGTCGGAACGCTCGCCCATTTCGGCGCGGCCACCCGGAAACGTCCAGAATTTTTCATGCGTTGCCCGGTGCACGAGCACATGGCCATCGCGAAACGCCAATCCCGCAACACGCATCTGGAAGATGCGCTTCGGCTTGAATTTCATGCGGATGCGAGTGTCCTGCTTGGTATCGTGCGTCATGGTACTGGCCTGCGGACTGGAAACATCAAATCGGTTTCCGTCCACCCTAACGCATCCATGTCGTCTTTTCTCGCTTTTGAATCATCTCCCACAATGAATTCATCCAGTTGCGGCGGCTTGATGGTTGTTCCCGACAACATCGCATGCGCTTGCCCGCGGTGGTGAGTCTGATGCTGGAAGAGATGTGACAGGACATCGTCGCACCGATCCTGCTGAATACGCGTGCCACGATGGATATCAACAATCGCAGCAAGACCGTCTTCATCGAGGCCATCGACAAAGGCGATCAACACCTCATCGAGCCCCACCTGAGCCTCGTGCAGCGCCGCGATGGTGGCAAAGGGTTCCTCATCGACAAAAGCGGCATAGCCAAGCGTGCCGCCCTTGAGGGCGTCGATATAAAACCGGTCGACAATGTAGATATGATTGAGCGTTGCCCTGAGCGTCGGGAAGAAACTGACACGGTGCGCGACGAAATCATCCTGCGGAAGCTGGAAACACGCGTGATGCAGCCTGAAATTGGCCAGGCGGTTGTTGCGAGCGAGTTTGCGGAAGACCCGCAACGGATCGTAGGGCATGGGCGTCCTTTCCTGTGACGCCTGATGCGGCGCCTTTCAATCGGCGTGTTCAAGCTCGGATTTGCTCTTGAGAACCTTCGCACCATCGTTCTGTTCGATGAAATAGGCGGGTTCGTCCTTGCTTGCCTTGCGCTTTATCTTGGAACCGGAAATCGTCTTCTCCACATCTTCCGTGAAGATCTCGACGATTTTTCCTTCGCCGGTTCCATTACCCCATTTCCAGCGAACCTTCGTACCCTTGCGATATGCCGACATGATCATCTCCGTTTAAAAGACGATCAAGGCCGACAAGTCTGCTTTGTTCCCTCAATCATCTTCCAGCGTCAGCCGGAACTGCGCCGCCTCGAGATCCTTCGGCGGTTGCATGCCCAAATGTTTCCAGGCTGTCCCGGTCAGGATACGCCCGCGCGGCGTGCGCTGGATGAAGCCCTGCTGGATCATATAGGGTTCGATAATGTCCTCGATGGCGTCGCGCGGTTCCGAAAGGCCCGCGGCGATGGTCTCGATGCCGACAGGACCGCCGCCGAAGTTGACGGCGATCATGGTCAGATAACGCATGTCCAGCTGGTCGAGGCCCATATTGTCGACCAGAAGCCGCGTCAAAGCCTCATCAGCGATCTCGCGGGTAACGGCTTCCGCCCGCGCCACCTCGGCGAAATCGCGCACGCGGCGCAATAGCCGCCCGGCGATACGCGGCGTGCCGCGGGCGCGCCTTGCGACCTCGCGCGCGCCCTCGTCGGTCATGTTCAGCCCCATCAGCCGCGCGCCGCGCCGGACGATCAGTTCCAGCTCATCGACGGTATAGAAAGCCAACCGGACGGGAATTCCGAAACGGTCGCGCAGCGGCGTCGTCAAAAGCCCCAGACGGGTCGTCGCGGCCACAAGGGTGAATTTGGAAAGATCGATCTTCACCGAGCGCGCCGCCGGTCCTTCACCGATGATGAGGTCGAGCTGGAAATCCTCCATTGCCGGATAGAGAATTTCTTCCACCGCCGGATTGAGGCGGTGGATTTCATCGATGAAGAGCACATCGCGCTCTTCCAGATTGGTGAGAAGTGCGGCGAGATCACCCGCTTTGGCGATGACAGGCCCGGAGGTGGATTTGAAGTTGACGCCAAGTTCCTTGGCCATGATCTGCGCCAGGGTGGTCTTGCCGAGACCGGGCGGGCCGACGAACAGCACATGATCCAGCGCTTCGCCACGGTTCTTGGCCGCCTCGATAAATACCTTGAGATTGGCGCGGGCCTCCGCCTGGCCGGTAAAATCGTCCAACGATTGCGGACGCAGGGTGGTGTCGATGTCCTCACCGCGCTTTTCGGGGGTGATCAGTCTCTCCGCATCGCTCATTCAGGGCATTCCATTGTTCTAATCGAATTCATCAGGTGGTCGTCGCCCCTATATCACGACTATCGCTTCAAAGCGCTTCACGAAATTCAGGATAGACCGGGCTCCATATCCGCTTGACGGGCGTCCTTACCGCGAAAGCTCTTTCAGCCCGAGCCGGATTAGCTTGGCGCTGTCGCCGCCCTCACCGCCGTTCTTCAGCGCGGCGGCAACCGCATTGGCGGCCTGGTCACGCGAATAGCCGAGATTGGTAAGCGCGGAGACGGCATCCGCAACCGGCGCGGATGCGACGCCTTCGCCAAGCTCCTGCTTCAGGCCGATCGAGGCGGAAGCCTCTCCTGCGAAGGCAGGCGCCTTGTTGCGAAGCTCGGTCACAAGACGCACCGCCACCTTCGGCCCGACGCCCGGTGCGCGTGAGATCATCGTTTTGTCCTGTAGCGCAATGGCATTGGCCAATTCGGAGGGCGACAGCGTGGAAAGCACGGCCAAGGCCACTTTCGAGCCCACCCCCTGCACGCTCTGCAGCAGGTTGAACCATTCCCGCTCCAGCGCCGAAAGAAAGCCGAAAAGCTTCAGCTGGTCCTCACGCACATAGGTTTCGATAAACAGCACCACCGCCTCGCCGACGGAGCCGATTTTCGCCAGCGTGCGCGCCGAACAATAGGCCACGTAACAGACGCCGTGCACATCCACCAGCACATAGTCCGCGCCGATTTCCTCGATGCTGCCTTTCAGTTTTCCGATCATGATGCCGCCCGCTGCAATGAGACTTTAAATATTAACCGGCCGCCAGCAGTCGCCGCATCCTGTCACCGCCGCGATTATGGGCGTGGCAGATGGCGATGGCGAGCGCGTCCGCCGCATCGTTACCCTTGAATTCGGCCTTCGGCATCAGGATTTTCAGCATCATGTGAATTTGCTGCTTTTCGCCGTGCCCGACGCCGATCACGGCCTTCTTGACCGCGTTCGGCGCATATTCGAAGACCGGCAGTCCTGCGCGTGCCGGAACCAGCATGGCGATGCCGCGCGCCTGACCGAGTTTCAAGGTCGCAACCGCATCCTTGTTCACGAAAGTCTGCTCCACCGCCGCCTCGTCGGGCCGATGGCTGCGCACGATATCCGCTAGCCCGTCATGCAACTGGCAGAGCCGGGAGGCCAAATCCAAATCACCGTCCGACGTCACCGTGCCGGAGGCGACAAACCGCAGGCTGTTTCCGAGGGTGTCGATCACCCCCCAGCCGGTACGCCTTAATCCGGGGTCAATACCGATGATTCGAATCGTCTGTTGCATGAGGCACCTTATCTTTCCGGCTGCGACCCTGCCAGCCATAAGTGAACAAAACGACAACATTCGTCAAATTTGCAGTGCAGCATTTACCTCTGCTTAAACCGCGTGTCGCATTGTTCCCCCACAAAATCAAAAAAGGGGAGCTGCGGACATGACGATCCGCAGCGCAATATGTTCGCCATATCAGCCGTCCGATGGCGCCATGCATGCATGGCGCGGGAACTGATCCGGCATTGAGGGCTGCATCGGCCATGTTGAACCGTTTTCATTCCATATCCACCAAAGTGCTGGCGATTTTCCTGGCGCTTATGGCGATCTCGACCGGGGCTCTGACACTTCTCGGCTATCAGAGCAGCAGCGGCGTTCTCGAAGAACAGGCGTCGAAATCCATGGAGAGCATTCTCGTCTTTCGTGGCGACATGCTCCAGGAGCGTCTTGAGCAGCTGAAAACGCAGGCAGATTCCATCGCCAAGATCGAATCGCTGCAGATGGCCGTTGTTTCCATGCGCAGCGGCTGGGCAACCGTGCAGAAGAACTCCGGCGACGCGAAGGCGGAACTGCAGCGCGTCTTCGTCAGGGAAAACCCCTTCAACGAAAAGGAAAAGCTGATCAAGCCGGAAAGCCCGAGCGGCTTTTATTATTCGACCCACGAGAAGACCCAGACGGATATTGGCGGTTATTTGCAGGAAACGCCGTTCAGCGACGTTCTCTTCATCGATCCGGCAGGCACGGTCTATTATTCCTACCTGAAGGGACCGGCCTTCGGGGAAACCATCGCAGGCGGCGCCTGGACGGAAAGCGGCCTCGGCGCGGCCTTCGCACGCGGCGCTGCGAATGCCGAAAAGGCCGTGAACGACATGGCACAGACCAGCTTCTCCGGCCTGCGCATCGATGCGGCCACGAAAGAGGCCGGCGTTTATTTCGGCGTTCCGGTCGTCAAATTCGGCGCGTTCAAGGGCGTCGTTCTCTTCCGGGTCAAGGAAGAGGTCTTCAGCCAGATCCTCACGAAGGGTGTGACGGCCGGCAGTTCCGAACAATCCGCAATCGTGTCCGCCGATGGCAAGGTTATCGGCGTGGAGGGCAACAGGCTGGTTGGCCTCGATCCGGCAATCTATGGCTTCCATGGGCAGGCGTTGAATGCGACAGGCATGACGATTGCCAAGATTGACCGTGCGGATGGCGAGGCCAATGCCTATGCCCGCCCTTTCTCTTTCGCCGGTGAAAAATATCTGGCGGTGGAAAGCATGCTGCGCAGTGAATTGAATGCGGGCTCGGTTTCAATTGCCGGCACGCTTGCCATGATCGGCCTTTGTGTTCTGGCCGCGATGTGCGCGGCGACGGCCTTCTTCGCGCGGCGTCTGTTCGCACCGCTGGAAAAGCTTGCAGGATTGACCGGCGAAGTGGCAGCGGGCCGTCTCGATGCCGAAATCGGCAATCAGGACCGGAAGGACGAGATTGGCCGTATGGCACGAGCGCTCGGAAGTTTCCGTGAAAAACTCATCCTTCAACGGGAAATGGAAGAGACTGCTTCGCGCACGCGGGAGGAAGCCGAAACGGCGCGGCGCGCGCATCTTGCCGAGCGTGAGGCCGAGGCAGGCACCCTGCAGATGGTCGTGCAATCGCTGGATGAGGGGCTCGACCGGCTGGCGAACGGCAACCTCGCCTATCGTATCGAAACCATCTTCCCCGAAGATCTGGAAAGCCTGCGCCATAACTTCAACACGGCGCTTTCCCGGCTCAGCGAAACCATGCAGGCCATTGGCGGCAATTCCGCCGCCGTTCGTGGCGGCTCCGAGGAAATGCGGGTGGGCGCTGACCAGCTCGCCGAACGCACCGAGCGGCAGGCAGCTTCCATCACCGAAACGGCAAGCGCTATCAAGGCGATCACCGAAGCCGTCCGCGACCAGATCGAACGCGCCGAACAGGCAACGCGGATCGCGCGCGACGCCAGTGCAGAGGCCACGGCATCCAGCCGCGTGATGGAGCAGACAATCGCCGCCATGGAAGCGATCCAGACCTCGTCGCGCCAGATCAACCAGATCATCGGCGTTATCGACGAAATTGCCTTCCAGACCAATCTTCTCGCCCTCAATGCAGGCGTGGAAGCAGCCCGCGCAGGCGAAGCCGGCAAGGGCTTTGCGGTCGTGGCGCAGGAAGTGCGCGAACTGGCGCAGCGATCCGCGGCGGCCGCAA
Organism: Agrobacterium sp. 22-209-1; assembly: GCF_053522485.1. Classification (NCBI taxonomy): domain Bacteria; kingdom Pseudomonadati; phylum Pseudomonadota; class Alphaproteobacteria; order Hyphomicrobiales; family Rhizobiaceae; genus Agrobacterium; species Agrobacterium sp. 22-209-1. The sequence continues at coordinate 725,997 of NZ_JBNWCH010000001.1, forward strand.
AAGAAATCACCAGTCTGCTGAAACGCTCCACCGACGAGGTTTCCGCCGGCGTGGCGCTGGTGGAAAAAGCAGGCACGTCGCTCTCCGGCATCGGCAAGCATGTCCAGACCATCAGCGCGCGCATTGAGGAGATCATGGAATCCACCCGCGAGGAGGCGCATACGCTCTCGGAAATCAACAGCACCGTCACAAGCCTCGACACCATGACCCAACAGAATGCCGCCATGGTGGAAGAAACGACGGCCGCCATTCACAATCTCGCCTCCGAAGCGGGCGAAATGGACGGCAGGCTCGGACAGTTCGTAATGGCTCCGGAGAATGAGGCCGCTGGACATCGCGCGAACCGGCAATTCCGGCGGGCGGGCTGAGACGGTCGATAGGCAAAAGACCGGGGCCTCTTCGGAGGCCCCAATTTTTTTGAACCATCCTTCAATTCTGCGCGACTTCTCTGGTAAATCGGGACACGCGCCTTACATCCGCAGCAAAGATTTCAATTTCGCAGGAGCGTCGGATGATCCCCTTTTCCATTCTCGACCTTTCGCCCATCGGCGAGGGCGAGAGCGTCAGCGAGGCGCTCGAGAACTCTCGCCGCATGGCGATCAAGGCTGAAGAGCACGGCTATAACCGCATCTGGCTGGCGGAGCACCACGGCATGCCGGGCATTGCCAGCGCGGCAACATCGCTCGTCATCGCCCATGTGGGCGCGGCCACGAAACATATCCGCGTCGGCTCCGGCGGCATCATGTTGCCCAACCACTCCCCGCTCGTCATCGCTGAGCAGTTCGGCACGCTTGCGGCGCTGCTTCCCGGCCGTGTCGATCTCGGTCTCGGCCGCGCCCCCGGAACTGACATGCGCACGGCACGGGCGCTTCGCCGCAACCTGGATGCCGGCGCGGAAAACTTCCCGCACGATATCGTCGAACTCCAGCGTTACCTCGGCCCGCCGCAGCCGGATCAGGCGATCCTTGCCGTGCCGGGCATGAATTCCAACGTACCCCTCTGGCTGCTCGGCTCCAGCACCTACAGCGCACATCTCGCCGCAGCCCTAGGCCTGCCCTATTCCTTCGCCTCGCATTTCGCCCCCGATATGCTGATGGAAGCAATCCATATCTATCGTGAGCGCTTCCAGCCTTCCGAAGTACTGGACAAGCCCTATGTGATGGTGGGGGTGATGGGGGTCGGCGCCGACACGGACGAGGAGGCGCAACACCTCTTCACTTCGTCGCAGCAGCAATTCGTCAACCTGCGCCGCAACGTGCGCACGCAGTTTCCGAAGCCGGTGCACAGCATGGACGATTACTGGAACGAGATGGAGCGTTTCTCTGTCGAACACACGCTACGTTTCGCAGCCGTGGGCTCGCCTGAGACGATCCAGCGCCATCTCGACGGTTTCCTGGCGGAAACGCAGGCGGATGAGCTGATTGTCTCGATGCCGATCCATGACATCGAAAAGCGGCTGCGGTCGGTCGAGATTTTCGCAGAGGTCCGAACCTCCATAAAAAAGGCCGCCTAAACAAAAAGCCCCGGAGCGGATCGCTATCGGGGCTTTTTTTGAAACATGAGACGTCAGGCCGAAAGCTTGGCGAGAATTTCTTCGGACACTTCGAAGTTGGAATAGACGTTCTGCACGTCGTCATCGTCTTCGAGATTGTCGATGAGCTTCATTAGCGACTGCGCCTTTTCTTCATCCACCGGCACCGTGTTTTGCGGCTTCCAGATGGCCTTGACGCTTTCGGCTTCGCCCAGCACGCCTTCCAGCGCCTTGGAAACCTCGTTCATCGCTTCGAAACCGCAGATGATGGTGTGGCCGTCTTCGGAAGATTCGACATCGTCGGCACCGGCCTCGATGGCGGCTTCCATGACCTTGTCGGCATCGCCGACTTCAGCCTTGTAGGAGATTTCGCCGACGCGGTCGAAGGAGAAGGAGACCGAACCGGTTTCGCCAAGCGCACCGCCGGCCTTGGTGAAGATGGAGCGAACGTTGGAGGCGGTGCGGTTGCGGTTGTCGGTCAGGGCTTCGACGATGACGGCAACGCCACCCGGGCCGTAACCCTCATAGCGGACTTCATCATAGTTTTCGCCGTCCGCACCGGACGCCTTCTTGATCGCACGCTCGATATTGTCCTTCGGCATGGACTGGGCCTTGGCGTTCTGGATCGCCAGACGCAGGCGCGGGTTCATGTTCGGGTCGGGCATGCCCGTCTTTGCCGCAACGGTGATTTCGCGCGCAAGCTTGGAAAACATTTTGGACCGTACGGAGTCCTGCTTGCCCTTGCGGTGCATGATGTTCTTGAACTGTGAATGACCAGCCATGGAAAACCTGATTGTCGTAATTTGGAGATTGCGGGCCTTATAAGTGCGATAGCCGCGCCATTCAACCCCGCAAGCGCTTTCTCTTGCCGCAACATCAGAAGGAACTGATTTATCCGCTCTTCGTTCTGATCATGAACGCGACGGAAGGGCACATGATTTCTCTCCATCGCAGCAACAGACCGGAAGGAGAAAACATATGGTCAGCCTGACTGAAGCACGAGAAGCCCCGGCCCGCCAGCTCTGGGACGAGATCAATTCCGTCCATGCCGGCATGCTCGGTCTCGAAGGTCTGCACAACCACATGCAGCCCATGGCGCCTCATGCTGACCCTAAGACCAACACCATCTGGTTTTTTTCCAAGAAGGATACCGATCTCGTAAAATCCCTGAAGTCAGGCTCGCGCGCGCATTTCTGCGTCGTCGGCAAGGATCATGATTACCACGCCTGTCTCTCCGGTATTCTGGAGGCGCGAGACGACAAGGCGAAGATCGACGAATACTGGAATTCCGTTACCGCCGCCTGGTACGAGCATGGAAAAACTGATCCCCAACTGACGATGCTGGCGCTTCACGTTGATGATGCCGACATCTGGGCGTCGACCGACAGCACGCTGAAATTCGGCTGGGAAATCGCCAAGGCCAATATGTCGGATGACAAGACGCCTGATGTCGGCGTTCGCCAGCATCTCACCTTTGCCTGAGAAACGGCTCCCCCGGCCTTCCTCGCCCGCCGCCATGCTACATGCCTTTTGGCACCAGTATCTGCGGCTGGCGGGGAAGGTTTCTCATCGAAACCCGGATCACCGGATCCGTGGCGTAGGCAATCTGGAAATTCTCCCCGAACATCGTCAGAAACTGCTCCAGCGGCGGGCCGGTGCGGTGCATCGGCAAGATCAAGGCGGAGCGCAGGCGCTTGACCACCCGGCTCATGCTATCCGCCCCCATGGTCAGGCCGCCATCCACCGGCACCATCAGAACATCCAGACGGCCGATCTCGGCATAATGCGTATCCGTCAACTCATGATGCAGATGCCCGAGGTGGCCGATGCACAGCCCGGCAACCTCGAAGATGAAAATGGAATTGCCGTTCTCCTGGAAGGACTCGTAATCTCCCCAGCGGTTGCGGATGTCGGTTGCGACATTGCGGATATAGACATCGCCCACCAGAACCCTGTGCTCGGCTTTTTCTCCCGGCGTATCACTCCAGCCATGCAGCACATATTGAATGGCCGGGTCCGGATTGAGCGTGAAATGCGTTGAATGCGCCCGGTTCATCGTCACGACAGTCGGCGTGACGGCAGGTCGATAGACGCCATTATAGTCCGTGGCGATCGTCACGCCCTCGGGGCTTTCGATCAGATAGGTGGAATGGCCGATGAAGCTGATCTTCACCTCTTCCTTAGCCATGGCCTGCGCCAGCTGGACACCGGGCATATTGAAGCTCGCGAACATCACGCCGGGGATATTTTGGGCAATCGCCTGGCACTGGCTGACAGGAGGCCGGCTCGCCGTCTGTGAAAAGGCGGCTCCCACACAGGTGATCAGCCCGGTCATTGCAAGCATTAGCACGCGCAGCATCATGCCACTCCCCTGAACTTGCGAAGGTTGGAGGATGAGGCAGGTTTTGCGGGGCGTCCAGTTACAAGAACGGCGAAAGGCTCAGACTCTCGTCATTGTGAACGCTTACCGCAGAAGTTTAAGCCCAGAAGGAAGGCAGTGTTTCCGAAAGCCGCGGGCCGATGCGCAGCGGCGCGATCTTTTCGGCAAGCCCGGTACGGTCGGAAATTTCAACGCCAACGCCGCAGATCGTCGCCGGCCCGCTCGCAGCCTCGAAACGGCCCTTCGGCATTTTGGAAATGAAGCGGTTGATCGGCTCTTCCTTCTCCATGCCAAGCGAGCTGTCGTAATCGCCGCACATGCCGGCATCAGACATATAGGCCGTGCCGCCATTCAATATCTGCGCATCCGCCGTCGGGACATGGGTATGCGTGCCGACAACGAAGCTCGCGCGGCCATCCACAAAATGGCCGAAACACTGTTTTTCACTCGTCGCTTCCGCATGGAAATCGAAGATGATGGCGTCGGCCTGTTCCTTCAGCGGGCAGGCGGCAAGAATGGTTTCCGCCGACTTGAAGGGATCGTCCAATTCCGGATGCATGAACACCCGGCCCATGATGTTGGCGACGAGGATACGCGCGCCGTTGCGGGCATAAAAAATGCCCGAACCCTTGCCCGGCGTCCCATCCGGATAATTGGCCGGCCGCAGGAACTGGTCGTGGCGCTCGCAGAAGGAAACGGCTTCCTTCTGGTCCCAGACATGGTTGCCGGTGGTCACGACATCGGCGCCGGCATTGATGGTTTCGAGATAGATATCCTCGGTAATGCCGAAACCGCCGGCGGCGTTTTCACCATTGACGATGACGAAATCGAGCTTCAGATCGGAAATCAGCCCAGGCAATCGCTCCCAGACAGCCGTGCGTCCGGTCTTGCCAACCATGTCTCCGAGAAAAAGAAGCCTCATTCACCCGCCCCGATCTTGCGCATGTTTTAAAAATTCCGTCCCCTCTAGCGGGTAATCCATCTTTTAAAAAGTGCTAAAGCACCTTTTGCCCACCATCGGAGATCGATGACGGAGCGGAAAACCAGTGCAGGCCGCTTTCCGTCAGAATGGCGTGAAGCGGCACATCATGCGGCTCGGCCGGGACGGACGGCACTTCCTGACAATCAAAGGCGACGCCGATGAGAACAGGCCGACGGCCCCTGGCGTGCAACCGCGCGATGGCGCGGTCATAATGACCCGCGCCATAACCGACCCGCTGCCCTTTGCAATCGAAGACAGAAAGAGGCACGAGCAAAATGTCCGGATCGAGAACCGCCGCATCCTCGCCTGGCCCGGTCGTGCCGAAGCCGGTTTTCACCAGCGGCGTATCCGTTTCAAAGGCGCGGAAGACAATGGTTTCACGATCCAGCACAACGGGCAGGACAAGACGCCCGCCCCTTGTCCGCAACGCTTCCATCAGCGGCCGGGTATCGGCCTCGGAGCGGATCGGCATGAAACCGGAAATCACGACGCCCGGCGTGAAGGGGATGCCAGCGGAGCCATGGGCCGCAATGGACTGGCTTTTCTGCTGCCGTTCCGCGAGCGTCAGAGCATCGCGCACGGCGAGCCTTTCGCCGCGCAACCTTGCTTTTTCGGCAACGTCACCGGGCATCAGGCGGCCCTGCTCACGAGAACCTTGTCAATACGGTGGCCATCGAGATCGATGACCTCGAAACGCCAGCCATTGCGGGTGACGTGTTCGCCCAGTTCCGGAAGGCGCCGGAATTCGTCCAGAACCAGACCGGCAACGGTTTCGAACTCGGCATCTTCGTCGATCTGGAAGCCCATACGATCAGCGAACTCATCGGCGGGCATCCAGCCAGCGACGAGGAACGAACCATCCTCGCGCTCGACCATGGCCGGCTCCTCGTCATCATCTTCCTGGAAGGCTCCGGTGATGGCTTCCAGCACATCGCCGGAGCTGATGATGCCTTCGAAATGACCGTATTCGTCGTAGACCAGCACCATGTGCACGGTGGAGCGACGCAGGGACTGGATGACATCAACCGCGCTCGTCAGATCCGATACGACCGGAACTTCGCGCAGAAGCTCGCGAATATTGAGTTCCTTGCCGGAAGCCAGCGCATCGAAAGCGTCCTTGGCGAAAAGCACGCCGAGAATTTCATCGGAGGCGCCGTTGCGCACCGGCAGGCGCGAACGCTGCGTCTGGCGAAGCTGCTCGCGGATTTCCTCCGCGCTGTCTTCGATATCGACCACTTCCACATCGCGACGCGGCGTCATCAGGCCGCGCGCATTGCGGTCGGCAAGGCGCATGACGCTGGTGATCATCGCCGATTCCTCGGTCTCGATCACGCCGGCGCTGTGGGCTTCTGCCAGAACAGTGCGGATTTCATCGTCCGTCACCGAAGCGTTGGACTCACCGCTATGGCCAAGAATTGCCAGAACCACCTTGCCGGATTTATCCAGCAGCCACACGAGCGGCGCGCCGACACGTGAAAGCATCACCATCGTGGGCGCGACACGGGCGGCGATCTTTTCAGGATCGCGCAGGGCGATCTGCTTTGGCACCAGCTCGCCGACGATCAGCGACAGATAGGTAATGGCAACGACCACGGAGCCGACACCGATGGCATCGGCGGCACGATCGGGAACACCCTGCTCCAGAAGCCATCCGGTGAACCTGGCGCCAAGCGTGGCGCCGGAAAACGCACCGGAGAGAACGCCGACCAGCGTGATGCCGATCTGCACCGTGGAAAGGAACCGCCCGGGATTTTCGGAAAGGCCGAGCGCCATGGTGGCGCCCCTGCTGCCTTGCGCGGCAAGCACCTTAAGCCTCGCCGGTCTGGAGGAGACAACGGCAAGCTCGGACATGGCAAGCACACCGTTCAATACGGTGAGCAGGACCACGATCATAATTTCAGTAAACAAGTTTAGCTCTTTGGGCTGTTGAACGGCACGTCGCGGTTTTGACCGCAGCACCCTTTTTTAAAGGGCATGACAGACATACCATTCCGGATAATAGGGAATTGTTCCGCCATTGCAATGACGGCAATATAAAAAAGCCGCGTCCGGCAGTTATGAAAAATGACTGTCGAATATATCAAGAGTACAGGGAAGCCCGGGGGGTTGATCCGAAACTTCAAGCGCGATCCACGGCGACCGATGGAGATTTACGATCCTGGGCGCCTACAAAAGTAGGTGGGCACCGTGTGTCCAGCCCCACGGGACTGGCCAGGGACAGCTCCCTTTGGATCGAGTATGGCCCCAGGGATTGTGGTTCCTGTCGGGAAGCGCAGAACGCATCCCAGATATAGGACGGATCGGAGAAAACCGCCAGAGGGCAGCGCGCGAAATTTTGTCGCCTCAGAACCCTTCAGGCCATCAATGCGCGGCGGGCTTCGGCCGCGCCAGCAGTTTTTCGGTAATCCCGTTCAGGCGGTCGGCCAGATCGCCGATGGCGAGCGCCACCATTTCGTCCGATTTCGCTTGGTGCTCGGCCATGCCGTCGCGGTTTAGAGAAAGGGATGTAACCTCCCCTTCCAGCTTCTCGATCTTGCGATTGAGTTCGGACAACTCGTCCATCACCATGATGCCCGCCATGACGGTCAGGCGAAGATCGCCGATCTCACCGAACTGGCTCTTGAGATGCCCGACATAACGATCGAAGCGCGTGGCAAGATCGGTCAGGTGGTCTTCCTGTCCCGCCTCGCACGCCATGCGATAGGCCTTGCCGTCGATCATAACAGTGACTTGGGCCATGAAACCGCTCCTATCGATCCAGCACCGCGCGGATCGTCTCCATGGCCGTTACCAGCCGGCGGGAAACCTCGCGATTGACTTCTTCAAGACGGTTGGCGCGAAACTCGGCCTGATCAAGCTCGTGTGCGAGCCTGGCGCGGTCGACATGGACCCGCTTGACCTCATTGTCGATTTCGCCCGTCTCCCTTTGCCGCTCGATACGCATATCGATGGCGTTTTCGAGATTTGTGATGGCAGCATTCAGCTCCGTCAGCGCAGATTGTACGGTCTTGTCAGCCGACATCGTTTTTTCCAACTCGCACGCCACCGGCCGAATCGTCCGGTTTCAGGCCTTTTCAACATCCAAGAGGTTATTACCCGATTTACCATCCCGTCAATCAAACCAGTGCATTGAGGCGTTTTGCTCTGTGGATGAACGAAGAAGCACTAGCCTCTGTCGCATGAATTTTATCGTGACAGCCGATTTTCTAAACGATTTTTATCTTCGGACGAACCGCAAACGCCCGTGGATTTATTGACTTGCCGGCCTCACCTGCTATGGATCAACCCGCTTTTTGGATAGTTGCGTAAAACTATCTCCTTTCACCCGGAAACAGACGGAAAAGCCATGATTTCTCGCGACAAACACAACCGGATGGCAAATGCGATCCGCTTTCTTGCCATGGATGCAGTGGAGAAGGCCAATTCAGGCCATCCCGGTCTGCCGATGGGCGCCGCCGATGTCGCCACCGTTCTCTTCACCCGTTACCTGAAATTCGATCCCAAGGCTCCGCTCTGGGCGGATCGCGACCGCTTCGTGCTATCGGCAGGGCATGGCTCGATGCTGCTTTACTCGCTGCTCTATTTGACGGGCTACGAGGACATGACGATCGACGAGATCAAGCGTTTCCGTCAGTTCGGCTCCAAGACCGCCGGCCACCCCGAATATGGCCATGCGACCGGCATTGAAACGACGACCGGCCCGCTCGGCCAGGGCATCGCCAACGCCGTCGGCATGGCAATCGCCGAACGCAAGCTGGAAGAGGAATTCGGCTCCGACCTGCAGAGCCACTTCACCTATGTCCTGTGCGGCGACGGCTGCCTCATGGAAGGCATCAGCCACGAAGCCATCGCTCTTGCCGGCCATCTCAAGCTCAACAAGCTCGTTCTGTTCTGGGATGACAACAACATCACCATCGACGGCGAAGTCGGCCTGTCCGACAGCACCGACCAGATCGCCCGCTTCCAGGCCGTTCACTGGAACACCATCCGCGTCGATGGCCACGATCCGGACGCGATTGCCGCCGCCATCGAAGCCGCACAGAAATCCGACCGCCCGACCTTCATCGCCTGCAAGACCGTCATCGGTTTCGGCGCGCCCAACAAGCAGGGCACCCACAAGGTTCACGGCAACCCGCTCGGCGCAGAAGAAATCGCCGCCGCCCGCAAGAGCCTGAACTGGGAAGCCGAAGCCTTCGTCATTCCGGAAGATGTGCTCGACGCATGGCGTCTCGCCGGCCTGCGCTCCACCAAGACCCGCCAGGACTGGGAAGCTCGCCTCGAAGCAACCGAGACGGCCAAGAAGGCCGAGTTCAAGCGCCGCTTCGCCGGTGACCTGACGGGCAACTTCGACAGCTCGATCGACGCCTTCAAGAAGAAGATCATCGAAAACAACCCGACCGTTGCGACCCGCAAGGCCTCGGAAGACTCGCTCGAAGTCATCAACGGCGTGCTGCCAGAAATGATCGGCGGCTCTGCTGACCTCACGCCGTCCAACAACACCAAGACCAGCCAGATGAAGTCCATCACCCCGACGGATTTCTCCGGTCGTTACCTGCATTACGGCATCCGCGAACACGGCATGGCCGCTGCCATGAACGGTATCGCACTGCATGGCGGTCTCATTCCCTATGCCGGCGGCTTCCTGATCTTCTCGGACTACTGCCGTCCGTCGATCCGTCTGGCTGCCCTCATGGGCATCCGCGTCGTCCACGTCCTGACGCATGATTCCATCGGCGTTGGCGAAGACGGCCCGACCCACCAGCCGGTCGAGCAGATCGCAGCTCTGCGCGCGATCCCGAACCTGCTCGTCTTCCGCCCGGCGGATGAAACCGAGACGGCGGAATGCTGGCAGCTGGCTCTCGAGCAGAAGCACCGTCCCTCGGCGCTGGCGCTTACCCGCCAGAATCTGGCTCCTTCGCGCAAGGAATATGAAGAGAAGAACCTCTCGGCTTACGGCGCTTACGAAATCGTCTCCGCCAGCGACGCCAAGGTTTCAATCTTCGCATCCGGCTCGGAAGTCGAAGTGGCGCTGAAGGCCGCCGCAACGTTGAAGGACAACGGCGTTTCCGTCCGTGTCGTTTCCGTTCCCTGCTTCGAACTTTTCAAGGAACAGCCGGAAACCTATCGCAACGCCATCATCGGCAAGGCTCCGGTCAAGATCGCGGTCGAAGCCGCCATCCGCCAGGGCTGGGATTACTTCATCGGCAACGATGGTGCATTCGTCGGCATGCACTCCTTTGGAGCTTCCGCGCCAGCGAAGGATCTCTTCAAGCACTTCGGTATCACGGCGGAAGCCGTCGTCGCCGCAGTCGAGGCAAAACTTGCGTGAGGGCTTCAAAAGCCCTTACCACTCCGCAAAGACCACGCCCATTTTTGTTCGGGAGACTGTAAATGACTGTAAAAGTTGCCATTAACGGCTTCGGCCGCATCGGCCGTAACGTCCTGCGCGCCATCGTCGAATCCGGCCGCACCGATATCGAAGTCGTCGCCATCAACGACCTCGGCCCGGTGGAGACCAACGCCCACCTGCTGCGCTACGATTCGATCCACGGCAAGTTCCCGGCCGAAGTGAAGGTCGAAGGCGACACGATCACCGTCGGTGGCGGCAAGCCGATCAAGGTGACCGCCGTTCGCGATCCGGCAACGCTGCCGCACAAGGAACTCGGCGTCGATATCGCGCTGGAATGCACCGGCATCTTCACCGCCCGCGACAAGGCCGCCGCTCACCTGACGGCCGGCGCAAAGCGGGTCATCGTGTCCGCTCCGGCTGACGGCGCGGACCTGACAGTCGTCTTCGGCGTCAACGACGACCAGCTGACCAAGGATCACCTCGTCATTTCCAATGCGTCCTGCACCACCAACTGCCTCGTGCCGGTCGTGAAGGTTCTCGATGACGTCGTCGGTATCGATCATGGCTTCATGACCACGATCCACTCCTACACCGGCGACCAGCCGACGCTGGACACGATGCACAAGGATCTGTACCGCGCCCGCGCCGCAGCCCTGTCCATGATCCCGACTTCGACCGGCGCCGCCAAGGCCGTTGGCCTCGTTCTGCCGCACCTCAAGGGCAAGCTGGACGGCACGTCGATCCGCGTTCCGACTCCGAATGTTTCGGTTGTCGACTTCAAGTTCATTGCCAAGCGCGCCACCACGGTTGAAGAAATCAACGAAGCCATCAAGACTGCCGCCAATGGCAAGCTGAAGGGTATCCTCGGCTACACCGACGAGCCGCTGGTTTCCCGCGATTTCAACCACGACAGCCATTCCTCGATCTTCGCAATCGACCAGACCAAGGTCATGGAAGGCAATTTCGTGCGCATCCTGTCCTGGTACGACAACGAGTGGGGCTTCTCCAACCGTATGTCGGACACGGCTGTCGCATTCGCGAAGACCATCTAAGCAGGCGTCGCGTCCATAAAAAGAACCGGCAGGAGCAATCCTGCCGGTTTTTGTTTGCCTGAAAAATGCCGACGGGAGTGAGGGATCCCGCCGGCGTCGATCCCGAAGCAAGGCGGAGCGCTTCGGATCGAAAACCGTCACCGGCCGATTGACGATGCAAGCCGTCCCTCATCCAGCCGCAAGAGGCGCGCGCATTCGTCATTTTCTATTGTTGATAACGACCGGACCCGAGTTCCCGGCGCTGCTCCAGATCGTATCGAAAGTCTGTTGCCTCAATTCGCTTTGCTGCATGGAGAGTTTCATCATGCAGTCGGCGAAATCCCGCTAGCCTTCGTAGTAGCCGAAGACGCGGCAGCGCTCTCGTTGCGCGGCCATGTTTGCCGCCGTCTGCTCCGTACTCGAGCAACCCGAAACTATCGGGCCGGCGGCCAGTAGTATTATAAAGGTAGTTATCCGTTTCATCCGATCGCTCCGGTAATGAAAAAAGCAATTCGGAGGCGAGAACTAACCCAGCTGCATTGTCTCTATGTTACGTTGAAACACGGGTAGGTGAATTGTTTTTGCGGGGTATGCGCCGCGTCTCCACGCCTTGCATTTTTCCCTGCAGCCGGAAAAAATCTGATTCCCTGCCTTTGTCTGGTCCATTTTGGGACTGACAAGAAACACAGGGATAATGGTCGTGCGCAATGCACTGCGGCCCTGCCGTATCATTCGATACACCCCGCCTTGCATCGTCTTTCAACGCCGCCCGAAACAGCGCTGACAGACCGCAACCCGTGGCGCATTGACTGCAAACGCGCAGAGCCATCATCGCAGCGGCCAAGGCGGTTTGAGTAAGGCGGGTGGACGTGGAATCATTTTATCTTCTGTTGCTGGTCGCAACTGTTCTCGTTCTCGTCGCCGCGTTTTCGAGCCTCATCGCCTTCCGCTTCGGCGCGCCTCTCCTCCTGCTTTTCCTGATGATCGGCCTTGCAGCCGGCGTGGACGGCCTCGGCATCCAATTCGCCAACAATCCGTTGGCCTATATGCTTGGCTCGCTGGTGCTTGCCGTCATCCTCTTCGATTCCGGTTTCGGCACGTCCATCCAGTCCTTCCGGCTTTCGGCCGCACCCGCCGTCACTCTCGCCACAGTCGGCGTCATCCTCACATCCGTCTTTTTTGCGGGTGCAGCGGCGCTTTTGCTCGGGCTTTCCTGGCTAGAAGGACTGCTGCTTGGCGCCATCGTCGCCTCCACCGATGCGGCGGCCGTATTCTTCCTGCTGCGCATCGGCGGCATCCACATACGCGATCAGGTTCGTTCGACGCTGGAAGTCGAATCCGGCACCAACGATCCGATGGCGATCTTCCTCACCATTGCCTTGGTTGAAATCATCGCCAAGGGTCAGGGATTGGCCGGCATCGACAGCGGCTTTCTGCTGCTTTTCATCGAGCAGATGGGGCTTGGCGTGATTTTCGGCCTGCTCGGCGGCGTCATGATCGCCACCGTCGTCAATCGGTTCGCCGCCGACCGCGGACTGGCTCCAATTTTCGTGCTCGCACTGGCGCTGCTGGTCTTCTCTTTCACCGGTACAATTGGCGGCAGCGGTTTTCTGGCGGTCTATGTGGCTGGCATCGTTGCCGGCAACCGCCGGATTTTCGCCAAGGAAACCATCCGCCGTTTCCATGAGGGGCTGACCTGGCTTGCGCAGATCATCATGTTCTTGATGCTCGGCCTGCTCGCCACCCCGTCGCAATTTCCGGCGATCGCCATTCCGGCCGTGCTGCTCGCGCTTTTCCTCATCTTCGTCGCCCGCCCGCTTGCGGTCTGGCTGAGCCTCATGCCCTTCAATTATACCCAGCAGGAAACCTCCTTCGTGGCATGGGTGGGCCTGCGCGGCGCCGTCTCCATCCTGCTCGCCATCATGCCCATTCTCGGCGGGCTGGACGATGCGCAGATTTATTTCAACGCCGCCTTCATCATCGTGCTGGTGTCACTTCTCGTGCAAGGCTGGACCATCAAGCCCGTGGCGACACGGCTCGGACTGATCGTGCCGCCGCGCATGGGCGAGGTGGACAAGCTGGAGGTCGATCTTCCCGGCACGGCCAATCATGAACTGATCTCCTACCGGGTCGCGAAGGGCAGCGCCATCATGCAGGGCGAGCGCATTCCACGCTGGGCCATGCCTTCGCTGGTGGTGCGCGACGGCAAGTCGATCCGCTATCAATATGCCGGGCGGCTGCGGGAGAACGATCTCGTCTACCTCTTCATCGCACCGGGCTATTCCCGCCTGATCGATCGGCTGTTCGCCAGCGCCCTGCCGGTTGCCGATGACGACGCCGAGTTCTTCGGCACCTTCGCGATCTCACCCGCCCGCCCGGCGAAGGAGCTGGACGCGGCCTATGGTCCCGGTTTGCTATCGGCCGCCGAACAGACGATGAGCGTTGCAGAATTGATCGAAGCACGCCTTGCCGGCAAGGCTGCTTACGCCGACCGCGTGCGCCTCGGCTCCATCGTTCTGATCGTTCGCACATTGGACGAACACGAGGTGATAACCGGGGTGGGCATCTCCCTCGAACCGGTAGAACCGGCCACCAGCCTGCCGATCTTCATCAGCTTTTCGGAAATCCTCAACCGTGTGCGCCATTATCTCGCAGAGAAGCGCCAGCCGCGCCCCGCCGGCTTGGAAGAAAGCACCCCGGCACCTGCCAATACAGTGAGAGAAAATGAGACCTGACCCGCTTGCGTCGGCATTCAGGCATAGTATGGTCCGTGCCGAACTCGCAACAAATCAGGATCGACCTATGCCCGCTTTCAAGACCCTCGACGACCTCAACGACATTGCCGGAAAGCGCGTTCTCGTCCGCGTTGATCTCAACGTGCCGGTCGCGGATGGCAAGGTGACGGACGCAACCCGTATCGAACGTGTTGCGCCGACCATTCTGGAGCTGTCCTCCAAGGGTGCGAAAGTCATCCTGCTCGCTCATTTCGGCCGTCCGAAGGGCGAACCGGTCGCCGACATGTCGCTCTCCCAGATCGTGCCCGCCGTCGAGGAAGTGCTGGATCACGCCGTTTCCTTCGCGACCGACTGCATCGGCGTACCGGCGGCGGACGCCGTCGCGAAACTGAACGACGGCGATATCCTGCTTCTGGAAAACACCCGCTTCCACAAGGGCGAGGAAAAGAACGATCCCACCTTCGTCGAGGCGCTGGCGGCCAACGGCGATGTCTATGTGAACGACGCTTTCTCCGCCGCCCACCGCGCCCACGCCTCCACCGAAGGACTTGCGCGCCACCTGCCCGCTTATGCCGGACGCACCATGCAGGCCGAGCTAGAGGCGCTGGAAAAGGGTCTTGGCCAGCCGGTCCGTCCGGTGGTCGCCATCGTCGGCGGCGCCAAGGTTTCGAGCAAGATCGATCTCTTGATGAACCTCGTCAAGAAGGTCGACGCCCTCGTCATCGGCGGTGGCATGGCCAACACCTTCCTCGCCGCACGCGGCACAAATGTTGGCAAATCACTCTGCGAGCATGATCTGGCCGAGACCGCAAAGCAGATCATGATCGAGGCGGCGACATCCGGCTGCGCCATCGTGCTGCCGGAAGATGGCGTGGTGGCTCGCGAATTCAAGGCTGGTGCGGCCAATGAAATCGTCGATATCAACGCCATTCCCGCCGACGCCATGGTTCTCGATGTCGGCCCGAAATCGGTGGAAAGCATCAAGGCCTGGATTTCCCGTGCGGAAACGCTGGTCTGGAACGGCCCGCTCGGCGCCTTTGAAATCGAGCCCTTTGATGCAGCGACTGTGGCTGCGGCAAAACATGCCGCCGAATGCACGAAGGCCGGCAAGCTCGTCTCCGTTGCAGGCGGTGGTGATACCGTCGCGGCGCTCAACCATGCCGGTGTTTCGGACGATTTCTCCTATGTATCCACGGCCGGCGGCGCCTTCCTCGAATGGATGGAAGGCAAGGAACTGCCGGGCGTTGCCATCCTCTCCGCCGCCAAGTAAACTTATCTAACTTGCCTGACACAAGGCCGGACAAGCCATGCTTGTCCGGCCTTGTTTTTTGGTAAGTGCACGCGGGAGGAAAAGTTTCAAACGATTGAAATGATTTCAATCGTTTCAATGAGTTAGCGTGCCATTTCCCTGCCCTGGAACTTCTGTTATCGGAAATTTATTGTGCCTTGGGAGAATAGCAAATGACCGAACGTCTCGAAGACATCGCAATCAAAATGGTCGCCGACGGCAAGGGCCTGCTCGCCGCCGACGAATCCACGGGAACGATCAAAAAGCGTTTCGACAGCATCAATCTGGAGTCGACCGAGACCGCCCGCCGCGATTATCGCGAAATGCTGTTCCGTTCCGACGACGCCATGAAGAAATACATCTCCGGCGTCATCCTCTATGAAGAGACCCTGTTCCAAAAGGCCGCCGACGGCACGCCTTTCGTGGATATCATCAAGGCGGCCGGCAGCCTGCCGGGCATCAAGGTGGATATTGGCGCCAAGCCTATGGCTTTCCACCCGCATGAATTCATCACCGAAGGCCTCGACGGTCTTTACGAGCGCCTGCGTAAATATCATGAAGCCGGTGCCCGCTTCGCCAAGTGGCGCGGCGTGATCACTATCGGTGAACAGCGTCCGAGCTGGGGCTCTATCAAGGCAAACTCCCAGTCGCTCGCCCGTTACGCCGCGCTCTGCCAGCAGGCGGACATCGTGCCAATCGTCGAGCCGGAAGTGCTGATGGACGGCGAGCCCGGCACGCATGACATCGACCGCTGTGCGGAAGTTACGCAATGGGTTTTGCAGACCGTGTTTGCGGATCTGTTCGACGCCCGCGTGAACCTTGAAGGCATGATCCTCAAGCCGAACATGATCATCGACGGCAAGAAGGCCCGCAAGGCTTCCGTCGAGGAAGTGGCGGAAAAGACCGTGAAGGTTCTGAAGGCCACCGTGCCCTCGGCCGTTCCGGGCATCGCCTTCCTCTCCGGCGGCCAGTCCTCCGAAGAGGCGACGGCGCATCTCTCCGCCATGAATGCCGGCTACGACCTGCCCTGGTCGCTGACCTATTCCTACGGCCGCGCGCTTCAGGATACGGCCCTCAAGACCTGGGGCGGCAAGCAGGAAAACGTCGCCGCCGGCCAGCGCGCCTTCACGCACCGCGCCGCGATGAACAGCCTCGCCGCCAAGGGCAACTGGAAACAGGAACTCGAAAAGGCCGCCTGAGGCTGACAGAGAACACCAGATAAACAGCAGCCGCCCCAACGGGCGGCTGTTGCGTTTGATAAAGCAAGATCATCCGTACTCCGTCACACGGACCCAATCGTCTTTCATTTTACCTGACTGATAATTCTCAACCGTTTTGATTGTGCATCGCTACCTGCGTGGAAGCATGTCCACCATGGGCAGCCTTATCCGCTGAAGCCGTGCGACCTGACGACTTTATGACCGTCATTGCCGCAATAGACAGCGGATGCGCTCCCCGGCTTCTCCAGCGCATAGCGCCAGACAATCCGGATCGCCCGGCACCATAAGCGCTTTCGTCTCGACGGGCTCTCGAAAAGCCCCGGAAATTGCTGCGTACTCGTTACCTCACAGATGAATTTCAATCAATTACAACACGATCCACTATGTGGACCTGTAAACATGCAATGAAAACCACGCAATACTGCATTTATACAGTTGATTTTGGCAATTTTCCTGTGTATCCCGAATGCACAGTTATTTAACGGTCCATATTGTGGAGGCAATATACCGCTAGTTTCAGGCTTTTGGAGGGGTCTCGCCGGTCTGGCAATGACAGATATATCCTGATGCTCAGGCCACGATTACGGCCTCGGCGTGGGTAAAATTCTCTTTGTCTGCCGCAGTCCGTTGCGAAGGTTGTTCTGTGGGAGAGGAGGCCCCGATAACCATGACCGCAAACGCGAATGACGACGTATTTGTACTCGATGGAGAGCTTTTGCATACCGGCCCGGTAACAGGCTCGTGGTTCATGCGACCCATTGAGGCCGTGGCGGCGGTGCTGCTGGCGGTGATGATCGGCCTGCTTCTGCTGGGCGTGGCGTCGCGTTATGCCCTGCATTTGCCAATCGTCTGGATCGATGAAACGGCGTCGTTGAGCTTCCTGTGGTTTGCCATGCTGGGTGCGGCAATTGCCATCGACCGCAGCGAACATCTGCGCCTGACGCTGTTTCTCAACATGTTTCCGCAGCGCATTCTCGGCTATGTCAATTCGCTCGCCCTTGTGCTGGTGGCGACATTTCTTGCGGCCATTATCAAGCCGGCGATAGAATATGCCATTGAGGAATGGGTCGTTACCTCGGCGGCGCTGAATATTCCAATGTCCTTCCGCGCCGCGGCATTGCCGGTTGGCTGCTGTCTTATGCTGCTGCTGGTTCTCAACAACCTCTTCCGCAGGGAAAATCTGCGGGACATCGTCGCAGCCATTGTCACCGTCGCGGTCGCCTCCGGCCTGCTCTATCTGGCATCGCCGACGCTCGAAACTTTCGGCAATTTCAATCTGGCGATCTTCCTCGGCCTGTTCGTGGCGTTGTTTCTCGTGCTGGGCGTACCGATCGCCTTCTGTTTCGGCCTTGGAACCCTCGCCTACCTGACCTTTACCACCTGGGTTCCGACCATCGTGATGATCGGGCGCATCGACGAAGGCATGTCGGGCATCATCCTATTGTCGGTTCCTGTTTTTGTGCTGCTGGGCTGCGTGCTCGACGCCACCGGCATGGGCAAGGCGATTGTGGAGCTGCTATCCTCGATGTTCGGCCACATTCGCGCGGGCATGTCCTATGTGCTGCTCGGCTCGCTGTTTCTGGTCTCGGGCATTTCCGGCTCCAAGGTTTCGGATATGGCGACGGTTGCACCGGCGTTGTTTCCCGAAATGAAGCGTCGCGGTCACAAGCCCAAGGAAATGATTGCGCTTCTGGCCACCGGCGCCGCTATGGCCGATACGGTTCCGCCCTCCATCGTGCTGATCGTTCTCGGTTCGGCCGCTGGCGTGTCGATTGCAGGCCTCTTCACCTCCGGCTTCATGATCGCCATGGTGCTGCTTCTGGTGCTGGCCGTTCTGGCCCGCTGGAAGGCGCGCCATGAAAACATGGAAGGCGCAAAACGCACCCCATGGCCACTGGTGGGCAAGGCGGCCCTGATTGCCGCCCCGGCGCTGGTTTTGCCCTTCCTCATCCGCAGTCTGGTCGGCGGCGGCGTGGCGACGGCAACCGAGGTTTCCACCATTGCCGTACTCTATGCCTTGATCATCGGCGCGGTACTTTACGGCGGCATCAGCTTCAAAAAGCTCTATTCGATGCTGGTGGAGACGGCAGCCCTCTCCGGCGCGATCCTGCTGATCCTCGGCTGCGCCTCGGCGATGGCCTGGGGGCTGACGCAGAGCGGCTTTGCCTTCCAGCTGACCGCGATGATCACCGATCTGCCGGGCGGCTGGATGACCTATATGGTCGTGTCGATCCTGATTTTCATGATCCTCGGTTGCGTGCTGGAAGGCCTGCCGGCAATCGTATTACTTGCACCGATCATGTTCCCCATCGCCCGCACACTCGGCATCAACGACATCCATTATTCGATGGTCGTGGTGGTCGCCATGAATATCGGCCTGATGGCACCGCCCATCGGCATCGGTTTCTATATCGCCTGCAAGATTGGCAACGTCTCGCCTGATGAGGCCATGGGCGCCATCTGGCCCTATCTTGCAGCCATGGTCATCGGTCTGCTGCTGATTGCAGCAATTCCGGGCTTCTCGACAGTTCTGCTCTGAGACCGTGGCGGGTCCATCCGCCACGCCGATGAATGACATATGCTTTTATTTTGGGAGGAGAAAGCAATGAATATCAACAGACGTACCGTGTTGGCCGGCGCCGGTTCCGCCGTTCTTGCCACCGCTTTTGTGTCGCGCGCCCGCGCTGCGCAATTCAATTATAAATATGCCAACAACCTGCCTGCCGCGCACCCCATGAACATCCGCGCCAAGGAGGCGGCTGACCGTATCGCCAAGGAAACCGACGGCCAGGTGAATATCAACATCTTCCCCAGCAGCCAGTTGGGCGCTGATACCGATGTGTTGAGCCAGGTACGTTCGGGCGGTGTTGAATTCTTTACGCTTTCGCCACTGATCCTCTCGACGCTGGTGCCGAATGCATCCATCAGCGGCATCGGCTTCGCCTTCCCGAACTACGATTCGGTATGGGCGGCCATGGATGGCGATCTCGGCAAATATGTGCGCGGCGAAATCGCCAAGCAGAACCTCGTTGCCATGGACACGATCTGGGATAACGGTTTCCGCCAGATCACCAGCGCTTCGAAGCCCATCGCCACGCCGGCCGATCTCGAAAGCTTCAAGATTCGCGTGCCGGTCAGCCCGCTCTGGACCTCGATGTTCAAGGCGTTCAAATCTGCCCCTGCCTCGATCAATTTCGCTGAAGTCTACACCGCCTTGCAGACCGGCGTTGTCGATGGCCAGGAAAACCCGCTGGCGATCATTTCCACCGCCAAGCTGTTCGAAGTGCAGAAATTCTGCTCGGTTACGAACCATATGTGGGACGGCTTCTGGTTCCTGGCAAACAAGCGCGCCTGGGAGCGCCTGCCCGATGACCTGCGCGCCATCGTTGCCAAAAACCTCAATCAGGCCGGCAAGGACGAGCGAGCCGATGTGGCGAAACTCAACGCCTCGGTGAAGGAAGACCTGATTGCCAAGGGCATGACCTTCAACGACACGGACGCCTCACTCTTCCGCGCAACCCTCAAGGAAGCCGGTTTCTATTCCGAATGGAAGGGCAAATATGGCGATGAGGCCTGGGCCATTCTCGAAAAGGCCGTTGGCGCCAGCCTGACCTGATCGGTCCGCTGAATAGCTGGCCCCGCGTCAGGCGGGGCCGACCCGACTATTTCTGACGATTGTAATGGAGACTGTTTTGACAGGTCGCCTGACGGGAAAACGCGCCATTGTTTTTGGCGCAGGATCATCTGGTCCGGGTTTCGGCAATGGCAAGGCCGCGGCCATGCAATTTGCCCGCGAAGGCGCGCGTGTGGCCTGTGTCGACCTCTCCGTTGACGCGGCCGAGGAAACCGCACAGATCATTCGAGGCGAAGGTTTCGAGGCGATTGCGATTGCTGCCGATGTGACGAAACTCGATTCCGTATCGGCCACGGTTGCTCGGACCTGCGAGGTCTTCGGCGGCATCGATATCCTGCACAATAATGTCGGCGTGACCCATATGGGCGGCCCGGTCGAGCTGGATGAGGAACGCTTTCGAGCCTCGGTCGATCTCAATATCGGCTCCGTTTATCGCACCGCCAAGGCCGTACTGCCGGTAATGCTGGCGCAAGGCGGCGGGGCCATCGTCAACATCTCCTCGCTCGCCTCCATTCGCTGGACCGGCTATCCCTATTTTGCCTATTACGCCATGAAAGCCGCCGTAAACCAGGCGACCGTGGCGCTGGCCATGCAATATGCCCGCCAAGGCATTCGCGCCAATTGCGTTCTGCCCGGAATGATCGATACGCCGCTGATCTACAAGCAGATCAGCAATCAATATGCCTCCGTCGAAGATATGGTGGCGGCGCGCAATGCCGCGGTCCCGGTCGGGCGCATGGGCGATGCCTTCGATATCGCCCATGCGGCAGTCTTTCTGGCATCCGATGAAGCCAAGTTCATCACCGGCGTCTGCCTGCCGGTCGATGGTGGGCAAAGCTGTGCGGTGGGAGCGTTCTCCTGATATGGCCACGATGCTTCCCACAGAAAGCGACCTGACGGGCGCGCGCGCGGTAGACCGGGCGCTGGGACTTCTATCGATGGTGGGGCGTCATGCCGAACGCGGTGTGGCGCTTTCGGTCATCGTTACCGAAAGCGGGCTGAACAAGCCCACGGCCCGCCGCCTGCTGCTGGCACTGATCCGCGCAGGCCTGGTGGAGCAGGATGAGGAAACGCGGCGTTATTATCTGGGCGAGGAAGCCTATGTGCTGGGCAGCCTGTCATCGCGCCGTTTCGGCTTGCTGCAGATGGCCCAGGACAGTCTGACGCGCATTTCCCGCCGCACTGAGGATTCGAGCTTCCTTTCCGTGCGCCGCGACACGTTTGCACTGTGCCTTTATCGCGAAGAAGGCACCTGGCCGGTGCGCACCCACGCGCTTCAGGCCGGTTTCGAGCACCCCTTGGGCATAGGCGCGGGATCGCTCGCCATGCTGGCGGCGCTGGCCGACGCCGAGGTGGAAAGCGTCATTGCCGCCAATAGCGGGCTGATCGCCGCGAACTATCCCGGCATCACGCTTGACGGACTGCGCCGCGACGTCGAATTGACGAGAACCAATGGTTATTCGCTCAATCCGGGTCTGATCCTCTCGAATTCCTGGGGTATCGGCTTTGCTATCCGAACCCCGGATGGCGCGGTGGCGGGGGCGTTGAGCATTGCCGCTGTCGACAGCCGCATGCGGCCGGAGCGTCAGCCGGAACTGGCGGCAGTGCTGCGCGAGGAAGTAACCCGCATCGAGACACGCATTGCGGAAATGATGGCCAGCCGCGCCCGCACACGCGGCGAAGGCGACGCGAAACGGCAAACAAGGAGAACGAGCAAATGAGCAAAGCACAGATCGTCGGCTGGGCGCACTCGCCTTTCGGCAAATCGGCCCTTGAAAATACCGAGCAACTGATGGCTTCGGTCGTGGCGCCGGCCATAGACCATGCCGGCGTCGATGTCGGCGATATAGACGGCATTTTCGTCGGCGTGATGAATAACGGTTTCTCGAAGCAGGATTTTCAGGGCGCGCTGGTGGCCATGGGCGATGAGCGCCTCGCCTATACGCCCGCCGTGCGTTTCGAGAACGCCTGCTCGACGGGATCGGCCGCCCTTTACAGCGCCATGGATTTCATCGAGGCGGGACGCGGGCGCATCGCGCTCGTTGTCGGCGCCGAAAAAATGACGGCGCTGCCAACCGCCGAGGTGGGTGAAATCCTTCTATCCGCCTGCTACCGTGCTGAGGAAGCCGATATTTCCGGCGGCTTTGCCGGCCAGTTCGGACGTATCGCTGAGGCCTATTTCCAGCGCTATGGTAATCGTTCCGAAGAACTGGCGATGATCGCCGCCAAGAACCATGCCAATGGCGCGGTCAATCCCTATGCCCATATGCGCAAGGATTTCGGCTTCGATTTCTGCAACACGGTATCGGATAAGAACCCCTATGTCGCAGGCCCCCTGCGCCGCACCGACTGCTCGCTGATCTCCGACGGCGCTGCCGCCATCATTCTGGCCGATGAGGAAACCGCAGCGACACTCAACCGCGCCATCGGTTTCAGGGGCCGCAAGCATGTCAATGACATTCTGGCGCTGAGCCGCCGCGATCCGCTGGCCTTCGAGGGCGCACGCCGCGCCTGGGCAGGTTCGCTGGAACTCGCCGGGGCGACGCTCAACGACCTCTCCTTCGTCGAAACCCATGATTGTTTCACCATTGCCGAACTCATCGAATATGAGGCGATGGGGCTGGCGAAGCCCGGCGAAGGCCATCGGGTGGTGCGCGAAGGCACAGCCCTGAAAACCGGGCGTCTGCCGATCAACCCCTCCGGCGGGCTGAAATCCAAGGGGCATCCGGTCGGGGCGACCGGCGTTTCCATGCATGTCATGGCGGCGATGCAATTGATGGGCGAAGCGGGCGACATGCAGATCCCCGGCGCCTCGCTCGCCGGTGTTTTCAACATGGGAGGGACTGCGGTTGCCAACTATGTCTCGATCATGGAGCGCGTGAAATGACGATACATCCTCCGGGCGGGGTTGCGCCTTCGACCACGCGGGTCATGAACCTCTCGCATTTCCTGACCCAGGCTGCGCGCCGCAACCCTGCCGACATCGGCTTCGTATGGGGTGACAAGAGCTGGACATGGGCTGAAATGGACGCCCGCGTCGATGCGATGGCGATGGCGCTGATGATCGAATTCGGCGTCAGGAAAGGCGACCGCATTCTGGTGCAGTCTTCCAACAACAACCAGATGTTCGAATCCATGTTCGCCTGCTTTCGCGTGGGCGCGGTGTGGGTGCCGACCAATTATCGCCAGTCGCCCGACGAGGTCGCCTATCTGGCGAAAGCCAGCGGCGCACGCGGCATGATCTGCGCCAGCGCTTTTCCCGAGCATGCAAGGGCCAGCCGTGAGGCGACCGCGATCGATTTCACCATCGCCATTGGCACGGCCGAATTCGGCGAGGACTACGATACTATCGTGGCCCGCCATCTGGGTCAGAAAGTGAAAAGCGAGGCGGTGGATCGGGACGATCCCTGCTGGTTCTTCTTCACCTCCGGCACGACGGGCCGGCCCAAGGCTGCGGTGCTGACCCATGGCCAGATGGCCTTTGTCATCACCAACCATCTCTGCGATCTGATGCCCGGCACCGGACCGGGCGACGCTTCCATCGTCGTTGCGCCGCTTTCGCACGGCGCGGGCATTCACCAGCTGGTGCAGGTGGCGCATGGGGCAAAAACGGTGCTTCCGGCCGCGGAAAAGCTCGATGTGCCCGCGGTGTGGGCGCTGATCGAGAAATGGCGCGTCACCAATGCCTTCACCGTGCCGACCATTCTGAAAATGCTGATCGAAGACCCTTCCGTGGATCGTTTCGATCATTCCTCGCTGCGCTACGTTATCTATGCTGGCGCGCCCATGTATCGTGCCGATCAGAAACGGGCACTCGCCAAGCTCGGCCCGGTGCTGGTGCAATATTTCGGCCTCGGCGAAGTGACCGGCAACATCACCGTGCTGCCGCCTTCCTTCCACACCGCCGAAGACGGCCCTGAGGCGCGGATCGGCACCTGCGGTTTTGATCGCACCGGCATGGAAGTGCAAATCCAGAACGATGCGGGCGAGGAGCTTCAGGCCGGTGAAACCGGCGAAATCTGCGTGATCGGTCCCGCTGTTTTCGCGGGTTATTACGATAATCCCGACGCCAATGCCAAAGCGTTCCGCAACGGCTGGTTCCGCACCGGCGATCTTGGCCACCGCGATGAGAACGGGTTCGTATACATCACCGGCCGCGCCTCCGACATGTATATTTCCGGCGGCTCGAACATCTATCCGCGTGAGATCGAGGAGAAAATCCTCATGCACCCGGATATCAGCGAAACAGCGGTTCTGGGCGTGCCGGATGCGGTGTGGGGCGAGGTCGGCGTCGCCGTCTGCGTGGCGCGGGAGGGCGCGGATATCGCCGGCATCGACCTGAAAGCCTATCTCGACGGCAAGATGGCCCGTTACAAGCTGCCGAAAGCCATTGTGTTCTGGGATGCCATGCCAAAATCCGCCTATGGCAAGATCACCAAGAAGATGATCCGCGAGGAGCTGGAAAAGCGCGGCCAGATGCCGGTTTTCGAGGAAAAACTGACCGGCTGAAGGCCGCAACGCATAACCGGGAGGAGACGGTATGACACAGCAGGCGAGAGAGATGAAAGGCGCTGTCGCCATCACCGGCGGCGCATCGGGTATCGGCTTTTCCACGGCGCAGCTGTTGATGGCGCGCGGCTGGCAGCCATGGCTACTGGATCTCAAGCGTGAGGCGCTGGATGCCGCTTGCGGAAAACTCGGCATCGATGCCTCGCGCGGCATCGTCTGCAACGTGGCGGATGAGACGTCTATAGAGGAAGCTTTCACCGCCTTGACGGCAGGCGGCGCGGATCATGCCGTTGATCTGGTGGCCGTCGTCAACAGCGCCGGCATCGGCATCGACAAGCTTTCGGTCGATACCAGCGTGGAAGAATTCCGTCGTATCGTTGACGTTAATCTCGTCGGCAGCTTCGCCGTGGCCCGCACCGCCGCGCGTTACTGGCTGGATCGCGCAATTTCCGGTTCGATCGTCAATATCAGCTCGGTTTCCGGCATGTGCGGCAATCGCGGCCGCAGCGCTTATGGCGCTTCAAAAGGCGGCGTCAATCTTCTGACGATGGTTATGGCGAACGAGCTGGGGCAATCTGGCATTCGCGTCAACGCGATTGCGCCCGGCCCTGTCGATACCCCCCTCACCCAGGCGGTTCATACGGAGAATGTTCGCAGCCAGTGGCACAGCCGCGTTCCCATGCACCGCTATGGCAGGACGGACGAGATCGCCTCTGCCGTGGCGTTCCTTGTGTCGGACGACGCGAGCTACATCAACGGTCAGGTGCTGGCCGTAGACGGTGGCTTCATTACCGCAGGGCTTGCAGTATGACGACAATGCCCCCGGAGGGGCTTCCGCGCAGTATCGTCCATCCGGGGCCGGCAACACCCGAACGTTTCCGCGTCGTCGGTTGCCACGCCCATCCGGTCAGGCTGAATGCCAGACCCGGTGTCTGCGTCAACGAGTCGATTGCAGAAGCCTTTGTCGAACAGGGTTTCGATGGCGGTTATGTCAGACTGAAAAATGTGCCGATGAAGCGGTTGCACTATGTCATGCCCGCGGCCGCCCCCGATGAGGCCCATGCCGCTTGGTATAGCGAGACATTCTCCATGCCGGGAGGCACGATCATCGATGCCGGCCTGCATATGGGGCGACGCGACGGTCAGCCGTTCCTGCACTGCCATGGTTCGTGGAAAAGCGCCGAAGGCGTTCTATCCATGGGGCACTTGCTGCCTTTGGAGTCCGAATTTGCCGGGAAAACACCGCTTGAGGCGCTGGCGCTGGATGGCGCGATCCTGGATGTGCAGAAGGATGAGGAAACCAACTTCCCCCTCTTCACGCCCATCCCGCAGCCGCGCAACCGGAAAGATGCGGGGCTCCGGGCGCTGTTGTGCACCGTGCGGCCCAATACCGATATCTGCACGGCGCTTGAAGCCGCCTGCAAACAATTCGACCTGCGGGAGGCCGAGATCAATGGTATCGGCAGCCTGATTGGTGCGGATTATGAAGACGGAACAAGTCTCACCGCCTATGCCAGCGAAATCCTCATCCGCAATGGCCGCATCCACCCCGCCGCCACGGGTGGCGAACGGGCAATGCTGGATATTGCGATGGTCGATCTTACCACGCAGATCAGCGGCGGGCGGCTGGTGCGCGGCAAGAACCCGGTCTGCGTCACTTTCGAACTGCTTCTAACCGAAACACAGGGGGCGGCCGCATGAGTTGCGCCGTGCAACTCCACCGCCCGCCTTACCGTACCTCACGCCGCCTGCGGTTTCTCCACAGGCAACCATTCTTCCAGCGTCACCTCGAAGGTCATGCATACGGGATTGGCGCCGGCAATGAAGGGACCGCCGTAAACCGCGCCATCGGTGTCAGCGACAACGCCGGTCAGCGCGGCGCGCAGGGAACCATCTGGCTGGGCGCGTACCTCACCGGCAATCGAAACGATTTCAACGGCAGGACCGCTTATCTGCAAAAACGCGCCGCTGCGGGTGCCGAGGCACGCATCCACCAGACTGCCCAGCGCGCCGCGCACGAAGGCGTTGCGGAAACCTTCGGCCAGACACAGTTTCTCGACGCCGAGCACGAGATCTTCATTGGGTGCGATGCGGGCATAGGCCACACGGCCCATGGAGCCGGATTCGACAGTGTTATGCGTGTTCATCGGCGTGCTCCGCGCGGTTCCTGGGTTGAAGAAGGGGAATATTGGTTTCGGGATCGAAGGACTGCTGCAGCACGAAACTGTCGAGCGAAGTCACAAGTGCGGAAATGCCGCCTTCTCCGACGATACAGGATTCCGTCAGCAAATGGCCGCCTTTGACCACACCCGCCGCAGTCCGCATGGCGGCATGGCAATGCACGATCGGCTCGTCCTTCATGCTCCGCCCCAGCGTGGCATTGCCGAAAACCAGCCAGGCCGCCCCCGCGTCGATGGGTTTCGTATAGGCGATGACCGCCCTGCCGGAAGGATCGGGTGGGGCCACGCAATAGGACAGGATGTCGAAATAACCGCCAAGAATGGTCAAAGAGGCATTTTCGATGCCGTTTGCGGCCAAAGACCGCACGATGCCATCGTAAAGGCTGCACCCCGGCGCGATGAACAGCCGCATATGGCGCGCAGACGGCGAGCGCAGGCTGTTGATGCGCACCGGCAAAGAAATACCGGGATGTATCAGCGTTCTCGGCCTTGGAAAATGCTGTTGCCGTGTGGGTGCCATGCCTGCTCCTCCCTGCTGCCTGTACCTTGCAGTACGGTACTCAAAGACCAGCCAAAGGTGCTTTCGAATGGCGGCGCCAAAATGCCCTTCGGAAAACACTTCTTTCGCGAGCGACCCCACGGACGGCAGATTTTTTTGCAATATATTTCAGGGAGACCGGCATGACGAAGCCGCTGGACAGAATTGACCGCAAAATATTGCGGGCCCTGCTGGAGAACGGCAGGCTGAGCAATACGGAGCTATCGGAAAAGGTGGGGCTGTCGCCCAGCCCTTGCTGGCAGCGCGTCAAGCGGCTGGAAGACGAAGGGGTCATTCGCGGTTATACCGCCATTCTCGATCAGGCCCATCTGGGGCTGACCGAAACGGTGATCATCGAGATCATGCTGGACCGCCACGACGATGAGGTTCTGGAACGTTTCGGTGAAGCCATGGCCGCTCTTCCCGAAGTCTTGGAAGCCTATCTGACAACCGGCGAATATGATTATCTCATCAAGGTGGCGGTGGCGGGAACCGCGGGCTACGAGCAGTTTCTGCGCCGCAAGCTTTACAAGATCGAGGGTGTGCGCCACTCCCGCTCCTGTTTCGCGCTTAAATGCCTCAAGCACACATTGTCAGTCGTCCCCGATTCCGGGCCTCCGTCTGCCTGAACGGGTCTGGACAGATACGGGAATGGCGCGGTGGAGAGATTTTCGCACCTTGCCAGCCTTTGAAACCATTCCGACAGGCGGCTTTTGCGTTACGGGCGCAGAAGCAGCGTCACCGACCAGATGACAAAGGCGGCAACCGCGATCTTCCAGCAATCGCCTCTTTTTTTCAGGCCCGGCAGACCGAGCGGCCGGATGATCTGGACCACCATGGCCAGCAGTAAAAAAAGGCCGATCGCCTTCGTCATTTATTGAGCCTTTTCTTTATTTCTGCATCGTCACAGGCTGGACATTTTTACCGTTCACCAGAAGAGTGCAACTCATTCGGGTAACGCCCGTCCTATGACCTGTCCGACCGTCCGTCCGAACGCATGAGAGTGTTTTCATGAGCAGAAATCTTCTACCCGTATTCGCTCTTTTATCCAGCACTCTGTTTCTTTTTCTCGGCAATGGCCTTCAGGGCCTCGTGCTGCCGGTGCGTGGTTCAGCGGAAGGTTATTCCAATGAAATTCTTGGCTTTCTAGGCACCTCCTGGGCGGCGGGGTTCGTCGTTGGCTGCTTTGTCGCGCCCGCCATCGTGCGCCGCGCTGGCCATGTGCGGGCATTCGGGTCCTTCGTGGCGCTGGTGTGCCTGACGGTGCTGATGACCGGCCTTATCATCGACGACACCTCATGGATCGCGCTGCGCGCGCTGACCGGTTTCTGCACGGCCGGAACCTCGATGATCATCGAAAGCTGGCTGAACGAGCGCGCCACCAATGAAAGTCGTGGCATGATCTTCTCGCTTTATATCGCCATCACGCTGCTCGGTGTCGTGGCGGGGCAGATGATCGTGCCGATGGGCGATATCAGCAATACCTCGCTGTTCATGATCTGCGGCATCATTTATTGCATCGCCATTCTGCCGGCCACGCTTTCGAAAGCGGCGAGCCCACAGCCGTTGCAGAAGGTGAAGCTGGATCTGCCGGCCCTTTACCGCAACTCACCGGTCTCTTTCGTCGGCATCCTGATGATCGGCATTGCCAACGGCGCTTACGGTACGCTCGGCGCCGTCTTCGGTGCGCGGGCAGGGCTGGATCCGACCATGATCGCGATCATGGTGTCCGTCACGATTTTCGTGGGTGCGCTGGCGCAATTTCCCGCAGGCCGGCTTTCAGACCGGATAGACCGCCGCTACGTGCTGGCCGGGCTGGCCGGGGTTGGCGCTGTCGCGGGCCTGGCCGTCGCGGCCGTGCAGCCGCATGATGTCTATGTGCTCATCCCCATGATCGCCATTTACGGTGCCGCCGCCAACGCGCTTTATCCCATCGCCGTGGCCCATGCCAACGACTTTGCCGCATCGGAAGACTTCGTCAAGGTTTCCGGTGGCCTGCTTCTGCTTTACGGCATCGGCACCATCATCGGCCCGACGTTCGGCGGCGCGATCATGACCTATTCCGGCCCCTATGCGCTGTTCCTGGTGACGGCTGTGGCGCATCTGCTCATCACCGCCTACGCCATCATCAGAAGCCGCCGGCGCGCTGCGCTTTCAACCGAGGAAAAAGACAATTTCTCGACGATGATGCCAACAACACCCTCACCGCTCGTGACGCCGGAAAGTATTGCGCTTGACCCGCGCGCGCCGCAATATCCAGACGACGATGGCGATTATGTAGAAAAAGGAGCAGGTATATGAGCCTCTTTGACGATGACCGTCCTCAAAAACCGGCAGCGCATGAGATTGGCGGCGATCTCAGCCTTCTTTCGGTGGACGAGTTGAGCAGCCGTATCGATCTTCTGCAAGCCGAAATCATCCGACTCGAGGAGGAGAGGACACGGAAATCCGCCGGAAGACAGGCGGCGGAAAATCTCTTCCGATCCTGATGCGCGCTTCAGAATAGACACGCGACTGCACTTCCGCCACCGTAAGATAAGGCTCCGCCAGTATCCGAACATGAATACTACGGGGCAGTCTTTCGTTTACCATTAACCAAAAATTAAGCTTTCTGAGAGATTACTATACATGTCCAGTTCTTCTGGACCTCAGGCATCTTCTCCATACGGCGAATTGGTCTGATTTTTCTCCCTGTTTTACCTTGAGAGCCGCTTTCGCGGCTCTTTTTTTGCCCGTCGCCGCAATTCGTAAAACTGTGGGTATTAACCCTTCTTTAATAATTGCCTTGCGCATTTCAGGTAAAGATACCATCCTGAAAACACTAAAGGCCGGAACAAAATATCCGGATCGTCGTTGCCTGACAGTGTGGTGCGTGAGCAGGGATTTAAAGAAATGTCGGAACAGGTTTTAAATACCATAAGCTTTGCGGGTCGCGCGGCTGCTTCCAACCAGTTCAAGGCCCTCTATACCGAAGGCATGACCTTGGTTGAGGAAACGGCGAGCTATCTCGATGGAGCTGGCCGCACAGCCTCCAAGGTTCTGCCGCGCATGGCGTCCGTGCTTTACGCGGCGGAGTCGATGCGCCTCACCACCCGCCTGATGCAGATGGCATCCTGGCTGCTGCTTCAGCGGGCCGTGAACAATGGCGAAATGACCCGTGATCAGGTTCTGAGCGAAAAGAACAAGGTGCGACTCGAC
The DNA here is from genome assembly GCF_053522485.1 of Agrobacterium sp. 22-209-1. Taxonomy (NCBI): domain Bacteria; kingdom Pseudomonadati; phylum Pseudomonadota; class Alphaproteobacteria; order Hyphomicrobiales; family Rhizobiaceae; genus Agrobacterium; species Agrobacterium sp. 22-209-1. The sequence continues at coordinate 756,573 of NZ_JBNWCH010000001.1, forward strand.
AGCTTCAACGTCGACCGTAACGCGCCAGGCTGGAACGACCTGCCGGAATCCTTCCGCGATCTTATCGAGCGCTCGCTGCGTCTCCAGAACCGCATCGCCCTGCTCGACCGCGAAATCTATCGCCCGTCCGAAGCTGCCAAGGTGCCGGACAATGAAAACAGCGTGCAGGCGCAGCTTAACCTCCTGCGCACGGCTTTCTCGATCAACTGAGAAAAAACGCCCCTTATCCGGACAATTTGAAAAGCAGGCTCACCGGCCTGCTTTTTTCTTTTGCGTGCTACGCGAGCGCCATCGCCGAAAAATGGCAACAAAAAGCCCGGCAAAACCGGGCTTTTTTAAACGATCCGTCCGCAAGAGGATCAGAGGCCGAGGCCGCCGAAACGCTTGTTGAACTTGGAAACGCGACCACCGCGGTCCATAAGCTGCTGGTTGCCGCCCGTCCATGCCGGATGGGACTTGGGGTCGATTTCAAGGTTCATGACAGCGCCTTCCGAACCCCAGGTGGAGCGGGTTTCGTATTCGGTGCCATCGGTCATGACCACCTTGATCGTGTGATAATCGGGATGGATATCAGCCTTCATGACAATCTTCCTGGTTAAGTGACGTGCGGTCCATTTGCCGCAATTGCGTCAACTGAGCCATTTCAATAAATGAAGCCATAGACCAGATGGGCTATGGCTTCCCAATTCGATGCGGAGCCTATACATGAAGGTCGCCCAGATAACAAGAGCCTGCTATCCCCTTGTGAAAGGAGATAGCCAAAGGGGCGAGAATTTTGCCGTACACCGGAAATTCACCCGTAAAAGGCCCAAAAACAGCAGGGAACGAGGAGCATAGAGAACGTGGCAGACATTGACGAGCAGAAAGCGGCGAAACAGAAAAGCCTGAAGCCGCTTCTTGGCCTGTTTCCCTATCTCCGGCGTTACCGCGGCCTGATGGCGACCGCCCTTTTCGCTCTCGTGCTTTCTTCCGCCACGACACTCGCCCTGCCGCTTGCCGTTCGCCGTATCATCGATCACGGATTCCAGACGCCAGATGGCGGCATGATCAACAGCTATTTCGCCATGCTTCTGGCGATTGCCGTTGTTCTCGCTCTCGCCAGCGCCATGCGTTATTATTACGTCATGACCATCGGCGAAAGGGTCGTCGCCGATCTGCGCCGCGATGTCTTTGCCCACCTTACCACGCTGTCACAGCAGTTTTTCGACAGCAATCGATCCGGCGAACTGACCTCGCGGCTGACCGCCGATACCGTGCAGATTCGCTCGGCTTTTGGCTCGTCCGCCTCGGTGGCGCTGCGCAACATCATCATGTGCTGCGGTGCCGTGGCGATGATGATCTATACCAGCCCCGGCCTTTCCGGCCTTGCGCTGCTTGCCATTCCCTTCATTGTTTTTCCGCTGATCGCCTTCGGGCGCTCGGTTCGCGCCCGCTCCCGAACCACGCAGGACACATTGGCCAATTCCGCCGCCTATGCCTCCGAGACGATCGCGGCGAGCCGCACCGTGCAGTCCTTTAATGCCGAGGTGCTGGCAAATGCCCGTTATGGCGCTTCCGTGGAAGCCGCCTATCAGGGCGCGCGCGCCGCCATCGGCGCACGCTCCATCCTCACCGCCGTCGCCATCGCGCTCGTCTTCGGCAGCGTTGTCGGCATTCTCTGGTATGGCGCCCAAAGCGTCCTGTCGGGCACTATGACGGCCGGTACGCTTGGCCAGTTCGTGCTTTATTCGGTCATCGCGGCAAGCGGACTCGGTCAGCTCTCGGAAGTCTGGGGTGAACTGGCGCAGGCGGGTGGTGCTGCCGAACGGCTTTCCGAACTGCTGAACGAGCGCTCGCCCGTCGCGGAACCCACCTCGCCCGTCGCCATGCCGCAACCGCCGCGCGGCGAAGCCGAATTCGAAAATGTCGATTTCGTCTACCCGCTCGCGGCAGGACGACCAATCGTTTCCGGCCTCTCCTTCAAGGTCAGCGCCGGCGAAACCCTCGCCATCGTCGGGCCTTCCGGCGCCGGCAAGAGCACGGTCTTTTCGCTGCTGATGCGCTTTTACGATCCGCAGCATGGCCGCATCACCGTCGATGGCGCGGATATTCGCGACGTCAGCCTTGCCGATCTACGCGCACGCCTATCCATCGTTCCTCAGGATGTAGCGATATTCGCCTCCTCCATCCACGATAACATTGCCTTCGGCCGGCCGGATGCGACACGCGAGGAGGTGCGCGCCGCCGCCATCGCCGCGCAGGCCGACAGCTTCATCGAACGTCTCGCCAACGGGTATGATACGCAGGTGGGCGAGCGCGGCGTGACGCTATCCGGCGGCCAGCGCCAGCGCATCGCCATTGCCCGCGCCATCCTGCGCAACGCCCCGATCCTGCTTCTCGACGAAGCCACCTCAGCGCTGGATGCGGAAAGCGAAACGCTGGTGCAGAAGGCCCTCGATGAGCTGATGAAAACCCGCACCACCATCGTCATCGCTCATCGTCTCGCCACCGTGCTGAAGGCCGACCGTATTCTGGTGATGGATGAAGGCCGCATCATCGAAGAAGGCACGCATCAGAGCCTCATTCGCCAGGATGGCCTCTATGCGCGGCTTGCCCGACTGCAATTCCAGACCGGGCCGGACGAATTGCGCGCAAAAGTGTGAACTAGCCCAGTACCTTGCGTCCCGCAACGCGGCCTGAAAACAGGCAGCCACCAAGGAATGTGCCCTCCAGCGCATTATAACCATGCATGCCACCGCCGCCGAAACCGGCAACCTCACCGGCGGCATAAAGGCCGGGCACCGGCTCACCCGCGGCGTCCAGTACCCGCGCTTCAAGGTCCGTATGAAGACCGCCGAGCGTCTTGCGCGTCAGCACATGCAACCTTACCGCAATCAGCGGCCCCATTGCCGGATCGAGCAGCCGGTGCGGTTTTGCCGTCCGCATCAGCCGGTCGCCGAGATAACGACGCGCGCCGTGGATGGCCGTTACCTGCGCATCCTTGCTGAAACCGTTTTCTACTTCGCGGTCGCGTGCCTCTATCTGCCGGCGGATATGCTCTATATGCAGCCGGTCGTCGCCGCTGACGGCATTCATCGCCGTCACGAGTTCTTCGAGCGTATCCCGAACGACGAAATCTTCGCCGCGCTCCATGAAGGCACGCACCGGCCCCGGCGGTTCCTTGCCCAGTCTTTTGAGCAGCAGCCTTATATCCTTGCCGGTCAGATCCGGATTCTGCTCCGAGCCTGAAAGCGCAAATTCCTTCTTGATGATCGCCTTGGTCAGAATGAACCAGCTATGGCCGCTGCCGCGTTCGCCCAGCATTTTTAGCGTACCGAGCGTATCGAAACCCGGCATGGCGGGGGCGGCGAGGCGGTTTCCATCCGCATCGCACCAGAAGGACGAGGGACCGGGCAGGATGCGGATACCGTGATCCGGCCAGATCTGATCGTGGTTCTTCACGCCCTCGGTATAATGCCACATGCGGTCACGATTGATGACGGCTCCGCCGGCCGTTTCCGTAATGGCGATCATGCGGCCATCCACATGCGCGGGAACACCGCAGACCATGCTCGCGGGAGGCTCGCCCAGCCGTTCCACCGGCCAGTTGCGCCGCACCAGTTCCTGATTGCCGCCGATTCCGCCGGAACTGACGATGACCGCCGCAGCGGAGAGGGTAAAATCGCCCTGCTGTTCCCGACTGCTCTCCTGCCCGCGTTGTACCGGGTCGGACGCTAGAATCGCACCCGAAACGCCGGTCACCCGGCGGTCTGCGATCTCCAGACGATCAACCCGGTGGCGAAAGCGGAAAGTCAGCCGGCCGGTTTCTGCCATGGCCTTCGCCTTTTCGATGAAGGGTGCAAGTACGCCCGGACCCGTGCCCCATGTGACATGGAAACGCGGAACGGAATTGCCGTGGCCGTGGGCGAGGCTCCCGCCGCGCTCGGCCCAGCCGACAACGGGAAACCAGCGCATGCCCATGCGGTGCAGCCATTCGCGTTTCTCACCGGCGGCAAAATCGAGATAGGCCTCCGCCCAGCGGCGCGGCCAATAATCCTCCGGACGGTCGAAACCGGCCGAACCGAGCCAGTCCTGTCTTGCAAGATCAAGACTGTCTCGCACCCGCATCCGGCGCTGCTCGGGACTGTCGACGAAAAACAGACCACCCAGCGACCAGAAGGCCTGCCCGCCAAGGTTCTGCTCGCCCTCCTGATCCAAGACGCAGACGCTGAAACCCCGCTCAGCCGCCTCGGTTGCCGAAACGAGGCCGGCAAGCCCCGCGCCGACAACGATCACGTCATAGACGTCCATCAGCCCCTCCCAGATATGACGGAATTACTTTTACGCGAACGTAAATTTTCTTTCACCAGAAGGCAACCGCGATGACGCGGCCCGCGATTTCAACGCTCTGTGAGCTTGAGTTCGATACGGCGGTTCTGCTGCCGTGCTTCCGGCGTATCGCCTTCGGCAATTGGCTGATATTCGCCGAAACCGGCGGCGACGAGCCGGTTTGCCGGCACGCCCTTGGAGATCAGGAATTTCACCACCGAGGTGGCGCGGGCCGAGGAAAGCTCCCAATTGTCACGGTAACGGCCGGAACCGGAAAGCTGGACATTGTCCGTATGACCATCCACACGCAGGACCCAGTTTATCTCCGCCGGAATTTCCTTGGCGAGATCGAGCAGCGCGACCGCCAGCTTCTCCATCTCCGCCTGCCCTTCCGGATTGAGTTCATTGCCACCGGATGGGAAGAGCACTTCGGACTGGAAGACAAAACGGTCACCGACGATGCGAATATTTTCGCGGTCCGAAAGGATTTCGCGCAGTCGCCCGAAGAAATCGGAGCGATAGCGGTTCAGTTCCTGCACCCGCTGCGCCAGCGCAACATTGAGCCGCCGGCCAAGATCGGCGATCTTGACCTGAGAAGAGGCGTCCTTGGCTTCCGAGGCCTGAAGCGCGGCTTCCACCGAGGCGATCTGCGCTCTCAGCGCCGCAATCTGCTGGTTGAGCAATTCGATCTGCGCGGACGCGCGGGAATTGGCCTGCCGCTGTTCGTCCAGTTCGCCGGTCAGGCTGCCGATCCGCGCATTGGCGTTCGCATTGCTTCCCGATCCCGCATCGAGAAGCGCCTGCAGTCGGGAACGCTCATTTTCGGATGCAGCAAGGGTGGATTGCAGGCTGGCAAGCGCGTCCTCAATATCCTGCTTATTGCCTTTTTCCATGGCCAGAAGTTCGGTCAGTTCGGCAATCTGGCTGTTGAGACGCGTCAGCACCTCATCCTTGCCGGTGATTTCCCGTGATAGAACGAATTGCGCCAGCACGAAAACCGTGAGCAGAAACATGATGGCCATGAGCAAGGTCGACAGCGCATCGACAAACCCCGGCCAATAATCCACACCCCTGTCGCGGCGGCGGTTGCGCGCAAGCGCCATGGCTACTCGCTCCCGTTATCGTGCCGAATGCGTCCGGAAGACTTCGTATCGCTGTCGATCCGCTCTGACAGCCGGTCGAGCGTGCGGCGGAGCGATTTCGATTCTTCCTGCTGCGCCTCGATCCAGTCACGCAGCATCTGCTGTTCGCTGCGCATGTTCTTGACCAGGCCTTGAATGCCTTCGGCAAGGCTGGTCATGGCCGCAAGCGAGCGCTCGGTACTGACAACGGCGCCGGATTCGCCCTTGAACTCCCTCGGCCCTTCCGTCGTATCCGTCACCGAGGAAAGCCAGTTTTCAAGCTGTGTATAGAAACGGTTCTGGGCGCGACCGGCCTGAAGATCGAGGAAACCGAGAATAAGCGAACCCGAAAGACCGAGCAGCGACGAGGAAAACGCCGTTCCCATGCCCGAAAGAGGAGCAGTCAGGCCGGCCTTGAGAGAGCCAAGAATGTCGTTGCTGTCGCCGGCGCTCGGATCGAGCGACTGGATGACATTGCTGATCGCGCCGATGGTGCCGATGAGGCCCCAGAAGGTGCCGAGCAAGCCGAGAAACACCAGCAGGCCGACAAGATAACGCGATGTATCACGGGTCTCGTCGAGGCGCGTCGCAATGGAATCGAGGATCGTCCGCTGCGTAACGGCGGAAAGCCGGACTTCGCCGCGCTTGCCGATCAGCGTGCTCATCGGCGCGAGCAGCTTGGGCGCACGGCCAACTTTGTCGACGCTGCCGGCAGCGCGGAAGGCATTGAACCAGCTGACTTCCGAGCGCAGGCTCATCGTCTGCGTAAACACCAGAATGATGCCGATGGCCAGCACGCCTAGAATGAAGCCGTTGAGCCCCGGATTGGACATGAAGGCGGTGTGGGCCTGCCGGTAAAGAATGGCCGCCAGAAAGCCCACAAGGATCAGAAACAGAACCATCGTCCAGAGAAACGGTGTCGGACTGGACAGCTTGTGACTGTATTGCCGTGTGGTCACCGGTTTCTCGACGCCAAGATCGAGCAGCTCCGAATCCGCCATAACGTTCGCATTCCCTCTGGTCAGGTATCCAGCGGAAGCTATTTGAAAATTGCGACGATTTGAAGCGAAAAGCCGGTCTTTCGTCACAGGCGTTTTTGGGAAAATGTGTGAGCACCCGGCAATGGAAAACAAAAAACACCCGGCGAACATCCGCCGGGCGTCTAAAACTTGCAGAAACGGCAGGTTTTCCGTCGAAAACCCGTCAGCGGCCCGGGATCGGACGGTTGGCGACCTCAACGAGCGCCTTGTGGATATATTCGTTGCCGGCAGCGACGGAGCTGCTGCCGAAGATATCCGCGCCGCCCTTGATATCGGAAGCGAAACCGCCGGCTTCACGAATCAGCACCAGGCCTGCGGCCATGTCCCATGGCGAAAGATCAGCTTCCCAGTAACCGTCGAGACGGCCAGCAGCGACATAAGCGAGATCGAGCGAAGCCGCACCCATGCGGCGGATGCCGGCTGCCTCACCCATCACGTGGCGAAGTTCGACAAGGAACTTGCCGTGATTGCCACGGCCGAGATGCGGAACGCCGCAGCCGATGACGCAATCGGTCAGCGCCTTGCGCGCAGCGACGCGGATGCGGCGATCGTTGAGGAACGCGCCGCCGCCGCGCTCGGCGGTGTAGAGTTCGTCGGTGGCCGGATTGAAGATCACGCCGGCGACGACTTCACCATTACGCTCGAGCGCGATGGAAACCGCGAAATGCGGAATGCCGTGCAGGAAGTTGGTGGTGCCATCCAGCGGATCGACGATCCAGCGATGTGCGCCGTCCGTGCCCTTTTCCTCGCCGCCTTCTTCACCCAGGAAGTCGTAGGTCGGGCGGGCCTTCATCAATTCGTCACGCACGATCTTCTCGGCTTTCAGATCCGCCTGCGAAACGAAATCGCTCGGTCCCTTGACCGAGACCTGAAGGTTCTGCACTTCACCGAAGTCACGCGACAAAGACTTACCCGCCTTGATGGCGGCCTGAACCATGACATTGAGAAGGGCTGAACGGGCCATCGATGTTGTTTCCTGGAAAGCTTGCGAACCGCCCGGAAGCTCACCGGGCAGGCACGTCATTATTTTCTTGAATTGAAAGTTTGCGGTTCAAGACCACAAAACGCGCGGAAATTCAAGGCAAAAAGCCCATGGGTCAATGCCAGCGCAGGAAGGCTACCCTTCCATCACGTCGGGCGGAAACGATTTGCGGCCTCAATCGCCTTCTTCTGCTGCTCGTCGGTGATGCCGAGATAGAAGTCCTCGAGAGACGGATCCTTCAGGCCGGCGCGGCGGGAAAGCACATACCATTTGGCCGCCTCCACGGGATCCGGCCTCGTACCGAGCGCCTGAATGTAAAGATGCGCCACCTTGTTCTGCGCCACGACATTGCCGCGCTGCGCCGCGCCGTAGAGCCAGCGGAAACCCTCATCCAGATTGCGCTCGCCGCCGAACCCATTGACCAGCCAGATGCCGAGATCGACCTGCGCGGTATCGTATCCAGCTTTCGCGGCCCGCGTCAGCCAGTCCCGCGCCTTTGCCTTTTTCTCGGCCGGCACATCCTTGAGCGACCAGTAAATCTGCGACACAGCATATTGCGCATCGGCAATGCCCTGTTCGGCGGATTTTTCATAGAACGGCAAAGCCATGAGCAGGCCCTTGGCTCCGGGATTTTCCGAAACCAGTATCTGGCCCCAGTTGAACTGGGCGGAGGCGTTGCCGGCTTCCGCCGCACGGCGCATGAAATCGTCGGCCTTCGTCTTGTCGCGGGTGACGAATTTGCCTTCCATCAGAATCAGCGCGAATTTGAACATGGCGACGGGATCGCCACCCTCAGCCGCCTGCTGGTACCAGAAAGCAGCGGTCTTCTCGTCACGGGCGATGCCCAGACCACGCGACATCATTTCCGCCACCAGCGTCTGGGCAGGTGCGTCACCGTTCTGCGCGCGGTTCAGCGCCTTGTCGAGCGCCTGCACATATTCGCCGCGCTGGAAATGCCCGTAAGCTTCGTCCACCCGGCCCTTGAATTCTTTTTCAGGCGGCAGCGCCGGCAATTCCGCGCCCATGCGCTGATAGACGTTCACCCCCGCAGACGGCTGCAAGTCCTTCTGCTCTTCGGATTGCACCCTGCCCTGACGGGTCGGCTGAGCCTCGTTTTCCAGCTGGCGGGACAGCGCATTGCTTTCGCTCTGCGGCCCGGACTGGGCAAAAGCAACACCCGCCGGCGCGCCGAAAGCGAGCGCCAGCAGTGAAACGGAAAGGCAGAGGTGAACCGAGCGCATGATCATCGCCTGTATCAACCGCCAAACCGTGGCGCTTTTTCGTCAAGCAGGGCGTTGATTTCAGAAACGGCCTGGGCGGCGCCACCGGCATTTTCAAAAACGCCGCTGCGCATGGCCACGAACTCCACCCCGGTTTCGGCCACGGCAACAACCGAGGACACATCGGCGCCACCCATGACGATGGCCGGGATTTCGATCATCGAGGCCCACCATTCGCCGAGCGCCAGGTTTTTGGGATGCGCTTCCGGCTTGATGTCGCCTTCGAGCTTTCCAAAAAACATGTAATCCGGATTGGCCTCGCCCTGCTCCAGCGCCTTATGGCGGTCGTCCGCATTGCCGCCGCCGACGATGAGCTTCGGCGTGAATTTTTCCACGGCCTCCGCAAGCGCCTCGCCATTACCGACCACATGCAGGCCATCCGCCTTCACGCGGCCGGCAATGCGGCTGTCACCGGCGATGAGCGCCGCCGCACCCGCCTTCTGGACGACGGGCACGATCAGTTCGGCGCGTTTCTGGAAAGCGGCGTCATCCAGACCATATTGCGGAATGATGACGGAAGCGACATCACCGCCCCGCAATGCGTTTTCCACCTCTTTAGCCTGCTTTTGCGCATCGTCCGATTGCGGAACGATCAGGACAAGGCGGCAACGGTCTTCAACTAGGGTCATCGATTCGTCCATTTCAGACAGAAGACGCTTGCTGCGCAATCTGCACTCGTTTTCATATGACAAATCCGATAAACCGGACCGGCGAAAGGATCAACCGTCCATCCATGCTCACCGATTTTCATTTTTATCTCGTCGCCATTCCCGCAGTCGTTCTCGTCGGCCTTTCCAAGGGAGGGCTGGGCGGCGCGCTGGCGCTGATGGGCGTTCCTTTGATGGCGCTTGCCGTATCGCCGGTGCAGGCGGCGGCCATCTTTCTGCCGATCCTGATCGTCATGGATATCGTGGCGCTTTTTGCCTGGCGGCACTACAACCACCGGGAAACGCTCCTCATCATGCTGCCGGGGGCTATTGCCGGCATCGCGCTGGGCTGGGCGACCTCAAGCCTCGTTTCCGCAGACGCCATGCGCCTTGTTGTCGCCTCGGTCACGATCCTGTTCGTGCTGCGTTATTTCTATGAAAGCTTCAAAAGCCGCAAGGGCCGGGAAATCCCGGCCAAGCCACAAAGACCGGCGGCTGCGACCCTCTGGTCCGGTCTGTCCGGTTATGCCAGTTTCGTGGCCCATGCGGGCGGCCCGCCCTTCCAGATCTACGTTCTGCCGCTGAAGCTCGATCCAAAGACCTATACCGGCATGAGCGTGCGGTTCTTCGCCATCATGAACGCGATCAAGCTCATTCCCTATTTCGCGCTCGGCGCACTGGACGCCACCAACCTCAAGACATCGGCAAGCCTGTTGCCGGTGGCGATGCTGGCGACGCTTGCCGGCGCCAAGGTGGTGAAATATCTGAAACCCGCGGTGTTTTACCCGCTCATGTACGCCATGGCGCTGATTGCGGCGCTTAAACTGCTGTGGGACGGACTGCCGCTCTAGATTCGGCAATAAAAAGCTCTGGCAGCAGGTTTTCGCCGCCAGAGCTTGAAACGCTCAGACCGTGGCCCTTCATTCATCGAGAGCCGCGGCCTGGCATAAATTAATGTCTCGTCGAGGCCTTGAGCCTCTGCAGTTCATCCTTCAGGCGCAGTTTTCGACGTTTAAGGTCCGCGATCTCTTTGTCGTCAGACGACGGGGAAGCAAGAATACTTTCGAGCTCCTCCTCCAGAGCACCGTGTTTCTTTTCGAGCGATGCAATATGAGCCTGAATGGTCATGCGGCACGTCCTTCCTTTTTGAACCTACCTCCAGCTCTCCATCGCTGGAGTTTCAGGTTTACGACGGCAATGTGACACGGATCGCGCCGCTTGTCGAAGGCGAAATGAAGGCAATAAGTGGGCAATTTGGTCGCAAGGGATAACTTCCCGTTACCGCGATTTGATGATAGAGCCTCGTGAACGATCACATACGCGCCGGAGCCGATCCGGCGGCATAAAATGGGGATGACGAGATGCCCGATCAGGACCAGGCGGACATCAGGCTCACGCTGGCGCGGCTGCGCCAGGAGCATGAGGATTACGACGCGGCGATCAACGCGATGATCCAGACCAGCTGCGATGCGCTGAGAATACAGCGCATGAAAAAAAAGAAGCTGGCCGTCAAGGACAAGATGACCCAGCTTGAAGATCAGGTCATTCCCGATATCATCGCCTGAGCCCGGAGACATTACGTGACAGCAGAAACGCCCCCCGTCGCCATCATCATGGGCAGCCAGTCTGACTGGGAGACCATGAAGAACGCCGCCGATACGCTGGATGCGCTCGACATCGAATATGAAGCCCGCATCATTTCCGCCCACCGCACCCCGGACCGGCTTTATGATTTTGCCAATGGCGCAAAAGACGAGGGTTTCAAAGTCATCATCGCCGGTGCGGGCGGGGCCGCCCACCTGCCCGGCATGACGGCCGCCATGACGCCGCTTCCTGTTTTTGGGGTTCCGGTGCAGTCGAAGACCATGTCCGGTCAGGACAGCCTCTATTCAATCGTGCAGATGCCCGCCGGCATTCCCGTTGGCACGCTTGCCATCGGCAAGGCCGGCGCCATCAACGCCGCCCTTCTGGCCGCTGCGGTCCTGGCGCTCAGCGATGAGGACCTGGCCGACCGGCTGGATGCCTGGCGTGGCCGCCAGTCGGCTGCCGTCGCGGAATATCCGATGGACAGCGCCCAGTGACGAAAAACGTGATGGCAAAGACAGATAATCTGACCATCGGCATCATCGGCGGCGGTCAGCTTGGCCGCATGCTGGCCATGGCTGCAGCCCGCCTCAACCACCGCACCATCGTGCTTGAACCGCAGGCGGATTGTCCGGCAGCGCAAGCCTGCAACGACCAGATCGTCGCGGAGTATGACGACGAAAAGGCGCTTGCGGAACTCGCAAGCCGCTGTGATGTCGTGACCTACGAATTCGAGAACGTGCCTGTCGCGGCAGCCGAAAAGCTCAGCCTCTCCGTTCCCGTCTATCCACCTCCGAAAGCACTCAGCGCCTCACAAGACCGGTTGACGGAAAAACGCTTCCTCAACGGCTGCGGCATCCCGACCGCCGATTTCCGCGCGGTGGACAGCCAGGAAGAGCTGGAGGCCGCATTGGCCACTTTCGGCGGCAAGGGCGTGCTGAAAACCCGCCGCATGGGTTATGACGGCAAGGGCCAGCGTCTCTTCCGGGGTGGCGAAGACCTCGCAGGCGCCTTTGCGGCGCTCGGCGGCGTGCCGCTGATCCTCGAGAGCTTCATTTCCTTCGAGCGGGAAATTTCGCTCATTGCCGCCCGTTTCCAGGACGGCACCGTCACCTGTTACGATCCCGCCGAGAATGTCCATCTGGACGGCATCCTACACACTTCAACCGTTCCGGCAGCGCTCTCCAATGCCGCCAGGGCAGTTGCCGTACAATCGGCGGAAAAGCTTCTGGCAGCGCTCGAATATGTCGGCGTCATCGGCATCGAATTCTTCGTCCTGCCGGATGGTTCGTTGGTCGCCAATGAAATGGCGCCGCGTGTCCACAATACCGGCCACTGGACGGAGGCCGCCTGCGTGATCTCGCAGTTCGAGCAGCATATCCGGGCCGTATCGGGCCTCGCGCCCGGCAGCACGGATCGCCATTCGGATTGCGTTATGACCAATTTGATCGGCGATGACATCGATGATGTTCCAGCATGGTTGGCGAAAAGAGACTGTCTCGTGCATCTCTACGGCAAGACGGAAGCACGGCCGGGCCGCAAGATGGGCCATGTGACGCAGCTTCTGCACACAGGAAAAGCCTAGTCTTTTAAGGCAAAGACACGGGCAAGTGTTGACAGGCAGGGCTCAAACAGGTATCTGCCTGCCAACCGAAAAGAGCGCGCCCCGTTGCGCGCTTTTGATTGTTTGAATAGCACGGCAAAATCCGTGCAAAACTGCGGACCAGTAAAATGAAGATCAAGAATTCGCTTAAAGCGCTTAAGGCCCGTCATCGCGATAACCGCCTGGTTCGCCGCAAGGGCCGCGTCTACATCATCAACAAGCAGAACCCGCGCTTCAAGGCTCGTCAGGGCTGATTGATCGCAACTGCGGTTCGCGATGTTTCGCGGATCACTTTGTTGACAGTGCAGAAGTTTGCATTTGATATTGGGCGCAGCCGGGTTAAGCTTAACCCCATGCGCCCAAATCGTTTTTGCACAGCATTCATTCTCGCTCAGGGCTTCCTGTTTTCAAGCCTCCCGTTTCCGGGAATGGCTGCGGTTGCTCATGCGGCGGACGGAAAGCCGCCTGCCGTTGTGGAGTCCGCGCCCTCACCGGCCAAGACCATCGATACTCTTTTTGCATCGCTGAAAAAAGAACGGAATGCGGTCAAGGCGCGCAGCATCGCCAATCAGATCGCCTCCGAATGGAATGATTCCGGCAGCGCAACGATCAATCTGCTCATGCAATGGGCAGGCGAAGCCGCCGACGAGAAACGCAACGCCGCCGCTTACGATTTTCTCGACCAGGTCATTCTGCTCGATCCGGACTATGTGCAGGCGCCCTATCGCCGCGCCATGGTGCATTTTGCCGATGGCGACACTCGCAAGGCAATGGCGGATATCAACCTGACCCTGGAAAGGGAACCGCGCTATTTCCCGGCGCTGGCAAGCCTAGCAAACATCCTCGAAGCTTCGGGCCGAGAGGAGCTGGCGCTGAAGGCCTGGGAGCGTTATCTGGCGCTCTACCCCGCGGACAAGGATGCCCGCAAGGAGGCAATCGACCTTTCGGAGAAGCTCGCCGGCACGCGCGGCTGAATTCGCAAGATGCGCAAAAAAATCGCCGCAAAAGCGGCGATTTTTCATTGAGGCGTTTCCAGCCGATCATTCCATGCCGAGCGCGGCCATATAGGTCTGAAGAATCGTTTCTTCCTCGATGCGCTCATTGGCGTCCTTCTTGCGCAGGCGGATGATGGTGCGGATCGCCTTCGTATCGTAGCCACGACCTTTAGCCTCGCCCATAACGTCCTTGATATCACCCTGAATGGCAGCCTTTTCCTCTTCGAGGCGCTCGACGCGCTCGATGAACTGGCGCAGTTCTGCGGCGGCGACGGTTTCGGTGGTGCTCGTTTCGTCCATCATATTATCCTTCGTTGTCGGCTCGCATGCGAGCCTTATTCATTGATCCGGGCGAAGCCCTCGCCGGTCGTTGCCAGCGGACAGCAAAATTCAGGCCTGTGAACTGCCCATAGAAAGGCGTTCCGTCAAGTCGTTTCCGTTAGCGGAGACCTATTCCTTGGGTCGGTTCTGCTCGAAAGCGACTTTCTGGTCGTCACTCGCTTCGCCTTGATATTGCAATTTCCAATCCTCATAAGGCATGCCGTAGACGATTTCCCGGGATTGATCCTTGCTGAGCGGAACACCGGCTTCTTCGGCCGCCTCCCTGTACCAGTTGGAAAGGCAGTTGCGGCAGAAGCCCGCGAGATTCATCAGGTCGATGTTCTGCACGTCGTGGCGCTCACGGAGATGATTGACAAGGCGCCGGAAAGCCGCCGCCTCGAATTCAACCTGCCGATTGTCGTTTTCATTCGTCATGGCAAAACTCCAGGCTCAATAGGGGCCGGTGCGAGAGGCGAACAGCTGATATTCATGCAAAACGGGATCGTCATTCATTGCGGCGAAAATGGGAGCGAGCCGGTCCGACCATTCGGCGATCCCCTCATCATTCGCGACCAAATCCTGCCGAACCTCGAGAAGCGCATGCGGTATGCCCTTCATCATGCAATGGCGATACATAGTGTCGCCTTTGAGCGCCCCGTCGTAGGGTTCGTTATCGCCAACGAGGATATCGCCCGTGGCGCGCAGATGCGCCAGAAGCGGATCGACAGCACGGTGATCCGTGTCCCACAGAACCGCCGCATGCCATGGTCGGGGTGTTTCCTTCCAGAACGGCGTGTAAGAATGGAGCGACAGCACGAGCGGCGCCTCTTCGGACGCTTTCGCCACGCCGGTCAGCACACGGTCCACGGCATTGTGATAGGGCCGATGAAAGACCTCGATCCGCCTTTGCCATTCCTCATCCGAAATCGGATGGTTGCCGGGAATGATCGCTCCGTCCGAAATCTTCATGATGAGAGTGGGATCGTCCTCGCCGCGATTCGGGTCGATCAGCAGGCGAGAGAACCGTCCGAGCACGGCCGGCACGCCAAGGCGGGCGGCGAGTGAGCGGGTCAGTCCCTCTATACCGATATCAAATGCGATATGGCGATGAAAAGCGGTTTGCGGAAGGCCAAGATTGCCGTAGTGTGCCGGCAGGAGGTTCATGGCATGGTCCGCCAGAAGAACCATGCCTTTGTCATAATCGCCTTCTATGATTTCATAGGGTATGAAGTCGTTCATCGATGATTTTTCTGGGGCAGGATTGAGGAGAGAAACTTGATGGCATGGCTTGAGGCCGCGCGCAAGTTACGGCGGAAGAACAGCCATCTACCTTGTCGCACTCACGATCCCACGAACAATATAATCGATTAAACTCGCGTTGACTTTCTTTGGCGGCCACGCCAAGAAGTGTGTTCATTATAACCATGGAATCCGGATGGAAGCCGTGACTCAGTCATCTCTCGCTCTTCCTCGCCACTTCAGGCATCTCGCCCGTCTTTTTTCCGTAGCGGCATTGTTTCTGACCCCGCTCATGATAGCGGCGCCCGCGCACGCGGATTTTCGCGTGTGCAACAGCACGCAGAACCTCGTCGGGGTAGCCATCGGCTACCGTGCTCAGGAAGGCTGGGTCAGCGAAGGCTGGTGGCAGGTCCCCTCCTCGACCTGCGCGACGCTGATCGAGGGTGAGCTGCAGTCACGTTATTATTATCTCTATGCCGAAGACGCCGCCCATGGCGGCCGCTGGACCGGTGACGTCAACATGTGCGTGGCGGAAAACGAGTTCAAGATCAACGGCGTGGACGATTGTTATGCCCGCAGCTTCCAGAGAATGGGTTTCAAGGAATATGACACGGGCAGACAGGGCAGCTGGATGGTCCAGCTCTCCGATACGCCAGGCACACAGGGAAATCAAAACTGATGAAGCGTAACCGCAAAGTCAAAATTCTTGCAACTCTCGGCCCGGCCTCCTCCGAAGAGGCGATGATCGAGAAGCTGCATCTTGCTGGCGCGGATCTTTTCCGGATCAACATGAGCCATGCGAGCCACGACGTGATGCGGACGCTCATTCAGCGCATCCGTTCCGTCGAGAGCCGGAACGGCCGCCCTATCGGCATTCTGGCCGACCTGCAGGGACCCAAGCTGCGCGTCGGAAAATTCGCCGAAGGCAAGGTCGACCTCGTTCCCGGCCAGACTTTTACGTTGGACAACAACGAAACGCCTGGTGACAACACCCGCGTTTTCCTGCCCCATCCGGAAATTCTCGAAGCGGTCAAGCCCGGCCATCGCCTGCTGATCGACGACGGCAAGCTGCATCTGCGCGCTGAAAAGAGCGACGGCAAAAGCATCGTCACCACCGTCATTTCCGGCACCGGCATTTCCGACCGCAAGGGCATCAGCCTGCCCGACACTCTGCTCGGCGTCGGTGTTCTGACCGACAAGGACCGCGTCGATCTCGATGCCGTTCTCGCCACCGGCGAAGTCGACTGGGTGGCGCTTTCCTTCGTCCAGCGTCCGGAAGACCTTGCCGAAGTGCGCAAGATTGCACGCGGTCGCGTCGGCCTGATGTCCAAGATCGAAAAGCCGCAGGCTGTCGAGCGCATCGAGGAAATCATCGAGCTTTCCGACGCGCTGATGGTCGCCCGTGGCGATCTCGGCGTCGAAATGCCGCTGGAAGCCGTTCCGGGCATCCAGAAACAGCTGACCCGCGCCTGCCGCCGCGCCGGCAAGCCGGTCGTGGTTGCCACCCAGATGCTGGAATCGATGATAACAGCGCCTGTGCCGACCCGCGCCGAAGTGTCAGACGTCGCCACCGCCGTCTTCGAAGGCGCAGACGCCATCATGCTTTCTGCCGAGTCCGCATCGGGCGACTATCCGGTCGAAGCGGTTTCCACCATGGCCTCCATTGCCAGCACGGTGGAGCAGGACCCCTATTATTCCAATATCATCTATGCGCAGCGCGCCCAGCCGGAACCGACCGGCGCCGACGCCATTTCGCTTGCCGCCCGCCAGATCGCCGAAACGTTGAAGCTTGCGGCGATCGTCACCTATACGTCCTCGGGCACGACCGGCCTGCGCGCCGCGCGTGAACGGCCGCAGGTTCCGATCATCGCGCTGTCGCCGATCATCCAGACCGCCCGCCGCCTGTCGGTCGTCTGGGGTCTGCACTGCGTCGTCACCGGCGATGCCAGCGACCTGGACGACATGGTGAACCGCGCTTGTCGTATCGTGGTTTCCGAAGGTTTCGGCAAGCCGGGCGATCGTATCATCATCTCCGCAGGCGTACCGCTTGGCGCCCCCGGCGCGACCAATATGGTACGCATCGCCTATATCGGCTCGGACGGCCAAAGCGGCGTCTAAAGCTTGAACTATCCAGCATAAAAAAGCCCGCCGGTAACGGCGGGTTTTTTGTTGGCCTCTCGGCCGTCTTCCTTATGAAAGTTGGCTCAGTGCATCTTCACCGGCGTGCTGAAGCGGCTGGATTCGATGGCCGCGGCACCGGGCTTGAAGCTCGCGGAGGTCGCGGAAGCCGACATATCGTTGCTGAGCATGCGATTGGCGACAACACGCGGCGCCTTTACCGAGCGTCCGGTCGTACCCTTGTTCTGGTTGAGCGCCCAATCCGAAATAAGATCCTGCGTCAGGCGTCCACCGCCCACCATGGCCTGCTGGGAAACGGCGGCATCCTGTTTGCTCGGGCGCGAACCCTTGGTCGGAAGGCCGGCGCTGAGGCCGCCATTGATAGCAGGCTTCAGGTCGAAAGCATCACCGAAGCCAGCCTGCGGTTCGGCCTTGGCCGTTTCGACGGGCGCAACGGTAACCTTGTGGTTGACGGCGGCCGGGAATGGCGCAGCTGTTGGCATCGCGGCCGACTGGACCTGCGACCGGGCGGCCTGACCGCTCTGTTCAAGAGCGGCAACCACCGTGGGCGAAAGCGTACCCTGTTGCGCCTCGGCCAGATCGTCCTCACCTTCAGGGTCGGCATTGGCCGCCGCCAGCAGGGCTTCCGCCACGGCCGGACGATTGGCGGGAACCGGAACAGAGGCGAGTTCGCCGGTTGCAGCCGGTGTCGCACCCTCTACAGAAGCCGTCAGGATCGATCCTTCCGCATCACCTCTCATGCCGCGCGGGCCGAGAAGCGTGGGCACCGGAACGGATACCTCAGCCAGATCGGCAAATTGCTGGCGCTCGGCAGGCGCGGAAGCCGGCGTCGGCGTGGTCGCCGCCTGCAGGGCATCCTGCGCGGCATTGCGAGCCGGAGAATAAAGCGCCGTCGCAAGGCCGGTATTGGCCGGCGGCTGATTGCCGAAGGCGGGTCGGGCCGTCGGCAGCGGCGCATCGTTTACACCCGGAAGCGTCTGTGCCGAAGCAAGTGCAATCTTGGGTTCAGGCTCCGGAGCCGCCGGGCGAGCAACGGCGGGGCGCTCTGCGGGCGCCGGCGCTGCGATGCTATCTGGATCTTCATCCTCGTCACCGCCGCCAAAGAGGGCCTGCAACAGCGTCTTGCGCTTGCCGCCGCCAGATGAGGCAGGGCCTGCACCGGCGCTGGAAGCAACCTGAATGGAGGAGGAGCTGACGCGCTTCTTGTAATCGGCAAGCGCCTGCTCATAACCGGGAAGCGGCTTGCCGTCGGAAGGAAGATGCAGCGTATTGCCGTTCGGGAAGATGCGGACGAGTTCTTGGCGGCTCATGCGCGGCCAGGCGCGAACGCCGCCGACATCCATGTGCACGAAGGGAGAGCCTGAGGTCGGATAAAAGCCGACGCCGCCGATCTGCATCTGCATGCCGATTTCGCGAAGACGGGCAAGCTTCACACCGGGGATATAAAAGTCCATGGCCTTGCCGAGCATATGCTGGCTTTTTTCCGCAACGCCCTTCGTGCGTGAGCGCAGCAGACCATTGGTCTCGGGCGAACGGAAGGCCGAAACAACGTTGATATAGTCAGTCGCGCCACTGCGGCGATAAACTTCCCAGACGAGATCGAAAAGGCGCGGATCCATGCGTGTCGGCTGGTTGCGACGCCAGTCGCGCAGGAATCGGTTCAACTCCTGCAGACCTTTCTGATCATATTTTCCATTGCGCTTGAAGGTGATGACCGCCTTCTCGCGTGTATGGATATAATACAGTTTGAGGCTGCGCGTCTCGGCGGCGGCTTCCGTCGCCGAAACACCTACGAAAGGCATTGCGGCGAGCATCAGGCAGGCAAAGGTGACAGCGCGCGCCGACAGCTTCGTGCATATATCCTTGATCAAGCCGCGCGCGACCTTGGTCGAAAGCGCGTTATTCCGATGCAGATATGGCAATTCGATCCCCGCCTGGAAGACAATTTCTGTCACATTGCCTCAAATGAACGTCAAATACGGTGACACGATGGCAAAATTGCCACACACATACAACCTTCCTCTATATAGTGAATCAGCCACTAACAAGAGGTTTATAGACGGTAAGCGGATATCCTTGCTCAGAAGTTAACGAATTTTGCGATCTGCCTCCAAATGCGGGGTTTGTGCCGTTAGGCTGCATCTCGAAGGGGATCGTCGGGATCGATGCCATAATCCTTCAGCTTGCGATAAAGCGTCGAGCGGCCAATGCCGAGCTTTCTGGCGACCTGGCTCATCTGGCCGCGATAGAAGCGCAGAGCGAAACGGATGAGTTCTTCCTCGATTTCTGCCAGTTTGCGGATGTTGCCCGATTCATCCATGCTGGAGATCAGGTTTCCGCCCCGGTAGATGGTGGTGGAAATATCCGATGGCTCCTCGATGACGGCATGGCTTTCAGCAACCGCCGGAGGGGGCGGTGAATAGGCCGCAAGCTTCAGCGACGCCCCTGAAGGCGAGCGAATGACATCGTCCGCGTCGTCGTCGGTCGAAAATTCCGGCAGTTGCAGGGCGATCTGCGGAAAATCGGAATCTGACAGTTCCTCACCCTGCGACAGCACCACGGCGCGGAAGACGGCGTTTTCGAGCTGACGGATATTACCCGGCCAGTCATAGGCCGTGAGCAGCGCCAGCGCGCTGGCGTCAA
Source organism: Agrobacterium sp. 22-209-1 (assembly GCF_053522485.1). Taxonomy (NCBI): domain Bacteria; kingdom Pseudomonadati; phylum Pseudomonadota; class Alphaproteobacteria; order Hyphomicrobiales; family Rhizobiaceae; genus Agrobacterium; species Agrobacterium sp. 22-209-1. Next base: position 776,475 of record NZ_JBNWCH010000001.1, read on the forward strand.
GGCCAACAGGATTGGGCAATTTCTGTTCCGCCGAAAAGCGCTCGGCGAAAACGCGCGCCAGATGGGGAATATCTTCCTTGCGGCGGCGCAGCGCCGGAATGGTGATCGGGAAGACGTTGAGGCGATAATAAAGGTCCTCGCGGAATCGGCCTTCCTTCACCTCTTCGATGAGGTTCTTGTTGGTGGCGGAAATCAGCCGCACATTCACCTTCTGCACCCGTGCGGAGCCGACGGTTTCGATTTCGCCTTGCTGGACCGCGCGCAGCAGCTTCACCTGCACATCCAGCGGCAGATCGCCGATTTCATCGAGGAACAACGTGCCGCCGTCCGCCTCCATGAATTTGCCGACATGTTTTTCCGTCGCGCCCGTGAAGGCTCCCTTTTCATGGCCGAAGAGGATACTTTCCACGAGATTATGGGGAATGGCGCCGCAATTGACGGTGATGAAGGCCTTATTCGACCTGTCTCCGGCCGACTGGATGGCGCGGGCGACCATTTCCTTGCCCACACCGGATTCGCCTTCCAGCACCACGGGAATGCTGGACTGGGCAGCGCGCTGCGCGAGTTCGATAACCCTCAGCATTGCCGGGCTTGCGGAAACGATATCGGTAAAATTCACTGCATTGCTCCGTCCGCGCCTTCCCGTGCGGGCTTTTGCCTCTCTCCTGTCGAGCTTGAGCGCATTGGAGATGGCAGCGCCGATCCTTTCCGGCGAAACCGGCTTGACGACGAAATCGAAAGCGCCGGCGCGCATGGCCTGCACGACGGTATCGATGCCGCCCTGACCGGTCTGAACGATGACAGGAACATCGGTGCCGACTTCGCCGATAGCTTTGAGAAAGGTAAGCCCGTCCATTTCAGGCATCATGAGGTCGAGGACAATGACGTTGATCTCGCCGCTATATTGCTTGAGCAGTTCCAGCCCCGCCTTGCCGTTTTCGGCAAGCAAGGCGAGATGCCCATAACGTTCCACCGCATTTTTGAGCAGGCGGCGCTGGACGGGATCATCGTCTATCACGAGAACATGCGCGGTCATTTTTAGCTCCGGTTTCCGGTTTATGGACCTGCTTCATGCGGTCCCTTATTCCGCACTCTGGCATGGGAGACTTGAACATCCAGTTTTGAGAATTGCTTGCATTTTATCCATTGCCGCGGGAAACAAGGTCCCCATATGCTTCGCACGCATAATCAGAAGGACACGTTCGATGACCCTCAACCGCCCGACCCCGCAACCCGTCTTCTCCCTTGCCGAAACCACCGGTCCGGCACTTGGCGACCTTCCCGGCTGGAAGCTGACGGACCTCTATCCATCGGGGGATTCGCCGGAATACAAGGGCGATCTCGACAAGGCGGCGTCGATGGCGGCGGCTTTCGAGGAGAAATGGAAGGGCAGGCTTGAAGCTGCCGCAAAGGCGACGGGCGACAAGGGCATCGGCGCGGCGCTCAAGGAATATGAAGCGCTGGATGATCTCATCGGCCGCATCGGCTCCTTTGCCGGGCTCACCTATTTTTCCGATACGTCGAACCCGGCAAACGGCAAGCTTTACGGCGATGCCCAAGCGAAGCTGACGGATATTTCCTCCCACCTCCTGTTCTTCACCCTTGAGCTCAACCGCATCGATGACGCCACGATGGACGCCTGCATGGCGAATGACGCAGTAGCGGGTCACTACCGCCCCTGGCTGGTGGATTTGCGCAAGGACAAGCCGCACCAGCTCGACGACCAGCTGGAACAGCTTTTCCTCGAAAAATCGATGACCAGCGCAGCGGCCTTCAACCGCCTGTTCGATGAAACGATGGCCGATCTGCGTTTCGACATAGACGGTGCGAGCCTGCCGCTGGAAGTGACGCTCAACATGCTGCAGGAGCCGGAGCCGGAAACCCGCAAGAAAGCGGCTCAGGCGCTGAGCGCCACCTTCAAGGACAATCTGCGCGTCTTCACACTCATCACCAACACGCTCGCCAAGGACAAGGATATTTCCGACCGCTGGCGCAAATTCGAGGATATTGCCGATAGCCGTCATCTCGCCAACCGCGTCGAGCGCGAAGTGGTCGATGCTTTGGCCGCGGCGGTCAAGAAAGCCTATCCGCGCCTCTCTCATCGTTATTACGCCATGAAGGCGAAATGGCTCGGCATGGAGCAGATGAATTATTGGGACCGCAACGCGCCGCTTCCCGATACGTCGAACACGATCATCCCTTGGGATGAGGCAAAGGACACGGTGCTTTCCGCCTATGGTAGTTTCGCCCCCGAGATGGCCGATATTGCCCGTCGTTTCTTCGATGAAGAATGGATCGACGCCCCCGCGCGCCCCGGCAAGGCGCCGGGCGCCTTCGCGCATCCGACCGTGCCTTCGGCCCATCCCTATGTGCTGGTCAACTATCTCGGTAAACCGCGTGACGTGATGACGCTTGCCCATGAGCTTGGTCACGGCGTTCATCAGGTTCTGGCCGGCGAACAGGGCGCCTTGATGTGCGCCACGCCGCTGACGCTTGCCGAGACAGCCTCCGTTTTCGGGGAAATGCTGACCTTCCGCAAGCTGCTTGACGACACCAGAGACATCAGGGAACGCAAGGCCATGCTCGCCCGCAAGGTCGAGGATATGATCAACACGGTCGTGCGCCAGATCGCTTTTTATGAATTCGAGCGCAAGCTGCATACCGCCCGCAAGCTGGGCGAGCTGACTTCCGGGCAGATCGGCGAATTGTGGCTGTCCGTTCAGGCCGAGAGCCTTGGTCCGGCGATCCGGATTTCCGAAGGCTACGAGACATGGTGGACCTACATCCCCCATTTCATTCACTCGCCCTTTTATGTTTATGCCTACGCCTTCGGCGACTGCCTGGTGAACTCGCTCTATGCGGTTTATCAGAAGGCAGAGACGGGCTTTCAGGAGAAATATTTCGAGCTTCTGAAGGCGGGCGGCACCAAACACCATTCGGAGCTTCTGAAACCCTTCGGCCTCGACGCGACCGATCCCTCGTTCTGGGACAAGGGGCTTTCGATGATCGAAGGGCTGATCGACGAGCTGGAAGCGCTGGATAACAAACAGGCTTAATCTCTTCCGCCGGCAGGGCTATCCTATTTCGGACAAGCTTTGCCGGTTGATATTGCCGGCGGAAACACCGGTAAACAATTCAGGCGACGAGCACAGGTAATGAAACGCAAACCCGCCGATCTGACCTTGAGGGAAACCTTGCGCTGGGAGCCGCAGACCGGCTTTCAGCGCATCGACCAGCATATGCGCCGATTGCTGCGCTCGGCCGACGCGCTCGGTTTTCGCGCGCCGGTCAATGCGCTTCAGGTGCTGGAAAAGAAGGTGGGCGGCGAAAAGCCGCTCTGCGTCAGGCTGGTCATGAACTACAAGGGCGAACTCGACGTCGAAACCGCCGACTTCCAGCCCTTGCGGCAGGATACCGTCTGGCGGGTTCGCATCGCCCGACAGACCACGCTCGATTCTTCCGACACCTTCTATCGTCACAAGTCCTCACGCCGCGAGCCCTATGACGCCGCCCGGGCCGAATTTTCAGCCGGAGAGGCCGACGAGGTTCTGCTCCTCAACGAGCGCGGCGAGTTGTGCGAGGGATCGTCGACCAGCATTTTCGTCGAAATGCCGGACGGGCAATTGCTGACGCCGCCGCTCGACAGCGGCATTCTGCCGGGTGTGCTGCGCGCCGATCTGATCCGCGACCGCAGGGCGCGCGGACAGTCGCTGAAACCGGACGACATTGCCGGCCGGAAACTCTTCGTCGGCAATTCGCTGCATGGATTGATTGCGGCGGAACTCGTCTAAACAGTCACCGCCAGAAGCCGGTCGCGGCCTTTGTCCTTGGCCGCATAAAGAGCCTGATCCGCCCGCATGAAAACATCATCCGTGCTTTCCGGTGCGCGATACACCGTCAGCCCGGCCGAGCAGCTGTAGGAAAAATCCGGGAATTCAGAGAGGGGTCTCGAAAGACGCACCTTCTGCAGCAGCCGTTCGACGATCTCCCGGCCCTCGACCACCGTGCTGCGCGGCAGGATGAGCATGAATTCCTCGCCGCCGATCCTGCCGAAACAATCCACCCGCCGGATGACGGAATGGGCGATGCCGACGAAATCGCGAAGCACCGCATCCCCGCATTTATGGCCGAAACGATCGTTGATCTGCTTGAAGAAATCGATATCGAGCGTGCACAGGCAAAAGGGCGTTTCCAGCCCCTTGGCAACCCGTTCCACCTGCAGAGCCAGCTTGGCGAAGACGAAGCGGCGGTTTGCAGTCCCGGTCAATTCATCCGTCTGCGAGGCGCGCACCGCCAGATCCCTGTCCTGTCTTAGCGTCCTGTAACCTTGGCGCAATTCGGTAACGTCGCTTGCGACACACAGCATCCAGCCATCCTGCTGCACCGTTTCCGTCATCCAGAACCAGCGGCCGTCATACATGTCCATCTCAAAGGCGCGATAAGGCAGCTTGCCGCGTCGGGATTGCGCCGACAACAGCCACCCCTCGAAATCATTGTTGCGGACGACGACGCCGCTGCGCAGCCGATGGTTCAACCGCATGATGTCCGCCCAGGTCGGAAAATCGTTGGCGGCAAGCTGAAAGCTTTCCCGAAACGACGGATTGGCATGGCGCAACCGATCCTCGGAATCGTAAAGGGCAATAAGAACGGGGGTGGCGCTCTGAAGCGCTGCGACACGCTCGATAAGATTATTCAACGGGCAACTCCCCTGCGATGGCGAAAACTCCCCCGTCGTCATCCGGCCAAAGCCCCCAAGCCTTTGGACATAGAGAGGAAAAGAAGAACTTAATTATAAACGCACTCTCTAAAATGCGAAGAGGCAGAATGCGGTGGAAAGGATGCCCGAGCCCGTCCTGTCATAACCATCGTCATATGTCCGTCATCCACCTGCCCTTTATTGTGGCACGCTTTTGTGATCTAGCTTACTTATTGGCTGAAAAAGGAAAATTGACGAATGACGGATGCAAACCACCCGATTTACGGCAATATTGACGGCCCCATCATCATGATCGGCTTCGGCTCCATCGGGCGCGGTACTCTTCCGTTGATCGAACGTCATTTCAATTTCGACAGGACCCGGCTCGTCGTCATCGACCCGCGCGAGGACATCGCCGCCTTTCTGGCCGAAAGGAACATCCGTCATATCCAGACGCATCTGACCAAGGAAAATTACCGCGAGATTTTGAAGCCGCTCCTCAAGGGCGTTCAGGGCCAGGGCTTCTGCGTCAATCTTTCGGTCGATGCCGCCTCCGTCGATCTGATGCGGATTTGCCGCAAGCATGGCATGCTTTACATCGACACGGTCGTCGAACCCTGGCCCGGGTTTTATTTCGACGCCGATGCCGACAATGCGGCCCGTACCAACTATTCGCTACGCGAGACCATGTTGAAGGAAAGGGCGCGCAAGCCGGGCGGCACGACGGCGGTTTCCACCTGCGGCGCCAATCCGGGCATGGTGTCCTGGTTCGTGAAACAGGCGCTCGTCAATCTCGCCAAGGATACCGGCCACGACATCGAGGAGCCACAGCCACATGACCGGGAGGGCTGGGCAAAGCTGATGAAGCGGCTTGGCGTCAAAGGCGTTCACGTGGCCGAACGCGACACCCAGCGGGCGAAGGAACCCAAGCCCTTCGGCGCTTTCTGGAACACATGGTCCGTTGAAGGTTTTATCGCGGAGGGTTTTCAGCCCGCCGAACTCGGCTGGGGAACACATGAAAACTGGATGCCGAAAAACGCGAAAAAACAGAAAAAGGGAAGCAAGGCGGCGATCTATCTCGACCAGCCCGGCGCCAATACGCGGGTGCGGACATGGTGTCCGGGTCTTGGTCCGCAATATGGATTTCTCGTCACGCATAACGAAGCGATTTCGATTTCCGACTATTTCACCGTCCGCAACGATGATGGCGACGTGACGTATCGGCCGACCTGCCATTATGCCTATCATCCCTGCAACGACGCCATTCTTTCCCTGCATGAACTTTTCGGCAATGGCGGCACCCCTCAGCCCATCCAGCATGTGCTTACCGAAGACGAGCTTGTCGACGGCGCCGATGAACTCGGCGTTCTTCTTTATGGCCATGACAGGAATGCCTATTGGTATGGGTCGCGGTTGAGCCTGCAGGAGGCGCGTTTGCTTGCGCCCAGCCAGAATGCCACCGGATTGCAGGTCAGTTCCGCGGTTCTGGCCGGCATGGTCTGGGCAATCGAAAATCCTGAAGCCGGCATCGTCGAGGCGGATGAAATGGATTACCGCCGTTGTCTCGAGGTGCAGCGCCCCTATCTCGGACCCGTGGAGGGCCATTATACCGACTGGAAACCGACCGATGGCCGCCCCGGCCTGTTTCCCGACAACATCGATACGTCCGACCCCTGGCAGTTTCGCAACATCCTCGTGCGCTGACGGGACGGAGTCTCATATTTGTCACGCAGAGGCTTTCCTGAATGACGTCAGGAACCGGGGAGAGCGAGCAACGTTGCCTTGAAATAAGAAACGCTTCACGGCATGGTCGAAGCATAGAAAGTTTCATCGAATCGCAGGAGAACAGGCTCATGAACTTCAAGACAAGCGCTGCTTTGCTTTCAGCCGCCATAGCGGTGTCTTCATGCGTCGCGCCGGGACCCTCGCAGCAGTCCTCGATGGCGCCTTCGCTTTCCCGCGGCCCGGCCGTCGACGGTCGCTGGATCGACCGTAACGGCATCGTATCGACCTTCCAGAACGGCGCCTTCTCCACCCGTTCGACCGACACCAACACGCTTCTGGCCTCCGGCACCTATGTCACGATTTCGCCGACGCTTTACGAAATCAACATGACCTCGCTGGTGCGCAACACGCAGTCGCGCGTAAACTGCGCCCTCGTCTCCCCGTCACAATTGAACTGCACGACGGATACGAACAGCCAGTTCTCGCTGACGCGTCAGGGCTGATAGCACCGTTTTTTTAATGGGATGACCTTCTGAAACGCACGCCTTCAGCGTGCGTTTTTCTTTATTGCGCGCCTGTCATAATTTCGCTTGCGGCGGCTGCCGCTAAATGGAAACATCCGGCGTTCGAAAGACTGACATGTTTTCGGATTAAAAAATGAGTTCGGTCGGAGGATGATCAGCCGGCCTGTACTTCCGCTTTGAACAAGAGAGAGGGACGATGAGGAAAATTTTGGCGCTGGGTATGCTGAGCGTTTCGGTAATGACGCTTTCAGCCGGGGTCGCTCTGGCCGACTACAAACTTAACATTCTTCACATCAATGACCTTCACTCACGTATCGAGGCGATCAACAAATTCGATTCGACCTGCTCACCTGCCGAAACGGAAAAGAAGGAATGCTTCGGCGGTATCGCCCGTGTGAAAGGCGCGATCGACGCGCGCCGCGGAGAGCTTGGCAGCAACGCCAACCTCCTCGTTCTCGATGCCGGTGATCAGTTCCAGGGCTCGCTGTTCTATACGCAGTACAAGAGCGAACCGATTGCTGAATTCATGAACGGCATCGGCTTCGATGCCATGGCAATCGGCAATCATGAATTCGATGACGGTCCGGAAGAGCTGCTGAAATTCATCAACGCGCTGAAGTTCCCGATCATTTCCGGAAACACCAAGGCGGCCGCAGGCTCCATTCTGGCCGATAAGTACAAGGGCTACGTCATCAAGGATCTGGGCGGTCAGAAGGTCGCCGTGGTTTCGGTGCTTGCGACCGACACCAACGAGACCTCCTCGCCGGGCGACAAGATCAGCTTCGAAGACGAGATCGCCTATCTGAAAGGCGCCGTAAAGGAAATTCAGGATCAGGGTGTCAACAAGATCGTGCTGCTTTCGCATGTCGGTTACGTCCGGGATCAGGAAATAGCGCAGGCGGTGGACGGTATCGATGTCATTGTCGGCGGTCATAGCCACACCCTGCTTTCCAGCACCGACCCCAAGGCCGCCGGTCCTTATCCCACGCTCGTCAAGAACCCGTCGGGGATCGATGTTCCAATCGTAACGGCCTACGCCTATTCGAAATATCTCGGCGACCTCGCCGTGACCTTCGATGACAATGGCGTCGTCAAATCCGCCGAAGGCGCACCGAAACTTCTCGATGTCTCGGTTACGCCGGACGATGCATTCACCAAACGCGTGACGGAGCTTGCCGGCCCGCTCGAGGAGATGAAGAAAAAGGAAATCGGCTCCTCCGAAAGTGTGATCGACGGTTCGCGTGAAGTTTGCCGCGCCAAGGAATGCACGATGGGCAATCTCGTTTCCGACGCGCTGCTGGATCGCGTCAAGGATCAGGGCGTGACCATCGCCATCCAGAACGGCGGCGGTTTGCGCGCCTCCATCGATGCCGGAACGGTAACGATGGGTGAAGTCCTGACGGTCCTGCCGTTCCAGAATTCCATTGCCACGTTTCAGCTGAAAGGTTCGGATCTGGTCGCGGCTCTTGAGAACGGCGCAAGCCAGATCGAAGAAGGCGCCGGCCGTTTTGCGCAGGTCGCCGGCCTCAAATATTCGTTCGACCGCTCCAAACCGCCAGGTAGCCGCGTTGTTTCCGTCGAGGTCAAGGAAGGCGAAAGCTTCGTGCCGCTCGACCCCAACAAGACCTATGGCGTCGTCTCCAACAACTACATGCGCTCGGGTGGTGACGGCTACAAGGTCTTCGCGACCAAGGCGATAAACCCCTATGACTTCGGCCCAAGCCTTGAAGACGCGGTTGCGGCCTATATCAGCGCCAACAGCCCCTACAAGCCGCATATGGATGGCCGCATCACCGACGCAACTCCTGCGGATTACGTGGCGCCTGCAAAACAGCCAGCACCGCCGGCATCAGCCCCCGCCGCCGCCGCGCCCGCCGCAACCACCGGCGCTGCACCGGCGCCCGCTGCGATGGCCCCGGCAGCGCCTGCAACTGCACAAGCAGCCGCCAGCAAATATGTCGTTGAAAAGGGCGACTCGCTCTGGAAGATCGCAGCGGAGAAATATGGCGACGGCGCTCTCTGGAGCAGAATTGCCAAGGCAAACACGCTGAAGCATCCGAACCACATCGAGATCGGTGAGGAACTGGAACTGCCGGCTCAATAAGCCGAACGGGAACAGACAGGGCAATTTGCCGCAGACAGGAAGCCGGCCCTCGGATATCGGGGTCGGCTTCCTATTTTCCTTTTAAAACAAACCGTTACGGATCAAATTTTTGCAAGGGACCGCGCGTGGCTTTCTCCCCCCGGGAAATAGCCTTCACCGGTAGTTTAATCCTGAAAAATTTCGTCTAGAACACGTGAACGAATTGACCGCACGAGCGTATAGCTCGGGCATCGTCGGCCCAAACCCCGCCGCGGTTAGCGTTCGGCGCGCATCAACAGAAGATGGAGCGTTTCAGCCCTTATCCGGAACGAACCGCTCCTCACGCAAACAGTCAGAGTTTCAGGGTGTCATTCATGGCGACAGAACTATCCGCACTCCCCGCAAACCATCCCCGCACGGCATTTGGCAAGGTCGGCGTCCTGCTGGTCAATCTCGGCACGCCTGACGGTACGGATTATTGGTCGATGCGCCGTTATCTGGCGGAATTCCTGAGCGACAAGCGGGTAATCGAATGGTCGCGTCTCTACTGGTATCCGATACTTTACGGCATTGTCCTCAACAAGCGCCCGCAGAAAGTCGGCAAGGCCTATGAGGAAATCTGGAACCACGAGCGCAACGAAAGCTATCTGCGCACCTATACACGCAGCCAGGGCGAGTTGCTGGCGGAAGCGCTGAAAGACCTGCCAAATGTTGTGGTCGACTGGGGCATGCGTTACGGCCAGCCCTCCATCGCCTCGAGGATCGACGCGCTGAAGGAACTGGGCTGCGAAAAAATCCTGCTCTTCCCGCTTTATCCGCAATATGCTGCGTCGACGACGGCAACTGTGAACGACAAGGCTTTCGAACACCTGATGAAGCTGCGCTGGCAACCAGCCATCCGCACCGTCCCGCCATATCATGACGATCCGGCCTATATCGAGGCGCTTGCCGCCTCGGTGAAAAACCATCTGGCGACGCTGGACTGGGAACCGGAAATGCTGATCACGTCATTCCACGGCATTCCGCAATCCTATTTCAAAAAAGGCGATCCTTATTATTGTCACTGCCAGAAAACCGCCCGGCTGCTGCGCGAGGCGCTGGGGCGTACAGAGAAAAATTTCATGATCACCTTCCAGTCGCGTTTCGGGCCGGAGGAATGGTTGCAGCCCTATACCGACAAGACCGTGGAAAAGCTGGCGTCGGAAGGCGTCAAGCGCATTGCCGTGATGAACCCCGGCTTCGTTTCGGATTGTCTTGAGACACTGGAAGAAATCGCCGGTGAAGCGGGCGAGATTTTCCTGCATAATGGCGGCGAGAAATTTACCCATATTCCCTGCCTGAACGACAGTGCCGAGGGCATGAATGTTCTCGAAAAGGTTGTGAGACGGGAGTTGCAAGGGTGGGTGTAATCTTGCCATAACGAAGCCGGGCTAAAGCCCGCATGGTTCTGATCTGGAGGAAAAGTGATGATTGCATTGGGCGGTTTCGATATCGTCGTGCTGGCGGCAGTGGTTCTGGTCATTCTGGTGCTGTTTGCCGGCATCAAGACCGTGCCGCAGGGATATCGCTACACGGTTGAACGTTTCGGGCGTTATACCCGCACGCTCGAACCGGGCCTTAACCTGATCATACCCTTCTTCGAGCGTATCGGCGCCCGCATGAATGTGATGGAACAGGTGCTGGATATCGCCACCCAGGAAGTCATTACCCGCGACAATGCCAGCGTTTCTGCCGATGCGGTGGCCTTCTACCAGGTTTTGAACGCCGCGCAGGCCGCCTATCAGATCGCCAATCTGGAAAACGCCATCCAGAACCTTACCATGACCAATATCCGCTCGGTGATGGGCTCGATGGACCTCGACGAGTTGCTGTCGAACCGTGACGCCATCAACGATCGCCTGCTGCGCGTGGTCGATGAGGCCGTCGGGCCATGGGGAATCAAGGTCACCCGCATCGAAATCAAGGACATCGCGCCGCCGAAGGATCTCGTCGATTCCATGGCGCGGCAGATGAAGGCGGAGCGCGAAAAACGCGCACAGGTGCTGGAAGCCGAAGGTGCCCGCAACGCCCAGATTCTGCGCGCGGAAGGCGCAAAGCAATCCGCCATTCTTGAGGCCGAAGGCCAACGCGAGGCGGCGTTCCGCGACGCCGAGGCGCGCGAACGTCTGGCCGAGGCCGAGGCCAACGCCACCCGCATGGTCTCGGAAGCCATTGCCGCCGGCAATGTCCACGCCATTAACTATTTTGTCGCCCAGAAATACACCGAGGCACTCGCCGAGATCGGCACCGCGAAGAATTCCAAAATCGTGCTGATGCCGATGGAGGCTTCGGCGCTGATCGGTTCCCTCGGCGGTATCGGCACGATTGCGAAAGAGGTTTTCGGCGAAAGGGGCGACGCACCGACTGCGCCTGCCACCTCCACGGCGTCCCGCTCCGTGCCGCCGACGCGACCCTCCGGCCAGAGCATCAACGTCACGATCCCTGGTAATCCATTCGGTTCTTCGTCGGAGAAATGACGATGTTACAACAGCTTGCCACTGAGCTGGGGCCGTGGAGCTGGTGGATCGTCGCCTTCGTGCTTCTGGCCGCCGAACTCATCGCTCCCGGCGTGTTCTTGATCTGGATCGGCCTCGCCGCGCTGGTTATCGGCGCGGTCTCGCTGCTTTTGTGGGATGCTGCATTCTGGGCCTGGCAATTGCAGTTGGTGCTGTTTGCCGCGCTCTCCATCGTTTTCGCCCTGCTCGGCCGGAAATATTTCGGAAGAAACCGGGCTGCAAGCGACGAACCCTTCCTCAACCAGCGGGAGGCAAGCCTTGTCGGACGCACCGCGACCCTTCAGGAACCGATTGTCGAAGGGCGTGGCCGGATCAGGCTGGACGACACATGGTGGCCGGTCAACGGCGAAGACCTGCCGGCCGGCACCCGGGTAAGAATAGCTTCCGCACGCGGACGCACGCTGACAATCGAGCCGCTAGACCGATAAGTTCAAGATCGGCGACGGCTTCAAGCCACGCCAATTCTCAAGAGATCGTGGAAATGCACCAGCCCAATGGGCCGGTTATCCTCATCGATGACAATCAGCGCGCCAATGTGGAATTTTTCCAGCGTCGCCAGCGCACTGGTCGCCAGCACGGATTTTTTGACGGTTTTCGGCGTGCGGGTCATGATGTCATCGACCGTCATCTCGGCGAGGTTGCGCGACAGGTTGCGCGCCATATCGCCCTCGGTGACGATGCCGCACAGGCGGCCATCCTCGTCCAGAACGCCGACACAGCCAAAATGCTTGCGCGAGAGAACACCGACTGCTTCCGGCATGGCCGTTCCCTTGTTGACCAGCGGCACGCGATCGCCCGTATGCATGATATCGCCGACCAGCGTCAGGCTCGCCCCCAGCTTGCCGCCGGGATGGAACACCTTGAAGTCACCGGCAGTGAAATTGCGCGCCTCCAGCAGCGCAACGGCCAGGGCATCGCCCAGCGCAAGCTGCATCAACGTAGAGGTCGTCGGCGCAAGGCCGAGCGGGCAGGCTTCCTGCTCATTGGGAACCAGCAGCACGATGTCGGAAGCCCGCGCCAGCGATGAATTTTCCGAACAGGTGAGCGCGATCAGCGGAATCGAGAAACGGCGGGAATAATTGATGATGCTGCGCAATTCAGCGCTTTCACCACCCTTGGAAATGGCCAGTACCACATCATCGCCGCCGATCATGCCGAGATCGCCGTGATTGGCCTCAGCCGCATGCACAAAAAAGGCGGGCGTGCCGGTGGAAGCGAAGGTGGCGGCAAGTTTTGCGCCTATATGGCCGCTTTTTCCGACCCCGGTAATGATGAGACGGCCGTTCGACTGGCCGATGGTCTCGATCGCCTTGCAGAATGGGTCAGAAAGACCGTTCCTCAGAGCATCCTCGAGGGCGGCAAGGCCAGCCCGCTCCATTGAGATCGTCCGCACGGCGGATTCGATGGCGTTGTCTTCGACCAATTTGACGGCGCGTGTAATCATGGCCGACTGTTACTCTTTCAACCGAAATAAGTCCACTCTTCACCGGCGGGCGCAGGGTTTTAGTAGATACCGCCCGAAAATCTCCAACGGTTTCGGTAAAGCGGCGCCTCGTCAATGACGCCGATCCGGCGGAGAAATCTCCTCCATCGTTCCAAGCCGTTTGAAGGGGATGTTTTCCTCGTCGACCAGATACCGCCCGAGCGTCCTTACCCATGAGACCGAGCCGTCGCTGCGGCGCACAGCGTATTCCTGATTATAAAAACTTGCGGCCTTCAGGGTGATCAATGCCGATTCGATCACGCGGTTTCGATGATCGAGATCCACTTTTTCAAGCATCTGAAAAATGCTGATCCCCTGCATTGCCTGTCGCAGCGGAATTCCAAAGAGTTTGGCACATACTTCGTCTAGATAGAAACGGTCATTGGTAATATCCCAACAATAAAAACCGAGCTGCTTGGTGTTCAAAACCGGATTCATGAAACGATGCTGTCACACAAAATAAAATTCAATACCACTTGTTGGGCAATAGAAGATCAGCCCATATAAACCATAGGGCGATTCCGCACCAAATTGAAACGTTTTAATCTTCTCATATTAGGAATATTTTGCATTCTTGACCATTTTCTTCCAGTCATGGTGACGGGTGAAATCGTCCCACCGGGCCTGATGATCGGCGCCGTTGGCTTTGCGCTCCTACCATAACACCGAAATTCCGGCGATGTTTATCAACTGTTAACCATAAAAAACCTATTGTTAAAGCGATGTTAAAACTTGCGTCGCCTGTCTGGTCCCTGGTTTCTTCACGTCATTTCATCGGCCTATTACTCATCGGGCCTGAGGGGATGTCTTGGTGGCCCTTCGATCCGGCATCGGCCAAACTTGCCGGGTGAAAAGGAATGAACGTGAAGGGCACCGCCACACGTCTGCCGACGTCGCGGAAAGCAGCAACCCTGCTGCTCGCCTGCACGATTTTTTACCCGCAGGGAAGCGTCTTCGCGCAGACTGCAACGACAGCCATACCTGTCTTGCCGGGCGCCGCTTCTGCCGTCGACGGAGCAGTTTCACCCACACCGGCGACGGACAGCGGGGTGAGCACCGGCACTGTCACGGCCACAGCTACGACCACGCCCGCACCACAACTCTGGCGTCCCTCCACCAATCCCGGCGATCCTATTTACGAACAGCAGGACGACGCAAGCCAACCCTCTGCCGAGGCCGAAAACCCCTATGAGCCGACGGTAGACGGTGGCGAAAACCCACGGATAGCGACCGAACCCGGACAGACGCCCGGCATCCGGCTCGGCACGTTCCTGCTGCGACCGTCAATCAGCCAGACGATCAATACGGAAAAGCAGACGAATACCGGCGGCCCCTCCAGACGCAACTATCTGACGACAGGCATACGCGGCACGCTCACCAGCGACTGGTCCCGTCACGCTTTGACGGTGACGGGCGACGGGGCCTGGGAGAGGAACTTCGGCAGCGACAAGGACGGCGAAGAGCCCCGGGCAAGGATAGAGGCCGATCTACGCCTCGATCTCGGTGAAGAAACGACGGCCAATCTCAAGGCCGGTTATGAATTCAGCCGCGAGGACACGACGGACCCCAATGCTCTCACCGGCGCTGCCGTGCAAGGCGGTGAGCACCGCTTCACCACCGGCGCGTCGATAGAGCGGGATTTCGGCAAGCTGCGCGGCCTGGCGGCGCTCGATCTGTCGCGCACGGTCTATACGGATGCGAAAGGCATCGACGGCCGGCCGATCAGCCTCAGCGACCGCGATCAGAACGGCGCGAACCTGCGTGGACGCATCGGTTATGAGTTGTCGCCGGCGCTCATCCCCTTCCTGGAACTGAATGCCGGGACGACCAAATATGACAGGCGTCTCGACAATTCCGGCTATGCCCGTTCCTCCAATGCCTATGGGGCGAAGGTCGGCGCGGAAGTCGATCTTGGCGAGAAGACCCGCGGCGAGGCCGCCATCGGTTATTTGCGCAAGCAATATGACGACGATCGCCTTGCCTCGATCGGCGCATTGACGCTGGATGGCGAGCTCAACTGGTCACCCCAGCGCGGCACGAACGTCAATCTCGGTCTGCGCACGACGATAGAGGACTTCGCCGGCGGACCACAGGGCGGCTGGGTTTCCTATCGGTTGGATGCCGGCCTGACCCACGAATTGCGCAGCAACCTCGTTGCCCGCCTGACGGGACAGGTCGTGCATCGCACATTCCCCTCTTCAGACATGGAAAATGCCGTTGAATATACCGCAGGCGCCGGCCTGACCTGGGGGTTGAACCGCTATCTCGACCTGACGGCGGACGTCAGCTACCAGTGGACACCGGTTTATGACAGCAGCGAGCTACGTGTCGGCGCAGGACTTGTCCTCAAGCGATAGGCTTCGGCCAAAAAGAAATCCCGGCGCTGAGGCCGGGATCCCGTTTCTGTTCTGGTGGATTACTTCAGCCCGCCGATCAGGGCCTTGATCGGCTCTTCGATCGCAGGGCGAATATCGCCACGCTCCAGCGCGAAAGCGACGTTGGCAAGAATGAAACCATCCTTGGCGCCGCAGTCGAAGGTCTGGCCGCGGAAATGATAGCCGGAGAACTGCTGTGATTTGGCAAGTGTCAGCATGCCGTCCGTCAGCTGGATTTCGTTGCCGGCGCCACGCTCCTGATTTTCGAGAATGTCGAAAATCTCGGGCTGAAGGATGTAACGGCCGTTGATATAGAAATTCGACGGCGCCGTACCCTTGGCCGGCTTTTCGACCATTTCCGTGATCTTGAAACCTTCGCCCACGGCGTCACCCACGCCGACGATACCGTATTTATGCGTCTGATCGGGAGCGCATTCCTGCACCGCGATGACGTTGCCCTGGGTCTGGTCGTATAGTTCGACCATGCCCTTCAGGCAGCTTTTCTGCGAATGCATGATCATGTCGGGCAAAAGCACGGCGAAAGGCTCGTCGCCGACGATATCGCGGGCGCACCAGACCGCATGGCCGAGACCAAGCGGCACCTGCTGGCGGGTGAAGCTCGCGGTGCCCGCCTTGGGCAGAAGGCCGGCCAGCAATGTCAGCTCGGCATTCTTGTTGCGCTCGCGCAGCATCTGTTCGAGTTCAAATTGAATATCAAAATAATCTTCGATCACCGCCTTGCCGCGGCCGGTGACAAATACAAAATGCTCAATGCCCGCTTCCGCCGCCTCATCGACGACATATTGAATGACCGGCTTGTCGACGACGGTGAGCATTTCTTTCGGAACCGCCTTGGTTGCGGGCAGGAAACGCGTGCCGAGACCCGCGACCGGAAATACGGCCTTCCGAATTTTCTTCTGTTCTACCACATATCCCTCCTGAGAGATAAAGCTTGATCACAATCCCCGCACGCTGTTGTTATTTCAAAAATAACAACGTTTTGTAAAGGGTGACGCTACCATCTATTAATGGTAAAGAATTTGTTGACGTTCTTTTGTTATCCATGATGACGCCCGATGCGTTTTCGCAATCGAAATGACATTCGAGAGAACGAAAGACAGACGATGACAAAGATGATCCTTTCCGATGTCCGCAAATTCGGCTGCATGGTGGTTGCAGGCCTGGCAATCTCGCTGGCGCCCGTTTCGGCCCGCGCCGATCAAGGATTCCGTCAGTGGATCAACCAGTTCTACGCAACAGCCGCAAAAGAAGGCATTAGCAGAGCGACATATCAGAAAGCCTTTGCCGGTGTCAGCGAGCCGGATCCCGACGCGCTGCGCAAGGCCACCTTCCAGCCGGAATTCACCACGCAAATCTGGGATTATCTCGATTCCCGGGTCAATCCGTATACAGTGCGGATCGGCCGCGAGATGAAGATGAAGCACGCAACGACCCTCAACTGGATCGAGCGTAACTTCAATGTCGACAAGCATATCATTCTGGCCATCTGGTCGATGGAATCGAATTACGGTGCGGTTCTCGAAAAGCCTGAGCGGCTGCACAATATTCCGCAGGCGCTGGCAACACTCGGCTATTCCGACCCCAAACGCGCCAAATTCGCGCGCACGCAATTGATCGCCGCTTTGAAGATTCTCCAGGCGGGCGATGTGACGCCGAAACAGCTGACGGGCTCCTGGGCGGGCGCGATGGGTCATACCCAGTTCATCCCGACCAGCTACCTGCTTTATGCGGTGGATGCGGATGGCAACGGCAAGCGCGACATCTGGCGCTCCATTCCGGACGCGCTGGCGACCGCGGCCAATCTGCTTTCCAAGAACGGCTGGCAGCCCGGACGGACCTGGGGTTATGAAACCGCCGTTCCGCGTGGCGGCGCCCGTTATGAAGGGCAGACCAAGACCATTGCGGAATGGGCGAAGCTTGGCTTCACCCGCCCGAACGGCAAGAACTTCACCCGCGGATCCGATCGCGCCATGCTGAAGTTGCAGGGCGGGGCAAACGGCCCCGGTTTCCTGATGATGAAAAACTTCTTCACCATCAAGAAATACAACGCCTCCGACAGCTATGCGCTCGCCGTCGGCCTGCTTGCGGATGAGATCGCCGGTTATGGCGGTATGCAGCAGAAGTGGCCACGCCCCGATGGGACGCTGGATATTCGCGAAAAATTCGAGCTGCAGACCCGCATGAAGGAACTCGGCTATTATAACGGTGAGGTCGATGGGAACTTCGGCTCCGGGTCGAAAGCCGCAATCAGCGCCATCCAGTCGCGCATGGGTATGGAAACCGACGGCCAGCCGTCGCAGCGGTTGCTGAGAGCCTTGCGTAATTGATAATGTGCCGGTGAATTCGGCGGCTATCAAGAAACGCCGCCGAAATATCCGGAAGGGTTGATGTGATGAGTGGGAAGCCTCAGGTGAAAAACGGAAGAACCGGCTGGCGTTTCTTGGCCGTCCTTCTTTCAGCCGTCCTTACCGTGCCGCTCGTTCCTTCCGAAAGCTCCGCACAGGAGAAACGGCGTACACTGTTTGAAATGCTCTTTGGCAAACCGGTGGGCCGCGACGGCGGATCTGGGCGCGAATACCAGCCCCGCAACCGCCGCGACTTTCCGTCTGCTCCGCGCGAAAGATCGGTCACCCGCCCCCAACCCGCCAGAAAAGCGCCCTCGGTGGTTCAGATGCGGACCGCAAAGCCGGAGCCAGCCGCCAAGCTTGAAAATGCGCGGCGCGTTCTGGTCATAGGCGATTTTCTCGCCGGCGGCATGGGGGACGAACTGGTCAATGCCTTTGCCAATTCGCCTGCAATCGCCGTCGATGTGCGTGCCAACGGCTCCTCCGGCCTCGTGCGTACCGATTATTACGACTGGTTCAAAAACCTTCCGCAGTTCATCAGCGAAACCAACCCGTCTACCATCGTCATCATGATCGGATCGAACGATCGCCAGCAGATGCAGATCGGCGACACCAGGGAAAAGTTCGGCACGGAGGTCTGGTTCAAGGAATATGAACGGCGGATCGACGAGCTGCTGGCGCTTGCCGGACGCCAGAAGGCGCCGCTGCTGTGGGTCGGCCTGCCTGCCTTCCAGTCGCCGTCGCTTTCGGCCGATCTTGTCGGTTTCAACCGGCTTTATCGCAGCCATGTCGAAAAATATGGCGGTGAATTCGTGGACGTCTGGGACGGTTTCGTCGATGAGGCGGGAAAATTCGTCATTACCGGTTACGACATGAACGGCCAACAGGCCCGCCTGCGCGAGGCTGATGGCATAGGCATGACCCAGGCCGGCAAACGCAAGCTTGCATTTTACGTTGAGAAATTCGTGCGCAGACACCTCGATAGCGCCGGACCGGACCTTGTGAAACTGGACGGCAGCAATCTACCGGCACTTACCTCCCTGCCCGCACTCGGCATCGATGCCGGGCAGGTGCGCACCCAGCCTATCAGTCTCACCGATCCCAATCTCGACGGCGGCGACAAGCTGTTAGGCGATGCGCCTTTGGCCGCCGGGCCGACACGCGTCTCCGTGGTGGAATCGCCACGCGAAAGGTTGACCAAGCGCGGCGAGATGGCCGATGCGCCGGCAGGCCGTATCGATGACTATCGTGTGGCGCCCGATACCGCGCAGACAAAACAATAGAGGCTTTCGGAGCGGCCCGACCGCCCCGCAGCGGGCGTAATGTTTAGGCAATCCGCACATGACAGGATAGGTACAGCTTTGCAGGAGTGCGGGATTGGCCATCCGCCATCCCCAGTCCCTTTTTTTGCATGGCGACATCGATTTGGCGGCGACGCCTCGCTTGTCCTTAGCGCGAGCGGCGTCGACGTTTTTGCCTTTCGCCGCGCCCCTTCCCGGAAGGGATACCGGACAATACCGAGATGGAATTCATGCGCCTGCTGCTTGTTGAAGACGAACGCGAAATGGCAGCAGCCCTGTCCGCCGCGCTCCACCGGTTCGATATTATCGTGGATACGGTCGGCACGCTCGATTTTGCCCGTCACGCCATCATGGACGACGTCCATGACCTTGTCGTGCTTGACCGGCAATTGCCCGATGGTGACGGCATCCAGCTTATCGAAGATTTGCGGCTCCTGCCCCTCACCCCGCCCGTCATCGTGCTGACGGCGCAGGGAGCGCTTGTGGATCGGGTGAACGGTCTGAACCTCGGCGCGGACGACTATCTGGCCAAACCATTCGCGGTCGAGGAACTGCTTGCGCGCATCCGCGCCCTGATGCGCCGGCCGGCCGGCGCCGTGACGATGACGGCAAAACTGGGCAGGCTGGAATTCTGCTTCGAAACCCGCGAAGTGCGCATCAAGGGTGAATTCCTTCCGCTGACCAGACGCGAACTGCTGATCCTCGAAGCCCTGTTGCGGCGACAGGGCAGGACGGTGCTTCGCTCATTGCTCGAGGAAGCCGTTTATAATTTCGACGATGAGATCCAGTCCAATGCACTCGATTCCCATATTTCCCGCTTGCGCCGCAAATTGGCGGCAGCGGATGCGGGCCTTGAGGTCCATGGCATTCGCGGCGTGGGTTACCTGCTGAGGGCGACCTCGTGAAGCTGGCCAGAAGAAAATCGCTCAAGCGCCGGCTGACCCTTCAACTGCTGTTGTTCCAGATCGGCAGCCTGTTCTTCGTCACCGCCGCCATGGTCACCTATATGTCGAGCGGCGGTGCAGGCAGCGCGCTGCTCAGCCCGGAGGCGGCCCAGACAACCGCCAACGCGATCATACGGAATGAAGATAATCGGCTGGTTCTCAAAGAAACGCCCGAATTCGTCAAGCTGCGCAGCAATACCTCCGATTTCTGGTTCGTCGCGGTCAGCGAAAACGGTGAGATCGTGCAGGGCGGGCAGGTGCCCGAGGCATTCAGCAATATGGATCAGCAATTGAGCGACATCAGGGTCTCAGACGTGCGCGACGCGGCGCTGTCCTATTCCTACCTCGCCGTGGTGCGAATCGCCGTCGTTCGCCGCGCTTCGGGGCCGGCGGGAGAATTCGTCATGATCGGCAAAGGCGGGCCGTTCAGCATGACGTTACCGGTTTTGTTGTTTTCGAACATCTTGATCATGCCTGTCCTCATTCTCATGTCCATCGTGACGGTCGTGACCATCCCCTGGATCATCCGCAGGGAATTTCGCGCCCTTTCCACCATTGCTCGCACAGCGGAAACCATCGATATCGACAGGCGCGGATACCGATTGCCGGATGGCGATATTCCGAAGGAAGTGCAGCCTCTCGTTCACGCCGTCAACGGCGCGTTGAAGCGACTGGACGACGGCTACGAACGACACAAGCGCTTCATTCTCGATGCCGCCCATGAATTGCGAACCCCCGTCGCCATTCTCCAAACCCGCGTTGAAACGCTACTGGACGGCCCGGCCCGCAGCAGAATATTGGCGGATGCCAGCCGTATCGCCGTGCTGGCCGAACAATTGCTCGATTTGCAGCGCCTTGGCGGGCAGAAGGCCCCTCTGGTCCCGCTTGATCTTGTCAACCTGTGCAGATCGGTCGTCGCTGACATGGCCCCGCTCGCCATATCACAGGGATATGCGCTGTCCTTCGAACCGGAGGAAGAGCCGATCCTCGCCCTTGCAGACCACGCTTCGTTGCAGCGCGCCCTGATGAACATCGTGCAAAACGCCATCGAACATGGCGGCAATCGCGGCACGATCACGATAAGGGTGGCAGCAAACCGGGTGATCGAGATAGCCGACGAAGGCAATGGCATTCCCGAAGAGGACCGGGAACTGGTTTTCGATGCCTTCCACCGCCTGCGACCGAAAGATCGCGGCACCGGGCTTGGGCTCAACCTCGTGCAGGAAATCGTCCGCTATCACGGTGGGGAAATTACCATCAGCGATGCTTCCACCGGTGGCGCCTGCTTCCGTATCACCCTTCCCTATTGCTGAAGAAAAGTCCTCATTTTCGCAACCAAAAGAAAAGGCCTGTTGCATCTGCAACAGGCCTTTTCGGCTCGTATTACCGTCAGTGCTTAGCGCGGAAGGACGGTCGCACCCATCAGCGCTTCATCGATTGCACGCGCCGCCTGGCGGCCTTCCCGGATCGCCCAGACCACCAGCGACTGGCCACGGCGCACGTCGCCCGCCGCCCAAAGCTTGTCGACCGAAGTCTTGTAGTCGGTTTCATTGGCGATCACATTGGTGGAACCGCGACGGTCAGTGTTGAGCTTCAGCTTGCCGTCCATTTCCTTCAGCACGCTGTCCGTGAAGGGACCTGAAAAGCCGATCGCGATGAACGCAAGATCGGCCTTGATGATGAATTCCGTGCCAGCAATCGGCTTGCGGCGGTCATCCACCTGGCAGCACTTCACTCCTGTCAGCACGCCGTCTTCGCCGACGAATTCGAGCGTCGCCACCTGGAACTCGCGGATGGCGCCTTCGGCCTGCGAGGACGAGGTACGCATTTTCGTCGCCCAGAAGGGCCAGACCGCCAACTTGTCTTCCTTTTCCGGCGGCATCGGGCGGATGTCGAGCTGGGTGACCTTCACGGCACCCTGACGGAAAGCCGTACCGACGCAGTCGGATGCGGTATCGCCGCCACCGACAACGACGACATGCTTGCCGCCGGCAAGAATAGGATCGGCCGGCCAGCCAATGCTGTCGATATTTTCGCGACCGACGCGGCGGTTCTGCTGCACGAGATAGGGCATGGCATCGTAGACGCCATGCAGATCGGCGCCGCCGATACCGGCCGGGCGCGGGGTTTCCGAACCGCCGCAATAAAGCACGGCATCGTGGTCGGCCAGAAGCGCTTCGACCGTTACATCGACGCCGACATTGACGCCGCAATGGAAGGTGACGCCTTCGCCCTTGATCTGCTCGACACGGCGGTCGATGAAGTTCTTCTCCATCTTGAAGTCCGGAATACCGTAACGCAGCAGGCCGCCAGGCTTAGATTCGCGCTCATAGACATGAACCTCGTGGCCGGCGCGGCCCAGCTGCTGCGCAGCCGCCATGCCCGAAGGACCGGAACCGATGATGGCGACCTTCTTGCCGGTGTGGATCGTCGCGGGCTTCGGCACGATGAAACCCAGCTCATAGGCCTTGTCGGCAATCGCCTGCTCGACGGTCTTGATGGCGACCGGCGCATCCTCGAGGTTCAGCGTGCAAGCCTCCTCGCAGGGTGCCGGACAGACGCGGCCGGTGAACTCCGGGAAGTTGTTGGTGGAATGGAGGTTGCGGATCGCCTCTTCCCAATTGTTGTTATAGACCAGATCGTTCCAGTCCGGGATCTGGTTATGCACGGGACAGCCCGTCGGGCCGTGACAGTAGGGAATGCCGCAGTCCATGCAGCGCGCCGCCTGCTTCTGCACCTCGGCATCCGACATCGGAATGGTGAATTCGCGGAAATGGCGGATACGATCCGACGCGGGCTGATACTTGCCCACCTGCCGGTCGATCTCCAGAAAACCTGTAACCTTGCCCACGTTTATATCCTCACATCAAAGCGGAGCGCCTGTCGGGCCCCAGTACCGTCAAGCGACACCAAAAGCCGCCCCCAATACGATGAATTCAAATCCGGTCTCGCCGCTTGTCCAAGTGGTCGCCATGGGAACGGCGACCGCGATCATCAGCGAGACCAGTTGGTGTAGTATCCTCACGCGGCGGATTACTCCGCCGCCACGCCCATGCGCATGCGCTCCATTTCCTCAAGCGCACGACGGTATTCGACCGGCATGACCTTGCGGAACTTCGGACGGAACTCGCTCCAGCGGTCGAGTATATCCTTGGCGCGCGACGAGTTCGTGTAATGGAAGTGGTTCGAGATCAGCTGGTAGAGCCGCTCCTCGTCGTGACGCGTCATGTCCTCGGAAACGTCCACACGTCCCTTGTGCATGAGGTCGCCACCGTGATGGTGCAGCTTTTCCAGCATGTCGTCTTCTTCCGGAACTGGCTCCAGCTCGACCATGGCCATGTTGCAGCGGGTGGCGAAATCACCCTTCTCGTCGAGAACATAAGCCACGCCGCCGGACATGCCGGCCGCGAAGTTACGGCCCGTTTCACCGAGAACGACGACGATACCGCCGGTCATGTATTCACAACCGTGATCGCCGACACCTTCGACAACAGCAACGGCACCGGAGTTACGCACCGCAAAGCGCTCGCCCGCCACACCGCGGAAATAGCACTCGCCGGTGATCGCACCATAAAGCACGGTATTGCCGACGATGATCGAGTTTTCCGCGACGATGCGGGTGTTTTCCGGCGGGCGCACGATGATGCGGCCACCTGACAAACCCTTGCCGACATAGTCGTTACCATCACCCACTAGATCGAAGGTGATGCCACGGGCAAGGAACGCGCCGAAGGACTGGCCCGCCGTGCCCCGCAGCGTCACATGGATCGTATCGTCCTTGAGACCCTTATGGCCCCAGCGCTTCGCCAACGCGCCCGAAAGCATGGCACCGGCGGAACGATCGACGTTCTTGATCGGTACTTCGAAGACCACGGGCTCGCGGTTTTCCAGCGACGGCAGAGACTTCTCGATCAGCTTGCGGTCGAGAATGTCGTCGATCGGATGCTTCTGGCGTTCGGTCCAGAAGGTCGCTTCCTTGGGAGCCTCGACCTTGTGGAAGATGCGGCTGAAATCCAGCCCCTTTGCCTTCCAGTGCGCCAGCATCTCATCCTTTTCGAGCAGTTCGGAAGCGCCGATGATCTCGTCCAGCTTGGTCACGCCCAGCGAGGCGAGGATTTCGCGCACTTCTTCGGCAACGAAGAAGAAGTAGTTGATGACGTGTTCCGGCGTGCCCTTGAAGCGCTTGCGCAGAACCGGGTCCTGCGTGGCAACGCCCACGGGGCAAGTGTTCAGGTGGCACTTGCGCATCATGATGCAGCCCGCCGCAATCAGCGGCGCGGTTGCAAAGCCGAATTCATCAGCACCCAGAAGCGCGCCGATGATGACGTCACGGCCGGTCTTCAGACCACCATCCACCTGCAGCGCGACGCGCGAGCGAAGGCCGTTCAGCACCAGTGTCTGCTGGGTTTCGGCAAGGCCGATTTCCCAAGGGCTGCCCGCGTGCTTGAGCGACGTCAGCGGCGAAGCACCCGTGCCGCCATCGAAACCGGAAACGGTGATGTGGTCGGCGCGCGCCTTGGCGACACCGGCCGCAACCGTGCCGACACCGACTTCCGACACCAGCTTCACCGAAACATCGGCTTCCGGATTGACGTTCTTCAGGTCATAGATCAGCTGCGCCAGATCTTCGATGGAATAGATATCGTGATGCGGCGGCGGCGAGATGAGACCGACGCCCGGTGTGGAGTGGCGGGTCTTGGCAACCGTCGCATCCACCTTGTGGCCGGGCAGCTGGCCGCCTTCGCCGGGCTTGGCACCCTGCGCAACCTTGATCTGAAGCATATCGGCATTGACGAGATATTCCGTCGTCACACCGAAACGACCAGACGCGATCTGCTTGATGGCAGAGCGTTCCGGGTTCGGCTTGCCATTGAGCAACGGCAGATAACGGTCGGATTCTTCGCCGCCCTCACCCGTGTTGGACTTGCCACCAATGCGGTTCATGGCGATGGCGAGCGTCGTATGCGCCTCGCGGCTGATGGAGCCGAAGGACATGGCGCCCGTCGAGAACCGCTTGACGATGTCTGCCGCGGGTTCGACCTCATCGATGGAAACAGGCTTGCGACCGAGCGCTTCCGCAGACTTGATGTTGAACAGGCCGCGAATGGTGTTCATGCGCAACGCCGTCTCATTCACCATGCCGGCAAATTCGCGGTAGCGGTCCTGGCTGTTGCCGCGCACCGCATGTTGCAGCGAGGCAACCGCATCCGGCGTCCAGGCGTGGCTTTCGCCGCGCATGCGATAGGCATATTCACCGCCAATATCGAGCGTATTGGCAAGGATCGGATCCTTGCCGAAAGCCGCCGTGTGGCGCGCCACGGTTTCTTCGGCGATTTCCGTCAGGCCCACACCTTCGATGGAGGTAGCGGTGCCGAAGAAATATTTCTCGACGAATTGCGACGACAGACCGACGGCATCGAAAATCTGAGCGCCACAATAGGACTGGTAGGTGGAAATGCCCATCTTGGACATGACCTTCAGGATTCCCTTACCGACAGCCTTGATGTAACGATAAACGACTTCGTCGTCGGACACTTCCTTCGGGAAGGCGCCGTGCTTGTGCATGTCGAGCAGGGTATCGAAGGCGAGATAGGGATTGATCGCCTCGGCACCATAACCGGCAAGCAGGCAGAAATGATGGACTTCGCGCGGCTCACCGGTTTCCACGACGAGGCCGACAGAGGTGCGCAGGCCCTTGCGGATCAGGTGATGGTGCACGGCGGCCGTCGCCAGAAGTGCCGGGATCGCGATGCGATCAGGGCCAAGCTGGCGGTCGGAAAGAACGATAATGTTGTAACCGCCACGAACGGCCGATTCCGCCCGCTCGCAGAGGCGTTCGAGCATGTCAGGCATGCCTTCCGCACCGCGCTCCACATCATAGGTGAAGTCGAGCGTCTTGGTATCGAAGCGGTCTTCCGTGTGGCCGATGGAACGGATCTTTTCCAGATCGCCATTGGTCAGGATCGGCTGGCGCACTTCCAGACGCTTGGCGCGGGCTGCCCCTTCGTGATCGAGCAGGTTCGGGCGTGGACCGATGAACGAGACGAGGCTCATGACGAGCTCTTCGCGAATCGGATCGATCGGCGGGTTGGTGACCTGCGCGAAGTTCTGCTTGAAATAGGTGTAAAGCAGCTTCGACTTGTCCGACATGGCCGAAATCGGCGTATCGGTACCCATCGAACCGATGGCTTCCTGGCCGGTCGTCGCCATCGGCGACATCAGGAGCTTGGTGTCTTCGCTCGTGTAACCGAAGGCCTGCTGACGGTCGAGCAGCGACACGTCGCGGCGCAGCGCGCGCGGCTCCACCGGCTTCAGATCCTCAAGGATGAGCTGGGTGCGGTCGAGCCAGCTACGATACGGATGCTTGGCGGCAAGCTCGTGCTTCACTTCCTCGTCGGAAACGATGGAGCCTTTTTCCATATCGATCAGCAGCATCTTTCCGGGTTGCAGACGCCACTTCTTGACGATGCGCTCTTCCGGCACAGGCAGCGTGCCTGCCTCAGACGCCATGATGATGCGGTCGTCATCGGTGACGAGGTAACGAGCCGGGCGCAGACCGTTGCGGTCGAGAGTCGCGCCGATCTGCTTGCCGTCGGTGAAGGCGACGGCAGCCGGACCGTCCCACGGCTCCATCAGCGCTGCATGATATTCGTAGAACGCCTTGCGTTCGGCGGACATGGACTGGTTGCCGGCCCAGGCTTCCGGGATCAGCATCATCACGGCATGGGCCATGGAATAACCGCCGCGCACGAGGAACTCGAGCGCGTTGTCGAAGCAGGCCGTATCCGACTGACCCTCGTAGGAAATCGGCCAGAGCTTGGAGATGTCATCGCCGAACAGCGCGGAGGAAACCGATGCTTGACGCGCCGCCATCCAGTTGACGTTGCCGCGCAGCGTGTTGATTTCGCCGTTATGGGCGACCATTCGGTAAGGGTGCGCCAGTTTCCAGGACGGGAAGGTGTTGGTCGAAAAACGCTGGTGCACGAGGGCGACAGCGGATTCGAAGCGCGGATCGGCGAGATCCTTGTAATAGGCGCCCACCTGATAGGCGAGGAACATGCCCTTGTAGACGATGGTCGAGGAGGAGAGAGAAACGGGATAGAAATCCTGCGTTTCCTTGCCGCCGCCCTCGTCATAGATGCGGTTGGAGAGAACCTTGCGGATCAGGAACAGCTTGCGCTCGAAATCGGCATTGCTCGCGGCGTCGCGGCCGGCGCCGATGAAGACCTGCACGTGGTGCGGTTCGGTCGCGGCGATATCCGGCGCCTTGGAGAGCGAGGAATTATCGACCGGCACATCGCGGAAGCCGAGGAACTGCTGCCCCTCTTCGCCGATAACGTCGACGATGACCTTCTTGTAGTGCTCGATGCGGGAAGGATCGCGCGGCATGAAGATATGGCCGACGGCGTATTCACCCGCCTTCGGCAACGTCACGCCCTGCGTCGCCATCTCCTCACGGAAGAAACGATCAGGAATCTGCACCAGAATGCCCGCACCATCACCCATGAGCGGATCAGCGCCGACAGCGCCACGATGCGTGAGGTTTTCCAGGATGAACAGGCCGTCCTTGACGATCTGGTGCGACTTTTGGCCCTTCATATGGGCAACGAAGCCGACGCCGCAGGCATCATGTTCATTAGCCGGATCGTAAAGACCCTGCCTTTCCGGCAAACCGCCCGCGAAACGCGCTTTCGCAGAAACGGGCGCGGCCGCAGCCGCGGTGGGACAGTCTGTGGTCAGGGTGGCGGCAGCGATGTTCGCCTGCGGCTTGTTCGTCATTTGTGTCCCTCCTGCAAAATTACTTGCATGGTTTCATGCGAAGATCCGGCTCGACACGAATTTTCGCTTCCCGCAAAACTCGCATTCAACCCGGCTTTGGTCAATTTAGGACAGCAAAGCTGTCTCAATTCAGTAGGATTTTGGCAGAAACGGGCGGATTTTGCAAGGGTGCGAATCCAATTAGTGAAAGCCGCACTTCGCAGCGAAGTTTCGATACTGACCTATTGCGCGAAACTTTCTTGTCGCAAAGCAGGTCGACCCGTTGCTTTCATTACCGGATTTGCCAATCTCAATGTTCCGACCTAGAACTTTCCCCGTTATCGCTTCGAACAGCCCGAACAGAACCTCAGCTATCGGAAAGCCTTCAGAGATGTTTTTTGCTTCAGACAATTGGGCTGGCGCCCATCCGGCCGTCAACGAACGGCTTTCGCGGGAATCCACACGCTTTGCCGCGGCTTATGGCACCAGCGAACTCGATCTCTCCATCGAAAAGCGTTTCAACGAGATTTTCGAACGCGAAGTCGCGGTGTTTTTCGTCGCGACCGGCACGGCGGCCAATTCGCTCTCGCTGGCCAGCATCGCCCGCGCCGGCGGCCTGACCTTCTGTCACTCCGAAGCGCATGTGATCGAGGACGAGTGCGGCGCGCCGGATTTCTTTTCCGGCATGCGCATGGTCGCCGTCGAGGGGCCGAACGGCAAGATGCTGCCGGAGAACCTCATTGAGCGCATTGCGCGTTATCCGCAGGATGCCGTGCATCACGGCCGCGCCGCAGCCATCACCATGACGCAGGCGACCGAGGCCGGCACGGTCTACACACTCGATGAAATCGATGCCATCGCCAAAATCGCAAAAGACAATGGCCTGCCGCTGCATATGGATGGCGCGCGTTTCGCCAATGCGCTGGCCGCACTCGGCACCACACCCGCCGAAATGACCTGGAAACGCGGCGTCGACGTCCTGTCTTTCGGCGGCACGAAAAATGGCTGCTGGTGTGCGGAAGCGATCGTCTTCTTCGATCCCTCGCTCGCCAGGGATTTCTCCTTCCTGCGCAAGCGCACCGCCCAGCTTTTCTCGAAATCGCGTTTCATCGCCGCGCAATTCGAGGCCTATCTGCAGGACGACCTCTGGCTCGGTCTCGCCAGCCACGCCAACGCCATGGCCAATCGTCTGCGTGCCGGTTTCGCTTCGCTGAACAGCGCCCGCCTTGCATGGCCGACTCAGGCCAATGAAGTTTTCGCTATTCTTCCAAAGGCCGCCGCAGAAGCCGCCACGGCAAAGGGTGCAAAGTTCTATGACTGGCTGGAGCCGCGCGATATGCCGGAAAATGTCGGCAAGGACGAAGTGCTGATCCGCATGGTCACGAGCTTTGCCACGACAGAAGCCGATGTGGACGAATTCCTGTCGATCTGCGCCGCCGTTTAAACTATCGCAGGGCGTCGCCTTGCGGCGCCCTCACACCTCCTGCAGCCGGTAACCGACACCGGTTTCCGTCAGGATATAGCGCGGCTGATCCGGGGTTTTTTCGATCTTCTGCCGAAGCTGGCGCACATAGACGCGCAAATATTGCACGTCGGTCAATTCGTCCCACACATGTTCAAGCAGGAAACGGTGGGTCAAAACCTTCCCGGCATGCTGCACCAGAACCCGCAGGATGTCATACTCCTTGGGTGAGAGCTTCACCTCCCGGTCCTCCACCTTGACGATACGCCTGACCAGATCGACGGAAAGATCACCGGTCTGAAACACCGGCCTCTCCCCCTGGCTTTGCAGACGATGGCGCAGGGCGACGCGGATGCGGGCGACGAGTTCGTTCATGCCGAAAGGCTTGGTGATGTAGTCATCGGCCCCCAGCTCCAGCGCCTTGACGATACCCGCCTCATCCGTGCGGCTGGAGAGGATGATGACCGGCAGCGCCAGCCCTTCGCCGCGCCATTTCGCTAGAAGATCATGCCCCGACATATCCGGCAGGCCGAGATCGAGAACGACGAGATCGGGCTTGTCCTCGCTGACCAACTCCATGGCGACCTTGGCATTCATCGCCTCGCTCACCGCATATTCTTGGGTCGACAGCCCTACGCGCAAAAGCTTGCGGATCGGCGGTTCGTCGTCGACGATCAGAATACGAACGGCGGAATTGGTCATTCCCGATCTCCTTCAGCGGCATGATCGCTTGTCGTCGGCAATCGCGCCTTAATCATGATCGATCACCGGAGCTCCGGAGGAAATCGGCAGACTGACGGTAAATTGCGCACCGGTACGGCCTGACCTGTTTTCCGCGTGGATCGAACCGCCCATGGCCTCGATAAACCCCTTGCAGATGGATAGTCCCAGGCCGGTTCCGGCCTGCACATGATCCGCCTTGCGCACGCGGTAGAAGCTGTCAAACACCCGCTCCGTATCGTCAGGTGGAATACCCGGTCCCGCATCGGCCACGGAGAGGAAGATATTCTTGCCCTGCCGCCAGCCGCGAATCTCGATGGCGGTATGTTCGGGAGCGTATTTGGCGGCATTGTCGATGAGATTGAACAGGACCTGTTCGAAAAGCACGGGATCGACCTTCAGCATCGGCAGGTCGGAGGGAATATCCAGAACAATCTCATGCCTGGCGACGATTTTGGCGGCGCGCGACAGCGCGGTTCCAACCATATCGCCCAAGAAATGCAGACCGTAATTCGGCTCCATCGCGCCCGAGCCGATCCGCGTCATATCAAGAAGATTGGAGATGAACCGGTTCAGCCGCTCGGATTCCTCAATGATCGTCGAAAGCAGTTCGGCGCGCGCATCCGGCGGGATGTCCTCGGCGAAATCCTTCAACGTTCCGGCCGAACCCAGAATGGCCGCAAGCGGTGTTTTAAGGTCGTGGGAAATGGACGTCAGGAGCGCGGTGCGCAGCCGGTCGGTTTCCGCCGCAAGCCTTGCCCGGTCGACATCCGAGACAAGCTGGATTCGCTCGATAGCGAGCGCCGCCTGATCGGCCAGGGCATCGAACAGCCGCTGCTGTTCCGGCGTCAGAAGCGGACCGAGCCGGTCATCGTCCAGTCCCACCACGCCGACGGCGCCGCTGCCGGTGCGCAGGGGCAGGTAAAGACGTTTGGCGCCAGGAAGCGTATCCGCGCCCCTGCCAGCGGCCTTGTTATGTTCCCAGGCCCATTGCGCGGCGGCAATATCGGCATCCCCCAGCGTATCGTCCGGCGGATATCCCGCCTTGACCATGATCGTATTGTTTTCCGGTAAAAGCAGAACGATCCGAACCTTCAGCATCGAGGCCATCTGGAAAGCAGCCGCCCACAGCACGTCGTCCAGCGTTCCCGTCACCGAAAGCTTCTTGGAGAACAGATATAAATCTTCCGTCGTTCGCGCTCTTGCCCGCGCGGCGGCGGCCTGTCTTTGCACGGCCGCCGTGAGATTGGAGGCGACAAGCGCCACGCCGAGATAAAACAGCAGCGCCACGACACTTTCCGGATCGCGAACAGTCAGGGTGTAACGCGGCTCGAGGAAGAAAAAATTGAATGCAAAAGCGCCGAGCAGGGAAGCATAAAGCGCTGGCCCCAGCCCGCCGCGTACGGCGGCGGCCAGAACCGCCATCAGGAATACCAGCGCCAGATTTCTGACATCGAGTGTCTGGTCCAGCACGATGCCGGCCACGATCGCCAAACCGACGAACAGGGTGCTGTTAAGATAGGGTCTTATAGAAGGATGCGATTGCGCCGAGGCCGGCTTTGCGGCCTGGCCCAGTTTCTCTTCTTTTTTATCGCCGGAAATGACATGAACGCTGATATCGCCCGCATGGTCGATCAGATCATGCGTCAGCGAACGCTGAAAAATCCGCTGCCACCAGGATTTTCGCGGGCGGCCGATGATGATGTGGGTAAAATTATTGGCGTTGGCGTAGGAGACGATTTCCCGCGTGAGATCAAGCGCCGGCAGGGTCACCGTCTCGCCGCCGAGCTGCTGGGCAAGCCGCATCGCGCCAGCCAGCCGGTCCTTCTCCAACTCTGACAATTGTTGCGAACGCGGCGTATCGAGATGCAGTGCCGTCCAGGGTGCGCGTAGGCGATCCGCCTGCCGGCGGGCATAACGCACCAACCCCGGGCCGTTGCTGCCATGGTCAAGGCAGACCAGAACCCTGTCTCCTGCCGCCCAAGGGCCGGAAATGGCGTGGGACTGCATGTGGTTGAGCAATTGCTCATCCACCCGTTGCGCTGTGCGCCGGAGCGCAAGCTCCCGCAGCGCCGTCAGATTGCCGCGCGAGAAATAATTCTCGATGGCACGCCGGGCGGTGCGGGGCAGGTAAACCTTGCCATCCTGCAGCCGTTTGATCAGATCGTCTGGCGTAATATCGATTATTTCGACATCGTCGGCCCGGTCGATGATGCTATCGGGCACCGTTTCACGAACACGGATGCGGGTGATCTGCGCAACGACATCGTTCAGGCTTTCGACATGCTGGATGTTCAGCGTCGTATAGACGTCGATTCCCTGCGCCAGAATTTCCTGAACGTCCATGTAGCGCTTGGGGTGGCGGCTGCCGGCGGCATTGGTGTGGGCAAGTTCATCGACCAGAACCAAGGCGGGACGACGGGCGAGAATGGCGTCGAGATCCATCTCCTCCAGCGTCTGGCCGCGATAATCGATGCGCTTCCGCGCAACGATCTCGAAGCCCTGCACCAGCGTTTCGGTTTCCTTGCGGCCGTGCGTTTCCACAACGCCGATGACGGTGTCGACACCATCCGCTAGCTTCGCACGGCCGGACATCAGCATTTCATAGGTCTTGCCGACGCCGGGCGCCGCCCCTAAAAAAATTTTCAGCCGGCCCCGCGCCTCGCGCCGGGCGTGTTCCAGCAGCGCATCGGGCGATGGTCGGCTTGGCATATTGCTGATATCGTCAGGCATTGAACCCACCAGTGGTCGAGGCTATGGCTTGCGAACAAGCCATAGCCATTTCAGTTCATGAGCCGGCTGCGTCAAGAGCCATGTTGAGCGCCAGCACATTCACGACCGGCTCTCCCATAAATCCGAGTTCCGGTCCTTCCACATGTCGTTCTACGATAGCGCGAAGTGCGGCCTCATCCATGCCCCTTGCCCTGGCGACACGCGGAACCTGGAAATAGGCGGCCTCTGGCGAAACATGCGGATCAAGGCCGCTGCCCGAGGCCGTCACCAGATCGGCCGGCACCTCAGCTGTCGGATTTTCGGTTTTCGCCGCCTCGTAATCCTGCTTCACCCGGTCAATGAGCTTTGCGCTCGTCGGACCGAGGTTGGAGCCGGAAGACGAAGCAGCATTGTAGCCGTCGCCGGCGGCCGACGGCCTGCCATGGAAATATTTCTCGCCGGAGAAAGCCTGCCCGATCAATTGCGATCCGACGACAGTGCCATTCTTCTCGATCAGGCTGCCATTGGCCTGAACGGGAAAGATCGCCTGTGCGAGGCCCGTCATGCCCAGCGGATAGGCGAGGCCGGTGATGGCGGTGGTGGCAAGGATCAGCACCAGTGCGGGACGAAACTGTCTAAACATTGTCTTTACTCCTCAAGCAAGACCGAGCGCCGTAATAGTGAGGTCGATGGCCTTGATGCCGATGAAGGGAACGATGATGCCGCCGAAGCCATAGATGACCAGATTGCGCGACAGCAGCGCGCCCGCGCCGATCGGCCGATATTTGACGCCTTTCAGCGACAGCGGGATCAACGCGATAATGATGAGCGCGTTGAAGATGATGGCAGAGAGGATGGCGCTCTGCGGTGTCGAGAGCCCCATCACGTTCAGGACGCCAAGCTGCGGATAAAGCGCCAGGAACATTGCCGGGATGATGGCAAAATATTTGGCGATATCGTTGGCGATGGAGAACGTCGTCAGCGCACCGCGCGTCATCAGCAATTGCTTGCCGATTTCGACGATCTCGATGAGCTTGGTCGGATCGCTGTCGAGATCGACCATATTGCCCGCCTCACGTGCCGCCACCGTGCCGGTATTCATGGCAACGCCGACATCGGCCTGCGCCAGCGCCGGCGCGTCGTTGGTGCCATCGCCGCACATGGCGACAAGCTTGCCCTTGGCCTGTTCCTCGCGGATAAGCTCCAGCTTGTTTTCCGGTGTCGCCTGGGCGAGGAAATCATCGACGCCGGCTTCCGCTGCGATGGCGGCGGCCGTCATCGGATTGTCGCCGGTGATCATCACGGTGCGGATGCCCATGCGCCGAAGCTCCGCGAAACGCTCGCGAATGCCACCCTTGACGATATCCTTCAGCTGCACGACGCCGAGCAGCTTTCCATCCCGCACGACGGCGAGCGGCGTGCCGCCTGTCTTGGCGATCTCTTCCGCAATTGTCCGGATGCCGCGTGCGGCGTCCGTTTCGGTTTTGACGGCAACCGCCGCATTGCCCTGTTGCGAAGCGCCGCCGTTGACGTAGGCGAGAACGGCGTCGACTGCGCCCTTGCGGATGGAGGAGCCCTCAAAATCGACACCGCTCATGCGGGTCTGGGCGGTGAAGGGTACGAAATTCGCATGCAGTTTCTGCATGTCACGGGCGCGGATGCCGTATTTTTCCTTGGCGAGAACCACGATGGAACGGCCTTCCGGCGTTTCGTCGGCAAGGGAGGCAAGCTGCGCTGCATCGGCCAGTTCCTGCTCGGAAACGCCGGCAACGGGGCGGAATTCGGTTGCCTGCCGGTTACCAAGCGTGATGGTGCCGGTCTTGTCCAGCAACAACGTATCCACATCGCCGGCCGCCTCGACGGCGCGGCCGGACATGGCGAGCACGTTGAAACGCACCAGCCTGTCCATACCGGCAATGCCGATGGCAGAGAGAAGAGCACCGATAGTGGTGGGGATAAGCGTCACGAACAGCGCCACCAGCACGATGATGGGGATGGAACCGCCGGCATAGGATGCAAAGCTCGGAATGGTCGCGGTGGCCAGCACGAAAATCAGCGTCATGCCGGCGAGCAGAATGTTGAGCGCGATCTCGTTCGGCGTCTTCTGGCGTTCAGCACCCTCAACCAGCGAAATCATCCGGTCAAGGAAGGTGGAGCCCGCGGCGGCCGTGATGCGAACCCTGATCCAGTCCGACAGCACCTGCGTACCGCCGGTGACGGCAGAGCGATCACCGCCGGATTCACGGATGACGGGAGCGGATTCGCCGGTGATTGCCGCCTCGTTGACGGAGGCGACACCTTCGATGACCTCTCCGTCGGAGGGAATGATATCGCCGGCCTCGACGAGAACGACATCGTTCACCTTCAGGCCGGCGCCCGCCACCATCTTATACTGGCTGCGGTCATCGCCAGTGAGCAGTTTCGCCTGGGTTTCGGTGCGGGTCCGGCGCAGTGAATCCGCCTGCGCCTTGCCGCGCCCTTCGGCGACGGCTTCCGCGAAATTGGCGAACAATACGGTGAACCAGAGCCAGAGATTGATCTGGAAGGAAAACCCGAGATTGTCGCCACCCATGATGAAATCGCGGATGAACAGCACTGTTGTCAGCACCGACACCGTCGCGACCACGAACATGACCGGGTTGCGGGCCAATGTGCGCGGATTGAGTTTTTTGAATGCGGCGGCGATGGCCGGAACGAGAATGCGAGAATCGAGGATGCTCGCTTGTTTGGACTGGCTCATGAAGAGGCTCCAGCGTTTGAAACGGGGCGACCGATAAAGATCGATCAGCCCGTGATAACTTCGAGAGCGACGACGGCGGCGACAAGAGCCGCCATCATCGCGAGAATGACATTGGAAGCGCACCAGCCGCCGGGCGTCGCGCTCCCCCTGCCGGGAGCGCCTTTCCGGATGGAAACGACGCGGTTACTTCGGGATTTGTCGTCGTTCATGGCATCACCTCAGAAGACCTGGCCTACCGCCATCGCCAGATGTTCGGCAACGGGGCCGAGCGCTAGCGCAGGCAGGAAGGTAAGGCCGCCGACAATCAGGATCGTGCCGACCAGCAGACCAACGAAAAGCGGGCCATCCGTCGGGAAGGTGCCAGCCGAGGCCGGAACGGTCTTCTTGGCGACCAAGGAACCGGCAATGGCGAGTGCTGGAATGATCACCAGAAAACGGCCCATCAACATGCCGAAACCAAGCGTGATGTTGTACCAGGTCGTATTGCCGGTAAGCCCGCCGAAGGCGGAGCCGTTATTGGCGGCCGCCGAGGTATAGGCATAGAGGATTTCGGAGAAGCCGTGCGGCCCCGCCGTTCCTATCGACGCCACGGCCGAAGGCAGAACAGTGGCCATTGCCGTGAAGAAAAGCATGGCGAGCGGCAGGCAGAGAATGGCCAGAACCGCCATCTTCATTTCCTTGGCCTCGATCTTCTTGCCGAGATATTCCGGCGTCCGCCCAACCATCAGCCCTGCCACGAAGATGGCGATGACGATGAAGAGCAGAATGCCGTAAAAACCCGCGCCGACACCGCCGACGATCACTTCGCCCAGTTGCATATTGATAAGCGGGATTAGACCACCCAGCGCCGTGAAGCTGCCATGCATGGCATTGACCGCACCGCACGAGGCCGCGGTGGTGATGACCGCGAAGAGCGACGAGAGCGCCACGCCGAAACGGGCCTCCTTGCCCTCCATATTGCCGCCGGCAAGACCGAAGCCATGCATCAGCGGATTTCCAGCCGCTTCCGCCCAATAGGTGACGGCGACGCCGGCGATGAACAGCACGCCCATGGCGGCGAGGATCGCCCAGCCCTGACGCTGGTTGCCGACCATGCGGCCGAAAACATTGGTGAAGGCTGCCCCGATGGCGAAGATCGACACCATCTGGATCATGTTGGAAATGGCGTTGGGGTTTTCGAACGGGTGCGCGGAATTGGCACTGAAGAAGCCGCCGCCATTGGTGCCCAACATCTTGATCGCCAATTGCGACGCCACGGGCCCGACGGCAATGGTCTGCTTTGCGCCTTCCAGCGTCTGCGCATTCACATAGGCGCCGAGCGTCTGTGGCACGCCGAGCCAGACGTAAACGAGGGTCAGCACGATGCAGAAGGGTAAAAGCACGTAGAGGGTCGCCCGGACCATATCCACCCAGAAATTGCCGATCGCCTTGCCGGAAGCACGCGAAAAAGCGCGGATGAGGCCGATGGCTATGGCCATGCCTGTTGCGGCAGAGACGAAGTTCTGCACGGTGAGACCGGCCATCTGGGTCAGATAGGACAGGGTGCTTTCCCCGCCATAGTTCTGCCAGTTGGTGTTGGTGACGAAGCTGACCGCCGTATTGAAGGACAATTCAGGCCCGACGGCCGGCATCGCCTGCGGATTGTAGGGCATCACGGCCTGAAAGCGCATCAAGGCGTAAAGCAGGGCAAAGCCGAAGAGGTTGAAGAGAAGCATGGAGAAAGCATAAGTCGTCCAGTGCTGTTCCTCGCGCTCGCTTGTTCCTGCAAGGGCATAGAGGCCACGCTCTACGGGTACGAGAACCGGCGACAGCAGGGTGCGGTCGCCATTAAAGACACGCGCCATATAGAAGCCGAGCGGCTTCACCAGCGCAAAAATGATCCCGCAAAACAGCAGAATCTGAAACCATCCATTGAGGGTCATGGTACTTTAACTTTCAATAGCCGCCGCTTCCCGATCAGAAGCGTTCGGGGCGAATGAGAGCATAGGTGAGATAGGCGGCGATAAAGACCGTGACAGCACCGCTCAAGATATAGTCGAATGTCATCGCAGCCTCCGTCTAAAGCCGGTCGCAGGCGCGCGTATAGGCAAAGCAGAGGGCGAAAAACACCGTGGCTGCACCGATCAGAACAACATCCATCATCGATGGGACTCCTTTTTAATCGAGGAGCCGTACAGGAAGAAAAGCGCCGTCATGTGGGACGTCGCTTTTCAATCTTTCTGGCTGGAAAGGGAACACCATCCCTTCCCGAACAGAAGAATGCACCCGAACCGCATAAAGGTTCGAGACGGCCACAGATGGAATAAAATAGGAATTCTATAGGAATTTTGATGCCCGCCGGTTGCGGGCATCGCTACCGCTACTTAGAGTCTTGACGCATCTCCGGACGGGAAACCGGGGTCCACTTTTCCTGGAAGTGCTCTAAGCAAGCCGGCTGTCACCGAAAGCGGAAACGATGGTTTCCGCCGGGCTTTTACTGGCAAGCAGCGCGGCCAGCAAAATGCGGGCCTGTCCGGGACGAAGGGTGGATGAATGCACGGCGCCCGCTGCGACAAGGTCATGCCCGCCGCCACCGCCGCCGTAACTTGCCACGAGCCGCCCTTCCGGCACGCGGCTGGAAACGATGACGGGAACGCCGCGTTCTGCGCAGCGCTTCACGGCTTCGGCGATACGCGGATTGGCATTGCCGGAACCAAGTGCGGCAAGAACGATGCCTTTCGCGCCCACCTGCAGGCTTGCATCGATATGGGTGGCGTCACAGCCGGGATGAATGGCGACGATATCGACGCGCTGATCGGTTACCGGGGCGGAAAGCCGCAGCGTTGCGGCAGCCACCATTGGCCGGGCCGAGCGGAAGGCATCCGCCTCGTCCGCGCTCAGCTTGTAAAGCCCCCAGGCCGGCAGACAGCGGCCGCCGAAGGAAAGGAGCACACCTTTTGCGGCATTCGCGTGATCGAGCGCTGTTTCTATGGCCTTGGCCAGATTGGCCGGTCCGTCCGCGTCCTTATGGTCTGCGGTAAACTGCGCGCCGGTGAAGACCACCGGCTTTGTGATGGCCCGCTGCAAATGTACGAGCAGCGAGGATTCCTCCATGGCGTCGGTGCCATGCAGAACCACGATGCCGGCAACGGCGGGATCATCAAGCTCCATTCCCACCGCATCACTGATGCGCTGCATGTCCGCCAATGTCAGGCTTGAGGAATCCTTCGCCATCAAATCGACAGGCTTCAGCCGGGCGTTGATCTGCGGAACCAGCGCCAGCAGGTCCTCACCCGAAAGGCTGGGCTGGCTTGCGCCATCGGCGCCACGCCGGCTGGCGATGGTGCCGCCGGTGGCGATGACCGCCACCAGAGGCGTTGCGCCCTGCCCGCTCACTGTATCGCTCCCGCACGCTCGTCCGCGAGGCGGTAGATGCGATCACGCAACAGATACCAGCCGATGACGAGCGCTGGAATGATGACAATCAGCGAGGCGATGGTCCAGGAGCCGACAGGATAGTCAAACGCCATCAGCACAAGGACACCGAAAAGGAAGATGAGTGTGAGGATGCCGGTATAGGGCGCGCCGAACATGCGGAAATCCGGACGCACGATCTCACCGCGCTGCGACAGCTGCCAGAGCTTCAGCTGGCAGAGCACGATAACGGCCCAGGCGCAGATGATGCCAAGCGCTGACAGGTTAAGTGCGATTTCGAACGCGGCGGAGGGGACAACGGCATTGAGCGCGACGCCGAATACGGTAACGACGGCGGTAACCGCGATGCCCCCATAGGGCACGCCGTTCTTGTTCATCTTTGCGAGCGCTGCCGGGGCCGAGCCGGAAACCGCCATGGAGTGGAGAATGCGGCCTGTGGAATACAGGCCGGCATTGAGCGAGGAGAGCACGGCTGTCAGCACGACGAGGTTCATGATCACGTCAGCGCCCTCTACACCGATGGAGCCGAAGAAGGTGACGAAGGGGCTCTCGCCGGCCTTGTAGGCGGTATAGGGCAGAAGCAGCGTGAACAGCAGCACGGAGCCGACGTAAAAGACGACGAGGCGCAGAACCACCGCGCGGATGGCGCGCGGCATGACCTTGCGCGGGTCTTCGGTCTCACCCGCCGCCGTGCCGATCAACTCGATCGAGGCATAAGCGAAAACGACACCCTGTATGATCACGAAGGCGGGAAGAATGCCGTTCGGGAAAAAGCCACCATTGTCCGTAATCAGGCTGAAGCCGGTGACGTGGCCTTCAATGGGCGTGCCGAAAATAACGAAGTAGACGCCAACGACGAGGAAAATGGCGAGAGCCAGAACCTTGATCAGGCTGAACCAGAACTCCAGTTCGCCGAACACCTTCACCGACAGCATGTTCATCGCCAGCACGACCACCAGCGCCGTCATCGCGAAGACCCACTGGTCGATACCCGCAAGCCACGGCACGTATTGCTTGAAGAAATTCATATAAAGCGCAACGGCGGTGACATCGGCCACCGAGGTCATGGCCCAGTTGAGCCAATACATCCAGCCGGCTGCAAAGGCCATCTTCTCGCCGTAGAACTCGCGCGCATAGGACACAAAGGAACCGGAGCTCGGGCGATGCATGATCAGCTCACCGAGCGCGCGCAGCACCAGAAACGCGAAGAAGCCGCAAAGCGCATAAACGAAAACCAGCGCCGGACCAGCCTGCGCGAGACGCCCACCGGCACCCAGAAACAGACCCGTGCCGATGGCGCCGCCGATGGCGATCATCTGGATTTGGCGCGGCTTCAGGGCTTTATGATAACCGAGATCCTCTTCGACGAAGACCTCACGTTCGGCGGGTGCCGTTTTTCCAGAATGCATGGATTTATCCTCCCGATAAAACGCTTGTAGTCGGCAATAAGCCGGAAATCAAAGTGGAACTGGCGTCGTCCCCAATGCTGGAAATATGGCCAGCGAATGCAAACATGCTGTAAAGCTGCATGACAGATTTTTGCCGTCATAATGGCAGATAATGCCGTTCGTCAAGGGTATTCGACATGATTGACCTTCTCCTCCACCAAGTTTAAGGTCGAAAAATCTGTAAGACAGCTTTACAGATATTACAACACTTAAAAGCCAGTGGAGGAAAGAGTGAGCGTGACGCGCAAGGAGCATGATTTGCTCGGGACGAAGGAAATTCCGGCGGATGTCTATTGGGGCGTGCACACAGCGCGCGCTGTGGAAAACTTCAAGATCACCGGGGTGACCATAGGCCACAACCCTTATCTCGTCCGGGGACTGGCCTATGTGAAGGAGGCGGCCGCACGCGCAAATCACGAGCTCGGCCTCATCGATGCCGAACGCATGGAAGCCATTGCAGAGGCTTGCCGCGAAATCCGCGCCGGGGCGCTGCATGAGCAGTTCGTGGTGGATGAAATCCAGGGCGGCGCCGGTACCTCCACCAACATGAACGCCAATGAGGTCATCGCCAACCGCGCGCTTGAGCTGCTTGGTCACGAAAAAGGCGATTATGCCCGGCTTCACCCGAACGACCATGTCAATCTCAGCCAATCGACCAACGACGCTTATCCGACCGCGATCAATGTCGGCCTGA
Source organism: Agrobacterium sp. 22-209-1 (assembly GCF_053522485.1). Classification (NCBI taxonomy): domain Bacteria; kingdom Pseudomonadati; phylum Pseudomonadota; class Alphaproteobacteria; order Hyphomicrobiales; family Rhizobiaceae; genus Agrobacterium; species Agrobacterium sp. 22-209-1. Next base: position 817,475 of record NZ_JBNWCH010000001.1, read on the forward strand.
TCGAGGCGATCGATGATCTGGCGGCTTCCATGGGCGTTCTGAAGGACGCTTTCGACCGCAAGGCGCAGGAATTTGCCGGCTTCATCAAGATCGGCCGCACCCAATTGCAGGACGCCGTGCCGATGACGCTCGGCCAGGAATTCCGTACCTTCGTGGTGATGCTGGGAGAAGATCAGGCGCGTCTCATCGAATCCGCAGCACTCCTGCACGAAATCAATCTCGGCGCCACCGCCATCGGCACCGGGCTGAATGCACCGCGCGGTTATGCAGCGCTCGCCTGCCAGCATCTGGCGGAACTGACGGGAAGGCCGCTCGTGACGGCTGCCGACCTGATCGAAGCCACACAGGACCCCGGTGCCTTCGTGCACCTTTCCGGCGTGCTGAAACGCGTTGCCGTCAAGCTGTCGAAGACCTGCAACGACCTTCGCCTGCTCTCCTCCGGTCCGCGCGCCGGCATCGGTGAGATCACCCTGCCCTCCGTCCAGGCGGGTTCCAGCATCATGCCGGGCAAGATCAATCCGGTCATTCCCGAAGTGGTCAACCAGGTGGCCTATGCGGTGATCGGCAATGACATCACCATCACCATGGCCGCCGAAGCCGGGCAGTTGCAGCTGAACGCTTTCGAGCCGATCATCGTGCGCGCGCTTTCACAGAGCATCAGCCAACTCAGCGCCGCCTGCCGCACCTTGGCGGAACGCTGCGTCGACGGCATCGTCGCCAATCCGGCGATCATGGCGCAGCGCGTGGAAGAATCCATTGGCCTCGCCACCGCGCTCAACCCGCTGATCGGTTATTATGCGGCGACGGAGGTGGCCAAGGAAGCGCTTGCCAGCGGCCGCACGGTGCCGCAAGTGGTTCTGGAACGCGGTTATCTAACGAACGCACAATTGCAGCAGGCGCTGAGCCCGCGGCACCTTGCCAACCTGCCCGCCCTCACGGCTGGCGAAGCCGATCTTCGCCAATGATCGTCGTCACCACCTGTTTCACCTGCCCAAGGTGAAGCTCCATCGCCTCCCGCGCCTCAGGCGCTGACCCCCGCCGGATCGCCTCGACGATCCGGCGGTGCTCGAAATTCGAGGCCACGCGGCGACCGGCCATAAGGTTGACCATCTCTGACTGTTGGGACAGCGCCTCACGGGCGTCGGCCACCACCTTGGCGAACAGCCTGTTGGCCGAAGCTTCCGCAATGGCGCAATGGAATTGACCATCCAGCAGCACCCAGGGATGCGGCCTTTCTTCGGCTTCCATCCGGCCGCAAAGATCAAGCAAGACCGCCAGTTGGGCGTCGGTCCGCCTCAACGCCGCCCAACCGGCCGCGGGAACCTCGATGAAAGGGCGAGCCTCGATCAGATCGCGGGCGGAATAGGCGCCGTAATTCAATTCGGAAGGCGGCGTCGGCGTCATCACATAGGTGCCGCTTCCGGTGCGGGTCTGTGTCAGCCCCAGGGTCTGGAGAGACCGCAAAGCCTCGCGAACAATCGGTCGGCTGACGCCATATCGGGCGGCCAGATGGGCTTCGGAAGGCAGCCGGGTGCCGACCGCAAGCTGCCCCGAAGTGATGGCGGAACGGATATCATCGAACACCGCTTCTGCGGCATTCTTGCGATTGATCGGCTGCGCATCCGCAAGCCAATCCGACAACCCGCCCATCTTCAAGCCCTCCGGCACCCCATTGTGATCCGCAATATCGGCGACATACGGATTCGATATGCAAGATCATGCGGCGTCCAAAAACGAAAGGACGGCCGCCGCTCTCGCAGCTAAGCCGACCTTCCTAACATTATCCTGCCCATGGGAACAACGATGGCGGATATTTTTATGGGAATGATGAGGTAACGCCCTCACTCCTTTTCTAGTATCAGGCCGTGACGTCGTGTCCTTCCGGCTTGTCATCCTCGCGCGGAATCCGGAACCACGCGACATAGAGCGCCGGCAGGAAAAGCAGCGTCAGCGCCGTACCCACCACGATACCACCCATCATGGCATAGGCCATCGGCCCCCAGAAAATCTCCCGGGATATGGGAATGAGGGCAAGTGTGGCTGCCGCCGCCGTCAGCATGATTGGCCGCATGCGGTGCTCGGTCGCCTCGATGACCGCCCGCCAGGCCGAAACCCCTTCGCTTCTCAGATGCTCGATCTGCACGACGAGAATGACCGAGTTGCGGATCAGGATGCCGATCAACGCCAGCACACCGAGGATGGCGACGAAGCCCATCGGCGCATTGGAGAAGAGCAACGCCACCACGACACCGATCAGGGCAGTCGGCGCGACGGCGAATACAAGGAACAGCCGGCTGAAGCTTTGAAGCTGGATCATCAGGATCGTCGCCATAGCAAACAGCATCATGGGCACGACAGCGACAATCGGCGCCTGCGAATCCGCGCTGGATTCCACCGAGCCACCCGTCTCCAACGTGTAGCCGACGGGAAGCGTTTTCTGGAACGCCTCGATCTTCGGCTTCAGCTGCTCCACAATCGTGGCCGGCTGCGTTGGGCCGATAATGGCGGCCTTGACCGTGACAGTCGGGATGCGGTCGCGACGCCAGATGGTCGGCTGCTCCAGCTCATAGCGGAAATTGGCGATCGCCGAAAGCGGGACGGCCTTGCCGTTGGTCGCCGGCAATTGCAGGTTCTGCAACGTCTCGATGGAGCCGCGCTCGGACATCTGCGCCCGCGCCACCACGTTGACAAGGTAGATATCGTCTCTCACCTGCGTGACGGTGGAGCCTTCGACAATGCTGTTCATGGCATTGGCGATGTCTTCCGAGGAGACGCCGAGCTGGCGGGCCTTGTCCTGCAGAACATCGACCTTGACCACGCGCGTCGGCTCGTTCCAGTCCATGACCATGTTGGACAGCAGCCGGTTTTCGCTGACGACGCCCGACAATTGCTGTCCAAGCTCGCGGACTTTCTGGATATCGGGTCCACTCAGGCGATATTGAACCGGTTTCCCGACGGGAGGGCCGATATCGAGCAATTTCACGAAGGCGTCGGTGCCGATGAATGTACGGTCCAGATAAGCCTGTAATTCGGCACGCACCTTGTCACGCACATCCAGCCCCTTGGTGACGATGACCGTCTGGCCAAAGGTCACGTCCGGCGTCTGCACGTCGAAGGACAGGATGAAACGCGGTGCGCCCTCACCAACATAACTTGTCCAGTGATCGACATCCGGATTGTTGGCCAGCATTTCCTGTTCGAACTTGGCCATCTGCCGGTTGGTTTCGGCAATGGAGCTGTTCTGCGGCAGGTTCCAGTCGACGATCAGCTCCACGCGGTCGGAAGACGGGAAGAACTGCTGCTGCACAAGGCCCATGCCGCCAATGGACAGGGCAAACAACGCAACCGTAGCGACGATCGTCACCCAGCGCCAGCGCAGCGCCCGGCCGAGAAGCCAGGAAAAGGCGGAGGCAAAACGGCCCTTTTTCTCATGGTGCGATTTCATCGTCTTCGGCAGGATCGTCACACCGAGCAACGGCGTGAACAGAACCGCGACGATCCATGACACGATCAGCGAAACGGCGATCACCACAAAGAGCGTGAAGGTGAATTCACCTGCCGCGCTGTTGTTGAGACCGACCGGAATGAAGCCGGCGACAGTGACCAGCGTTCCGGTCAGCATCGGGAAAGCGGTCGAGGTATAAACATGGGTCGCCGCTTTCCTGAGATCGTCTCCGACCTCGAGCCGCGCGACCATCATCTCGACGGCAATCATCGCATCGTCGACAAGAAGGCCGAGCGCGATGATGAGGGCGCCCAGAGAGATACGCTGCAAAGAAATGCCGGTATATTCCATATAGACGAAGGTGATCGCCAGCACGAGCGGAATGGAAACGGCAACCACCATGCCGGCCCTGAGACCAAGGCTGATGAAGCTGATGACAAGAACGATGGCGATGGCCTCGAACAGCGCCGAGGTGAAGCCCGAGACCGCCTCATCGACCACGGCCGGCTGATCGGACACGCGATGCACATCGACACCAACCGGCAGATCCGCCACCACCCGCTTCATCTGCGCATCCAGCGCCTCGCCGAAGTGCAGCAGGTTTGCGCCGGTTTTCATGCCGATTGCAAGGCCGATGGCCGGCTGACCGTTGAAGCGGAAGAGCGAGGATGGCGGATCGACATAACCACGCCGGATCGTTGCCACTTCCGTCAGCGGGAAGAACCGGTTGTTGACCCGCAGATTGATGGACCGCAGGCTGTCTTCCGAAGTGAACTGGCCGCTGACACGCAGCGCCACGCGCTCTGGCCCGGCATTGACGAAACCGGATTGCGTGACGGCGTTCTGTGATTGCAGCGTCTTGATGATCGACTGCTGGTCGATGCCAAGCGCCGCGATCTTCCGCGTGGAGAACTCCAGATAGATCGTTTCGTCCTGCGCGCCGATGACATCGACCTTGCCGATATTGTCGACAGTCAGCACCTTCGCACGGGCATCCTCCACCAGATCGCGCAATTGTCGCTGGCTGAGACCATCGCTGGTGAAAGCGTAGATATTGCCATAGACATCGCCGAAACGGTCGTTGAAGAAGGGACCGACAACGCCCGAGGGGAAATCGCCCTTGATATCGCCGATCATGTTGCGCACCCGCAACCATGTCGGTTCGACGTTGCGCGCCTTGGTTTCCGGCACCAATTCCACGAAGATCGTCGTGCGGCCGGCCACCGTCTGGCTGCGCAGATGATCGAGATTGTCGAGTTCCTCGAGCTTCTTCTCGATCCTGTCGGTCACCTGCCGCGCCACTTCTTCGGCGGAAGCGCCGGGCCATTGCGCACTGATCACCATCGTCTTGATGGTGAAGTTCGGATCTTCCTCGCGACCAAGGTTGATATAGGAGAAAACGCCGGCAAGAACGAAAACCAGCATGAAGTACCAGACGAGCGAACGGTGCTCGAGCGCCCAGTCGGAAAGGTTGAATTTCTTCACTGACGGACCTCCTGATCGATCCTGATGGCCTGTCCATCCTTGAGCTTGTGAACGCCGGCGCTGGCGACGCGCTCGCCGGGCTTGACGCCACCGGTGATGCGCACGTTGCCGCCTTCAGCAGGCTCGCCATCTATCGTGACCGTGCGGAGCGTTACCGTCGCCGTTTCGGCATTGACGATCCAGACACCCCAGCCATTGTCGGTTTTCAGCAGGGCCGATGACGGAAGCATGATCTGCGGTTCGGATGCGGCAAGCACCGAAGCCGTGACAACGGAGCCGAGCCGGAATGCCGACGGCGCATCCTGCAGGCTGATCTTCGTGCGGCGCGTGCGCGTCGCCGTTTCGGCTTCCGGAGCGATCTCGCGCACCACGCCGGTGGTTCGAATTTTCGGATCGAGCTGCAGGGCGATCTCGAAGGCGGAGCCGATCTCCAGGCGCTGCGCCGCAAATTGCGGAACGTCGACCACCACATCGCGCACTTCCGGGCGAGCGATGGTCACGACTGTCTGGCCGGCCGAGACAACCTGACCGATTTCGCCCGAAGTCCCCGTAACCACGCCGTCAAATTCTGCATGCAACTGCGCATAGCCCAGCTGCTCCTCGGCTTTGTCCAGATTGGCGCGGGCCTTGGCGACGGCGGCGTTGGCGGTGCGTGTTGCCTGTTGGGCTTCTTCCAGCGCGGCCTCCGTGCCGCTGCGGGCCTCCGCCAACACGCGCTGGCGCTGCTCGGTCGTTATTGCATTGGCGAGCTGCGCTTCCGCATTGGAAAGGTCGGACTGCGCGCTCTTCACCGCAAGCTCCAGCGCCAGCGGATCGATCGACGCGACCACATCACCTTTCTTTACCAGATCGGCGACATCGACATTGCGCGCGATAATGCGCCCGAGAACGCGAAAGCCGAGATCGGTCTGAATGCGCGATTCCACCGTGCCGGTCAGCCGCAGGGCGTCGGCCGACTTCTCTTCCACGACAACGGAAAGCACCGGACGCGGCGCCTCGGCGGCGGCTTCCTGCTTCTCCTCGCAGGAGGAAACCGCAATGGCCGCAACCGCCAAAAACAAGCTTCTGTATATACTGGACATTATTGTGCCTGCCCCTTTTCATAGGCGACCTTTTCGCCGGCGCGGAGAAATTTGGTACCAACGGTGACCACAAGTTCGCCGGGATTGAGCCCTTGTGCGACGACGAATTGACCCGTCTCGTAGTCGGCGACCTCGACACGCCGCATGGCGATTTCCGAAGATTGCGGATCGACCACCCAGACGGCAGGCAGGCCGTCCTGCGACGTCATCGCCGACCACGGAAGCTCAATCGCATCGATCTGTTCGAAACGGAAATGGCCGGAAACGGGCGCGCCGAGCGGCATGGTCATGTCGCCGTTCAGGCCCACCTTGACCCTGATCGTTCCATTGTCGGGGTCGATAGTCGGCGAAATCTCCCGTACCGGCGCCGCAATTCTGTGGGTGGGATCCGACAGGAGGCTGACATTGACGAGATTATCGATATCGCGCTCGAGGAACAGGGATTCATAAACGTCGAAGACCGCATCGCGCGGCCCGTCATGCGCCAGCGTGAAGACGAGCTGGGCGGCCTGCGCCACCTGGCCGACCTCGACATTACGCGCCGTGATGACGCCATCCGCATCCGCCCTGAGTTCGGTGTAGGACAGGGCATCGCGCGCCGTATCGAGCTGCGCCTGCGCCGATCTCACCGCACCCTGCGTCGTGAGCAGGGTTTCCTGGGCCTTGTCGACCGCCGAACGCGAGGTCACCTGCGTCTTGAAAAGGCTTTGTTGACGATCGAACGTCAATTGCGCCTGCGTCTGCTGCGCCTCCGCAGATTGCAGGTTGGCCAAGGCGACATCGAGATCGGCCTTTTGCTCTTCGGGATCCATGCGGGCAAGCAATTGCCCGGTCTTGACCCGTGCGCCCACATCCACCAGCCGCTCGGTGATCTTGCCGCTGACCCGGAAGGATAGATCCGTTTGGACTCGCGCCTTTACTTCGCCCGTGATGACGCTACCGCGATCGACGGGCTTTTTCTCAACCGCGACCACATCGACGGTGCGAAGCGGCTTTTCGGCGGGCGGCTCGTCATTGCTGCAGGACGACAGGGCGAAAATGCCGCCAAGCGCCGCCGCGATAAGAATGGTTCTCATGGTGACCTCTTGATTTTCGCCTCATCCTATAATATTTGACTGACTGAATAGTCAATGAAATTCTTATGCTGCTGATCGGGGAGCTGTGCGGAGCATCCGCACGGGTTCCCGAATGATCATTCCCTCGTCGTCCGGCACATACCTGCGGGCGCATTGGCAATGGTCCGGCATAGCGAAGCATGTGCGCGCCTTCACAAAAATCGTTCCGGTTTTTGCGCCGGTGCTATAGGCAAACCCGTCTCTCACTTCCGCCAATCGCGACGGACGGAAGAGCGCGCGTCGAAAACAGAAGGATCCGGGGCCATGCCGAAAGCAAAGCTGACACGTGCTGAACAGAAGATACAACGTCCGTTGCAAATTCTCGATGCAGCATTCGAGGAATTCACCAAAAGGGGATTTACCGCGACCCGGGTGGAGGACATCGCGGAACGAGTGGGAGTGACGAAAGGCACGGTCTACGTCTATTTCGAAACCAAGGAGGCGCTTTTCGAGGCCATGGTAAAACGTGCCTCCATGCCGTTCCGGGAGACGTTCAGCGCCTATACGCATAAGTCAGACGATCCCGTCGAGCAGCTTCGCCTGCTGCTCGAATTCCTGTTCGACTCACTCGTCGACAACAGAAAAATGCGGGAACTGTTTCGTCTAATCGTCGCGGAAGGCGCAAAATTCCCGGATCTCATCGACCAGCACTATGACACGATGATGGCGCCGGTCTTTGCGCGCATCGATACGATCCTGGAGGAGGGCGTGGCGAAAAAAAGGTTCAGGGCTAATCCCCCCGAACTCGCCAAGGTCGTGATGTCGCCCATGGTTGGAACGTTGGTGTTTCGGCTGATTTTCAACGACCGGCGCATTCTGGACAGGCAGGCTGTTCTCAAGATTCATCTCGAACTGATTATGCGCGGACTGCTGGCATAGCCATCAAGGCACGCGGCCGCGGACCTCTATTCTTGACTTTCAAGCCGATATCGGGAACCGGGGTAGAGCAGCCGTACGGATGTGACGGCGCGGCTCGATGACCAGGTTCTGCGGCGCACGAGAAGGCAAGGCTCGTTTCGGCTTATGGCCATCAATTTGCACTCCCAGGGCTGGGGCGACGCGGCCTCGATGAATTGCTCTGTTCGCGAAATTGGCGCCGCCGCTGTCAAATAGGCATTCGGGGTGAGCGTATTGAAATCCTGCATCAGATAATCTGGAGCGATCTCCGCATTGACGAAGCGATCTTCAAGCTGGATCGGCACATCGTCTTCGTGGTGGACGATGATGGAGTGAAAAACCTTCGCTCCCACGGCGATCTCCAGCGCCGTTGCGAGATCGGGACCGCAAACTTCCGTCTGGGCAAGGATCAGGCTCGGTCGATGCGTCGAACCGCGCTCCTTGATCTCGTCGGCAATGTTGCGCACGCCCATCATGCCAGCGCTTCGCTTTTTCGGGGCGACAAAAGACCCGCGCCCCTGCACACGAACGATCACCCCCTCGGTTGCCAACTCCCGCAGCGCTCGGTTCGCCGTCATCCGACTGACACCCAGCATGTCCACGATCTCGTTTTCGGAGGGTATCCTGTGGTTCGTCAACCACTCTCCGCCGGCGATCTTTTCCTTGATCTGTTCTTTCACTCGCTCATACAGCGGCAGGGAGGAGCGATCGCCCGAGACAGGAAACTCGTTTTCGATGACGGACAGCATTGAAACTCCTAAAAATCGGGCGACTGCACAAAACGCAGCCAGAATCCGCACAAGCACAAAATTATCACATCCCGCCTTGCTTGTCTTTCGCAAATGTGTGAAGTTACATATACAACTTGAGGGGAAAATAATGGCGAGCGAAGACTCGATCTCTGGCAACAGCAGGTCTCCCGCCGATGGTCGTGGCGATACTCAAATGCCCGCCAAGCGCAAGGGCAGCGGCTGCCATGCCGAAGGCGAAGCTGTATTTGATGGCGCGCCTAGGCAATATGCGCTGAAAGCTCACCCTTTTCAGAACCAACCAGCGCAGGGGCGTTCGACCCAACGTCGCCGATACGCGCGTCCCATGCGAATCTTTCAAAGTTGTATAGTGAACTTCCAGCATACCGCTTCAAGGCGAACATCCAATTCCACGTTGATTCGACGAGCGCCCGACCGCCGATTTCGCAGGGACATGAAATGCACCAATGACCGCCGGGCTCAGGGGTAGGCATCTGCCCAGGGCACGCCCGGCTGAAACCACAAAACGCATGCCAGCAACTTGCCAATCATCAAACCAAAAGGGGAATGCAATGCTGAATTCAAAGTTGAAAATCGCGCTGGCCACCACCGCGCTCATCATGGGAGCCTATGCCGGGTCAGCGAGAGCGGAAGGCTATTGCGCCGCTGGAAAGACCATCACCTTCGCCGGCATCGACTGGGAAAGCGGCGCTTTCATCACCGAAGTCATGAAGGAAATCCTCTCCAAGGGCTATGATTGCAAGGTCGATTCCATTCCCGGTAACTCCGTGACGCTGGAACAGGCGACCGCCAATAACGACGTGCAGATCTTTGCTGAAGAATGGATCGGCCGCTCCGACGTCTGGAACAAGGCTGCGGAAGCCGGGCAGGTAACATCGGTCGGCAAGACCTTCGTCGGCGCCGCCGAAGGCTGGTTCGTGCCGGAGTATCTGGTCAAGGGCGACCCGGCGAAAGGCATCGAAGCCAAAGCTCCGGACCTGAAGAACGTCGACCAGCTTTCCGACCCGAAGATCGTTGAACTGTTCAAGGATCCGGAAGAGCCCGCCAAGGGCCGCTTCCTCAATTGCCCCTCGGGCTGGACCTGCGAAGGCGTCAACACCGCAAAGCTGCAGGCCTACAAGCTGGAAGCAAACTATGTGAACTTCCGGCCCGGCACCGGCACCGCTCTCGACGCCGCAATTGCCGCCGCCTATCTCCAGGGCGAACCGATGCTGTTCTATTACTGGAGCCCGACGGCAATCATGGGCAAATACAAGCTCATCCAGCTGCAGGAGCCGGCCTATAGCGACGCTTGCTGGAAGGAACTGACGAGCGCCGATGGAAAGCGCGACGCCGGTTGCGCCTTCCCCTCCGTCGAGGTGGCCTATGGCGTGAACAGCACCTTTGCGAAGGAAGCACCGGAGATCATTGCGATCCTTGAAAAGGCGACCTTCCCGTTGACGGAGATCAACGCCAGCCTCGCCTACATGACCGACAAGCAGGTCGATGCGACAGCCGCCGCCAAAACCTTCCTTCAGACCAAGAGCGATGTCTGGGGCAGCTGGGTTTCTGCCGACGCCAAGGCGCGTATCGAAGCCGCCGTCAAGTAAACATCGCACGCGCGCCGGGCTTCCGGCGCGCCTTTTCCCGTCAGGACAGGGGCCGGCTACCGCACATGGGGTCGGCAGGCGCGAGGACGACACCAATGTTTCCTGAAGTTTTCCATATTTCCATCCGCGGCCCGATCAATGAGATCGTGCGCTCGCTGGTGGTGAATTACGGCTCCGTTTTCAAGGCGATCTCGCAGACGATCCTGCAGGCGATCCTCTTTGTGGAATGGGTGCTGCGCGGTCTGCCGTGGTGGGCCATTTTTCTGGTCTTCCTGGTGCTCGCCTGGTTCGCGGCGAAGAAGATTTCGCTCGTCATCATGGTGGCGGTGATGCTGTTCATCGTCGGCGCGCTCGGTCTCTGGGACCTGACGATGCAGACGCTGGCGCTGATGCTGATTGCCAGCCTCATTTCCATCGTCATCGGGGTACCCATGGGTATCCTGCTTGCCAAAAGCGAATGGGCTCGGCGCATCACCCTGCCGATACTCGATGTCATGCAGACCATGCCGAGCTTCGTCTATCTCATTCCCGCCATCATGCTTTTCGGCCTCGGCAAGGTCCCGGCCGTACTGGCCACCATCGTTTATGCCGTGCCGCCGCTGATCCGCCTGACCGATCTCGGCATCCGGCAGGTGGACCGGGAAGTGGTGGAGGCGGCGACCGCATTTGGCGGCAGCCCGAGACAAATCCTCTTCGGCGTCGAATTGCCGCTCGCCACGCCCACGATCATGGCCGGCCTCAACCAGACGATTATGATGGCGCTCTCCATGGTCGTCGTCGCCTCGATGATCGGCGCGCGCGGTCTTGGCGAGCAGGTGCTGAACGGCATCCAGACGCTCGATGTCGGCAAGGGCCTCGAAGCAGGTCTCGGCATCGTTATTCTCGCAATCGTGCTCGATCGCATCACCCAAGGTTTTGGTCGATCCAGCCGGAAGGAAATGGGCAATGACTGATATCCATATCCGCAACGTGTCCAAGATATTCGGCGGCAACTGGAAAGCTGCGCTGACCATGGCCCAGCAGGGCGCGGAAAAAAGCGAAATCCTGGCAAAAACGGGATGCAGCGTCGGCCTCGACAATGTCAGCCTCGACATCGAAGCCGGCCGCATTTTCGTGATCATGGGCCTCTCCGGTTCCGGCAAGTCGACGCTGGTGCGCCACATCAACCGGCTGATCGAACCGACAAGCGGCGAGATTCTCGTCGGCGGCGACAATGTTCTAGCACTGAAGCCCAAAGACCTGCGCGACTTCCGCAACCGACGCGTCAGCATGGTGTTCCAGAATTTCGGTCTGATGCCGCACCGCACCGTCTTGCAGAACGTCGTTTATGGCCAGCGCGTGCGCGGGCTGACCAAGGCCGACGCACGGCCCATCGGCATGAAGTGGATCGAGACCGTCGGCCTTTCCGGCTATGAGGACAAGTTTCCGCACCAGCTTTCCGGCGGCATGAAGCAGCGCGTCGGTCTGGCCCGGGCACTCGCGGCCGATACCGACGTCATACTGATGGACGAGGCCTTTTCGGCGCTCGACCCCTTGATCCGCGCCGACATGCAGGACCAGTTGCTGCAGCTCGAAAAGAACCTGCACAAGACCATCGTTTTCATCACCCACGATCTCGACGAGGCGCTCCGCATCGGCGCACAGATCGCGATCCTGAAGGACGGCAAACTGGTGCAGGTTGGAACGCCGGATCAGATTCTCAACAGCCCCGCAAATGATTATGTCGCCCGTTTCGTGGAACGCCGCGCGGGTGCGGGAGAAGGCCAGCATGGTTGACACGATCACCATCGATCGTCCCCTCACCTGGCAAGAGATCGCCGCTGTTGCAAAAGGCGCCACGCTTTCCCTGTCGGACAAAGCGTGGCGGCGCATTGCCGAAGCCCGCGCCGTCGTCGATGCGCTCGTCGAAAAACGGGTGCGCGGTTACGGCATCAACACAGGTGTCGGCGCGCTCTGCGATGTGATTGTAGACATCCCACAGCAGCAGGCTCTTTCCCGCAACATCCTGCTCAGCCACTCCTGCGGCGTCGGCGAACCGCTCGGGCGCGAAGAAACACGGGCCATCATGGCCGCCCAGATCAACAACTTCGCGCATGGTTATTCCGGCGTGCAGGTCAAAACGGTCGAAGCGCTGCTCGCCCTGCTGAATGGCGATATTCTTCCCGTTATTCCGTCAAAGGGCTCGGTGGGTTACCTCACCCATGCCGCGGCCATAGGGCTGGTGCTGATCGGCGAAGGCTGGGCCCGCCACGGGGGCGAACTCATAAGCGGCCGGCAGGGGCTCGCAAAGCTTAGCCTCGAACCCATGGTTCTGCAGGCGAAGGAAGGGCTCAGCCTCGTCAACGGCACACCCTGCGCCACCGGCCTCGCCAGCCTCGCGCTTGCGCGCACGGCTTCGCTCCTTGACTGGGCCGATGCGGCAGCGGCAATGAGCTATGAAAACCTTGGCGCGCAGGCCGATCCCTTCGCCGCAGGGCCGCTGGCACTGCGCAGCTCGCCCGGCATCCAGACTGTCGGCGCAAACCTGCGCCAGCTTCTGGCGGCAAGCCCGCTGCTTGCCCGGTCGGCCGGATCCCGCACGCAGGATCCGCTTAGCCTGCGCGCCGTGCCGCAGGTGCACGGCGCCGTTCGCGACAGCGTCGCGCAGATCGCGGACGTCGTAGACCGCGAACTCGCGAGTGTCACGGACAACCCGGTCGTCGGCGGCACGCCGCAGTCGCCCGAGGTCCACTCCCAGGCCCACGCCGTCGGTGCGTCGCTCGGGCTTGCCATGGATGGGCTGGCGACGGCCGCAGCCGAACTCGCGGCGATTTCCGAGCGGCGTATCGACCGGCTCGTCAACCCGCTTGTCAGCGGGCTGCCCGCCTTTTTGGCGGAAGGTGATGGTGTCTGTTCCGGTTTCATGATCATCCAGTACACCGCCGCAGCGCTTGCCGCGGAAAACCGCCGCCTCGCCGCCCCCGCCAGCCTCGATGGCGGCATCACCTCCGCCTTGCAGGAGGATATATTGACTCACGCCACCGCCGCCGCCGACAAGACGCTTTCGATTATCGGCAACCTGGAAACCATTCTCGCAATCGAGATCATGAGCGCCGCGCAGGCTTACGACATGCAGCCAGACGAAGGCGGCCGTGCGCCCGGCACCAATAGGCTTTATCAGCGCGTCCGGACGGCGGCGCCATTTTACCGCGATGACCAGCCGCTCAACAATCTGGTAGTCGCCATTCGGGAAATGTTGCAAACCACGCTTACGGGGATAGGTGTCGACAACATCAACCCGGCTCACGCAGAATGCTCATCCCATTCTTTCTGAAGCGTAAGAGCCGGGACCGGGGGGGAACACCACGGTTCGGCTGCCGTTCAGGAATAAACGCCGATGAATATGGGCGTGTATGGCGCGCGCCAGCACCTGCGCCTCCACGTCGCGGCCGAGCGACACGTAATCCTCCGCCGACTGGGCATGGGTGATGCGCACGATATCCTGTTCGATGATCGGTCCCTCATCCAGATCGGCGGTCACATAATGCGCCGTCGCGCCAATCAGTTTCACACCGCGCTGATAGGCCTGCTTGTAAGGGTTGGCGCCCTTAAAAGAGGGCAGGAAGGAGTGGTGGATATTGATGATCCTGCCCGACATCGCCTCGCACATCCTGTCGGAAAGCACCTGCATGTAACGTGCCAGCACGATGAGTTCCGTACCCGAGCTTTCCACGATCTCCATGATCCGGGCTTCGGCCTGCGGCTTGTTCTGTTTCGTCACCGGAATGTGGTGGAACGGAATGTCGTGATTGACGACAACCTTCTGGTAATCGAAATGATTGGAGACGACGCCGACAATATCGATCGGCAGCGCCCCGATGCGCCAGCGATAGAGCAGGTCATTGAGGCAATGGCCGAAGCGCGACACCATCAAAAGAACCTTCATCCGCTCTGCCTGATCGTGCAGCGCCACCTCCATGCCGAATTTTTCCGAGATGGGCGCCAGCCCGTCCATCAACGCGTCGCGTGTCTCACCCTCCTCGGAAATGAAACCCACGCGTATGAAAAAACGGCCTGTGCCGAGATCGTCGAACTGCGAACTGTCGACGATGTTGCACCCCTTCTCAGCGAGAAAGCCTGAAAGGGCGGCGACAATGCCGCGGGTAGACTTGCATGTCACGGTCAGGACGAAGTTCGTCATCTGGCGATCTTTCTGTCATCAATATGGAAAACGCCCGCGCGGCTGGACGCGCGGGGCAAGCCGCAAGCGCGGCGGGGAAAATCGGGCTTAGACATCGAGGGTCGTCTGATGCTCCCATGCGGTGAATTGCGAGCAGTAGCTGTTCCACTCACCCTGTTTGAGTTTCAGATAGGCATTCGAAAATTCAATGCCGAGCGCCTGCTGCAATTCCGCATCTTTCTCATATTCGCGCAGCGCATCGAGAAGGTTGAGCGGTAGCTTCGGTGCATCCGTGACCGTATGGCCCTCGCGATACATGTCGATATCGTAGTGCGGACCGGGATCGGCCTTGGAGCGGACACCGGAAAGGCCGGCCGCGATGATGATGGCCTGCAACAGATAAGGGTTCACGGCTCCATCCGGCAGGCGCAGTTCGAACCGTCCCGGCCCCGGCACGCGCACCATATGGGTGCGGTTATTGCCGGTCCAGGTCACCGTATTCGGCGCCCAGGTCGCGCCGGAAACGGTACGCGGCGCGTTGATGCGCTTGTAGGAATTGACCGTCGGATTGGTGACGGCCGCAAGCGCCGACGCGTGTTTCATGATGCCGCCGAGAAACGTCTTGCCCTTGGCCGACAGACCGAACGGCATTTCCCTGTCGGCGAAGGCGTTGACCTTGCCGTCGAGGTCCCAGACCGAAATATGGGCATGGCAGCCATTGCCGGTCAGGCCCTTGAAAGGCTTCGGCATGAAGGTGGCGCGCAGCCCGTGTTTTTCGGCGACGGATTTGACCATGAATTTAAAGAAGGAATGTTTGTCGGCGGTCTGCAGCGCGTCGTCATATTCCCAGTTCATCTCGAACTGGCCGTTCGCGTCCTCATGGTCGTTCTGGTAGGGCTTCCAGCCCAGCTCCAGCATATAGTCGCAGATCTCGGCGATCACATCGTAACGGCGCATCACCGCCTGCTGGTCGTAGCAGGGCTTTTCCGCTGTGTCGTATTCGTCGGAGATTTTCGCACCGTCCGGCGAAATCAGGAAAAATTCCGGCTCCACGCCGGTCTTGACCCTGAGCCCTTCGCTTGCCGCCTCAGCGATGAGCTTTTTCAGCACCACGCGCGGCGCCTGCTCCACCGGCTGGTCTTCCATCATGCAATCGGCGGCGACCCAGGCGACATCCTTTTTCCATGGAAGCTGGATGACCGAAGAGGCGTCGGGCACGGCGAATAGATCGGGATGGGCGGGCGTCAAATCGAACCAGGTGGCGAAGCCTGCAAAACCCGCGCCATCCTTCTGCATATCAGCGATCGCTTCTGCAGGAACCAGCTTGGCGCGCTGGCCCCCGAAGAGATCGGTATAGCTGATCATGAAATATTTGACGCCCTTTTCGGCAGCAAACTTGGAGAGATCCAGTGTCACGTCATTCCCCTTTTTTGAATATCAGACACTCATCAAAAAAGACGGGCACATCCTCCCAAATGCGCCCGTCCGTCTTTATGGCTTAAAAGCTGCCTTTGCCCGGGAACCAGCTGGTTCCCGCCAGCGGAACCTGCGCCATGGCGGCGGCCTCCATCGTCAGCGCCACCAGATCTTCCGGCTCCAGATTATGGAGATGGTTCTTGCCGCAGGCGCGCGCGATGGTCTGCGCCTCGAGCGTCATGACCTTCAGATAATTGGCAAGACGGCGGCCGGCGGCGACGGGATCGAGGCGTGCGGCAAGTTCGGGATCCTGCGTGGTGATTCCTGCGGGGTCTTTGCCTTCGTGCCAGTCATCATAAGCGCCTGCTGTCGTACCGAGTTTTTGATATTCGTCTTCCCATTTCGGATCGTTATCACCCAGCGCTACCAGCGCCGCCGTGCCGATGGCGACAGCATCCGCACCAAGCGCCAACGCCTTGGCAACATCGGCACCGGATCGGATACCGCCAGAGACGATGAGCTGTACCTTCCGATGCATGCCGAGATCCTGAAGCGCCTGAACGGCGGGGCGAATGCAGGCCAGCGTGGGCATGCCGACATTTTCGATGAAGACATCCTGCGTGGCGGCCGTGCCGCCCTGCATGCCGTCCAGCACCACCACATCGGCACCGGCCTTCACCGCCAGTGCGGTGTCGTAATAGGGCCGCGCACCACCGACCTTGATGTAGATCGGCTTTTCCCAGTCGGTGATTTCGCGCAGTTCGAGGATCTTGATTTCCAGATCGTCGGGGCCGGTCCAATCAGGATGACGGCAGGCGGAGCGCTGATCGATGCCCTTCGGCAGGTTGCGCATATTGGCGACGCGATCGGAAATCTTCTGGCCGAGCAGCATGCCACCACCACCCGGCTTCGCACCCTGGCCGACAACGACCTCAATGGCGTCCGCGCGACGCAGATCCTTCGGGTTCATGCCGTAACGGGAGGGCAGATATTGATAGACCAACGTCTGGCTGTGGCCGCGCTCCTCATCCGTCATGCCGCCGTCGCCCGTCGTCGTGGAGGTGCCGGCAATGGTCGCACCACGGCCGAGCGCTTCCTTGGCGTTGCCCGAAAGCGCGCCAAAACTCATGCCGGCAATGGTGATCGGCGTTTTCAGCGTGATCGGCTTCTTGGCGAAGCGCGTGCCGAGGGTCACGGTCGTATCGCATTTCTCACGATAACCTTCGAGCGGATAACGCGAGATGGAGGCGCCGAGAAACAACAGGTCGTCGAAATGCGGCACCTTGCGCTTGGTGCCCGCACCGCGAATGTCATAGATGCCGGTCGCCGCCGCGCGGCGGATTTCCGCCAGCGTATGGTCGTCGAAGGTCGCGGATTTACGTGGCGGGGTGAAGGGGTTGTGATAGCTCATCGGAATATCCCTCGCCTCAATACGCGTCGGCGTTGTCGATGTTGAAATTGTAAAGCGTGCGGGCCGAACCGTAGCGCTTAAACTCGCTTGGGCTGACATCCGTGACGCCGGCTTTTTCGAGAAGCTCTGCAAGCTTTTCGAGATGTTCCGGCCGCATGTCCTTCTCGATACAATCGGCACCCAGGCTCTTCACCGAGCCGCGCACGAAAAGCTTCGCCTCATAAAGGGAATCGCCCAGCGCATCGCCCGCATCGCCACAGACGACTAGATGGCCGGACTGGCCCATGAAGGCGGACATATGGCCGATATTGCCTTTCACGACGATATCGATGCCCTTCATGGAAATGCCGCAGCGGGAGGCGGCATTGCCCTTGATGACCAGAAGCCCGCCGCGGCCGGTGGCGCCAGCATATTGCGAAGCATCGCCCTCAATGACGACGGTGCCCGACATCATGTTTTCGGCAACGCCCGGTCCGGCCGAGCCATGAACGGTGACTGTGCCGCCATCATTCATGCCGGCGCAATAATAACCGACCGAACCGCGCACATCGACGGTGACGGGGCTGTCGATGCCAACGGCGACGGCATGGTGGCCGCGCGGATTGACGACTTCGAATTCGGTATCGTTGACACCGGAGGAAAGACCGTGGAGCGCGCTATTCAATTCACGCAAGGGTGTTTGGGAGAGATCGAAAACTGGCATGGATTATGACTTTCAAAACAGGCGCCGATGACGGGTCTCAGGCAGCCTTTTCATGGTCCCAGAAATAGACGGTCGCCGGCTCCGGCTCCCACACCCGGGCATTTTCAATGCCGGGCAGGTTGACCAGAGCGCGATATTCCGAACCGAAAGCGACATATTGGTCGGTCTCGGCCATGACAGCAGGCTTGCAAGCGATGGGATCACGCACCACGCCAAAACCGGATTTGGTGCCGACGACGAAAGTGAAGAAACCATCGAGATCATCGAGCGCGCTTGTCAGTGCTTCGCCCAGATCCTTGCCCTTGGCCATTTCCGCCGTGAGATAGGCGGCGGCGACTTCCGAGTCGTTCTGGGTTTCGAACGTCATGCCTTCGCGCACCAGTTCACGGCGCAGATTATTGTGGTTGGAAAGCGAACCATTATGCACCAGGCACTGGTCGGCACCGGTGGAAAAGGGGTGCGCGCCAAGCGTCGTCACTGCCGATTCCGTTGCCATGCGGGTATGGCCGATGCCATGGCTGCCGGCCATGGAACGCACGTCGAAACGGGCGACGACATCTTTCGGCAGGCCGGTTTCCTTATAGATTTCGACACTGTCGCCGGAACCCATCACCCGCACATTCGGCCGGATGGCGGCGAGAACCGCACGAATACCATCCAGCTTCCCGGCGGGAATATCGAGAACCGCATGGGTGCTTTTTACCGTGACCACGGCGTCAACGCTGTTTTCCGTGAGCGCCTCGGCAAGGCCGGAGAAATCGGCGGTCGGCTCGGCCGACTGGATCGTCACTTTCGCACGGCCATCGGCCGCACTTCCATAGATCGCGATGCCGGCCGAATCCGGCCCGCGATCGGTCATGGTGACGAGCATGTCCGAGAGCAGCTGACCCAGCTGCGGCTCAAGGCTTTTGTCTTTCAGGAATAGTCCAACAATGCCGCACATCGATAGGCGCCTCCATTCGTTTCTGAATGAAGGGCTAACATATGGAATTCTATTCCGTCAACTATGAGGAATATTTTTTTCTTCTAAGGCAAATTATCAATCGTTGCCTAGCCGCCTTTGCGGATAGGAAATGATCGACAAATAACGAGCGGGAAGCTTCACCAATTCCTCCGGCCCGTGCGGTGCATCGGCGTCGAAAAACAAGCTATCGCCGGCCTGCATGGTGAAAAGCTGCTCGCCGTGGCGGTAAACCACCTCGCCTTCCAGCATGTAGAGAAACTCCATTCCCTCATGCTGGAAGGTTGGGAACACATCCGAGTCCTTGGTCAGCGTGATGAGATAGGGCTCGACGGTGACGCCGCTGGTATTGTTGTCGATATGGCCAAGCAGGCTGTATTGATGACCGGCGCGCGTACCCCTGCGCTCGATATTCACGCCCTGCCCCGCCTTGACGAAGGTGGCGCTGCGCGGTTCCTCGAAACCGCGGAAGAAAGCCGTGATCGGCACGCCGAGCGCCTTTGAAAGCGTCTGCAGGGTGGTAAGCGATGGGGAGATATTGCCGTTTTCGATCTTGGAAAGCATGCCGACGGAAACGCCGGTGGCCGATGCCAGATCGGTGACCGTGATGCCGAGTTTCTTGCGATAGGCGCGCACCTCATGGCCGATCGCCATTTCCAGATTGTTGACCCTCGGCTCGCGAACGGCATGCGGGTCCTGCGACAGGAACTGCGCAGCTTCGCTCTGGGTGGCATCCTTCGCCATGGGGTCCTCCGGCATTATCGTGTTTTCCTTCCTTACAGGAAAACTATTTTAATTCGGAAGAAATCTTTGCCGCAGTGTATTTGGGGTATGGCCGAACCGGGCCTTGAAGCTCCCTGAAAAATGTCCGGCGCTGGAAAAGCCGGTGGCGAAGGCAACTTCCGCGATGGAGAGCGGGCTTTGCTCGAGCAATCGCCGGGCGTGATCGAGGCGGATCGCGCGGTATGTTCCCAAAAACGTCGTTTTCAGATGGGTTGCGAAAAGCCGGTCGAGGTGGCGCGCGCTGGTTCCCGCCAATTTCGCCATGGTCTGCCGATCAAGCGGGCTTTCAATGGTCGTTGCCATTTTTTCCAGCACGGTCAACAGGGCCGGATGGTTGGTGCCATGACGTTCCGCCGAGGAACCGCGCTGCGGTGCGCCGGGTTCGGCGACCGCCGTGTGCAGGTACCAGTCACTGACACGCCTTGCGAAGTGAGCGCCCATTCTCTGCGAAATCATCGCATGCATCATGTCGAGGGGGGCAACGCCGCCAGCGCAGGTGATGCGGTCCCCATCGAAAACAAACCGCGCCTGCCGGGGCGTCAGATGGCCGAAGGCCTCTTTCAGCACCGGCGCATGCTCCCAATGGATGGTGAAATCGCGGTTTTCCAGCAATCCCGCCGCCGCCAACACATAAGCGCCGCTGGAAATGCCCCCGATCCGGACACCCTGCCGCGCCAGCCGCCTTAACGTCCCATAGGAATTTTCCGCAACGGTCCAGTCCTGCGGCCCGCCCCCCGCGCAGACGAAGATCGTGTGGCATCTTTCGCCTCTGGTGGCGAGCGCATCACATTCGACAATGATGCCGGAAGAACTTCTGACGGCCGCGCCATCGAAAGAAAGCGGAACCACATCGTAAAGATCGGTTCCGGCGATCAGATTGGCGGCGCGCAATGGCTCCGCGGCCGAGGCGTAAGACATCAGCGCGAAATTCGGAACTAGGATGAAACCAATGCGCTGGACATTCTTCTGCTCAATGATCGTCATGTCTCTTTTTTAAATCATTATGTCCTTTATTTGCAATTCCCTTTCGAACAACGCCGGTAAGCATGCGCCATATCGTTCGAGGTACGCAGATGCGCTATTCCGCCTTTTCCATTTTCAAGAATGGTCTCTTCGACAACAAATCCTGGAAACCCGCCTGGCGGGACGTTTCTCCGAAACCGCATTATGATGTCATCATCGTTGGCGGCGGTGGGCATGGGCTGGCGACAGCCTATTATCTCGCCAAGGAATTCGGCATCACCAATATCGCGGTGCTGGAGAAAAACTACATCGGCTCCGGCAATGTCGGCCGTAACACCACGATCATCCGCTCCAATTATCTGCTGCCGGGCAACAACCCGTTTTACGAGCTTTCGATGAAACTGTGGGAAGGGCTGGAGCAGGATTTCAATTTCAACGCCATGGTTTCCCAGCGCGGTGTGCTGAACCTCTATCATTCGGATGCCCAGCGCGACGCCTATACAAGGCGCGGCAATGCCATGCGGCTGCACGGCGTCGATGCCGACTTGCTGGACCGCGCCTCGGTCAAGGCGATGTTGCCATTTCTCGATTTCGACAATGCCCGCTTCCCCATTCAGGGTGGATTGCTGCAAAAGCGCGGTGGCACCGTCCGTCACGATGCCGTCGCCTGGGGTTATGCGCGCGGTGCAGACAGCCGTGGCGTCGATATCATCCAGGGCTGTGAGGTGACAGGCATTCGAAGAGAGAACGGCGCGGTCGTGGGCGTCGAGACGAGCCGCGGCTTCATCGGCTGCGGCAAGCTGGCTTTGGCGGCGGCGGGCAATTCTTCGCAGGTCGCCGCCATGGCCGGACTGAAGCTGCCGATCGAAAGCCATGTGCTGCAGGCTTTCGTGTCGGAAGGGCTGAAGCCCTTTATCGATGGCGTCGTCACTTTCGGGGCGGGCCATTTTTACGTCTCGCAATCGGACAAGGGCGGCCTCGTCTTCGGCGGCGATATAGACGGCTATAATTCCTACGCCCAGCGCGGCAATCTGGCGACGGTCGAGCATGTGGCGGAAGCCGGCAAGGCGATGATACCGGCGCTCTCCCGCGTCCGGGTGCTGCGTTCCTGGGGCGGCATCATGGATATGTCGATGGATGGTTCGCCAATCATCGACCAGACCCCTATCGACAATCTCTATCTCAATGCCGGCTGGTGTTACGGCGGCTTCAAGGCGACGCCCGCCTCCGGTTTCTGCTTCGCCCATCTTCTCGCTCGCGGCACACCGCAGGAGACGGCGACGGCCTTCCGGCTGGACCGCTTCCGGCGCGGTTATCTCATCGATGAAAAGGGTCAGGGCGCCCAGCCCAACCTTCACTGATTTTGCGCAGCAAGGACATCCGAAATGGCAAGTCTCGTGCCCTGCCCGCATTGCGGGCCAAGACCCAAGGAAGAATTCACCATCAAGGGTGCTGCCCTCCAAAGGCCCGCCGCCGATGTCGGCACCGAGGAATGGTTCGACTATGTCTATCTGCGCGACAATCCGCGCGGCTCCTATGAGGAATATTGGCACCACACCTCCGGTTGCCGCCGCTGGCTGGTCGTCGCCCGCGATACCGTCACCCACGAAATATCCGCCTGCCACGACGCGGCCGACAAGACGAAAGTGACAAGTGCATGAGTTCCCACCGCCTGAAGACCGGCGGTCTGATCGACCGCTCCAAACCGCTTTCCTTCACCTTCGACGGCAAGACGATGTCAGGCTTTGCGGGTGACAGCGTCGCCTCCGCCCTGCTCGCCAATGGCCAGCAGCTCGTCGGCCGCAGTTTCAAATATCACCGCCCGCGCGGCATATTGACGGCAGGCGCCGCCGAGCCGAATGCGCTAATGACCATTGGCAGCGGTGGCCGCACCGAGCCGAACACACGCGCCACCATGCAGGAGCTTTATGCCGGGCTGGAAGCGAAAAGCCAGAACCGCTGGCCCTCGCTCGACGTTGATATCGGCGCGTTGACCGGCCTGCTTTCACCCTTCGTCGGGGCGGGGTTCTACTACAAGACCTTCATGTGGCCCGCCGCCTTCTGGGAAAAAATCTACGAGCCTTTCATCCGCAAGGCCGCCGGTCTCGGCAAGGCGAGCCACGAGGCGGACCCGGATATCTATGACAAATGCTGGGCGCATTGCGACCTGCTGGTGATCGGCTCTGGTGCGGCAGGACTCGCCGCTGCTCTTGCAGCCGGCCGCGCAGGGGCACGCGTTATCATTGTCGATGAGCATTCTGTGGCAGGCGGCGGACTTTTGTCCGAAACCGCAATCATCGGCGGCAGGAGCGCTCCCGACTTTGCCGCGCACTGTGTCGCCGAACTCGAAGCCCTGCCTGATGTGACGGTGCTGACGCGAACCACGGCTTTCGGTTGGTATGACGGCAATGTCTTCGGCGCAGTGGAGCGGGTGCAGAAACACCTGGCAAGCCCGAAAGCGCATGTGCCAGTCGAGCGCCTGTGGCGCATCGTGGCCAAGCGCGCACTGCTTGCCACCGGCACGGAAGAGCGGCCGCTGGTCTTTGGCGGCAACGACATTCCCGGCGTGATGATGGCCGGCGCGATGCGCAGTTATCTCAACCGCTATGCCATAAGCCCTGGCACGGCGACGGCAATTTTTACCACCAACGACAGCGGGTATGCGCTCGCCCAAGATCTGGAGGCACGGGGTATTCCTCTTGCCGCCATCATCGATAGCCGCGAACAGGGTCACTCGGGCTATGACGGCAAGGCACGCGTCATCAGGGGTGGCGTCGTATCCAATGCCAAGGGCGGCAAGGCGCTTTCCGCCATCGAGATTTATGCGAATGGCCGCTCGGAAAACCTCAATGTAGATGCGCTGGCCATGTCGGGCGGCTTCAGCCCCATCATCCATCTCGCCTGCCATCGCGGCGGCAAGCCGGTCTGGTCGGAAGACCAAGCCGCTTTTCTGGCACCCGGCAATCTCAAGGGGCTGGAGCTCGCCGGCGCAGTTTCCGCAACAAACGGTATCGCCGCCTGCCTTGAGGATGGTGCGCGGAAGGGCGCGGCACTTGCGCAGGATCTCGGTTTTACGGCAACAACACCGACATTCGGCGGCGTGGAAAATGATGTCGTTGCCTCGCCTACGAAGGCACTCTGGTCCATCCCCGGCATCAAGGCCAAAGCCTTTGTCGATTACCAGAATGATGTTCATCGCAAAGATCTCGGTCTTGCCGTCAGCGAAGGTTATGGCCATGTCGAACTGGCCAAGCGTTATACGACAAACGGCATGGCGACCGATCAGGGCAAGCTTTCCAATGTCAATGCCATCGGGTTGCTGGCCGAAGCGCGTGGCGTTTCCCCGGCGGAGGTCGGCACCACCACCTTTCGGCCTTTTTATACGCCCGTCTCCTTTGGTGCGCTCACCGGCGCTTATCACGGCCATCATTTCCAACCGGTACGCAAATCGCCGCTGCACGGTTGGGCCGAAAAAAATGGAGCCATCTTCGTTGAAACCGGTCTCTGGTATCGCTCCTCCTGGTTTCCCCGCGAGGGTGAAAACGGCTGGCGGGAAAGCGTCGACCGTGAGGTTTTGAATGTTCGCAAGAATGCCGGGCTCTGCGATGTGTCAATGCTCGGCAAGATCGAAATCTGTGGCAAGGACGCCGCCGAATTTCTCAACCGGGTCTATTGCAACGCTTTCCTAAAGCTGCCGGTCGGCAAGGCGCGATATGGCCTGATGCTGCGTGAAGACGGCATGATCTATGATGACGGCACCACCAGCCGGCTGGAAGAAAACCGCTTTTTCATGACGACCACCACTGCCTACGCGGCGGGCGTCATGAACCATCTGGAATTCTGCGCCCAGGCGCTCTGGCCGCACCTCGACGTGCGACTTGCCTCCGTCACAGACCAGTGGGCGCAGATGGCGATTGCCGGACCAGAGGCGCGCACCATTCTTCAGAAAATCGTCGATGAAGATATTTCCGACGAGGCCTTTCCCTTCCTTGCAGCCCGGGAAGTCTCTCTGTTTGGCGGGCAACTGCATGGACGCCTGTTCCGGATCTCCTTTTCCGGTGAACTGGCCTACGAGCTTGCCGTCCCGGCCGGTTACGGTGAAAGCGTTGCCGACGCGCTGCTGGAAGCTGGCAAGCCGGAGAATATCATGCCCTATGGCGTAGAGGCGCTCGGTGTGTTGCGTATCGAAAAGGGCCATGTCACCCACAATGAAATCAACGGCACGGTGGTGCCCGCCGATCTCGGCTTCGGCAAAATGGTCTCCGCCACGAAGGCCGATTTCATTGGCCAACGGATGCTGGAACGCGAGGGGCTTTCCGCCACCGACCGTCCGAGCCTCGTCGGCGTCGTGCCGCTTGATCCAAAACAGTCTTTCCGCACCGGCTCGCATATTCTTGCGAAGGATGCCGCGGCAACGCTGGAGAACGATCAGGGTTATGTGACCTCCAGCGCGTTCTCACCGCATTTAGGTTCAACGATCGGTCTCGCCCTGGTCAAGAATGGCCCTGCGCGGCATGGCGAGGGAATCATGGTCTGGAACGGCCTGCGTAGCGAATTTACTCAAGCCCGCCTTTGCAACCCGGTTTTTGTCGATCCTCAAAACGAGAAACTCCATGTCTGATTTCAAGTCTGGCTTCCGGCCGGCGCTGCGCCCGGTGCTGGGCGCGAAGCGGGCAATTGCCTCCACCGCCATCGAGCTCTCTCCCCTGCCGGAAGGCGCGATCATCCATGTTCTGGCCGCACCCGACGCAACGGATTTGGAAGCCCGCCTTCGCCACCTTGCCAAAGGCGATATACGCGCGTTCTCACCGGGCCAATGGTTTATCGTCGGTGAACAACCTCTGCCTCACGCTGATGTGAAGGCGCTTCTTACGGCGCTCGAACCTCAGGCAACGGGTGTCGACCAGAGCCAGGGACGCGTTCGCATTCGCATCGAAGGCAAGATGGCCGAGCGGGTTCTGGCCAAAGGCACGGCGGTCGACCTGTCTCTAGTAGCCTTCCCGGTAGGACATTCCGTCGCGACGCTGATCGGCCACATCGCCGCCCACCTCACCCGGCTTGACGGGCGGGTCTTCGAAGTCATCGTGCTGCGCGGTTTTGCCGAAAGCCTGTGGGACGACCTTGCCCGGATGAGCCTCGAATTCCAGTGATCGTGCCGGTCAGGTCCAGATGCTTTCGGGCGTCAGGATTTCGAAAGGAACGATCCGCTGTTCAACGGAGGACGAATCTCCGTTCTCGATGCGCCGCAACATCACGTCGATCAACTGCTGCGGCATCCTGTCGAGAGGAAGCGGCAGCGAGGCGGTGATCAGCCCTTCGTTGAGGCCTTTTCTTGTTTCCGGTCCGATGTCGTTGCAGATGATTTTTATGTCGCGCTGCCGCTCGGCAGGCAATTCCCTGAGTGCACGCAGAACACCCGATATGCCGCCGCCATTGACATAAATCCCCCTGAGCCCCGGTTCGCCAGCAATCATATCCCGCACGATGACATAGGCATTTTCCGGTTCCTCGTGGGTCAGCAGGGTTTCCACGACCTGAAGTTCGGGTGTGTTTTCGCGCATATAGGAGCGGAAGCTTGCGTCCGAAACATCCTGGCACTGATACCGATTGCTACCGATCAGCGGCACGACCACGCCCTCGCCCTTAACCGTCTGGCTGAGGAACCATGCCGCCGTGCGGCCGCGTTTCCAGCTGTCGGTGCCGACA
The DNA here is from genome assembly GCF_053522485.1 of Agrobacterium sp. 22-209-1. Classification (NCBI taxonomy): domain Bacteria; kingdom Pseudomonadati; phylum Pseudomonadota; class Alphaproteobacteria; order Hyphomicrobiales; family Rhizobiaceae; genus Agrobacterium; species Agrobacterium sp. 22-209-1. Next base: position 843,960 of record NZ_JBNWCH010000001.1, read on the forward strand.
AAGCCCGCGCGGCTCGCCGCCGACAGATCGGATACGTAAGTCACCACGGGAACGCCCTTGCCTCGCAGCTCGTCGATCGCCTGGCTGACGAGCGGATGATCGGCCGTCACCACCGCGATTGCGCCGCAGGATTGTCCCATCTTCAAGAGATCGGAGGACACAGCTTCCGGTGAAAGATCATCCTCGAAAACGATATCCGGCTCGATGATGCTATCCGGCCGCTGGCGTGCGGCAGCGACAATCCCTTCCGCCCAAAGCCGGTAAAGCGACCGGTGGGATTGCTGTAACAGAAAACCGAGCCGGTGATGAGGCATGGCCTCGCGGCGACGGTCCCTGATGGTGCCGAGACCATAAAAACCGATCTCCTCCGCCGCCTTGAATATCTGGTCGATCGTATCCTGACGTACGGCAGTCGAGCCGTGCAGCAACCGGTTGACCGTGGAGATGCTTACACCGGCGGCTTTCGCAAGATCGGCAATGGTCGGTCGATTCATGACGCCTCACAATTGTATCATCCATGAATGACATAAAATGATATTTATTGCAACATTAAATGAAATATAAATTCCATTTCCATGAAGATGGAAGATATAAACCCTCCTGTCGTTAAGGCCCGTCGGGAAAATGGGCAGGGAGGAAGCAATGGCATTTGTCAGGAAATTTCTCGCAACGGGCGCGGTGTCGCTCGTGGTGGCGTCCGGCGCGGTTGCAGCCACTATAGCCCTTGTCGGCGACAAGAATGACGATGCGGTCTGGAACCTCATCCAAAAGGATGTCAACAACGCACGCCTCGCGGCCGAGGCGAATGGCGCCAAGGTCAACTACCTGCGTTTGCAGACCTATGACAATTTCGCGCCAGATGTGGTGCAGCTGATCCAGGCCGCCATCGGCCAGAAGGTCGCGGTGAGGCGCTCGCCGATCTCGGCGCCGAGGTGGAAAATTTAATGGCCAACCATGACGGCCATCCGCCGCAGCCGCCATCGAATTAAAGCATTTCGAGTAAGAGCGATTGCGCTTTTACGTCCGGAAAATTTGTAAAAACAAAAACACAAAGCAAGGATCAGGACCGTTGAAAATCGCCCTAGACCCCCATATGCACCGCCATCTCAGCCTTGAAGTCCTTCCCGCCAAGGTGAAGGAACTTGGTTACGATTGGATCGAACTCAGTCCGCGCGCCGATTTCCTCGAATGGTTCAAGGCACCGCGCGCCTTTCCCGAGCGGATCAAGTCTTTCAAGAAGGCGCTGAGGGACGCTGATGTCGGCATCGCCTCGCTGCTGCCGATGTATCGCTGGGCCTCCAATGACGAAACCGAGCGGCAGGCGGCGGTCAAACACTGGAAACGCGCCATCGAGATCGCCATCGAACTCGAAGTCGACACGATGAACTCCGAATTCGGCCGCGGACCGCATCCCGACAAGGGTTCATGTTATTGCTGCCACACCGGCTCGATGATCGAGGCCTGCGAGGATGCCTGGTGGCGCTCGATGGAAGAACTGGTGCCGATATTCGAGCGCGAAAACATCAACCTGCATGTCGAGCCGCATCCGGAAGACTGGTGCGAAACGCTGCAGCCGGCGCTGGACATCATCCGCACCGTCAATTCGAAGAACGTCAAGTTCCTCTATTGCGCACCGCATACCTTTTATTTCGGCGACGACACCAAGGCGATGCTGCGCGAAGCCAAGGACGTGCTCGCCCATGTGCATGTGGGCGATACCTTCAACCACAAGGCCAGCTCCGGGTTGCGCTATATCCTCAACCCGCCGGGCACGCAGGCGCGAGTGCACCAGCACCTGAATATCGGCCAGGGCGAAGTGCCATGGGACGACTTCTTCGCCACGCTTTCCGAAATCGGCTTTGACGGCATCATGACCTCCTGCGTCTTCGCCTGGGAGGACAGGGCGGATGAATCAGGCCGGTTCATGCGCACCAAGATGCAGGACTATATCGACCTTTATTTCAGAAAATAACGAGGCAGCCGGGCGCTGCGGCCGAGACGGCCCTTGGGGAACACCGTCATTCGAACGATCAAATGGAAAGACGATTGACATGATCAATGGAGAAAGACTGATTTCGCGTCCGTTGCGCTGGGCCATGGTGGGCGGCGGTCGCACAGGACAGGTGGGCTACAAACATCGCACAGGCGCTCTGCGCGACGGCGGCTACCAACTCGTCGCCGGCGCCTTCGATCTCGATGCAGAAATGGGCCGCGATTTCGGCGTCAACATCGGCGTGGCAGCGGAACGCTGCTATCAGGATTACAAGGCGCTGATTGCCGGCGAAACCGCGCGCGAAGACGGCGTTGACGTCGTCTCCATCGCCACCCCCAATTTCACCCACTACGAAATCACTAAAGCCTGTCTTCAGGCGGGACTGCATGTCATCTGCGAAAAACCGCTATTCTTCACGGTGGCCGAATGCGATGAGGTGGCGCGGCTGGCCGAACAGAAGGGGCTGATTGTCGGCGTTACCTATGGCTATACCGGGCATCCGCTCGTCCACCAGATGGCGGCCATGGTCAAAAAGGGAATGCTGGGCGACATCCGTATCGTCGACCTGCAATATACCCACGGCTTCAATGCCGGTGACGACGTGGGCGCGGGCGAAGCCGTCAAGTGGCGCACCAATCCCCGCACTGCCGGCCCAACCTTCGTGCTCGGCGATATCGGCACGCATCTCTATTATCTCTCGGAAATCGTGCTCCCTCACATGAAGGTGGAACGGCTGCTCTGCGACCGCAAGGCCTTCATCCCCACGCGCGCGCCGCTGGAAGACCACGCCACAGTCTTGATGCATTATGACAATGGCGCACGCGGCCGTCTCTGGGTCTCTTCGGTGAATGCCGGCAATATGGGGTCGCAGCGTTACCGTTTCGTCGGCTCCAAGGCCTCACTCGAATGGTCCGATTCCCACCCCGACCAGCTGATCTACGAGGTTCAGGGCGAACCCGGTCGCATCTTGCATCACGGCATGCCTTATCTGGAACAGGAAAGCCTCGCCATAGACCGCATGGGCGCGCTGCATACCGAAGGTCTCGGGGATAGCTGGTCGAATATCTATCTCTGGATCGCCCAGGCGATCGACGCGGCAAACCGCGGTGACAGGGCTTTCCTGAAAACCCACCATTATCCCGGCATCGCGGCCGGCACCGAAGGCGTTCGCTGGCTGGAGAACTGCGTCCGCTCGGCCGACGCCGGCGCCGCCTGGATCGACTTCGCATAATCAGATTGGCTACACGCCCTTCAAGCCACTATCAGCCGCCGAGACCTGCTTCGGGCCGCAGAACGCGGCCAGCATCAATTGCGCCCCGAGGATGCCATGACCAACCAGATCACCATCACCACCGCTCCCTGCTGCTGGGGCGTCGACGACGTCAAAAACCCCCATCTGCCCCATTGGGAAAAGGTGTTGGACGAGACAAAGGCCGCCGGTTTCGGCGGCCTGGAACTCGGCCCCTACGGTTATCTGCCGCTCGACCTCGAGCGCGTTTCGCAGGCGCTCAATGGGCGCGACTTGAAGATCGTCGCCGGCACGATCTTCGACGATCTGGTCTCACCTCAGAACCGCGACAATCTGCTGCGCCAGACTGATGAAATCTGCGCGCTGATCACCCGCCTGCCAAAACCGGAAACCCATGCCGGCCAACGCTTTTCCGCCCCCTATTTGACGGTGATGGACTGGGGCCATGACGAGCGGGACTATGCCGCCGGCCATTCCGATCGTGCGCCGCGCCTCGATGGCGGCGCATGGAGCGGCATGGTCGAAAACATCCGCGCCATCGCAACGCTCGCCCGTGACAAATATGACGTGCGCGCCACCATCCACCCCCATGCCGGCGGTTACATCGAATTTGCCGATGAGTTGCAGCAGATCGTCGACGACATTCCCGCCGATCTGGCTGGCTTGTGCCTCGATACCGGCCATATGGCCTATTCGGGCATGGACCCCGTCACCACGCTTCGTCGCTATTGGGATCGCGTCGATTATATTCATTTCAAGGACATCGACGCCACGGTTTTTGAAAAGGTGATGGCAGAACGCATCCGCTTCTTCGACGCCTGCGCCAAGGGCGTCATGTGCCCTATCGGTCGCGGCTCAATCGATTATCCGGCCATCCGCCGCCTTCTGACGGAACTTGGCTATGGCGGTTATATCACCATCGAACAGGAGCGCGACCCGCGCAATGCCGGCGGCATTCTGGACGATCTGGCGGCCAGCAGAGCATTTCTCGCCGAGTGCGGGTTCTAAGCGTTGACCTGAGCCACTGAACTTCTTCCGAATTTTGGTCGCGGAGCAAGAAATCGAAGACTCTCCGAAATTCCGGAGGAAACTTGGGTCTCAGGGCCTTGGGAGGCCTCGCCCTGCTGGTCGGTCTTGAGATAAAGCGGGACATCCCATCCGCGCTGCGGGGATGGGCGATACCAATAGCGACCGATATCCCGTCAAGACCGTTGCCGTCAGAACGGCAACGGTCGTTATCACGCCTTACTCTTTGGCAAGAGCCATGGCCTTGATCCTGCGCGCGCGGCGGGCCAGCACCAATGGGAGGATGGCAACACCTGCCGCCATGCACCACAAGACGATGGAGATGGTGCTGCTGAAGAGGATGGAGACGTCTCCCCCGGAGATCGCGAGGGCATTGCGCAAGTTCACCTCCATGACGCGTCCCAGCACGAAACCAAGGATGATCGGCGCCATATCGAAACCGACCTTGCGCAACAACCAGCCCAGGAAGCCGATAGCCAGCATGAGCACGATCGAGAAGACCGAGGCGTGCGTGGAATAGACGCCGACGATCGACAGGACGAGGATGCCTGGAACAAGCAACCAGTTCGGCACCGTCAGCACGCGAGCGAATATGTTAACGAGCGGCAGGTTGAGTGCGAGCAGGATAAAGTTGCCCACAAAAAGCGAGGCGATGAGGCCGCCGACGACTTCGGGGCGCTCTGCAAGCAACATTGGGCCTGGCTGTATGTTGTAAAGCATCAGCGCACCCAGCATCACGGCGGTGGTGCCCGATCCGGGAACACCGAGTGTGAGCATGGGAACGAAGGCGCCGGCGGCTGTCGCATTATTCGCCGCCTCGGGCGCCGCCAATCCTCGCACATCGCCCTTGCCGAAGGTGCCTTCCGAGTCCGAGATGCGTTTTTCAGTGGTATAGGATACAGCGGAAGATACCGACGCGCCGGTCCCTGGCAAGACGCCGACGACAAAGCCGATAAGCGACCCGCGCACCGTCGCACCGGCGCTTTTGACGACATCCGCCCAGCGAGCGGTCGTGCGCCCGAGTTCGCGGATCACCGTGACGCCCCTGCCCTGGTGCTCCAGAATGAGCATTGCTTCGGAAATCGAGAACAGACCGATGACGAGCACGACGAATTCGATACCGTCGCCCAGTTCCGGTTCGTTGAAGGTGAACCGATAAGCGCCGGAGGTGGCGTCAAGGCCAACGGTTGCCAGCATCAAACCGAGCATACAGCCGATCAGCGTTTTGGCGGGCTGGGAGCCGACCATGGATCCGAGCGTTGCAAAGGCGAAGACCATAAGCACAAAATATTCGGCGGGACCGAAACCGATGGCAAGCCCGGATAGCACGGGCGCAAACAGCGCCAAACCGATAGAGCCAATGATACCTCCGACAAAGGATGAAATTCCGGAAAGCGCCAGCGCTTCGCCAGCGCGTCCCTGCCGGGCCATCGGATAGCCGTCCATCGCCGTCATGACGGCGCCGGCATCACCTGGAACATTGAGCAGAATTGAGGAAATACGTCCGCCATATTCTGCGCCACAATAAACCGCGGCCAACAGGATCATGGTGCTTTCCGCCGGCAGCCCCATCGAATACGCGATCGGCATCAGCAGCGCGATCCCGTTGATCGGGCCAATGGCTGGCAGTGCCCCAACCATTGTGCCGATGAAGCAGCCAATGAAACCGATAAGAAGATTCTGCCCGGTGAGAGCAACGGCAAAGCCGTGCCAGAGATAGTCGAAATTCATGATAAGAACCTTTCGGGATTGCGACTTGGCTCAGCCACCAAACATGGAACCGACCGGCAGATAGACTTCGAGCAAGAAGTCGAAGACGAACCACCAAAGCAGCGCATGTCCCACAGCACCAGCCAGAGCCGTTTTGAGCGGCGCACCGAAGAGGAGACCGGAGCCGAAGGTCAGCACGAGAATGGAGACGAAAAAGCCGGCGGGTTCAAAAAGCAGCGCAGCGATCAAGACCAAAGCCGGTGTGGCGAGCACCCTGATGAGAAGCGGCCCGTCTGGAAACCCTTCCACCGAACCGGGCGAAAGGTAATAGACGATTGCGAGCGCACCGAGGATGAAGGCAAGGGCCACCGGGAAAACGCGGGGGCCGAGCGGATCGGAGGCGAAAGCGTAGTCGATGACGCTTCCGCCAAAGCCATAGGCAATCGCAAGCAGCAGGAGAATGACAGCCGAGACGCGACCAATCAGCCGGGCGTTGCGCGGCTCGGTGTTACGGGCTTCTGACATTATAGCCTCACAAAAGGGGATGATAGGCGAGGCTGATTTCAGCCCTCGCCATGTGTAAAAAGCTGGACGGATTTCGAAGCTCTCGCACCAATCCCGTGGTCCGGAGATCGCTCCAGATCGAAACTTGCCGGGCGAAAGCATCGAGCCCGGCAAGGGTTGCCTCACATGCCGGATTCCTTGGCAAGAACCTTGAAGCGCGCCACATCTTCCTTGACGCGGTTCTCGAAATCTTGACCGAGAAGGGTGAACTCGAAGAGACCGCGCGCTTCGCGCTCCTTTGCAAATTCAGGGGTGGCGGCCATTTTCTTGAGGGCGTCGACCCACCAGTTGTAGTCCTCGTCGGAAACATCCTTGCCGACATAGTAGCCACGCCAGATAGGCCAATCGATATCGAATCCCTGCTCCTTGGCCGTGGGCACACTCGCCAGCTCACCCGGCAGACGCTCCGGCGCCATCACGGCCAGGATGCGAACCTTGCCGGCAACGTGATGCTTGACCATTTCAGCTGCATCACCGGAACCGACCTTCACGTGGCCGCCTTCGAGTGCAGTCAGCACCGCTCCGCCGCCTTCAAGAGCCACATAGCGCATTTTCTTGGCGTCCTGGCCGGCTGCCTTTGCGAGCAGCGACCCCTTCATCCAATCCTGCGAGCCAACGGCGCCACCACCGGCAATAGGAAAATCGTTCGGGCTTGCCTTGTATGCATCAACAAGTTCGCCGAGCGTCTTGTATGGCGAATCGGCGGCCACGACGAGAACACCGTAATCGGCGCCGAGCGCCCCGAGCCAGCGCACACCCGTTTCGTCATATTTGCCGAATTTCCCTTGGGCGATCAGCAAGGCGGAACCGGACGAAGCAGCCGTGATCAGATTGCCGTCCTTGCCCCGTTTGCCAATCACATGGTTGAAGGCCACCGCCCCGACGCCCCCTTCCATGTACGTCACAACCATGGGTCTGGAGATCTGTTTGGTCTCCAAAAGAGCATTGCCGGCCAATCGGCACGTCAGGTCGAAGCCGCCGCCGGGTTTTGCACCAGCAAGGCATTCAGGCTTCGATGGTTCGGCGGATGCGGCCATGGTCATGCAGAGCGTACCGAAAGCGGCAGCGGCGATTGTCTTCATCGTCATACGGATCATTGATCTCTCCCATTCATCCCTGAGACCGGGAGGACCGCAATGCTCGCATCGGTCCAGCACAACCGGAACAGTGGTTGGCTATCGGCGACGGTGCAGAATTCCTCCTCGGGTCGACTTGTTCTCTCCCTTGAAGTCGACGCGCAGAAAATAAAGCCTGTTCCTGTCACGATCCTGTCAAGCCGTTAGCGACCGCCTTGACCTCTGGATCGGGCCGATCTTGATCTGCACAGAGTGCTATGCGATGGTTTTCAGGTGCGGGTATTTCTGGTCGAAGATACACAAGATGTTGGAGAGGCAATTTGCCGCCGATTTCAGCAGACGGGGCATTCCGTCGACTGGATTTCGGATGGGCTTTCTGCGTCCAACGTCCTTTCCTACACCGACTACGACCTCATCATTCTCGACGTGATGCTACCGGGCATGGATGGCTTTGCCATACTGAAGGCGTTGCGAAAATCTGGCAGCACCGCGCCTGTCCTCGTATTGACCGCTCGTTCCGAGATCGACGATCGGGTCAGCGCATTGGATCTTGGCGCCGACGATTACCTGATAAAGCCGTTCGATTTCCGTGAGCTGGAGGCGCGCGCGCGGGTGCTGCTGCGACGACGTAGCGGCGGCGACGCCACGAACATACTCGTCTGCGGCGATGTCAGTCTCGACAGGACCAATCGCAGCGTTCGGGTCGGCAAACGGGAGGTGCAGTTGAAGCGGAGGGAGATGACGCTGCTCGAAGTGCTGGCTTCGCGCCCCGGCAAAGTGTTCAGCAAGGAGGAACTGCTGGACCGCCTGTTTGGCTTCGACGAGGCGGCAGGCCCGAATGCGATCGAGCTTTATGTGGGCAGGTTGCGTAAAAAGCTCGAAGGCGCCCAAACCCGCATCGTGACAGTGCGTGGCATGGGCTACCAACTGGTTTCCGATGCTGGCGCATAGAGGCTCCCTCTTCTCTCGCCTGATGCGCCGCGTCGGCATCGTGCTGGCCCTGGGCGCAGCAGCCATGATCACAGCTGCGTTGTATTATGCGCGCGCTGCCGCCGACGAAGCGTATGACCGGCTTCTGCTGGGTGCTGCGTTTCAGATGAGCGAAGGGCTCGTCGTCTCCGATGACAAACTCACTTTTCAACTTCCAACCTCTGCGTTTGAACTTCTGGGGCTCGCGCAACGCGACCGCATCTTCTATCGCGTCCTTGATACTGAAGGAGAGACGCTGACAGGTTATCGCGATCTTGGAACTCCCCTGGAGATTTCGCACAGCCGCCCCGCTCCGCTCATTGAAAACGCCGTCTATCGCGGCGTCGATGTTCGCATGGTCACGCTATCCCACGCGATCACGATCAATGAGGAAACGAAATGGGCCTATATGATGGTCGCCCAAACGACGGAGGCACGCCGTGCGCTCATCTCGGAACTGATGACGAGGGCGATTTTCATCGTGAGCCTGATGAGCCTGCTTGCGCTCGTCGGCACTGCCTTTGCAATCCGCTATTCGCTGCGACCGGTCGAGACGCTTGGCGAGGCTTTGGCAAGCCGCGAACCGCAAGACCTAACACCCTTGTCCGTGTCGGTCCCCGGCGAACTTTGGCCCTTCGTTGCCTCTATAAACCACTTCATCCGCAGGCTCGATGAACGCGTGCGTTTGATGCAACGTTACGTCGCAGACAGCGCGCATCAGATACGAACGCCCCTTACAGCGTTATCGGCGCAGGTTAGTCTCATCAATGAGGAAAGGCTTGCACCGGAGGATCGGCGCCATCTGGAGCGTGTCCGCAACAGAACGTCGGAGCTTTCACGCTTGACCAACCAACTCCTCAATCATGCCATGGTGATCCATCGGGTCGATTCTGCGCAACTTGCCCCCCTGTTCCTGAACGAGGTCGCCCGTGCAGCCTTTCGCCAGGCAATACCGATCACGATCGATCCGGATATTGTGGTGTCCTTCGAGCCGGATGAACAACAGCTTCAAGTGATGGGCGACACGTTAAGCCTTCGAGAGGCCGTGGCCAACATTATCGACAATGCATTGCGGCACGGAGCCGAGACACAGCTGGCAGTGCGCGTGGAAAATTGTGGCGACTTCGGGTTGATCGTCATCGAGGATGACGGTCCTGGCATTCCTCAAGCCGATTGGGAGAGCGTCACCGAACGTTTCTTCTCGACGCGCAGCCAGGGACCGGCGTCTGGTTTGGGATTTGCAATTGCTGCGGAGGTAGCGCGCGCGCTGGGGGGGAGGCTTGGGTTTCGCGAGAAGACAGAAACGGATTTGTTTGCCGTCTATTTGGAACTGCCGCTGATCAAGCAGGAACGGCCATGAAAAGCGTTTACTCCGCCATCGCAGCCATTTCATGTTTCTGCCTCATCACCAGCGCCCATGCAGTGGAAGGGGATAGGGAGTTGTTCCCGGCGAAGGGAATTGAGGAAACGGGGCGCCTTCTCATTCATGCGGCCACGGATCTTGAAGCCATGCGACCAATCGTTTTGGATTTCCAGGAGACCGCGCCGGGGGTCGCTGTCGAGATCCTCGACTTTGTGACCAATGATTTGTTTCGTGAGGTTGCTGCTGCCTGCGCGGACGGAAGGCAAAATGCCGACATCATCCTGTCTTCCTCCGTTGATCAACTCGTTCGTTTGGCAAATGACGGCTGCGCACAACCGCACCAGTCCAGTGAAACCGCCAAGGTTGCCAACTGGGCCAACTGGCGTGACGAAGTGTTTGGCTTTACCTTCGAACCTGTCGTATTTGCCTATGACAAGCGTGCGATTCCACCAGAAGACGTTCCGACCAGCCACGTGGCGCTGGTCGATCTTTTGCGCCGCAAGCCGGATGAATATCGCGGACGCATCGGCACCTATGATATCAGCGCCTCTGGAATTGGTTATCTTCTGGCCTTCTACGACTCGCGCCAGGCGCCAACGACCTATGGTCGCCTGCTCGAGAGCATCAGCCGCGTGGAGCCCGTGATCCGTTGCTGCAACAATGAGGTGCTCGGCGCCTTGTCGACGGGCGAGATTCGTATTGCCTACAACGTCCTTGGGTCCTACGCCTATTTCGCGATGCGATCCAACCCGGCGCTGGGTATCGTTATTCCCCAGGATTACACTCTGGTGCTGTCTCGCGGCGCGATGATACCTTCGACAGCACGAGACGCTGTATTGGGGCGCCGCTTTCTCGACTATCTCCTCTCTGATCGCAGCCGAGACATCGCGTCGCGCTCGTCTTTCTTTTTCGCCGAGAATGCGCCACTTCCCGAGGGTGTAGAAGGACCTGAAGATCTGATCGAATCCGGAGTGGGGAGGCCCATCCGCATTGGACCCACACTGCTGGCGGCCCAGGACGAGATTCAACGGCGCACCTTTATCGATAGCTGGTACCGACTGATCCGGCCATACAGCTTGCCAAATCTGGATTTATTCAAGCGCTGATCGCAAACGATTATCCAATTCGGCTACACCGGCAAATCCGTCAATAACCACCCGTCAGGACGATGGTCTCGCCTGTCATAAAGCTACAGGCCTGCGACGACAGGAAGATCGCGGCACCCACCATTTCTTGCGGCTGCCCGGCACGGCCCATCCAGTTCAGCGTCCGGACGTATTCGGCCCAGCCTTCGGGATCCTCATCACGACGGTTGGCATTGCGGTCGGTGTCAATGAGGCCGGGCGCGAGCGTGTTGAGCAGCACATTGTCGCGCGCGTAGTCCCGCGCCTGACTCTGGATCAGATTGTGTTGCGCCGCCTTAGTGGCGGCGTAAGCGGTAACGATGCCCTTCGGCCGCAGCTGATTGACCGAGCCGATGGAAACCACCCTGCCCCATTTGCGGGCCGCCATGCGCGGCAGAGCCGCCTGCAGCATATCCACCGTCGAGCCCAGATTGACTGCCAGCTGAAACGCCAGATCGTCAGGCGTCAGTTCCGACAGCACGGCGTTGATCTGGGCGCTGGCATTGATGACAAGAATATCGACCGATGCGACCGCCTCGGCCCGCTCGATGAGATCACGGCCGGCGCCCGGCTGGGAAAGATCGCCCGCCAGTTCCTGCGCCGTACCGCCGCCTGCGACAATCCGCTGTTGCACGGCTGCTGCGGCGCCCGGCTTCACGCCATGAAGAATGACATGGGCACCCGCGCCCGCCAGCCCCTCGGCAATGGCGGCGCCTATGCCGCGGCTGGAACCGGTGACGAGCGCCGTGCGGCCTTTCAGTCCAAACACGCTTTCGAGACGCATCCTTTATCCTTCAAACAGCGAGATGTGCGCGCCGGCGATTCCCGGGCGGCAGGAAAACAGGCCGCCGGAGAGCGGCGCGTCGGCGAGTGTCGACGCCGGCAGGCGCGTGCGGGCGCTGGTGATGAACAGCGTCGACAGGTCCGGCCCGCCGAAAGCGATGCTGGAAGGACGCGGCACCGGCATGTCGATCACCTGATCCAGCTTGCCGTTCGGAAGATAACGGCGCACGCACCAGCCATCCCAGATCGCGCACCAGACACCGCCTTCCGCATCCACGGCCAGCCCATCCGGCCGGCCGTCTGACACGGGAATGCGGGCGAACTCACGGCGCTGCGACAGGGCGCCCGTCGCCGGATCGCAATCATAGGCGTGGATAAGGCCGGGCACGGTGTCGACGAAATAGAAGGTCCTGCCATCGGGGCTCCAGCCGAGACCGTTGGAGACGATGATGCCCCCTTCCTTGCGCTCGGATGCGCCATTGGCATTGATCCGATAAAGCGCACCCGTGGGCTTGGAGGCGTCGATACGCATCGAGCCGACCCAGATCGCGCCATCCGGCCCGCATTTGGCGTCGTTCAGGCGGTTATCTGCAATGCCAGCCTCCGGGCTGACGAAGGGGGTTAGCCGGCCGGAGGCGAAATCCAGCCATTCGACGCCGTCCTGCGATGCCACCAGTAACCGTCCCTCGGTGACCGGAATGACCGCGCTGACCAGCTTGCCGGTCTCGCAGGTTTCGTTGCGGCCAGTCACGGGATCGAAGCGGTGCACCGCCGGATGCAGGATATCCACCCAGTAGAGCGCGTTTTCCCCCTCGTGCCAGACCGGGCTTTCCCCCAACTGCGCACCCCATGGCAGAATGCAACTGAGTTCGGCGCTGGGGCGGCCCGTTGCCGAACGCGGGCGGGGCCGCGAGCTGATCGCCACGGCCCCGGCGGCGCCGGTAATGCGGCGGGCGGCGGCAATCAATTCACGCCCGGCGGGATGGATATTGGAGGAATCCAGTCGCGAGGACGGCCCGAGCGCAACGAGCACGCCCATCGGCGTATTGTCACGCCCCATCACAGGGGCGGCGACCGAATTCACCCCCGGCAGATGCTCCTCGTAGGAAATCGAATAACCCCGCGCCCGGGTCAGCGTCAGATCGGCCTGCAGCGCATCGAGGGTGGTAATGGTTTTGGGTGTCTGCAGATCGAGCGTCAGGCGATCCAGCAGGGCGCGGCCGACGGCGGGGTCCTGAAAGGCGAGCAGCGCCTTGCCCGGTGCGGTGCAATGCAGGGGAACACGGCGTCCCACCTCGACGCGCACCGAAAGACCGTTCGGCGAACGTTCCGCCAGATATTGCGTCATGGTGCCGTCAAGCCGGCACAATGCAACCGTTTCCCCCAGTTCGGCCGCCAGCCGCTCGAGTTCCGGCGTCGCCGCCGAGACGAGATCGAAGCTCTCCCAGACCTTGTGGGACATTTCCAGAAAACGCTGGCCCAGGACATAGGTGCCACGGGCCTCATCCTGACGGACGAGGCCATAGGCGATGAGAGTGCGCAGGATGCGCGCGAATGTCGGCTTCGGCAGACCGGAGGAACGCAACAGCTCGGCAAAACGCAGCGGTTCCGGCGCATCGGCGACCATGTCGAGCAGGGTCAGCCCCTTGGCCAGCGCCGCCGTGCCGCCCGGTGTCTCCGGTTTCATCGCCTCTGCTCCTTCGCTAATCGCAGCCGCCTTGCGGCCGCCGCGTCGTCCAGCATCCGGTCCATCGTCCATTCAGCTTCAAACCCCAAAGTGTTTCTGATCCGCTCGTTGGACGTATGGTAATAAACGCCGTCGCCGGGAAAATCGACTGTCACGATGGGCAGGCCGGTCAGCGCCGCTATCTTCGGCAAAAGCACGGCGAAATCGGCCGGTTCATCGGCACCGAGGTTGAAGGTGCCGCCCGCCGCTTCGGGGTGATCGAGGGCAAGCAGAATGCCCGCCACCATATCGCGCGTATCCGTGATGTGCATGCGGAATGGACGGCCGTTTTCGTTGCGCGCCAGTATATGCGACGGCTCACCGATATCGCGGGACTGAAGCAATTCGGCGATGACAGTGTTTCCGAAATTCTGCTGCTGGCGAATGCGCGGCCGCAGGAAAAACCGGGGACCGGAAAAGAAACTCTCCTCATCCAGCAGTTCCGCCGCATCCTGCGTATGCGAAAAACGCAGGATCACCGTTTCCATGGCGCCGCTTCGCTGATGAAAGCGCACCAGTTCTTCGCCCAGAAGCTTGGTCAAGCCATAAGGTGAATTTGGACTAAGCGGATGGTCCTCGGTGACGGGCAGGAATTCCGGCCGGTTTTCCGGATAGACCTCACCCGACGAAGCGAAAACGAACCGCCGCACGCCAGCCGCTGAAGCCACATCCAGAAGCCGGCGGGTGCCCTCGACATTGACGGCGAACATGCGGTCGCGATCCGCCGGGACCCATGACATGAAAGCTCCCAGATGCAGAACGGCGCTCACACCCTCGATGGCGTCGGACAGCGCCCGCGCATCTTCCAGCGAGCCGACAACCTCCTCGCCGCCGCTTCCCGATGGCCTGAGATCGAAACCGCGAACGGTGCGGCCCTGCGCGCGCAAGGCGGCAACAACGGCACGGCCGACACGACCTGCCGATCCGGTGACGAGGATCATAGCCGTGCTCCGGTCTTTGCATCGAAAAGATAAAGCTGCATTGGATCGAAACCGAGCCGGAGCGCCCCATTGCCGGGAAGGCTGCCGGTATGCGAGACGCGGGCGATCAGCCCCTTGGACTTGCCCTCCTCGCCATCCGCGACCCTTGCGCCTTCCGCATCGAAATAGACGTATTTTTCCGATCCGAGGCTCTCCACCAGCGTCGGACGGACATCGAAGGTAACCGGCGCATCGCCCAGAACGAGATGTTCCGGCCGCAAACCGACAATCACGCCGCCCTCCCGGCCGACAGCGCCCGGCAGGGAGACCTGTTGCCCAAAGAGGGTAACAGTGCCGTCGTGCAGTTCCGCATTGAGGAAATTCATGCCCGGCGAGCCGATGAAACCGGCAACGAAAAGATTGGCCGGATTGTTGAAAAGCTCGTCGGGTGCGGCGATCTGCTGGATGATGCCGCCCTGCATGATGACGACGCGGTCCGCCATCGTCATCGCCTCGACCTGATCATGCGTCACATAAACGGTGGTGACACCGATGCGCTTGTGCAATGCGCCAATCTCGGCACGCATGTGGACGCGCAGCTTGGCATCGAGGTTGGACAGCGGCTCATCCATCAGGAAGGCCTGGGGCTGGCGCACGATGGCACGGCCAAGTGCCACGCGCTGGCGCTGGCCGCCCGAAAGATCCTTGGGCTTGCGATCGAGATAGGGGGTCACTTCCAGAATGCGCGCCGCATCGTCAACCCGGCGATCGATCTCGGCCTTGTCCGTGCCGCGCATCTTGAGGCCAAAGCCGATATTCTGGCGAACGGTCAGGTGCGGATAAAGCGCATAGTTCTGAAACACCATGGCGATGTCGCGGTCACCCGGCGCCAGATCCGTCACTTCGTTGTCGCCGATGAAGATCTGGCCTTCGCTTGCCGGTTCGAGACCGGCGAGGATTTTCAGCATCGTCGACTTGCCGCAGCCGGAAGGCCCGACCAGCACCACGAACTCGCCGTTCTCGATCTCCAGCGAAAAGGGCCTGAGGACGTTTAGCGCGCCGTAGGACTTGCTGACGTTGCGAATGGAAATATTGGCCATGCTTATTTCTCCGCGCCAGCGGTGAGGCCGCCGACCAAATAACGTTCAAGGAACAGGTAGATTGCGATGATCGGCAGGGCGATGAACACGGATGCGGCAGAAATGTCGTTCCAGTAGGTGACATATTCGCCCTGCATCGTGGTGATGCCGAGATTGGCCGTCCAGTTGTCCGGCGAGTTGACGAGGAAGGTGCGCGCATAGGCATAGTCTGCCCAGCTGAGCACGAAGGCATAAAGTGCGGTAGCGGCAAGCCCCGGCGTGGCGATCGGCAGCACAACACGCACCATCGCGCCGATGGGCGAGCAGCCGTCGACCATGGCAGCCTGTTCCAGTTCCTTCGGAATGGTGTCGAAATAGCCTTTCAGCATCCATGTGGCGAAAGGAATGATCATTGTCGAATGCGCCAGAACCAGCGTCCACAGGCTGCCGATCAGGCCGAAGCTGGAAAAAATCGAAAACAGCGGAATGACGAGCAGCGTCGCGGGCAGCATCTTCGCCGTCAGGACGAAGAGACCCATGGTCGCGCCGCCCCGCATGGAATAACGCGACAGCGCATAACCGGCGCTGACCGAGACCAACATCGACAGCGCCACCGAGCCGATGGCCGCCAGCATCGAATTCCAAAGCCACAGCAGGATCGGTTTTGCCGCCCAGACACGGGCGAAGATGTCCCACTGCGGATCGTCCGGCCAGAAGGTTGGCGGCAGGCGGTAGAGTTCATCGGTGGTGGAAAGTGCCGTGACCAGCAGCCAGTAGACCGGGAACAGGATCATCACCAGCGTGAAGATCACAGTCGCGTAAAGGGCAAGGCTCTGTAAAAATGTCCGTTTCATCAAAGCCTCCTCAATAGATCGATTTCGAGCGCCGGCCGAGCATCAGGAGGCTCGCGACGATGCAGATCACCAGCGTCAGCACGCCGACGGCGGCGGCCCGGCCGAAATTGTGGTACTGGAAGGCCTGGTCATAGGTCATGATCGAAAGCGTCTGGGTTGAACGCAGCGGCCCGCCGCCGGTCAGAACCTTGATGATCGAAAAGTCGCGGAACACCCACAGAAGCGTCAGCACCAGCGTCACGCCCAGCACCGGCATCAGAAGCGGCATGGTGATCCAGCGAAAACGCTGCCAGACACTTGCGCCATCCACCTTGGCGGCGGCGTAATAATCGGCGGGAATGGACTGCAGGCCGGCCAGACACATGATCGACACGAAAGGAAAACCCTTCCACACCATGGTGATGGCAACAGCCCAGAAGGCTGCCGTGGAGCTGCTCACCCACGGGATCATCTGGTCGGTAAAACCGAGCTTGATCGCCAGCCAGCCGAAAAGGCCGAAGGAGGTGTCGAACATCCATGCAAAGATGACGACCGCGATGATTTCCGGCACCGCCCAGGGCAGCGCCATCCCCAGCCGCGCGACGGTGCGGCCCTTGAAACGGTTATTGGCAAGAAGCGCCGTACTGAGGCCAACTGCGACGCTTCCGGCAGTAACGACGATGACCAGCTTTAGCGTGACCCAGCAGGCCAGCCAGAATTCCGGCGACGAAAACAGCCAGTTGTAATTCGTCAAGGAGAACGGGCGGCTGGCGCCGCCGAGCCTCGGTATCTTGACCTGCTGGAACGACAGGTCGATGGCCAGAACGAGCGGCCAGACGATGATGGCGGCAACCATCAGGACCGCGGGGGCGATCAGAATATAGCCGAGGAGATGTTGCCGGCTGGGACGCGCAAGATCAAAGAACTTGCGACGCCCAGCCCGAACGGGTTCGGTCATGGATGGTCCTCCTGCCGGATGCGGATGATGGCCATGGCCCTTTGCGGGCCATGGCAAGACAACAAGATCAGGACAATGGGGGATCAACCCTTGATGGCTTCGGCCTTTGCCTGCATGGTTTTCGCCACCTCCGCCGGATCGAGATCCTGAATGATCATCCGCTGGCTTTCTTCCATCACCATCTTGCTGAACTCGTTGTAGAAAAGCTCAAGCCCGGTCGGAATGCGGTCGATACCGGCTTCAGACGCGGCCTTCATTGTCTCGATCAGCACCGGAAAATGCGGGATGGTCTTTTCGACGCCAGAGACATCCGCTTTCGGGCTAGGCGGGGTGTTGCCGCCGAGGATAGCGTAACTACGCTGGAATTCCGGCGTCATCGTCAGCTTGATGAAATCCCAGACCAATGCCTTCTGGTCGTCGGGAATATCGGCCGGCATGGCAAGCACGTTGGAAGACCCGCCAAGCGGCGGATGAAGCGGCGGTACGGCATAAACAATGTCACTCTTGGCCGAACCCTTTTCGGTTGTGCCATAAAGCCACGGCCCATCGAGCCGCATGGCCATCTTGCCATCGGCAAACAGCTTGCGCACGTCGCTGGCGCTCATGTCCACCGGGCTGATGCCGCTTTTCATCACGGTTTTCCATCGGGTCAAACCTTCCACCATCTGCGGCGTGTCGATGGTGATTTTGCCGTCCTTGTCGGTCCAGTAGGCGCCGGCGTCGAGGATATAGTTCAGCATTTCCGTCAGATATTGCCCCGGACCGCCCTTGGTTTCATGGCCTGTTCCGAACTGATCGACAATACCGTCGCCGTTCAGATCCTTGGTCGTGGCTTTTGCAGCGGCCAGAAACTCGTCATAGGTCTTCGGAACTGCAACGCCCGCTTCTTCGAGAAGCTTCTTGTTGTACGCCATCACGAAACCGAAATAGTTGGTCATAATGCAGACGGTTTCACCGTTCCATTCGCATTTCTGCTGGCCGGCCCAGCCCGTCATGTCGATACCGTCCTTCTTCAGCCACGGATCGAGCGGCTCCAGCCAACCGCTATCGGCAAACATCTGGAATTCGAAAGACGCCAGATGCACGATCTGCGGCGGCTGGTTGGCTGCAAAAAGCGTCGTCATCGTGTCGGCATAGGAACTGCGCTCCGCCTTGGTGAACTCGATCTTCACGCCCGGATGCTGTTTCTCGAAGGCGGCAATGGCGGAACGCCACCATTCGCCCGTGCCGGCATCATCGGTTTGCCAGGAAATGAACTTCAGCACGGTATCGGCCATGGCAGGGGCAACGGCCCCCATCGTTACCAAAACGGCGGCCGCGGTGCTGAGCGCCAGCTTTTTCATTCTTTTTGTCATGGTTTCCTCCTCCAAAAAACCAAATCAGATGCGTTCAATCAGACCGAGTGCCGCCTCCGACGGTCTTACCCCAAGTCCCGGTCCCGAAGGCAGGTGATATCTGCCTTCGCGGCAATCCATGTCGCCCTCCAGCAGGCGGCGGTTGGGTTCGAAGATCGAGTGCTGGAATTCGTGCCCCTTCAGCATCGACAATGTCGATGACGCCTGCAGGCTGGCGGCAAGGAAAATGCCGGCGCCGACTGTTGCGTGCGGGATAACATCAATGCCATGCTCGGCGGCAAGAGCGCCGATGCGGATAAAATTGGTGATGCCCTTGTGACCCATTTCCGGCTGCACAATGGCGATACGGCAGCGCTCTATGCGGGCGCGCATATCCCAATGGGTGCGCCATTCCTCGCCGACGGCTATCGGAACATCGGTGTTCTTCGAAACCCTCTCAAGACCGGCAATGTCCTCCGTCCAGACCGGAGCCTCGGCGAACCAAGGATCGAAAGGTTTCATCTCGGCAATGAGCTCCAGCGCCCGCTCCGGCGTCTGATTCCAGTGCATGTCGGCGGCGATCTTCGCCTGTGGACCAAGCACCTGCCGGAGATTGGCGATTTCCGCCGCCGGGCCGTCATCAGCCACCGGCGTTGCGAATTTGAAGGCATCGAAACCACGATCCTGCCAGTATTTCGCCAACTCTCCACGAGCCTTCAGCGTTTTTTCAGGCAGGCCGGAAACATAGGCCGGAAACGTATCTACCCCGCCGCCAAGAAGATCGCGGATGGATTTTCCGGCTTCCTGCCCAGCAATATCCCAGAGCGCGATATCAAGCGCGGCGAGCGCATCGACGTAAAAGCCGCCGGTATAACCGCGCACCCGCATCATGTCGTAGAGGTCGTCATAAACAGCCGAAGGATCGGACGCATCGCGGCCGATCACGAAACCGGCGAGAAGATCATTGATGAGGGCGGCGACCGCGCCGGGGGCGACGATGCCATAGGTCTCGCCCCAGCCGACAGTGCCGGCCTCGGTGGCCATGCGCACCAGCACGCTGCGGTCGAAGGTGGGGTAGACCGTGCGATTGCCCTTGCGCACGATGTAGCCGTTGGGATTGACCACCTCGCCTTCCCTAAGCGCGCCAAGATAGGGCACCTTGCGCGGCTGGGTCAGCGTGAAGACTTCGACTGTTGCGATGGGGCTATTCATGCGGCCTCCGCGGCAACAAGGCCGAGTTCGACCAGATTGGCGTCGATATCGGCAAGCGCCGCCGCATCGAGCTCGGGTGTCGGCGCGCGCACGCCAATGCCGTCGATCACCCCTCGGCGGGCCAGCACATATTTGGTCAGCCGCATGCGATAAACAGCCTGCAACACCAGAAGCGGCAGGGTTCGGATATAGATTCTCCGAGCCTCCTCCTGCCGCCCCGCGACAAGCGCCCGGTCGATGGCCACATGTTCCTCGGCAATCTCCAGCGCCGGCATCGCCGCCGTAGCGCCTCGGGCATATTCGTCGAGAATGTACCGCGCACCGCCGCCGCCGATGACGCCCTTCAGCGTCGAAGGCGCGTGGGCGATGATGTGGCTGATGGCCGGACCGGCGGGAAGCGTTTCTTCCTTGACGTAGGCGACCTGCGGCAAGGCGCCCACGATCTCCACAATCGCCTGTGGCGAAAGGTCGGAGCCGCGCGGCGCAGGCGCGTTCTGCAGGATGATTTCAACCTCGGGCAGTGCCTCGACTATTCGCCCGAGGAATTCGATCAGCGCCGGCGCATCCGTGCCGACGGATTTGGGCGGCTGCACCATCAGGTGGCGAATGCCAAGCGCCGATGCCGCCCGCCCGTGCTCGACCACCTCACGCCAGTCGGCCGCACTGGCGCCGGCCACAACAGGCACCCGACCGGCCACCGCATCCACGACGATCTTCAAGAGCGTTGCACGCTCGGCGGCATTCAAAGTCTCCACCTCGCTGGCGAAACCGGGAAACACGACACCATCCACGCCCTTGTCGAGCGCAAAGACCACCAGCCGCTTCATACCCCCTTCGTCAATGCCGCCATCCGCCAGAAAAGGCGTGGGCAGAACAGGCAAAATCCCCTTGAGGCCAGCCACCATCATTCTCCTCCCAATTAAGTATCATATATTGATACCTTGAATTCACTAATTGACACTACATAGACTCGCACCCTATGACAAGCCCCAAGATGAAATGAACGAGGAGGTTCAAGACATGCCAGCACCGGCGACATCGATCATCGTTGATTGGGGAACGACATCACTGAGGGCGGCGCTCGTTGGTGAAAGTGGTCAAGAACTCGATCATCTGGAAACCGCCGACGGCATTTCGAGCCTCGGCAAGGGTGAGCACGAAGCTGCGCTGATGGCAGCACTCGCGCCCTGGTTTTCGCGTCACGGGGCCTTGCCCGTCGCAGCGCTCGGCATGATCACCAGCCGCAACGGCTGGGTCGAAGTCGCTTATGTGCCGTGCCCGGCAGGCCCGGCGGAACTTGCCGCCGGAACGGTGCGCAAATCGCTGCCGAACGGCTCCGATCTCGTCTTCTTGCCGGGTCTCAATGACCCCGCCCGTCAGCCCTTTCCCGACGTGATGCGCGGCGAAGAAACCCAGATCGTCGGCCATGGCCTCGGCGAAGACGCCACCCTCATCATCCCCGGAACGCACAGCAAATGGGCGCGGATAAAGGCGGGTCGGATCGACGGTTTCCAGACATTCGTGACCGGTGAAATCTTTAATCTGCTCATCAATAACTCTTTCATCGCGCGCGGTTCCACGCAGCCGCCGGTCGATGATCCGCAGGCCTATCGCTGGGGTCTGAAAGAGGCAAAACGATCCGCCGCCATGCTGTCGCTGCTGTTTTCGGCGCGAACTGGCGGGCTTGCCGGCCGGCTTTCGCCGGATCAGTTGCGCTCCTATGTGCGGGGACTGGTCATCGGGCAGGAGTTTCGGCAGGCCCGCGATGCCGGATGGTATGCGGAGGGAGACGAGGCAGGGATCGTCGGCAATGACGGGCTGAACGATCTCTATCTGGTTGCCGCAGATGTTTTCGGGCTCAAGACATCCATGGGGGCGGACGATGCTCTCACGAAGGGTGCCCTGGCTGTCCTGCGCCAAGCTATTTCGTAACCTCTGCCGAGCGCCGGATGCCCAAATGGCGGCATCCTGCTTTCAAACACCTTGTTTTAGGACCGTCATGTACGACTTCCCAGCCAATATCGGCACCAGCCGTCACGAAAACGATATCATTACCGCTCTGGTCCGCCTTCAGCGCATCGGCCTCCCAGACAATCCGATCGCCTTTTATGGCTCATCCTCGTTTCGAATCTGGGGTTCCATTGCCGAAGATCTCGGCTCGCTGGATATCGTCAATCTGGGATTTGGCGGCGGCACTTACCTCTCCGCCAGCCACTACATGCACCAGCTTCTGGTTCCTTTAAAACCAAACAGAGTGGTGCTTTATTTCGGCGAAAACGATATTGCCAGCGACGGCCTCAAGGCTCAGACGTCGCTCCGGCACCTGCACGATTTGCGGGATGGAATCTATCGTGCGCTACCGCAGGCGGACGTGTTTGTTGTGGCGATCAAGCACAGTCCGGCGCGCTGGATATACCGCCATGAATTCGATCTCTTCAACCAGATGGCGCGCGACTGGTGCAATAGCAGCGAACGCACAACATGGCTTGACCCGAACGCCGGCCTCATTGGTGAGAACGGCCTCCCGATGTTCCGTTATTATTTACCCGATCTGGTTCACCTGAATGCCGCAGGCTATGCCGTCTGGTCGGAAGCGCTCAGAAAAACGCTGGGCCTACACAACTGAGACGGGCGGCAACTTTATCTTCGCATCGAAGGGATCCGAATCCGCCGCGGGCCAACCAGGAGCATCGCCAATCGCACGCTTTTTTAGTGCCGGAAGCCCTTCAGCATTATCTCTCGCGCGCGCTTCTATCGCTTTAACCCTGTATCCGCGGGCTCTCCCGGCCGATCCCTCAGGCCGAGACGGGCGATTTTCTCATTGAGCGTGCGGTGGGGGATGCCGAGCCTCGCGGCCGCCTTAGCCGTATTGCCGTTGCTGTCATCGATCGCGCGGCCGATGACGTCAGCCTCGAAGGCGACCAATTGCTCGGGCAAAGTCAGGGGATCGCCGGGCTGCAGGACTTCCCCTCCGGATGCGGCGTCATCGAGCCCAAGAGCGAAGCGCTCGGCGTACGCCTTGAGCTCCCGGACGTTGCCTCGCCATTCCTGCTGCCGCAATCGCGCCAGGAGATCGGCGGATACGCTCCGCTCGGCCCGGCCGTAGCGATGGGCGGCAAGCGAAGCGAAATGACCAAAGAGCAGGCCGATATCCTGCCGGCGCTGCCTGAGCGGCGGGATGCGCACATCCACGGTCGCCAGCCGGTAGAACAGATCTTCGCGGAACCGCCCGGCGGCGATTTCGCCGGAAAGGTCGCTCTTGGCAGCGGCGATAACCCGCACATCGATCGGTCGCAGCCGGTTTTCGCCCAGTCGCTCGACCAAGCGCTCCTGCAGCACGCGCAGGATTTTTGCCTGCAGTCCCAGGGGCATCGACTCGATTTCATCGAGAAAGATGGTTCCACCCGCGGCATGCTCGAACTTGCCTTGCCGGTCGGCGAGCGCGCCGGTGAAGGCCCCCTTCGCATGACCCAAAATTTCACTCTCGAAGATGCTTTCGGGCAGCGCTGCGCAATTGATCGCTACGAAGGGACCGCCCGCCCGGCGGCTTTGCTGGTGGAGCGCCTGGGCGACGAGCTCCTTGCCGGTTCCGGTTTCACCGACGACCAGCACGTCGATATCGACATTCGCCAGCATCTGGATGCGGCTGCGCAAGTCCCGGAGCGCCGGGCTGTCGCCGACGATCTCGACGCCGCCGCCCGTCTGGACCAACCCCTGAAGGCGGGCGATTTCTTGTTTCATCCGACGCTTCTCGACCGCCTTGTCGAGGATCGAAAGCAGATGCTCGGCATCATAGGGCTTTTCGATAAAGTCCTCCGCTCCCTGCTTCATCGCCTTGACCGCCAGGGTAACATCGCCGTGGCCAGTCATCAGAACGATAGGAACCTCGCTGCGGGCCTTGATGAGGGAGTTCAGAAGCGTCATGCCGTCTATGCTGGGCATGCGGATATCGCTCAACACGACATCCGGCTCGTCGCGAAAGAATTGCTGGTACGCTTCTTCAGGCCGATGGAAAGCGGATACGGAAAACCCGCTGACCTCCAACCAGTCGGTTGCCGCCTTCAGGAGGTCGCGGTCGTCATCAACAAGAAGAATATGTCCGCGGGTCATTGCGCCGCCTCGAGCGGATGTGCGGGCCGCTTGCCCACCGGCATCGAAATCGTCGCCATTGTGCCGCCGCCTGGCGTTTCGGCAAAAAGAATCTCACCGCCGAACTCCCGAACAATCGCGGTTGCAATGGACAGGCCAAGGCCAAGGCCCTCACCCGTGAGCTTGGTGGTGAAGAAGGGCTCGGCAATACGATCACGGTGCTCCGGTGCGATACCCGAACCGTTGTCGATCACCGCTACGCTCACCCGCCCGGCATGCGCAGTCCGTTGGATGGTGACAGAAGGGTTCTGTATGCCTTCCACCGCATCGAGAGCGTTCAGGAGTAAATTGAGCGTCACCTGTTCGAGCTTCACCGCCACGGCAACGACAACCGGCGACGGCCCCCTCGCCTCGAACGCCGGCGTGACACCAAGCGCCTTCGCCCGAGGAGCCGCAAGATCGAGAGCATTTCCTATGACCGCGTCGATGGTGACCGCTTCGAGGTCGGAAGCCCCCTTACGGCCAAATGTCTTGAGGTGCTTGACCGTTCGTTGCATCCGCTTGACCAGCGCGCGCGCATCGAGAAGCCGGTCGCCCACTTTCGCGGCGGCCTCTTTCTCCGCCAGAACACCGGCGGTCGCCAATGTGGCTTCAAGCGCCGCCAGCGGCTGGCTGACCTCATGCACGATCGCAGTCGACATCCGGCCGAGGGCAGCCATCTTTTCGGAATGGATGAGCCCTTCCTGCGCGCGGCGAAGCTCGTCCTCTGTCCGCTTGCGCATGTCGATCTCGCGGGCGAGGTCCTGCGTGCGTTCGGCCACCTTGCGTTCCAGGATTTCGCCCTGGCGCAGCCGCATCCGGATGATGAGCGCGCGCTGATGCAGGAAGTAGAGCGCGCCGGTGGATATGAGGCCGGCGATCAGCGCCGCGAGCGCCCAGAAGCCGGCGATCTTGCCGGCGTCACCCGTGCTCGTTGCCGCCAACACCATCCAACCGTCCGGCTCGACGCGCGAGAATTTTGCCAGGAGCCGCTGCCCGCCCTCCTCCACATGGACCGCCCGCTCGTCCGTATTGTCCGCCGGCGGGGTTACGCCCGAAGGGAGGATAGGTTGTCTCGCCGCGAGATCGGCCCCCTCGTAGGTCCGTTCCTTGGCAAGCCGCTCGACGGCTTCATCGGAAAGTGCCGCCAACGGCCGGTATTTCCAATCCGGGTTGCCAGAGAGAAAGACGATGCCCCAGCGGTCGGCGATCGCAGTCTGGACACCCGCAGCCTCCCAGATCAATTCGAGCGGCAGCAGATCCGCCTTAACAACGGCGACGATCGGCGGACGACCGGGCACGTCTATCCGCGACGTGAGAAAATAGCCAGGCTTGCGAGTGGTAACGCCGATCGCGTAATAACGTCCCTCGCCCGTACGCAGCGCATCCTGGAAATAAGGGCGGAAGCTGTAATCGTGGCCGACGAAGCTTTCACCAGTCGCGAAATTGCTCGCGGCAAGCGCGATCCCGCGGGCGTCGAGCACGTAGAGCTCGGCGGCGCCGGCTTGCCTTACGACTGTCTGAAGATAGCGGTTGGCGGCATCAAGAACAGCCGGGCTGGGTTCGCTTTCTGCAAGGGCGCGTATGCGGGCATCTTCGCCCATAACAAGTGGTAGATAACGAAACCGTTCGATCTCCGTGGCAATCGCCCTGTTGGTCAGGAAAAGACTTCGCTGAATCTGCCCTTCCAGGGCGCCGGTCGCCGAACTGCTCGCAAGATGGTAGGCGACAAAAGGCGCAATGCAGGTCACGACCAGCATCAGGACAGTCATTCTGCCGATGTTGCGCGCCATTGCCGAGTCGACCTGCCTTCCGGATGTGTCCTTAGATCGAAAGCGACCCAAGGACGGATTGTAAGTGTTGCAGCGACCTTTGCGGATTTGAAAACCGTGTCGTGCCGCAAGAATTGTCCGATGCATCAAGTGTAGCGCCTCTTTCTTGCAGAGAGAACAGCAGATCCGCAAGCGAGCGATCTGAACTGCTGCATCGTTCCCTCTTCAAATACCTTGCGATTTAAGGCCCCCTGCAGCAGGCCTCACGACGGAGGGGCGTCACATGGCCGCAGGACGATCGGCTCCTGTTTCTCTCGCCCGAACTCGCGGCAACCACCGACATCGCAGAGCGTCCAGCCGGAGATTGTCGCCCCGGAAGCGGCCAGGACCAACTCGGGGATCGGCGGAAGGTCCGGCGTCCAGATTGACCAGCCGCCTTCGCGATGGGCATTTTCTCCCGGTTCCATACCGGCGCCCGAGCCCTGGACGCGCGCCTCCTCGAGAAGAAGGCCCTGCGATGTGGCAGCCCAGCGCTCCTGCCACTGGGTTTTCTCGACAGAATGCGTCCAGCCGAGCGTGAAGACGCTGGCGGCCAAGGCAACGGCCTTGCCGCCAGCAATGATGCAGACCAGCGTGCTCACACGGCCTCCGACGCCGGCTTGCCATTCGCCGTTCGCGCCCGCCGCCAGATCAGAAATACGAAGAGAGCGGCAAGCCCGAAGCCCACCTCATCGGTCGAAGGAAGGGCCGCAAGCAGGGTAAAAGCAGCCGCGGCCGCAAGCACGCGCTCTGCAATCGACAGCCGGATGGCAACGAAGCCGATCACGGCCGTACCCCAGAGCCCGATCGCAAGGCCGGTCTTGATGACGATATAGGCGACCGCGAGCGGATAGCCGATGGCCGCGGCCATCGCTCCGCCGTCTTGGAGCATCAGCGCCGGCGAATAGACGGCCATGAACGGGATGACGAAACCCGCCGCCGCCACCTTGATCGCCTGCATCGCGATCTTCAGTCCACTTTCGCGCGCAATTGGTGCTGCCGCAAAGCAGGCGAGCGCGACCGGCGGCGTCAGGTCCGCCAGGATTCCGAAATAGAAGACGAACATGTGGCTGACGATGAGCGGCACGCCAAGTTCCAGCAACGCCGGGCCAGCGATCGACGAGGTGATGATGTAGTTAGGGATCGTCGGTATACCCATGCCGAGCACGAGGCAGGTCACCATGGTCAGGAGCAGCGACAGGAAGAGGCTCTGGCCGCCGACCGAGACGATGAACTGGCCGAAGGTGTTGGCCGCACCCGTCAGCGTCATCGTTCCGATGATCACACCGACAAGCGCGCAGGCGATTGCGACCGGCAAGGCCGTCTTCGCACCTTCTGCAAGGGCGTCGCGACAGGTTACCAGCGTCTCCCGGCCGCCCTTCGAGAACGCGTTGGCCCCGATGAGCAATGCCAGCGCGGCGACGATCACGCCGATGCCGTACTGGAAGAAGGCGGCCGCCACGAGACCAAGGCCGATCCAGAAGATGATTCGGATTACGCCGGCGGGCAAACCCAAGACAACCGAACTGCCGAGGATCAGCAGGGTCGTGAAGGCAAGGCCGACCGTGCCTGCGAAGAGCGGCGTGTAGCCCGAGAACAGCAGCCAGACCAGCGCCGCGAGCGGCAGGATTAGATACCATTGCTCGACGACCGCAGCCTTGGCCGAAGGCAAATCCGCCTTCGGCAGGCCGAGCAGCCCGCGCTTGCCGGCCTCGAGGTGCACCATCCAGAAGGCGGAAGCGAAATAAAGAATAGCCGGAATGATCGCCGCCTTGACGATCTCGTGATATTCGACGCCGAGCGTCTCTGCCATGATGAAGGCGACAGCGCCCATGACCGGCGGCATGATCTGCCCGCCCATCGAGGCCGTCGCTTCGACGCCGCCGGCAAAAGCCGGTCGATAACCGAACTTCTTCATCAGGGGAATGGTGAATTGCCCGGTCGTCACCACATTCGCAACGCCGGAGCCGGATATCGTGCCCATCAGGCCGGAGGAAATGATTGCCACCTTCGCCGCACCGCCGCGCTTGTGGCCGACGAAGCTTAGTGAGACATCGGTGAAGAGCCGGATCATACCGGCCTTTTCGAGGAAGGCGCCGAAGAGAATGAACAGGAAGATATAGGTCGACGACACAAAGGTCGGAATGCCGTAGATGCCCTCCGTACCATAGGCCATATGGTCTATCACCTGTGCGAAACCATAGCCGCGATGATCAAGCGGCGGCGGCAGATATTCACCGAACAGGCTGTAGGCGAGAAAGACGCCGGATATGATTGGCAAGGCCGGTCCCATGATCGCCCATGCGGCGGCGAAGACGATAGCAATCGCCAGGACGCCGACGGCAACATCGCGCGGAAGCGGATCGCCGGCACGAACGAGCAGTTCGGCATATTCGTAGCACTGGTAGAAGGCCACCGCCGCGCCAAGCAGGGCAAGGACCCAGGCAAACGTCTTTGCGGGCACGCCGCGCCCAGCGAATGTCGCCAGCAACGGGAATACGAGCACGGTGACGAAGCCGACGTGCACTGCCCTGACGATCTGACTCGGCAAGTCGAGCAGATGCGCAGCGGTCGAGATCTGGAAAATGGAGAAGGCAAGCGCGATCGCAAACAGGAGTCGTCCGTCCCAGGTCTTCGGAAAGGCCTGGGTCAGAGTCTCGTGCCCGTTAAGCTCCGCGGCATGATTTTGTTCATTTGTATTGTCGAGCATGGATTCCTCCCGAAAATCCGAGCAAATGTGGGCGGCGCTGGCCCTCTGGAGGGCCGTGCTTCCAGAGGCCGACGCGCAATGGCCGCAGCAGCAACCTCGGCGCCGGACGCCGCCCGTCGCCGTTAAAGCAGACCTTTTTCCTTATAGAAGCGCTCAGCTCCTGGATGGAGGGGAACAGGCATGCCTTTGAGCGCGTCCTCGATGCGGATGTTCGCTGCCGCCTTGTGCGCCGCCTCAAGCGCCGGCAGGTTCTCGAACAACTGCTTGGTCATCTGGTAGGCGGTTTCGTCGGAAACCTCGGAATGTGTGATGAGGAAATTGACGACCGCAACCGTCTTCACATCGCTAGTCTGGCCCTGATATGTGCCGGCTGGAACAGTTGCGCTGATGTAGGGCGCGCCGAGCTTCGTGGCGATTTCCTCGGGTATCGTGACCATCTGTACCTCGACGGAGGTTGCCAGATCTTTGAAAGAGGAGACGCCGAGACCGGCAGACTGCAGCGTCGCATCGAGTTGCCGGTTCTTCATCAACTCGACGGATTCGGCAAAGGGCAGATATTCCGTTTTGCCGAGGTCTGCATAGCTCATGCCGGCAGCGGCAAGAATCGCTCGGGCATTCAACTCCGTGCCGGATTTCGGCGCGCCGACGGAAAGGCTCTTGCCCTTGAAATCGGCAAGGGTGGCGATACCGGATTCTTTCGACGCCATGATCTGGATATAGTTCGGATAGATGGCCGCGATCCCGCGCAGCTTATCGAGCGGGGCCTTGAATCCGGCATCCGTGTTACCCTCCCAGGCCAGCTTGACCGAATCCCCCAGTGCAAAGGCGATTTCACCGCGACCCTGCTGCAGCAGGTTGAGGTTCTCGACCGAGGCCTTCGTCGCCTGAACCTGGGTGCGAGCACCTTCAATCTTCTCGCCGTAGATCTTGGAGAGCGCAACGCCGAGCGGGTAATAAACGCCCGATGTGCCGCCGGTCAGGATGTTGATGAAATCCGCCGCCTTTGCCGCTGTCCCGGAAAAGGTGATGGACGTGCTTGCGATTGCCAAAATGATGGCGCGTTTCAATATGCTGTTCACTGGGTTCCTCCCACTCATTTGTGATCGACGCGACCGTTACCGGAACGGAACCGCGTGACGCCAAAGCAGCAAAAGACGGGCCAACTCTAACTAATTGAATTTGCGGTGAAGAAAAAGAGTCCCGAACGACAGCGGGCGAAATTCCGCCTGTCGCGCGCGGATGACTGGCAAGATTCCGCCTGAATTCTGCTACAATCCGCTTCATTCGATGATCGTGCGCTCTCGGCGTGGATACCGATGAATTAGCCGTTGAAGCCGCGTTTCGTGGATACGGAGCCGGCCACTTTGATCCGCTTTATTGACGGCGAGATACAGTTCGGTCGATTGGTGCGGCATCGGCGTAACGCTGCTGGTGAACTGGGCGGTCAAGCCGTTCTCGATGGCACTGTTGGGTTGGCTGTTCATCGGATGACCTTCCGACCATTGCTGCCGATAGCGCAGATCGACTGGATTCCGCTGTCTGTCGACTCAGTCCGGCCGACGCAGGGCAAGACGCTTGCGCTCATGCAGGTGTTGAGCGGATCGCAGTCGTTCAACGCCATCAACCAGCCCCGGGTTCTCAGCCGCTGGATGCGCATGATCACCGTTCCCAACCAGTCGTCGGTCGCCGAGGCCTTTCAGGAATTCGACGCCGACGGGCGCATGAAGCCATCCTCCTGCTACGATCTGACCGCGTCAAGGCTATTTCCACATCTGTCGAAATAGCCTTGACGTCGTGGTGAATGCGAGTCATTTTATTTCCATGAAAATCGAAATGGCAGCCGCCCAGCTTGAAGCCCTCGGGAATATCACCCGCCTCCAACTCTACCGGACGCTTGTTCGCGCCGGAGAGGATGGATTACCCGTAGGCCGCATTCAGGAAAAGCTGGATATCGCGGCGTCGACGCTCTCCCATCATCTGAAGCGCCTGGTCGATACCGGCCTCGTGACCCAGGAACGGCAGGTGACGACGCTGATCTGCCGCGCCAACTATCCGGAGATGCAGGCACTAGTCGGCTATCTCGTTGACGAATGCTGTGCCGATGCCAACTGTTCATCGAAGACCGTGGAGGCCGCGGAATGATCCCTTTTTTTGCCCATATAATTCTAAATTACTAGAAATATCGAAGGAACTGTCATGTTGAATGCTGGTGAACTTCCCGTGGCCGTCATCGGTGCAGGACCGGTCGGTCTCGCCGCCGCAGCGCATCTCGCCATCCGTGGCATCCCGTTAGTTGTTTTCGAGCGCGGCGACACGGTTGGTGCTTCGCTGATCGAGTGGGGACATGTCCGCATGTTCTCTCCATGGAGATACAATATTGACGCAGCCGCCCGCTCCCTTCTTGAGAACGCTGGATGGCAAGGCCCTGATGAAGATGCTCTGCCAACCGGGTCCGACATTGTTGGCGCCTATCTGCAGCCGCTCGCCTCACTCCCGCAGATCGCGCGGAACCTCAAGCTGGGCGTCACCGTCACCGCGATCACCCGCGAGGGTCTGGACAAAGTCTCGTCCGCCGGCCGCGACGTTTCGGCCTTCCTCGTCAGATACAGGGACCAAGATGGCGAGGAAGTTCGGGTTCGGGCCCGCGCTGTGATCGACGCCTCCGGCACTTGGACGCAACCGAACCCGATCGGCGTCGACGGCCTACCCGTCCTCGGCGAGACGGCGGCTTCCGATTCCATCTCGTATGGCATTCCCGATGTCGCTGGCGTAGAGAGGGGTAAGTTTGCGGGCAAGCGCGTCCTCGTGATTGGCGGCGGCCATTCCGCGATCAATGCGGCGCTGGCGCTGATGGAGGTTCAGGAGGCAGAACCGGGCACGGAGATATTCTGGGCGCTTCGTCGTGGTGGCCTCGACCGCCTGCTAGGCGGCGGATTGAACGATCAGTTGCCGGAGCGCGGCGCGCTCGGCCTTGCCGCCAAGAGCGCCATGGAGGATGGTCGCCTGAATATGTTGACACCGTTCGCGGTGAACAGGATTCAGAAGGAAGGTTACAGTCTGCGCGTGGAGGCAATGCTCGCTGGTGCGCGATACTCGATCGTCGTCGATCGGATCATTGTGACCACGGGATTCCGGCCGGATCACTCGTTCCTGCGCGAACTGCGTATCGCACTCGATCCTACCGTCGAGGCGCCGCCGGCGCTTGCGCCGCTGATCGATCCCAATCTCCACTCCTGTGGCGACGTGCCTCCGCATGGCATCGTCGAACTCGCGCATCCGGAACCTGGCTTTACGATCGTCGGGTCGAAGTCCTACGGGCGCGCGCCCACCTTCCTGATGGCGACCGGATACGAGCAGGTGCGCTCCGTGGCGGCGGAGATCGCCGGCGATCACAAGGCGGCGCGCGAGGTCCATTTCGTATTGCCGAAGACAGGCGTTTGCAGTGTCGATCTCGGCGTAAGCCTGACGGAAGGAGCGGGGTCTGGGCAATGCTGCGGCGGTCCGGCGCCAGCGAATGTTGATGCCTGCTGCATGGCCGACGCGGCGGCGAAGGCGGCCCAGCAAACGGGATGCGGATGCAACGGTGCTGCCCGTGCCGACAACACGTTGGTACAGGTTCGATGAGCGATAACAAGGTTCCTGTCGTCGCGATCCTTGCCCTCGGTCTGACCCAGATCATTGGCTATGGAAGTCTCTATTACAGCTTCAGCATTCTCGCGCCCGCCATGGCGCGAGATTTGGACTGGTCGTTGGAATGGATTTTCGGCGCACTATCCGCCGCTCTCCTGATCGGGGGCCTCGCCGCGCCCACGATGGGGAAATGGATCGATCGGTTCGGCGCCGGCCGTGTCATGACGGGCGGCTCGGCAATCGCCGCCGCGGCGCTGGTGGCCTGCGCCCTCTCTTCCGGCAAGGTGGCATTCGTTCTCTCACTGATCGCGATCGAGACGGCATCCAACCTGGTGCAGTACGGAGCGGCCTTCGCATTGCTCGTCCAGATCAAGCCGCAGGTCGCGCAGCGCAGCATCACCTACCTGACACTGATCGCCGGCTTCGCTTCAACGATCTTCTGGCCGATTACGACAGCGCTACAGGCTCACATGTCGTGGCAGCAGGTCTATCTGGTCTTCGCTGCGCTCAATCTCTCGGTCTGCTTGCCACTTCACGCGTGGCTGTCGTTCAAGGTCACAAGAAACCGCAAGGGCGCGAGCGGAGAACCGGCCAGGCAAGTGGCTCCCGGTCTGCAACCTTCGATACGACCAGCTACGTTCGTCCTGATGGTGACGGGCTTTGCGCTTGAGAGTTTCGTCAACGCCGCGCTGCTCGTACACATGGTTCCCGTTCTCTCCGGACTCGGGCTTGGAGCCATGGCCGTCATAGTCGGCACACTGTTTGGTCCATCTCAAGTTCTGAGCCGCTTCGTTAATATGGTTTTCGGGAGCGGTCTGTCTCAATTGACCTTGGCACTCATTTCCGCCGTTCTGTTGCCAGCGGCGCTCATTATTCTGATCGCCACCGCTCCATCTGTTCCAGGTGCTCTGGTGTTTGCGGTGGTTTTCGGCCTGGGTTCAGGCCTCAGCAGCATTGTGCAAGGCACTCTTCCGCTAGTCCTCTTCGGAAGCCAAGGTTACGGAAAACGTCAAGGCCAAATCCTTTCGATCCGTTTGGTCATCTCGTCGACTGCACCGTTTGTCTTGGCTTTCATGATGAACGAGGTCGGCGTCGCATGGGCCTTGTCGGTCGCCGCCTTGCTCGGTTCAGCTGCAGTCGCAGCTTTCATCGGCATCCTGCGCTTAATGTCGCGAAACCACACGGCCCAGCTTGAACAACCTGCCTAAATCAGGCAGCTCATCCTTGATGTGGAAACCCGCCTTATGCAGCACCTCCGCACCCCATGAAGGTCCAGGTTCACCAGCCAAATTTCTCCAAATAAAGTCAGCTTCCTGAGTTGTGAATACAGCACAGCATCGCGACATCCCGTGCCCTGCATCATTCATGCGCGATAAACGGCCGCTCCACCCGTCATACCGGCGCCGGCGGCGGTCAAAAGCAGGATTTCGCCTTCCGCGAGAGGCCTTTCGGCATTGGTGACGGAGAGCGAAAGCGGAATGGTTGCGGCGGAAGAATTGCCGAAGCTTTCTATGGTGCGGACCGTCTTTTGCCTGTCAATGCCGAGATTGCCGCAGACGGCGTCGAACATACGGGCATTGGCCTGATGCGGCACGAA
The DNA here is from genome assembly GCF_053522485.1 of Agrobacterium sp. 22-209-1. Taxonomy (NCBI): domain Bacteria; kingdom Pseudomonadati; phylum Pseudomonadota; class Alphaproteobacteria; order Hyphomicrobiales; family Rhizobiaceae; genus Agrobacterium; species Agrobacterium sp. 22-209-1. Next base: position 877,755 of record NZ_JBNWCH010000001.1, read on the forward strand.
ACGGTCGATATCGACTGCCGTCATTCCGACTTCATGCAACACCCTTTGCGCGGTCTCGGTCATCAGCGTCACGGCACGGGAGAAAACCTCGCGGCCGTCACGCATTGTCATCAGCGCCTCCTCAGTGGATGTATCGGCTGAGAAGGGCTGGCTACTGCCCCCCGCCGCTATCTGGATCAGATCGTAACCGCCGCCATCCGCAACGAGATCGGCCGACAAAAGCCCACGCTGCGTCTGGCGGCAGGGCTTGAGTACGACAGCGCCGGCGGCATCGGCGAACAGGACAGCGCTTGCCCTTTCCGCCGGATTGATACGACGGCTCAATATATTGGCGGCAACGACGAGCACGGCGCGGCCGTGGGTGCGGACAAAGCCATCCGCAAGCGTGAGCGCATAAAGAAAGCCGGAACAGGCCCCGGCAAGATCGATCGCGCCGGATCGGGTAAGGCCCAACCTGTGTGCGAGCAGCGGCGCCGAGGGCGGCAGAAGATGATCCGGCGTGGAAGTCGCAAGCAGCGTCAATGCGATGTCATCGGAGGCGATTTCGGCGTCTTCCAGCGCCATGCGACCGGCTCTCGCCGCAAGGCCGCTCAGCGTGTCGCCCTCTTGCGCCCAATAACGCGTGCGGATGCCGGTGCGCCGCTCGATCCAGCCGGCTTCCAGCCCGAGACTGGTCTCAATCTCGGCATTTTCAACACATCTTGACGGAACGGCATGACCAAAACCGGCCATGCGGGAAGAACGGGTCTGCATTGTCAGGACTTTCGGAGACGGTTCTGGAACAGGTTGAACATGGCCGCACCCTGTTTTCACGCGATGCCGAGCGCGCGCGATTTTAGCGATGCGGTTTGGGTGACGATCCCGGCCACCTCGTCGATGGCGTCAAAGACGCTGCTTAAATCTTCCGCCGTCGAACAATAGGGCGGCATCAGGTAAAGCACATTGCCGAGCGGCCGGATAACGATCCCGCGCTTACGGAACAATTGCCGCATGCGCGGCCCCGCCTCGGCGAGATACCCACCGGCGGGCGTCACGAGATCGAGGGCCGCGATGGTCCCAATTTGCCGAATACCGGTAAAACGCCGGTCATCCGCAAATCGCTGGAGATTGTCGTGCAGAACCTGTTGCAATTGCCCCATGCGTTGAAGCACGGGCTCATCCCGCCAGACCTGAAGATTGGCGACGGCCGCAGCACAGGCGATCGGATTGGCCGTATAGGAACTGGAATGGAAGAAGGTCTTGCGGCGATCCGTCGAAAAATGCGCATCAAAGATTTCCGCGCTGCACAGCGTTGCCGCCAGCGGCAAGGAGCCGCCGGTCAGGCCCTTGGAGGTGCACAGAATATTCGGCGCAATGCCGGCCTGTTCGCAGGCGAACATGGTTCCGGTTCTGCCCCAGCCCGTCATCACCTCGTCTGCAATGACGAGGCAGCCATGGCGTTCGGCGATCTGTTTCAGCCCGGCCAGAACATCCGCGCCGTAAATCTTCATGCCGCCCGCCCCGAGCACCAGCGGCTCGACCAACAGGGCGGCGATACGGCCTGAACGGCAGAAGTTTTCGAACATGTCCAGCGTGTGCTGTTCGTTGCCCGCTTCCGGAAAAGCCAGCCGGTCGACGCCGAAGAGCAGCGGTTCGTAAGCGACATTGAAGACACCGCGCTCACCGGTCGACATGGTGCCGATAGTGTCGCCGTGATAGCCGTGCTCCATCACCACGATACGGTCGCGCTTTTCTCCGCGATTATGGAAATATCCCAGCGCCATTTTCAGCGCTACCTCAACCGCAGTCGAGCCGCTATCGGAATAAAACACATGGCTTAACCCGGCGGGCGCAAGCTCGATCAGCCCGCGCGCCAGCGTTTCGGCGGGTTCATGGGAGAACTCGGCGAAAATGACCTGGTCGAAGGCCTCTGTCGCAGCGCGGATGGCCGCCATGATCGCCGGGTGCCGGTGCCCGTGGGTGATGACCCACCAGGAGGAAATGGCGTCGAACAGGCGATTGCCGTCCTCATCGACGAGAAATGCGCCTTCCGCAGAAACCACGCGTTTCATTGGCGGTTCCAGCCCATGCTGGGTGAAGGGATGCCAGATCGGGGAACGGCTCATGCCGGCGTCTCCAGAAAATCAGCGAGATTGAAGTGTCGCGCAAAGGCCCGATGCAGCACCTCTGATGTCATCTCCGGCAGGCGCGGCAGACGGCCGAGCGGGCGAACGGCGCCTATATTGGCGATGACGCGCTCATTTTCCCGGTTCTCGTCCCCGATGAAAACCACGCCCTGCACGGGAATGGCACGGTGCCGCAACGCCTCGAGCGAGAGCAGCGTGTGGTTGATGGTGCCCAACGACGTCCTTGCGCATAACACAAGCGGAATTTGCCAGCGGGCGAAGATATCGGCGAAGAGCACCGTGTCCGTCAGCGGCACCAGAAGCCCGCCCGCCCCCTCGATCACCAGCGGTCCATCCGTTTGCGGCGGCAGCAGCAGCGCGGGATCGATCGTTATATTCTCGCCGCGTGCCGACAGATGCGGCGAAGCCGGCATTTTCAGGCGATAGGCCTCCGGTAGAATACGCCCGCGCGGCACGCCACCCAGCCGTTCCACCGTCTCGCTGTCTGTTTCTTCCTCCAGCCCGGATTGCACGGGTTTCCAGTAATATGCCTGCAGGGCCTGGGTCAGCGCTGCGGAAAAAACCGTCTTGCCGATGCCCGTGTCGGTGCCGGAGATGACGAAACGAGGGCTCATTTCCGCTCCTCCGCAAGCGAAAGGGCGAGCAGCCCGATCATATTGGCGATCTGGCTTTCATCCACATTGAGCGTGATGGCGATGCGCAGGCGCGCCGTGCCCTCCGGCACCGTCGGCGGGCGGATCGCCCGCACATCGAAACCACCCTCCCGCAAATGCGCGGCGATACGCAGCGAACGGGCATTGTCGCCTATCATCACCGGTAATATCTGCGAGCCGCTGGGCGCAACGCCGAGCCGGGAGCGAAGCTCCTCGCCGGCAAAGTTTACCAGTTTCGCCAGCCGCAAGCGCCGCCATGGTTCATCGTCGACGATGCGCAGGGCTTCCCGAACCGCAGCAGCCATCAGCGGCGAAGGTGCGGTCGAATAGATGAAACCGCGGGCGCGGTTGACGAGATAATCGGCGAGAACCGCCGGCAGGCTCAAAAGCGCACCGGAAAGACCGAGCGCCTTGCCGCAGGTGTGCAACGCCACCAAATTGTCCCGGCCTTCCAGCTCCGCGGCAAGGCCACGCCCGCCGGGGCCGAAAACACCGGTGGCATGGGCCTCGTCGACGACAAGGAAGCCCTCATATTTCCCGGCAAGATCAGCCAGGGCCGAAAGCGGCGCACGGTCGCCATCCATGGAATAAAGGCTTTCGACGGCGATCCACGGTCGGCCCCGGCCACCCTCTTGCCGCCAGCGGATTATTTCCCGTTCGAATGCCTCGACCTGATTATGCGGCACCGCGATCGCCTTCGCCTTGCCGGCCACGATACCGTCATGGACGCTGGCATGGATCAGGGCGTCGTGAAGAACGAGGTCTTCCCGCAGCGGCAATGTGGAGAACAGTGCGACATTAGCGGCAAAACCGCTGCCGAAATAGATCGCTTTTTCCGCCCCGAAAAGCACCGCCGCTTCCGCTTCCAGCGCCTCGTGTTCGCAATGGTTGCCGCGCAGCAGCCGCGAGCCGCCGGCCCCCACCGGCACGCCCCTTCCGATGGCGTCGGCGATTGCCGCCTTCAGCCGGGGTGAATCGGCAAGCCCAAGATAGTCGTTGGAGGTGAAGTCGACCCCCTGTTGAGGAGCAAGCGCGCGCAGCCGCGATTTGCGCTCCAGGCCGGCAAGCTTCGCCTCATAGGGTGAGAACGCTGCAAGGTTCACCGGCACCCTCCCGCCTCCCCAGACTGCAATTCCGTGGACTGCAATTCCATCGGCTTCAGGCCCAGACGGCGGAAAAGCGTCGTGTCGTGGTCCTCACCCGGATTATCCGCCGTCAGCAGCGTCTCGCCGATGAAGATGGAGTTGGCGCCGGCCAGGAAACAGAGCGCCTGTGTCTCATCGCTCATCTCCGTGCGCCCGGCCGAAAGCCGCACATGCGAATGCGGCATGAGGATACGCGCCAACGCGATGGTGCGGACGAAATCGATGGGATCGACGGGATCGGCATTGGCAAGCTTCGATCCGGGGATCGGGATCAGCATGTTGATCGGCACGCTTTCCGGCGGAACCGGTAGATTGGCGAGCGTCACCAGCATCGAGATCCGGTCTTCCACCGTTTCCCCCATGCCGAGAATGCCGCCGGCGCAGACCTTGATGCCGGCATCGCGGACATTGGCCAGCGTTTCCAGCCGGTCCTCGAAGGTGCGGGTGGTGATGATCTCAGAATAAAACCGCTCGGAAGTGTCGACGTTGTGGTTGTAGTAGTCGAGACCGGCATCAGCCAGCCGTTCGGATTGCTCCGGCGTCAACATGCCGAGCGTCATGCAGGTTTCCATGCCGAGCGCCTTCACGCCCTCGACCATGGCCACCACGGCCTCCATGTCGCGCTCCTTGGGATTGCGCCAGGCAGCACCCATGCAATAACGCGTCGCGCCGCCTTCCTTCGCCTTGCGCGCCTCAGCCAGCACCCGCTCCACTTCCATGAGTTTGGAGGCCTTGAGGCCTGTCGGGTTGCGGGCGGACTGGCTGCAATAGCTGCAATCCTCCGGGCAGCCGCCGGTCTTGATGGATAAAAGCCGGCTCATCTGGATGGCGTTGGGATCGAAATGACAGCGATGCACCTGCTGGGCGCGGAACAGAAGATCGTTAAACGGCAAATTATAGATAATTATGGCTTCCTCAAGCGACGAACGATCTCCAGGACTCGCAATTGGAGCTAGATTTCTGTCAATTTGCGTCACGATCTGGCCCATCTGTCGACCTTTCCTCAAAATAAATAGATAGAAGTTCGTTTTATCTATTTTTCTCGAACCCCGTTTTGCAAGCACTTTTTTCGAGAAAAAATTTTTGACAGGAGAGATGGGCGGCAGATGCGGGAGCAGAATCGTTGGGGCCATGGGGTTATCGCCGGCTGGGATTCGAACAGACGGGACGCTCCGCCCTCGACGGACAGGGGCGACCCTATCCGCTCGCTCCTCTTCAATGTCGCGCAACGGGAGAATAGGCCGCAAGCTACGCCAGTACGCTTGGCACCCGCGCTGCGCGGGAATGCGACATGACGGCTTTTGTCAATGGTTATGAGGTATATCCATTGACAAATCACAGGACTGCAGCTTTTCTATCCCGCATGCGTGAGATGTTGCGAGCATCGAAATTAATGGCCCTGTTGTTCAGACTGGTGATGATCCTGTCACTGGCGGGCTATAGCGTTTCCGCTGTCGATGCCGCAATGCATCCTGCCGAAGCCGGTGGAATGCAGCACGATCAGTCCGCCATGATCGACCACGGCGCAATGATGGACCATGGCGGTTCAACCATGATGTCCGATAGCCATGATCACAACGACATGACCGCCGAGCATGATAGCGGCGCCCAAAAAAACGCAAAGCCCCAATGCTGCGGCGATTTCTGTCTCGGCATGGCGGTCCTGATCAGCTACGACACCACTGGCAGACCCGTCGTCAACAGCATCCGCTCGTTCCTCGATGACAGCAAGGCGCTGGGCCAGACTCCGCTGCTTCACCGTCCCCCGAATATCTGAACAGGCAAAGCCCGCCTTTGGGCAGTGACCGTGCGTGAGCGGCTTTAGCGCCGTCGCGCCGTTGAATCTCCTGTTCGGAAAATAACCATGAACCCAATTTACATTGTGGTTGCAGCGCCCCTGCTTTTGGGCGGCTGCACAGCCACATCCCTGATGAACGAGACCGCCTCCTATGACGACGCGGCAAACCCGTCGCTCGGCGCCGCCCCTATCCGCTATCAGACCCCGGTCGCGGGTTACGCGCACCGCACGCCGGTGGATCCGAAGCCCTGGCGGAACCAGAACGATGCGCAGGCTCCGAAAGGAGACGCATCATGACGATACTTACCTTCAAACTGGGCGCGAAACTCGCGGCCACCCTTTGCCTGCCGTTTCTTCTTGGCAGCTGTGTCACGGCCGCCCAGTATGCGTCGCGCGACGCCGGTTTCACCAATGTTTCGGCCAGGACATCCGAGGCGACGGGAAAACAGGCGGTCTGGGTGCAGAACCGGACCGAGGCGCAGGCGACGCAGGCCCGCGTTAAATCGCTGATGGCAGAGAGCAAGACCCTTGATGTCGAGACGGCGGTGCAGGTTGCGCTGCTGAACAACAAAGGCCTTCAGGCGGCCTATGCCGATCTCGGCGAATCCGCCGCCACCGCATGGCAATCGACCATGCTGGTCAATCCGCGGATCGGCATCGGGCTGACGGGGATCGGCACCCCAGGTCTCAGGGCCTACAAGGCGATCGAAGGTGTCGTCGTAACCAATATTCTGGCGCTCGCCACCCTCAAGAAAAATGTCGAGATCGCCGATACCGGTTTCCGCAAGGCGCAGCTTGGCGCCGCGCTGAAGACGCTGCAACTGGCGTCTGATACCCGCCGCGCCTGGATAACCGCAGTGGCGGCATGGGAAAATGTCAGCCAGCTGGCGCAGGCACAGACCGCGGCGGATGCCGCCTCGGAACTTGCCGTCAAGCTTGGGGAAGCGGGTTCGCTCAACAAAGAGGGCCAAGCCCGCGAGCAGGTCTTTTACGCCGAACTGACGGGCCAGATCGCCAAGGCGCGGCTTGAGGCCCGCCTTGCCAAGGAAGAACTGACGCGGCTGATGGGACTGTGGGGCGCCGACATCGAATACACCATTCCCAACCGCCTGCCCCCGCTTCCGAAGGCGCTTGCCAAACGGGACATGATCGAGGCCGAGGCGCTGCAGCGCCGCGTGGACCTGCAGATGGCCAAGCTCGATCTGGAGGCAACCGCCCGATCGTTCAAGCTCACCGAAGCCACCCGATATGTGACCGATCTCGAAATCCGTTCCGGCTTCGAGACCGAACGCGAGCTGGAGGATGGCGAAAAACACAAGCAGACAACCGGCAATGCAGAGCTGGAATTCGTCATTCCGATCTTCGATTCCGGTCAGGCACGCATGCGGGAATCCGAACTCGCCTATATGCGTGCGGCGAACCTGCTGGCGGAAAAGGCGGTCAATGTCCGCTCGGAAGCCCGCTCCGCCTATCAGGCCTATCGCTCAAATTACGACATCGCCCGACACTACCGCAACAGCGTGGTGCCGCTGCGCACCAAAATCGAGGAGCAGTCGCTGCTGACCTATAATGGCATGATCACCAACACCTTCGAGCTTCTGGCCGACAGCCGGGAAAAGGTCAGTTCCAACCTGCTGGCCATCAATGCCAAACGCGACTTCTGGCTCGCGGAGGCCGGCCTCGCTCCCGCCATCTACGGGGGAGGTACGGGTGCTGCGGCAGGTGCGGAGACCGAGGTTGCCGCCGCTGGCGGCGGTGGCGGACACTGAGAAAGGAAATCACCATGTTCAATAGAAGAAACTTTCTGGGTGTCGGCGCCGCCATGGTCTCCTCGGCGGCCTGGGCGAAAACATCCAACACCAGCCTGCCGGAAGCGGCCGTGATGGAAACGGCCGCGACCCAGGCCCCGGTCAAGCCCACTACCGGCCCCGATTACAACCCTGTGGTCACGTTGAACGGCTGGACCCTGCCCTTCCGGATGAACAACGGCGTCAAGGAATTCCACCTTGTCGCCGAGCCGGTGGAGCGCGAAATGGCGGAGGGCATGACCGCCCGTCTCTGGGGTTATAACGGTCAGTCGCCCGGCCCGACCATCGAGGCCGTCGAAGGCGACCGGGTGCGTATTTTCGTCACCAACAAGCTGCCGGAACATACGACGATCCACTGGCACGGCATGATCCTGCCGTCCGGCATGGATGGGGTGGGCGGCCTGTCGCAGCCGCATATTCCTGTCGGCAAGACCTTCGTCTACGAGTTCGATCTCGTGAAATCGGGCACCTTCATGTACCACCCGCATTCGGACGAGATGGTGCAGATGGCGATGGGCATGATGGGTTTCTTCGTTGTCCATCCGAAGGACCCCACCTTCATGCCGGTGGACCGCGATTTCGTGTTCCTCCTCAACGCCTTCGACATCAACCCCGGCGCCTCCGTTCCCAAGATCATGACGATGACGGATTTCAACCTGTGGGCATGGAACAGCAGGGTGTTTCCGGGCATCGATCCGCTGGTGGTTTCCAAGGACGACCGGGTGCGCGTGCGCGTCGGCAACCTGACCATGACCAACCATCCGATCCACATGCATGGTTACGATTTCGAGGTGACCTGCACGGATGGCGGCTGGGTGCGGCCCGAGGCGCGCTGGCCGGAGGTTAGCATCGACATTCCCGTCGGCGCCATGCGCGCCTACGAATTCGACGCCAAATATGTCGGCGACTGGGCGATCCATTGCCACAAGTCGCACCATACGATGAACGCCATGGGACATGACGTCCCGACCTTCATCGGCGTCGACAAGAAGACTGTCGCAGAGAAAATCCGCAAGGTGCGGCCGGAATATATGCCGATGGGCACCGCCGGCATGGCCGATATGGGCGCGATGGAAATGGAAATCCCTGAAAATACCGTACCCATGATGACGGGTTGGGGGCCGCACGGCCCGATCGAAATGGGCGGCATGTTCTCCGTGGTGAAGGTCCGCGAAGGCATCTCCGCGGGCGATTACTCAGATCCCGGCTGGTACGAAAATCCGCCCGGAACCCAGGCCTGGGAATGGACCGGCACGTTGCCGGATACGACCAAGACCAATGACCCCAAAACGCAGATCACGCCGAAACCGATGAAACACGGCTGATCGCGCAGCCACACACACCCACAAGATCCCTCACCAAAATCAAGGAAATATGGAATGACCAAACTGAAAATTGCACTGCTTCTTGCCGCTCTCGCCACGCCCGCCCTTGCATCGGGCACTCATGGCGGCGGCCATGAAGCGATGGCGATCGGTGAACCGGGCGACAAGGCCAAGGTGACCCAGACCATTCAGGTGACGATGAAGGAAACGCCTGATGGAAAGATGGTGTTCACGCCCGCCAAATTCGAATTCAAAAAGGGCAAAACGGTTCGCTTCGCCGTGAAGAATGTCGGCGAACTGGACCATGAATTCATTCTCGACGAACAGAAGGCCAATCTGGAGCACAAGGCCGCCATGGAGAAGGCTCCGGAAATGGAGCACGACAATCCGAATGCGATCAGCCTCGCGCCCGGCGAAAGCGGCGAAATCATCTGGAAATTCACCAATGACGGCATGTTCGAATTCGCCTGCCTGAAGCCCGGACATTACGAGGCCGGCATGCGCGGCGATCTCAAAGTTTCTGCAAAGTAACCCGGCAACAAAGGAATCTGACCATGAAGACCATCGTAAAAATCGCCGTTGCAACGGCACTCCTGCTCACCGCTCCCCTCAGTGCATTCGCGGAAGAATTCACCAAGGGAACGGTCAAAAAGGTCGATACTGCAGCCAAGAAGGTCACCATCATCCATGAAGAACTGAAGAACCTCGACATGCCGGCCATGACGATGGTGTTCCGCGTCAAGGACGATGCGATCCTCGCCAAGCTCAAGGAAGGCGCCAATATCGAGTTCGTCGCCGAACGCGAAAACGGCAAGCTGGTCGTCGCCCAGGTGAAATAAGACATCGGCAGTTGCACACGCCTGTGAGGCATCCGCACAGGCGTGTGCGATACGATGGTAAAGAAGCCACGGGATCGCAGATTTTCCCGAGCTGGCATCATCCCTAAAGCTGATCCATTCCAGCATGCTGCGGCCCTGTTTCCGCGCTTCCAGGCGCAACGCTGCTAATGACGAGGCGAAGAAAACAGCTTTCCCTCTTGCAGCCGTCGCCCTAACCTCGGGCGGGTTTTCGCGCCGGACCGAAGATCATGAAACTGATGGCGGCAAGGAACCAGACGCTGATGCCGGCATAGAGCATGACCAGCCCGAACCCGTCCGCAAGCGCGCGATGGACGAGTTCTTCCGAAATCCCCTGCGCCGAGGCGCCGGCAGTTCCCGCCGCGATCTTTTCCGCCAGCGACTGCACTTCATGCACATCCGCACCGGAAGGCAGGTTTGCCCAAAGCGAAGCCTGGACGCCCTCGACCAGAATAAAGCCCATGATCGGGATGTTGATGGCGAGCGAAATCATCCGTGCGCTCATATCGATGCCCGAGGCCATGCCGGAACGGGCGGGAGAAACCGCACCCGTGGTGGTGTTGGTGACGGGCGTATTGGTCATCCCCAGCCCGATACCGGCGAGGATGCAGCCGGGCAGCATGGTGAGCCAGCTCGCATTTTCGATGCCGCTTCCCAATTTCATCAGCATAAAACCGAGGCCGATGGTGAACAGCCCGGACGGAATGACGAGGCGCGGCTGGTAGCGCAACGACAGGCGCTCCGCCAAGGGCGGCATCACCAGCGCTGGCAGCGTATAGGCAAGCAGGCCGAGGCCAGCGGTGACGCTGTCATAACCGAGGCCCGCCTGAAACCAGATAGGCAGATAGATCATGAATGGCCAGAAGCTGATATTCATCGCCGCAGAGCCGATGATCGCCCCCGAAAAAGGCCTGATGCGGAAGACGGAGAAATCGAACATCGGTCTTGAACTAAGCTTTTCAGCAATCACGAAGGCGATGAAGCTTGCCAGAGAAATGCCAAGGATCAGAAGCGCCGTCGGGCTGACAAAACCGAGCGCGGGTCCCTGGGTGATGAAAAAGGCAAGGCAAAAAACGGCGACTGAAAGCGTGACCATGCCGGCAAGATCGAGACGCGCCGCCTCCGGATCGCGCGATTCCCCAACGCCGCCGGCGGCAAGCAGCCATGTTCCCGCGCCGAGCAGGACGTGAACGAGGAAAACCCATTCCCAGCTCCAAAGCGCAACGATGACGCCGCCTACGATTGGGCCGAAGCCCAGCCCCATGCCCGAGACGACACCCCACCACCCGAACGCCATGCCGCGTTCGCGTGCCGTGCGGAACTGATGCGACAGGATGGCGATCTGGCACACCAGCATCGCTCCGCCGCTCAGCCCCTGAATGAAACGGGCGCCGATCAGCACCGAGACGTTTTCCGTCATTCCGCAGGCCAGAGAGGAGAGTGCAAAAGCGGCGATGCTGGCGATGAAGACACGTTTGCGACCGAAGCGATCTGCCAACGCCCCCGTCGCCATCAGCACCATCGTCACGCCGATCGTGTAGGCGTTCATGATCCACTGAAGCTGGCGGAAATCCGCATGCAGCACCTGTTCGAGTGTTGGCAGGATCGCCGGAACGCTAGAAATTTCCAGCCCGAACATCAGGGCGGAGAGGCAAACGGCAGCGAGCGCCATGGCGCTTCTGCTGTTTGCTGGTGCGGTAACGGCAAGGGTCATTCTTCAGCCTTTCATGGGTCGGTCCGCCACTGCGAAAACCGGTCTGTGGAGGAGGTACGCTAGACAAAGCTTGACCATAACTGAATTGGATGATTGGCTATTTCAGAGACAACAAATTGGAATGATCGATATGAGCACGCTGGATGTTGAGGCCGTCGAGGCCTTCGTTGCCATCGCCGATATGCAGAGCTTCACCCGTGCTGCCGAAGCGCTCGGTACCACCCAGGGCGCCATCAGCGTCAAGCTCAAGCGGCTGGAAGATAGGCTCGGCCAGCGGCTGCTCGAACGCACGCCGCGCTCCGTGCGGCTTTCAGCGCAGGGCGCGGTGTTTCTGGCCCCCGCCCGCGAGTTTCTCGCCGCGCATGATCGGGCGCTGGCGGGTCTTTCCTCGCCGCGCCGCCGCTTCGGCCTTGGCATTGCCGCCCACGTTGCGGGACCGGAGGTTCCGACCCTGCTTGCACGTCTCAACGACCACGACCCCGGGCTTACGATTGAAGTGCGCATGGATCATTCCCGATCCTTGCTGGACGCCTTCGACCGTGGGGAGATCGATGCCGCGATCATCCGGCGCGAGGATGACCGGCGCGACGGCGAAGTGCTCGGACCGGAACACTTCGGCTGGTATGCGACCCCGCAATTCGAATATCGTCAGGGTGAACCGCTGCGGCTGGCGGCGCTCTCACCCGCCTGTGGCGTGCGTGACATCGCCACCCGCGCCCTGGATGCGGCTGCGATTGCGTGGACGGAAGTGTTTCTCGGCGGCACATCTTCGATGGTGACCGCCGCCGTCTCGGCGGGCCTTGCGGTTTCCGCCTTCTCCTGCCGTCTTGCGCCACCCGGCACCGTGGAGGTCAGCCAGCGTTTTGGCCTGCCGCCACTGCCTTCCACGGAAATCATCATGTTCTCGACCCTGACGGACGGCAGATCTCGGGAAGCGTTACGCACACTCGCCGCGGCATTTCGCGAGCACCGCCCAGCATAATCACTATGGTCCCTCAGATTGGCGTCGCCTGCTTGTCGACAATTCCCGGCAGAAAATTTAGCATTGGACGAAAAATGAAACGACCGATGCTTCTCTCGGTCCAATCGCCGCAGCGGAGACTTCATGTCACTTCCCCAGAAAATCGGCTTTATCGGAACCGGCGCCATCACCGACGCGATGGTGCGTGGCCTGCTCGCGAAGCCCGCCGCCGTTCCACATGTGATGGTGTCACAACGCAGTGCCGATATTTCCGCCAGTCTTGCCGCCGATTTCCCACAGGTGATCGTCTCTGGCGATAATCAGGCAATCGTCGATGGCTGCGATACCGTCATGCTGGCTATCCGGCCGCAGATAGCTGAGGAAGTCATTCGGTCTCTCCGGTTCCGGGACGCGCAGAAAGTCATCAGCGTCGTTGCCGCAACCGGCCGCGAGACGCTTCTGGACTGGATCGGCGCGGATGTGCGTCTCGCCCAGGCGATCCCGCTGCCCTTCGTCGCCCGGCGCAAGGGCGTCACCGCCATTTATCCCGCCGATACGGATACGGCTGCAATCTTCAACGTGCTTGGTAATGCGGTGGAATGCGAGACGAAAGCGGAATACGATCTTCTGGCCGCCGCCAGCGCGCTGATGGCCACCTATTTCGGCATCATGCAAACAACGACCGAATGGTTGGCTGAAAACGGTCTGCCAGAAGAAAAGGCCCGTTCCTATATTACTCCCCTCTTCGCCGGTCTCTCCGAGGTGGCGGTATTGGCCGGAAGCAAGGCTGATTTTAGCGAGACCAGCCGCGAATTCGCCACCAAAGGCGGCCTCAACGAGCAAGTGCTGCTGGACTTTAACGGCAAGGGAGGTTCAAGGACTCTGAAAGAAGCATTGAGCCGCGTGCTGGAGCGGATTACGCAATAGCCGGATAGTTGCAGCGGCAATAACAAAAAAGGGACCTTTCGGCCCCTTTCTGTCTTATGCCTTCCCCGGACGATTGATTGTGAGGAAGTGCCGCACGACAGGCTTTTCCAGCCCGGAATGATAAGCCAGCACCTTGCCCTGCAAATCCGCATCAGCGTGGGAAACCCGCTTGTGCTGGCGCAGATGCTCGGCCCAGGATTCCACCATGAACCATTCAACGATCTTTTGCGGATCGGCGGAGTCTTCCGTCACACCCCAGCCATAGGCGCCATCGCGGCGACGTTCCTGGGAAAGTTCGTCCAGCGCATGCAGGAAGGCCGAGCGGTGATGCTTTTCGACATTATATTCGATCAGGATCAGAACCGGGCCGCGATCATGGGCTACCGGCTCGGCAACGAGCGGTTCGGGCCAATGGTTGGACGGCACCATATCCGCATCGCCCGCAGGCAATTTCAGGCGGTGCATGACGACGCCCGCAATCAGCAATCCCGCAGCGCCAATCAGCAACGCACCCGGAACGCCTGTCGCTTCACCAACAGCGCCCCAGCCAAGGCTGCCGACCGTCATCGCGCCATTGAAGACGGTTAGGTAAACGGCAAGGCCACGGCCGCGCACCCAGTTCGGCAGAACCGCCTGGGCGGCACCATTCAGCGTGGTCAGCGCCGTGATCCATGCGCCACCGAGGAAGAGCAGGATGATGATGGCAAGCCACTTTGGCGGTGCGAAGGACAACCCGGCCATGACGAGCGCAGTGGTGAGAGCCGCACCCAGCAGCAGGGCATCGGCATCGAAACGGCCGCGCAGCTTCGGCATGATCAGCGCGCCGCCAATGGCGCCGGCGCCGACGGCACCGAGCAGGATGCCATAGAAGCTCGCATCGCCGCCGAGCAATTGCCGGGCGACCAAAGGCAACAGCGCCCACACAGCACTGGCAAATGCAAAGAAGATCGCAGCCCGCAGCAGGACGACATGCAGTGGCCGGCTGGCGCGGGTGTAACGAAGGCCTGCCCGGAAAGCGCCGAGGAAACCTTCGGCCAGCGCATCGTCGGCGTTCTTCACCCGCGGCCACCACAATAGGGCGGCGATGACAATGAAATAGCTGGCAACGTCGGCGCCATAGGTAACGGCCGCACCGAAGGCCGCAAGCAGAATGCCGCCGGCGGCAGGACCGATGGAACGGGCGATGTTGATGCCGAGCGAGTTCAGCGCCACGGCGCTCTTGATATCCTCACGCTTCACCAGTTCCGGCACGATGGCCTGCCACGTCGGGCCCATCAGCGCCGCACCGATACCGCCGAGGAAGGTGAGCCCGATCAGGGCGCTGACGGATAGAAGTCCGGTGTGAGCAAGAACCATGAGGGTGACGCTGACCGAGGCCAGCAGAAGCTGCACCGCGATCAGGAATTTGCGGCGGTCGAGAATATCCGTCAGCACGCCGGCCGGGATTGCCAAGAGAAAGATCGGCAGCGTCCCTGCCGCCTGAACCATGGCGACGGCCGCCGGCGAGGCTGAAAGATCGGTCATCAGCCATGAACTGGCGACATCGCGCATGAAGCTGCCGGTATTGCCAAGCACCGTCGCCGCCCAGAGGACGGCGAAAACCGGTTGAGCAAGGGGAGCAAAGCTGCTCGCGGAGGATTTTGCGGCACTCATTTGCCTGTTCCTTTCGTGAGATCGATTGCGGCGACGATGATGAAGGCACCGGCAAGGCCAAGATGCTCGAAGAAGGCGTTGGTGGCCATCATGCGGTTCATGCCAGGCGCCATTTCCCAGAAGCGCAAAGCGATGAAGGTGGCCAGAAGCGTGAAACCTGCAAGTGAGAGAGCACCGGCCCAGCGGAGGAAGCCCGACACCACCAATGCGGAGGCGGTAAGCTCGAACAGGATGACGACGACGGCGAATGCGGCCGCCGGCTGAAGGCCAAAATGGTTCATCTCGGCGATAGCGCCGGGGAAGTCGAAGATCTTGGTCAGCGGCCCCTGAATATAGGCCGAGCAAAGCGCCAGAAGCGCAAGGGTCTTTGTGGTGGGGGCGGCAACGACATTTGCGAGGAAGCCGCGAAGTCGAAGGGTTGAAGATGGCTCGGTCATTTTTTGCTCCTGCGATCTGGCCGGTCGGTTCGAGCGGCGCTGCGTTCATCTGATGGAGCGATATTGGCGCAAAGGATTACCGCCAACAATTGCATCAATAGTTTCGATATAATTGTTATTTTCGCAATATTGAGTTTGCGGTCGATTTTCATGCCAACGGGCGGCGGCATGTGCCGCCCGTTGGGTCTTTAAGATCGGCTCAGACTGCCCAGCAGGAGCAGCCCAACGCGCCGAAGAACCCCTTGAGGTCAGCAATCGGCAGTTTCGACGTCCAGGCACCGGCATGGTCATGACCATGGACGCCGCAATCGCTGGCACAGCCGCAAGAGGTGATGGCTGCGCGTCTGAGCGAGTTCTTTCCAGCACCCTGCGGCTCTCCCCAGGCGGCATAACCTCCAAAGGTTCGCACAGGCGACCAATCGGGCATGGCCGGCGGAATATTGCTTTCATCGAGTGTCCTGAAGTCGCCGGCGCCATAGACGATCTTGCCGCCGACCATGGTCAGTTCGGAGGTAAGGAAGGAGATTTCATCCTCCGCGCAGGAGAAATAATCCTTGTCCGGCACCACGAGATCGGCGAACTGGCCTTTTTCGATGCGGCCCTTCTTGCCTTCCTCGTTGGAAAACCAGGTGACTTTTTCGGTCCACATGCGCAACGCCGTCTCACGGTCGAGGCAGTTGGCGCGCGGATAAAGCTGCATGCCGCCCACCGTCTTGCCCGTCACCATCCAGAACAGCGATACCCACGGATTATAGGAGGCGACGCGCGTTGCATCCGTACCGGCCGAAACATTCACGCCCTTTTCCAGCATCCGGGCAATAGGCGGTGTGGCTTCCGCCACGCCCTGGCCGTAACGCTCGACGAAATATTCGCCCTGATACGCCATCCGGTGCTGGGTCGCGATACCGCCGCCAAGCGCGGCAATACGATCGATGGAGCGTTCCGAGATGGTTTCCGCGTGATCGAAGAACCAGTTCAGTCCTTCCAGCGGAATGTCCTTGTTGACCTTCTCGAACACATCCAGCGAGCGCGAAATCGTCTCGTCATAGGTGGCGTGCAGACGCCAGGGCCAGCGGTTTTCCGCCAGTATCCGGACGACGTCTTCGAGTTCGCCTTCCATTTCCGGCGGCATGTCCGGTCTCGGCTGACGGAAATCCTCGAAATCGGCTGCGGAAAAGACCAGCATTTCGCCTGCACCATTGTGCCGGAAATAGTCGTTACCCTGCTTGTATTTGACCGATGACGTCCAGTTGAGGAAATCCTCCTTCTCCTGTTTCGGCTTCTGGGTGAAGAGATTATAGGCCAGCCGAACCGTCATCTGGTTCTCATCCGACAGTTTCTGAACCACCTCGTAGTCGTCGGGATAGTTCTGGAAGCCGCCCCCGGCGTCGATCACACCGGTCACACCCAGCCGGTTCAGCTCACGCATGAAATGGCGGGTGGAATTGACCTGATAATCGAGCGGCAGTTTCGGTCCCTTTGCGAGCGTCGAATAGAGAATGCCTGCATTCGGCTTGGCGAGCAGCAGGCCGGTCGGATTACCGTTCGCATCGCGGGTGATCTCGCCGCCGGGCGGGTTCGGCGTATCCTTGGTGTAGCCGACGGCGCGAAGGGCGGCGCCGTTCAGCAGCGCCCGGTCGTAAAGATGCAGCAGGAAGACCGGCGTGTCCGGCGCCGCCGCATTGATCTCCTCAATGGTCGGCAGGCGCTTTTCGACGAATTGATGTTCAGTGAAACCACCGACGACGCGCACCCATTGCGGGGCCGGCGTGATTGCCACCTGGCGCTTCAGCATGTCCATGGCATCTGCAAGCGAGCGCACGCCATCCCAGCGCAGTTCCATGTTGAAGTTGAGGCCGCCGCGCACGACGTGGGTGTGGTTGTCGATCAGGCCGGGCAGAACCCGCTTGCCCTTCAGGTCGATGATCTTCGTGTCCGGCCCGGCAAGGGCCATGACCTCGGTGTCGCTTCCCACCTCCAGGAACAGTCCGTCCTTGATGGCGACCGCCGTTGCATTCGGATTGCCGCGATCGAGCGTCGTGACGCGGCCGTTGTGAAGGATCGTATCTGGATGCATGGAAGAACCTCCGCTCTTGATGGGATCAGCGGCTTTAGCCGGTGAAAACAGATTCGGAAAGGCAAGGCTCGAGGCCGCGCCAAGAAAGGTGCGACGTGTCGTCATCAGCTTCTCTCCCGCTCGGTCGGCTGCTTGACTTCGGCAAGGCCAGTTGTTTCAGCGCCGCCCTTCGGCATATGGCCGAACATGTGCGGCTTGATCTGGTTGAACCACGAAACGGCGGCCGGTTCCTTGCCGGCGATCGTCTTCGCGAAGGGGATGATCTGCTCTCCGACCAATATGCCGAGCAGACCGACGAGAGCGATGACGGGCGGTGCGGGAGAGCGCACATTGAGCAGGCTGTAAACGATGCCAACCAGCAGACCGGCGCCAAGGGACAGAAGATAGACTTTCATGGGAACCTCCTCGATGGATGAAAGCCGCACCGGGCTGGATGGCGATCCTGCCGGCGCGGCGCGGTTGAAAGCTTATTTCTTGGCCGGGTTCGGGCCGATGCGCTTGCCGTGCTTGACGCGTTCTTCACCACCATGGACATGGGTGACGGCATAATCGATACCCATGCCGTAGGCGCCGGAATGTTCCTTCACCAGCGAGGTGACGGCGTCGTAGGTTTCCTTGCGTGCCCAGTCGCGCTGCCATTCAAGCAGCACCTGCTGCCAGGTGACGGGAATGACACCGGCCTGCACCATGCGGTCCATGGCATATTTGTGGGCATCGGCGGAGGTGCCGCCAGACGCATCCGCCACCATGTAGATTTCGTAATCCGCGACATCATGGAGCGCCGAGAGCGCGAATGTGGTGTTGCAGACTTCCGTCCACAGGCCCGAGACGACGATCTTCTTGCGACCGTTGGCGGCATTCTTCGCCAGGGCATCGCGGACATTCTGGTCATCCCAGGAATTCATCGAAGTACGTTCCAGAATGTCGTTTTCCGGGAAGACCGCGAGCAGTTCAGGGAAGGTGTTGCCGGAGAAGCTTTCCGTTTCGACCGTGGTAATGGTTGTCGGGATATTGAAAATCTTTGCCGCCTTGGCGAGGCCGACGACATTGTTTTTCAGGGTCTGCCGGTCGATCGACTGCACACCGAAAGCCATCTGCGGCTGCTGGTCGATGAAGATGAGCTGGCTGTTGGCGGGGGTAAGGACTTCGAGCTTGGACATGTTCAGTTCTCCGTTCAGGTGGTTATTGCCGGTCTGCGGCTATGGAAATTGAGAAGGCTTGGCCGGTCGGCTGCCAGCGGGGCAGCCGTCTCGAATGGCTTGGATATGCTTCAGTCAGTCGATGCGGAGCAAAAGCCCGCTTTATGCCGCAAGCGGAGCGAGGTTCGCCTCGATCTGATTACGGAAAGGTTCGTAGCGGTTCGGCAGCTTGAGCGCTTCGCCCAGATGCGCGGTATCCTCGTCGCGGTCGAAACCGGGTTCATTGGTGGCGATCTCGAACAGGATGCCGCCCGGCGTGCGGAAATAGATCGCCCAGAAATAATCGCGGTCGATGACGGGGGTGACCTGATAGCCCGTATCCATCAGCGCCTTGCGCACTTCCAGCTGCTTCTCGCGGTTTTCGACCGCGAAGGCGATATGGTGGACAGAACCTGCTCCCGGACGGGCAAAGGGCGTCTTGGGCAGGGCGGCAAGATCGATCGTATCTGCCCCGTTGCCGCCGGGAATGACGAAACGTGTCACATTGCCTTCAACTTCAGTCCGATCATAACCCATGAAACGCAGCAGTTCTTCGGTTGCGGCAGTGTCATGCAAATTAAAGCGTGCGCCGGTGAAACCGCGTATGGCGTTATCTTCGGAAATTCCCTCGGCCAGCCAGGCGGCACGGGCGTCATCGCCGGTTTCGATCAGTGCAAGGCCATCGCCATCGGGACCAGTGAAGCGCAGGCGATTGGCGCCAAAGACCGTGTCGGTCTGAATGCCGGCGGCGCCTTTGGCAATGAGACGCTCTTTCCAGAAGCCCAGCGAACCCTTCGGGATGGAAAACTGCGTCTCGCCCACTTCGCCGACACCGGGACGACCGGTCATCATGTTGGCGAAGGGAAAATAGGTCATGACCGTACCCGGTGTTCCCTTTTCGTCACCGTAATAGAGGTGATAGACGCTGGGTTCGTCAAAGTTGACGGTTTTCTTGACCCGGCGCAGGCCCAGCGTATCGGTGAAGAAACTGTTGTTCTGCCGCGCATCCGACGCCATGGAGGTGACGTGGTGCAGGCCCTTGATATCCTTGATCATCGTCGGCGCCTTTCATCTTTGGTGTGTCCGTTTCGATGGATAAAGATGTAACCTGCTTGATTGCCTCGCGGAATTGCAATATTTCTCTCGAATGAATTGCGATTTTTGAAATAATAGCGATGAACGATTATAAAGCTCTCAAAACCTTCCTGATGGCGGCTGAAAAGCGCAACTTCGCGCAGGTCGCCCGCGAACTGGGCATGACGGCGGCTGCCGTCACCCGTGCAATTGCCGCGCTTGAAGACGATCTCGGTGTGCAATTATTCGTCCGCACCACCCGCCAGGTGTCGTTGACGACCGACGGCGCCGTCTTTGCCGCACAGATCCAGCCGGCGGTCGAGGCGCTGGAGAATGCCCGGCGCGATGTCCGCAACGCGCACAAGGCCGATGAGGGGCGGCTGAGGATCAGCGCGCCGACATGGCTCGGCAAGACGGTGCTGCCGCCGATCCTGTCCGGCTTCCGGGAACTCTATCCGAAGATGTGCTTCGAGATTTCGCTCTCGGACGGCCTGATCAATATCGTGGATGACGACTACGATCTGGCAATCCGCATTTCGTCGGCCCCATCGGACAAATTCACCATCTGGCGCAAGATCAGGGCCGTGCCGAGAATATTGGTGGCGGCCCCGGGCAGCCGGTTCACGCAGATGGAACATCCGGGCGAACTGACCCCTGACGATTGCCTTGCCTATAGCGGCGAAAGCCGGCGGGAGAACTGGGTCCTGTCGGACGGCGGATCGAGCATCGCCATCTCGGCCGGCCGCGCATTCAGCGCCAATAATGGCGAGGTTCTGGCCGATATGGCGGCGGAAGGCGCCGGTGTGGCCATGCTGCCGGGATTTCACATTGCCGAACATATCCGCAGCGGCCGGCTCGTTCATGTCCTGCCTGACTGGGCTCCGCCGGAACTTTGGCTGACGCTTTATTATCCGCCCTATCAGGCGCTGCCGCCCCGCATCGCGACTTTCTCGAAATTCTTCGAAGAGCAGTTACCCGCGCATATGGTGATGCTGGGCTAGGGTCGCACCGCCGTTTTCTCCGGTCGGGACGGCCACAATTCCTGCTCCGCGACGGGCCGGCTGATATTGCCCAAAAGCAAGGTGCCGGTGATCGGAGTCCGAAACCTCCGATCACCGGCACCAATTTTTAGAGCCACGCTTTCAGCGCCTCAGCTGAAGACGCCGTAAAGACAGGGCAAGGATCAAAACTCCTCCCAATTGTCGGGGGCGGTATTCAACGCGGCATTGCCTGAAAAAGCAGCCCTTATCCTGCCGCCAAGCGCACGCGCGGGAGACGCTGTGGGCCTGTCGGCAACCGACGCCGTGCGCACGAGGGCGGAGGTCTCGCCATAACCGCCTTCGGACAGTTTGAACTGGGCGATCAGCCCGTTGAGCGAAGAGGCCTCGCGTGCAAGCCCGTGGCTGGCGGCGGTGCTTTCCTCCACCATGGCGGCGTTCTTCTGGGTGTCCTGATCCATCTGGTTCACGGCCGTATTGATCTGCTGAAGACCGGAGGATTGCTCCTGCGCCGATTCCGCGATGGCAGCGACGTGCCGGTTGATTTCCTGCACCTCCGTCACGATCAGTTCCAGTGCCTTGCCGGTTTCACCAACCAGCTGCACGCCTTGCTGAACCTGACCATTGGATGTCGTGATCAGGTTCTTGATCTCCTTGGCGGCGCCGGCGGATCGTTGCGCCAATTCGCGAACCTCCTGCGCGACAACGGCAAAACCCTTGCCCGCCTCACCCGCACGGGCAGCTTCCACGCCCGCATTCAGCGCCAGAAGGTTGGTCTGGAAGGCGATCTCGTCGATCACGCCGATGATGTTGGAAATCTCATTGGCGGATGTTGCGATCTGCTCCATTGCGGCGACGGCCTGCTGCACCACCTCTCCTGATTTTTCAGCGCCGACTTTGGCGCGGCCGACGAGGTGACCCGCTTCCTGCGCCCGCTTCGTGGCGTCCTTCACCGTGGTGGTGATCTCTTCCAGCGCAGCCGCAGTCTCTTCAACGGCAGCCGCCTGCTGCTCCGTGCGCTTGGCCAGATCGTCCGCCGCAGACCTGATCTCATTGGCGCCGGCGTCGATACCGCGGGCGTTCTGCGCCACCTGGCTTAAGGTCGACTGCAACTGTTCCGCAGCCCGGTTGAAATCACCACGTATACCGTCGAGACCGGAGACGAACGGCTGAACGATCCGGTAAGTAACGTCGCCCTGTGCTATTTTCGAAAGGGCCGTGGCAAGATTGTCGACGGCAAACTGTACGTCGGCGGCCTCCCTGGCCTTCTGTTTTTCACGCTCGATCCGGTCCTTTTCCGAAGTCGACCGGTTGGCTTCCGTCTCAGTCTCAAGGCGGAGGCGTTCGATTGCGCTCTCGCGAAACGCCTGAACCGCGGCAGCCATCTGGCCGACTTCATCCCTGCGATCCATCCCGGAAATTTCGCTTGCCGTATCGCCGGCCGCGAGCGATTCCATGCGCGCGCGAAGTCGCGCAATCGGGGTGGTGATGCCCCGGGAGGAAATGAGCAGGCCAAGTGCGATCACGGCCAGCGAAACGAGCGCGAGCGTAATCAGGCCTGTCCAGATCGTCGTATTGGTGCTGGCGGTAAGGCGTTCTCTACCCTCATTCATCACCTGGATGAGCTGCTCATTGCCGGCGCTGATCTTTGGCGAGACTTCGGCAATTTTCCGAAGCACGTTGAGCGCCATCTGCTGCGCTTCGGCGCGTTGCCCTGCCTGCATGAGGGCGATGACCTGATTGCCGATCTCCTCGACTTCGACAACACCCTTTAGGATATCGCGCGCGGCATCGGTGCGTGCCGGCACCAGCTCCATGATCTTGTTCTGACGTTCCTCAAGCTGCTTACGGTCGGCTCTGAAGGTTTTGACAGCGGCTTCGAAATCAGCGCTCGTCGGGTCGTTAAGGCTGGCGCGAAGCATCTGCATGCCAAGCGCATTGAGGTTTCCGCTGGTTCTGGCGTTCAGAACCGCAGCAAGGGCCTCATGGCCGATGAAATCGCTATAGACGTTGTCGGTGCTTTTATATTGCAGGCTGACGTAGCCTATGCCGGAAAGCGACATCAGGCTCATCAGCGCGATGACAAAAACGACCTTTGTTTTTATCTTGGTATTGTTCAGGAAAGACATGAATGGCCTCAAGGCAAACATTTCTCCAGCCGCCCTCGCGGGAGGCCGCAGAATATATAATGAAACATCGCGGGTAGCTGTTGCCCCTCATAGGGCGACAAGCGGACGCCTTTTTCGAGTCGCCGCCGGGCGGGTCGTTCCGGGTCCGCTTGTTCTACCGGCTCCGCCGATGAAACCTTGGAACCTGCGTATTTTAGATTTCACAAAATAACTAAATGAAGTGTTACCCGGGATAGGCAAGTGCTGACAATTCGCCGCGCCGCAGACGGCTCCGAGCATCGAAATCACGATTTATGGAATATCAAATGCCTGGTAGATTGGCCTCTTGATCTGCATGTTTTCGGGATTGCCTGATAAGCCAGTCTCCGAACAGCACAACGTTGCGGTTATTCGCCTTTCTCTCCGGATAAACGACGTAATAGGAGTCCTCGGAACGCGTGGCTTCTCCGAAAGGCATATGCAAATCGACATTGGCCTTGTCATGCCAACGAAATGTTTCCAGCACCTCCTTTACGAAACAGTCGGCATCCGAAGACACGGAAAGGATTGCGCTTCAGCGCCTCGTCATTGACGCGTGCCACGAGTGCCATCGGCGTGCCGTAGGCAGGAACCTCCTCACGGTATATTTCTGACATGGCGCTTGAAAACGCTGCACGGATCTCGCTGGTGGAAACATAGTTGGACATGCGCGTGCGGCCCTATCGATCGCTCGGCGACAAGCCGCCGCCAGCCTTCTTGCAACTCGCCATCTTTTTATGGCCGCGACGGCAGATTAGGGTTCGCGGGAACCGCAGTGACCCCAAGTCATTTCCGGCCTGTGTTCATAGGGTTTGCTGCGCGCACAGTCCTCCTAAATCGGACCATAATAATGTAGTGTCATACCGTGAATTATTGGAAGGGTTTTACGAATGAGCCTCGCTGGAGATGTCGCGGAAGACGCTGAACTCCCCTCTACTCTCTATGATGGACTTGCCGGCTTTCGGCTTGCCATGCGGCGCTTCCTGTCGCTCAGTGACGCTGCTCTCGCAAAAGCCGACGTCACTTCTCAGCAATACCAGGCCATGCTGGTCATCAAGACCGCACCGGAAGGGAAAATGAGAATACGGGATTTCTCGGAACTGATGCTCATCCAGGCGCATGGGGCGGTGCAATTGGTCGACCGGTTGGCGGCGGCCGGTCTGGTGGAAAGAACACCGTCACAGAGAGACAAAAGGAGCATTCTGATTAGCCTCACCCCAAAGGGCGAACACATTTTGCGAACGCTTGCCAGAATACATCTGGAAGGACTCTTGGCCAATCAAGACCTGCTTGTCGAATCCCTTGGGAAACTGCGCGATCTGAACGAACTAACCTAAAGGCTGCGTCACAACCGCGGACGATATGACCATTGAAGCGATATTCTCCATGGTAATCGCAAATGGAATCAGCCACAGCAATGTCAATACAGTGCCCGACACCCAAAACCATCGACCGAGCTCCAGCTGAGAGGAGCCGGTCGATTTTTTGCCAGGCTGAGGCGACCGCGCAAGTCGCCACGCCGCCCCTGCGAAAAACAACGCGCTGAAAAATCCACCAAATATAATGACAAAAATACTTGTCGCAGTGACGAGGCCGGCCAACAGCCTTAACCAGAGTGGCGTTACACTATCACCAGTCAAGGCAATCATCGTTGCACCGACAACTATGATTACCGGAGCGATTGGAAGCCACAAGATCAGCCAGCCGTAGGTTTCATCGAGCGCGCGGCCAGCAACCTTGATTGCAGCCAATATCCGAGTTGTTGTTGGCACCGCATGAAACACGACCACATCCTCCTCAGCCGATAGCCGCGAAGTATATCGCGGGGTGACATAAAGCGGCAGACGCGGCCCGGCCGTACTGAACACATTTTGGTCACATTTAGGTGTTGCGCGACACGTATGGCGGGATAAAGCGACGAGAAACATGTTAGCCCGACAACAACGATTGACAAAACTGAAGAGGGATAACCGGCCGCACCGGAGTTCCCAAGCGGACAGATCGCTGATCAATCGGCTGGCGACCGCGCAATCTCAGGAGGCGCAGTCGTAATTCAGCTACTCATCGACGTTGTTATTTTGCGAGAAGTCCTTCTCATCACCGGCCTGAAGGATGTCAGCCCTTCCCAATGATAAATCCTGCGATACCCGAATCGGCCGTTTGTCTCTTCGATGCATCAGATAAGTGACGACACATTGATCGCCTCTGGAGCTTACCGACAGCAATCTGTCCGACGTCCCACGCATGAATGCTTCAGCGGCGGCGGCACAGTCAGTCTGGGCAACGGCTGGCGCACCAACCAAATTCAGCAGGGCGCACAAGACGAAAGCCACAGTGAGAGAAACCGAAGAACACAAAATGTCACGCACACCCATCAATCAGTGTGTCCGGCGAAACGCTTGCAGTTCATTCCGGTCGAAGAGGGCTTCACACACTTCCTGAATCATAAATCGTGCGGCGCTCGCGACCGGAGCCGATAGGGTTTCGCCCTGCCTGGCCGCATAGCCAATCCGCAAAAGACCTTCCAGTTCCGTTGAATTATCAATCAGCCCATCGAATTTTTCGAGAAAATCAGCGGGTAGAGTTCGAACTGCACCGCCCGGCCTTTCAATCAGGCCATGTTGCAAAAGTCGCGTTTCAAGCAACGAAGACAATTTTGCAATCTCACTGACGTCGCTCATCTGTTCCCCCCGAATGATACAGTCTCCCAACCGATTTTATATCACGACATGATATTTTTTTCAATGTCGAGTTGCTCGACGAAAACCGGGTTCGGGTTGAGAGAGCGGGAAAATGAAATACTGCGACCGCCGACGCCCTCTGCAGGCCGTGATGACGCGCGCCGAACGTTGAGACGAAAATCGTTGGTCACAGATTGCGGTCACGCTTTCGTGTTCGCCTCACGCTGTAACGTCGCTCCCGGAAAGATCGAATACAGCCATACGCGGCCGATGAACGGTCTGCGGACATTCAAGAGGAGATCATTTATGAACCGTTCCACGCTCACCCTCGCTTTGGCAGGCTCACTCGCAAGCGCTGTCGCATCTGTGTCTTTTGCTGCGCCGCTGGCACCGGAAAAGATGGCCGGAAACGAGAAATGCTACGGCATCGCCCTGAAGGGGCAGAATGATTGCGCTGCCGGCGCCGGCACGACCTGCGCCGGAACCTCCACCATGGATTACCAGGGCAATGCCTGGAAGGCCGTACCCGCCGGCACGTGCACCACGATGAACGTGGATGGCCACAAGGGCATGCTGGAGCCGTCTAAAAGCTGAGCCGCGACACCGGAGGCCCGCTTGCCGGGCCTCCTCCTCATCCGTCAAAACCGGGAGACCAGCAATGACCGTTTCAGCCGACCGCGCCACCGTCCTGCCACCCCGTGCTGGCCTCGGCCTCAAGCCGGAACACTACGACACTATCCTCGACGCAAGGCCGGATATCGGTTTTTTCGAAGTCCACGCGGAAAACTATATGGGCGCCGGTGGCCCGCCGCACCGTTATCTTGAAGCCGTTGCAGCGCTTTATCCCCTGTCGCTGCATGGCGTTGGCCTGTCGATCGGTTCGGCCCGTGACCTCGACACCGGGCATCTGAGACGGCTTCGCGACCTTATCGATCGTTACCGGCCGCAGAGCTTTTCGGAGCATCTGGCGTGGTCGACCCATGACACCGGTTTCCTCAACGATCTTCTGCCCTTGCCCTACACGGCCGAAACCCTGTCGCGTGTCGCCGACCATGTCGATGAGACCCAGCAATGGCTGGGCCGGCAAATGCTGCTTGAAAATCCATCAACCTATGTGCTGTTTTCCGAAAGCACCATCGATGAGGTGGATTTCCTCACCGCCATTGCCAGCCGAACCGGATGCGGGCTGTTGCTCGATGTGAACAATGTCATGGTCTCGGCGGTGAACCATCGCCTCGATCCGGTCGCCTATATCGACCGTTTCCCGGTCGAGCTGGTGGGTGAAATCCACCTTGCCGGTTATGACGAGACCATCGACAGCGTTGGAGACCGGCTGCTGATCGATGCCCACGGCACCGCCGTCAGATCCGATGTGATGGAGCTTTACCGGCACACGCTATCGCGCAGCGGCGCTTTGCCAACCCTGATCGAATGGGACAACGACGTGCCAGACTTTGCGACGCTTCAGGCAGAAGCGGTGCGCGCTGACATCCTGTTGAACGAAGCGGCCCTGAAAAGCCGATCCAGCCAGGCGGCGTGACCATGCGGTTTTACGAAAGCCAAGGCGCCTTTGCCTCCGCCCTGCTCGATCCGGACCAACCGCTACCGTACGGTATCACCACCGCGCGCGGTGCTGCCGATCCCTCGCGTTTTGCCATCTATCGCAACAACGTCTATGTCGGGCTGACGACGGCGTTGGGGCTACGTTTTCCAGTGACGAAACGGCTGGTTGGCGTTGAGTTCTTTGCCGGAATGGCCCGTGCCTATGCCGCCGACCGCAAACCGGCCTCACCGCTCATCATGCAGTACGGCGACGATTTCCCGGATTTTGTTGCGACTTTCCCGCCAGCATCGTCTCTCGCCTATCTCGCGGATGTGGCGCGGATCGAGGCGGCGTGGAGCACGGCCTATCACGCGGCAGACAGAGCGCCGCTCGAAGTCTCCCAACTCGCCGCCCTTTCACCCGAACACCTTCTCGATAGGGTGCTTATCCCGCATCCTTCGGCCCGGCTTGTGCAATCGCCGTTTCCAGCCGGCAGCATCTGGAACGCCCACCAGGGCGAAACCGTGACACCGCCTGTCGACTGGCGAGCCGAAACGGTGCTTGTCGTGCGGCCGGCCATGCAGGTCGAGATCAACGTCCTGCCATCGGCAGATGTTGCCTTCGCGGCGCGTCTCTTTGCCGGCGCAAGCCTTGGCGAAGCGGCTGAGACGGCTTTGGCCGCAAAATCTTCCTTTGATTTCGGATCGGCCTTGATTGGCCTGATCGGCCTTGGCGCTTTTAGCGCCGTTGAACACCGTGAAGGGGACCTTCCATGACCACAGAACTTGCCTCCGCACGCAGCCTCAGTGGCGCGTTCTTAGCACTTCATCGTCACGCCGAATGCCTGCTCGCCTCCATTCCGCAATCATTGCCGCTTTTGGCACTGCGGTTTGGCTTGGCAATCCCGTTCTTCAAATCGGGACTGACCAAGTGGGACGGATTTCTGACGTTATCGACTGGCGCCAGATATCTGTTCGAACAGGAATTCAGGCTGCATATCTTCGGCAACCTGATCCCCTACCCTATGCCGCTGGTCATGGCGGCGGCCTCGGGCATTGCCGAACTCGTTCTGCCCGTGCTGCTGGTTCTTGGCCTTTTCACCCGTTACGCCGCTTTGGGTCTGCTGGTGATGACGGCGGTGATCCAGCTTACCGTTCCGGATGGCTGGGCCAATTTCCATCTGCCCTGGGCTGCCATGGCGCTGACCCTCGTGGTCTATGGCGGCGGCCGGATAGCGCTGGATGCCCTTGTCAAATTGCGCCGACACTGACCGAACGTTGATCGTGGAACACCCCGGCCGCCTGAATTCCAGGGCGTGGTGCTGGCAACGTCGACCTTCGCAGGCATGGCCCGGCCCCCTTGTTGTTTCTCCTTGATGTTCATGCCTGGAAAGCTTCTTCCTGTCGCGTTCTCGAGACGACGCAATGCCAGAACGCATTTTTTTGCGGAACAATCTGTGGATGTTGAAGTTACCCTTCATCAGGAGGAGGACTATCCATGATCGCAAAAGCCATTTTAGTGGGGGCAGCCACTGCCTTGTCGACGCTTTTTTCCACCGTTGCGCTGGCGCAGACCGAGCTGACGATGTGGTATCATGGTGCCGGAAACGTTGAAGAGCGCAAGATCCTGACCGGCATCATCGAGGACTTCAATTCATCCCAGACAGACTGGAGGGTATCGCTTCAGGAGTTCCCTCAAACCGCATATAACGAATCCGTCACCGCCGCTGCGCTTTCCAGCAAGTTGCCTGACATTTTGGATGTCGATGGGCCGAACATGCCGAACTGGGCCTGGTCCGGTTATCTGCAACCTTTAAAGATCGATGAGGCAAAGCTTGCGAACTTCCTGCCCGGCGCCGTGGGCAAGTGGGGAGACAAGCTCTATTCCGTCGGGTTGTGGGATGCAGCCGTAGCTGTATTCGCCAGCAAATCCGTTCTCGATGAAAATGGTATTCGTATTCCAACGCTGGAACAGCCCTGGACCGGCGAAGAGTTCAACGCGGCGCTTGAAAAACTCGCAGCCACCGGCAAGTTCGAATATGCGCTGGACCTTGGCATGGCCGATAAAACCGAGTGGTACAGCTATGCCTTCAGCCCGTTTCTGGAGAGTTTCGGCGGCAGCTTGATCAACAAGGAAAACAACCAGACCGCCGAGGGCGCGCTGAATGGAGACAACGCCGTCAGGTTCGGAGAATGGTGGCAGTCCCTGTTCGAAAAGAAGCTCGCACCGGGAACCTCGCAATCGCCTGCCGATCACGAAACCGGATTTCTGGAAGGTCGCCACGCCTTGCAATGGATGGGCAACTGGGTTGCGGTGAAGGCGCTGGAGAAATACGGCGATGATCTGTTGTTCCTGCCTGCGCCCGATTTCGGGAAAGGCCCGAAGATCGGCGCCGGGTCATGGCAGTTTGGCGTATCGGCCACCAGCAAGCATCCCGAAGGTGCATCGGCCTTCATCGAATTCGCCATACAGGACAAATATCTCGCGCAGTTTTCCGACGCGATCGGTCTTATCCCGGCCACGTCTTCGGCTGCCCAGATGACGAAGAACTACAAACAGGGCGGCCCGCTTGAGGTTTTCTTCGAGCTGTCCAAACGTCAGGGGACATTGCGGCCGGTCACTCCGGCTTACGCCTTCATCTCGCCGGTCTTTTCCAAGGCTCTTTCCGACATTGCCAACGGCGCGGATGTTGCCGATACGCTGGATAACGCAACCGACGAGATAAACAATAATATAGAGCGCAATTCCGGTTACCGACCCAAATAGGGGCAGGTTATCGATGGCGCTCTTTTCTTCAAAGGGAAAACTGACCCGGGACAGCTTCACGGGTTGGTTCATGGCTGCACCGGCGATGGTGCTGATCGGGCTGTTTCTGATCGCGCCCTTTTTGCTGGGGCTCGGTTTTTCCTTCACCAACCAGCGGCTGACATCTCCCAATCCGACCGAGTTTGTCGGCGTTGAAAATTACACCCGGCTGCTGGGTATCGGCGTGCTGACGCTCGAGCCGGAAAAAGAGGCGGACGGCAGCATCAGCCAGGATGCGGATGGCTCCGTCTCCTATCCGCGAATTCGCAATTTCACCCGCAACAATCCCGACTATCCCCATCTGGAAGGAATGCGGGAATATAAGAGCTTCACTTGGGGCGACGATCAAGTCGTCATTCTGGCGCGCGACGTCGTGTTTTTAACAGCGCTCGTCAATACGCTGGCTTTCGTGGCGGTCGTCGCGCCGGTTCAGGCGGCGCTGGCGCTGTTTCTTGCCCTGCTGGTGAACCAGAAGATACCCGGCGTCACGATTTTCCGCGCGATCTACTTCATGCCGGTGGTGCTGTCGGTTGTAGTGGTGGCGCTGCTCTGGCGGTTTATCTATGCAGCCGATAACGGGCTCTTGAACAGCCTTTTGGGCTACATGAGCTTCGGACTGTTTCAACCTGTCGACTGGTTGGGCAGAACCGATACCGCTTTATGGGCCATTCTGGTGATGTCGGTCTGGCAGGGCGTCGGGTTCCACATGGTCATCTGGCTCTCCGGTCTGCAAACCATCTCTCCGGATCTTTACGAAGCAGCCGACATCGAAGGGGCTAGTCGCTGGCAGAGATTCCACATGATAACCTGGCCTCTGCTGCGCAACACGGCGGTGTTGATTGTCATCGTCATTACCATGCAGGCTTTTGCGCTTTTTGCGCAGATCGACGTGATGACCAAAGGCGGCCCTCGCGATTCTACACAAAGCATCGTCTATCAAGCGGTTGAGCGAGGATACCGCCAGCAGGACATTGCGGCCGGTTCCGCAATTTCGGTCGTGCTGTTCCTGCTTGTTCTGTGCATTTCGCTGACCCAGCGATACCTCACAAGGGAGAAGCAATGATGCAGGCCGGACAACGCAAAAGCCTCGGCTTTCTCATCGGCAACTATCTACTTTTGCTCGCCTTCGCGGCGATATTCATTTTGCCGCTGTTGTTCATGGGGTTCTCGTCGCTAAAACCGAACGACCAGTTGCTGAATGACGCCACGTCGATACGAGCCTTTCTGCCGGTCGGGGAGCTTTCGTTTGAAAACTATACAGCAGCTTTCGCCCGGGCACCGATTGCGACCTTCATATTCAATTCGGTGCTGGTGACGGGCGTTACCGTATTTCTCGCCCTGCTGCTTGGCTCGCTTGCGGCCTTCGCCTTCACCTTCTTGAACTGGCGCGGAAAGGACGTTCTCTTCTCGATCATCCTCGCCACGCTCATCATTCCTTTTGAAACCATTGCCGTGCCGTTGCTGCTGGAAGTCAACAGCCTGCCATGGATTGGCAGCAACGGGTTTACCTGGGGATGGCTCAACTCCTGGCATGTGCAGATCATCCCATGGATCGCAGACGGGCTGACGATTTTTCTTTTCGTACAATATTTCAAGGATCTCCCGAAGGAGTTGCTGGAGGCGGCGCGCATCGACGGGGCCGGCTGGCTGCGGATTTATGCGCAGGTGGTGATGCCGCTCAGCGGCCCGGTGATCGCAACCGCTGCGATCTTGAAATTTCTAGTCATGTACAGCCAGCAATATCTATGGCCGCTTCTTGTCACTCAATCCGAGACATACAGACCTGTCATGGTCGGGCTGCAATACTTTTTCCAGCTCAACACGCCCTGGGGTGAAGTCATGGCTTATCTGACAATCATTACGCTGCCGGTGCTGATTTTTTATCTCTGCCTGCAGAGACTGTTCATCTCCAGTATCGCAGCGAGCGGTATAAAGGGATAGCGCCTCATCCTGCACGGGGTGAAGGCCTGACATAAGGCGATAGTGAGAATGAACTGGGACTTGCGGGAGCTTGCTGCATTCCATTGGCGCCGAATATTCTGGCCAACCCGGAGGCTGTTGTGTTTTCTTACGAACTTGAACGCTGAACGGCGCCGGCAGATCGTCGTTCCAGATTGGCTGATCACACTGCCATTAAAATCGTATGTTTGACCGGGAAGGGCAGTCGCCCGAGAGTTGATCTTAAGCGCCCCGCGAGATTTGCCCTTCTCACATTCATGGTTTGCGCCGCTTTGAAGGATGAGGCCGATGAAAATGAGATTTCTCTGTGAGGCTGTTCTCGCCTTGATGTTTTCCACCGCAATCGCCTCCGCCCAGCAGGCGTCCGACACGGTGGCGCCGGAAAGGGCAACCGGGCTTGCCACCGCCAAACGTGTCGAGTCGAAGAACTTCATGGTCGCCGCAGCCAATCCGCTGGCGACCAAAGCGGGACGCGACGTGATTGCGGCGGGCGGCAACGCCATAGATGCGATGGTGGCGGTGCAGACCGTGCTGGGCCTCGTTGAACCACAGAGCTCCGGTCTCGGCGGCGGCGCCTTCCTTGTTTATTACCACGCAGAAAGCGGCAAGCTGACGACGTTGGATGGCCGGGAGACGGCACCGATGGAAGCCACGCCAAAACTCTTCCTGGATGAAAATGGCCAGCCGCTTAAATTCATGAACGCGGTCATCGGCGGCCGTTCCGTCGGAACGCCGGGAACGGTGCGACTTCTGGAGGAAGCTCATAAACGCTATGGCAAGGCTGAATGGGCGAGCCTGCTGAAACCGGCGGAAACGCTGGCGACCGAGGGCTTTCAGGTGTCGCCTCGCCTTGCCTCTCTGATCGCGTCCGAGGGTGACCGGCTGAAGACATATCCAGAGGCGCGGTCCTATTTCTTTGACACCGCCGGGGCCGCGTTGCAGGCTGGTACTTCGTTGAAAAATCCTTCCTATGCCGAAACGCTTGCAATGATCGCCAAAGGCGGTGCAGATGCGTTTTACAAGGGGCAAATTGCCGAAGCCATTGTCAAAACCGTGCGCGAGGCGGCCGACAATGCCGGCGTGCTGTCGCTTTCCGACCTTGCCAATTATCGCGTCATCGAACGCGAGCCTGTCTGCTTTATCTATCGTGCGCTTGATGTTTGCGGCATGGGGCCGCCATCTTCTGGCGGTATCGCCATTGGCCAGATACTCGGCATGGCGGAGAACTTCGATCTAAGCTCGCTGGGGCCCAAAAATGTCGAAGGCTGGCGCATTATCGGCGATGCGCAGCGTCTTGCCTTCGCCGACCGCGAGCGTTACGTCGCTGACGCCGATTTCGTGCCGCTACCGGTCAAGGGCCTGCTCGACAAGGCCTATCTAGGCGAAAGGGCAAGCTTGCTCGACGGCGAAAAGGCCTTGGCCAAAGATGTCGTCAAGGCCGGCGAGCCGGAATGGGACCATGCGCTGCTTTTCGGCCGGGATGCCGCGCTTGAGTTGCCCTCGACGAGCCATTTCGTCATCGTCGACAGGCAGGGCAACGTTGTTTCGATGACAACGACGATCGAAAGCGGTTTCGGCTCGCGTCTGATGACGAAAGGCTTCCTGCTCAATAACGAATTGACGGACTTTTCCTTCAAGACCCACGATGGCGGCCTGCCGATCGCCAACCGAGTCGAGCCCGGCAAACGGCCGCGCTCTTCGATGGCCCCGACTATCGTGATGAAAGATGGAAAACCGCTGCTCGCTATTGGTTCGCCCGGCGGCAGCCAGATCATCGGCTATGTGGCGCAGGCGCTGATCGCCTATATCGACTGGGGCATGCCGGTTGAGGCGATCGTCGCCCAGCCGCATCTCATCAACCGGTTCGGCACCTACGACATCGAGGCAGACACTAGCGCGGAGGAGCTGGCAGGACCGCTGAAGGCGCTGGGTTACGAGGTGAAACCGGGTGAGATGAATTCCGGTTTGCATGCGATCGAGCTGACCGCCCAGGGTTTGGCCGGTAGCGCCGATCCAAGACGCGAAGGAGCGGTTCTCGGGGACTGAACACACCTATCGCGGCATTCGAGCAAATCCCTTTGCGAGAATGGGCCCGGTGGGCCTGCCGGTTGGCGAACCACCCGCCTGCTCGAGGGTGATTTCGTAGAGCTGATCGCTTCTGGGAGCCGGCAGAGCCGGCCCTTCTAGCTTTGCTGAACGCACACCCTCGATCAATCCGAGAGAAACGGGGCCGACCTCCTTCGAAGGTAAGGTCCACAACTGAATCGTCTTGTCGCGCGGCACTGCAAAATCAGCCAGCATCCGCACGGTTGCCTTCTCGTTTCCAAAATCCTCGACAACAGCCTTAACCTGACCGTTCTCATCAAGGAGCACGGCGATCACGAGCGGATCGATCGGGCGGGTAAGGCTGAAGGCCAGACCCGCGGCCAGGAGGAAACTCGCGGCAATGGCAGAGAGGGCGATGCCACGCCAGCTGTTAGACCTATTGTCGTTTGCTGTCTTGGGCGACGTAGCGTATGCAGCGCCGGTCTGCGGCAACAGGCGGGTTTCAATTTTTTCCCACAGGTCGTCTTTGATTGCGGCAGGTTCAACAGTGGTATCGAGGGGAAGAAAACGCTCGCGGCTTCTGGAGACTGCCGCCCGCAGAGCATCATCATGCACGAGTGCAGCTTCAATAGCCTCGGCCTCGAGAGCGTCCA
Source organism: Agrobacterium sp. 22-209-1 (assembly GCF_053522485.1). Classification (NCBI taxonomy): domain Bacteria; kingdom Pseudomonadati; phylum Pseudomonadota; class Alphaproteobacteria; order Hyphomicrobiales; family Rhizobiaceae; genus Agrobacterium; species Agrobacterium sp. 22-209-1. The sequence goes on from NZ_JBNWCH010000001.1 coordinate 912,320, forward strand.
GCAATCCCAGAACGTAGTCGTCGGCAAGATCGGGAATGTCTTTGCGATCAAATTTCATGCCATGCACTCCCGCAGAGCGATAAGCCCTCGCCTGATCCAGGATTTTGTTGTTCCCAGGGGAATGCGAAGCCTGCCGGCGATTTCCCCATGGGAGTATCCCGCGACATAGGCCATCAGGATTCCCTGGCGTTTCGTCTCATCGAGACTTCCGAGACACTCATAGAGCCGCGAATTCCTGTCGAGTTTCTGCCAGACTGCAACCACCTCCGTTGCTTCTTCACCATCGCGAAGCATCTCGACATCCTCAACGATCAGCTCGCGTCTCGTATCACGGACAAGATTGAGTGCCCGGTTGCGAACGATCGCGTAAATCCATCCTCGTGCCGATCCCTGGTCGGCACGGTATTGATGAGCATGTGTCCAGATTCGCACAAAGCTCTCCTGAACGACCTCCTCGGCCAGTTCGCGCCGCTTGACAATGCGTTGGGCGACCGCGACCAGACGTCCGGCCTCGCGATCGAAAATCAAGCGCAAGGCGCTTTTATCGCCTTTCGCGCAGGCTGCAAGCGCCCTGTCGAGATCGTTCGGCACAGGGCCCGTCTGCATTTGAATCCTTTCCACTCGTGATCGAAAGCACCGTCAACTGTGCATAATACCCATCAGACAGGTTAATGGATGCACTTTAAAAATAATTTTTCCTGTCTGCATCCAAATGCGTTGCCCCCCGTGTCCTAGAGACGGAAGCGTTCAAACGACGCCTTCCGAATGGCTCAATTCACGGGAGAAACACATGCGCACTATCCGCCTCACTCTTCTCGCCTCAATGGCCCTGACGGCATCGGCAGGCATTGCCGTTTCAGCGCCGGTCCTTGGCCTCATGGGAGACAAGACCCTCGTCATGTTCGATACGGAGAAGCCCGCGGTTACAAAGTCGATGGATGTGACTGGTGTAGACAGGCTTGTCGGCATCGACTTTCGTCCGGGCAACAAGACCGTCGTCGGTGTGACGCCGGATCATAACATTGTCACCATCGATCTCGAAACCGGCGCTGCAACCGAGGTCGCCAAGATGGACAAGATGCTTACCCTTGCCGATGCGCCGGTTGTCGTTGATTTCAATCCTGCCGCTGACCGTCTGCGTTTCATGACGGGCACGACAAATCACCGCGTGCATCCCGATACCGGAGCCGTCACGGTGGATGGCGCACTCGCTTTCGAGGATGGTGACATGCATAAGGGCGAAACGCCAAACATCGTCGCTGCGGCCTACACCAACTCGACCGGCAAGCCCGAGAAAACGGCAATGTACAATATCGATGCCACCATCGGTGCCCTGATCCAACAGACAAAACCCAATGACGGAACATTGAAGGCAATCGGCAAGCTCGGCCTGAAGGAAATGCCAGCAAACTATGCCTTTGATATCCAGGGAGAAGAAGGCGGCAAGAACACTGCCTATCTCGCCGCGGGCAAGATGCTTTACACCGTCGATCTGGAAACAGGCGCTGCGACCGAAATTGGTTCCATTACCGGCGCCGAGGGTGAGCTGCGCGACATCACCGTTCTCCCCGCAATGTGAGCCTTTGTCGCGACAATGAAAACGTGAATGAAAGGGCTGCCCCCTGAATGGAGCCAGCCCTTTCCATCTGCACGGCAAAAAGGGTTACATTTCGGGAAGCAGGACCTTGTCTATGACGTGAATGACGCCGTTCGGCTGCTTGATGGCAACGATCTTGGTGTCACCCCGTAAATTTAATAGTTGCAGGAAAACATAGTCCAAGGCGCAAAGGCAACGTCTTGCCATTCGGTTATAATTCTCGTTCTTCCGCAGGAAGCAGAGGCCAGGCGAAACATCCTGTTTACGACTGGTTTTTGTTCAGCAGCGCTGCCGTATCTCGTAGCCTGGCCAAGTCTTCGTCAATCATTGCAGTTGCTTCAGAACGTTTGAGAGCGCTTGCCGCGTGCAGCATTGCAATCTTCTTGAACTCCACATCGCCGAATTTCGATAGGGTAAGAAAGGCTTTCTGTAATCGAAGCCCGACTTCGATGATGGACGCCCCGTCTCGGGCGATGGGCAAGAAGAGGTCATCAAACAGGTCTTCAAGTCGAATTGGGGTAACGAAGAGCCGAGGATGCACCACCTTTGTTTTGCTGTCCTGCAAATCCCAGACGGACAGCACGCGTATCGCTCGGGAGATCACATCAATCGCAGTGCCGGGATCGTTGATAGCCGGTGAAAGCGCTCTGGAGGCAATTTCAGACAAAACCGCAGCCCCGAAGCGAGGATCCTGATCGAACGACCTGACATTACCAATAGTAAAAGCCGAGGCGATACGCTCGTAAACATTGTCATGAACCTCACCGTTAACCCAAGCCAGCGGAGTGTTGGGTGCAACCAGCTTGCCCGCTATCGCGACAATGAAAATGTCAAAATCGAACTCCTCGGCGATCTCGGAGAGAAGCGTTGCATCGACGTGTTGAACGTAGCCAACCTCGTTCTGGTGAATGGGCGTATTGGGCTCCCCTAATCTCGGGTCACCCTCAAGCAATCTGTGGCCGCCGAGATTTGGCGTTTCCACCCATGCCGTCAGTGCTTCAATCGTTGTCCGTTCAACCCGCTCCGTGGTTTCGGTCACTCGCCCAAGTCGCGAAAGATGATCAATCCAGCGCAGCAGCGTGACGATAATGAGAACGATCACGCCGATGGTGACCACAAAAAGGATGAGGCGTCCGCGATCCCCGTATGCACCTGTCGTAAGCGCAATTATTCCGACCAGACTGAACAGGAAGGAGCCCACGAAGGTAGCCAGCACATTCTGTGTCGTACTGTCTTCCATGACCAGTTTCGTGGCTCGCGGCGTGACGTTGGTGGTGGCCGCGGAATAGGCGGAAACCATTGTGCTCAATGAGAAAGTCGTTACCGTCAACATGCTGGAGGCAATAATACCGAGAATCTTGTCAACGGCGTCCGCGCCTATTTTTGTTGGCAGTTCTTGCGGGATGTAAGGCGAAAGCGCGACGGCAAGCAGAGCAGTCACGACACCAGCCATGGAAAAAAGCGTTGCCCTGAACCATATCCGTCGAACGATCTGGCCCAGCCACCACCGCCACTTTGACTTCATCACTCGCCAGCTCCCTTCAAAAGCGACCACCCGGACCGTCGCTTGTGCCGGGTGGTCAAAACTCGTGCAATCCGAACATTATGCCGTGTGTTCCGGCGCGCCATGGACAAGCTGAAACTCCGGCGAGTTGACCAGATGCAGGTAGCGTTCGAATTGAATCAAGACATCGCTGATGATCTGATCCTGCGACATGCCCATCAGATCGTAACCGCTATTGCCGCTGGAGAAAAAGGTTCTCGCTTCGTATCGAAACTCTGCCTCGCCTGCGCGGATGGTGGTGAAGCTTGCAACCCGATGTTTCTGGACCGAGACACCATAGATAAAGTCACGGACGTCAGACGCAGGAGATCGAAGGGTGACAACGCCGGCCCCCTCCCGATCTACCTCCGTCGGTCTCCCGCGCGACTGAAGTTCGGCAGCAACCTTGTCAAGCGCGGGTGCGACCTTGTCATCGATGAAGATCGCAACTTCTTTCTCCGTCGTGGTGCTCAGCATCAGAGCGAGCCTTCGTTGCCAGGTCTGACCAGAAGCGGGCTCCGCGGGCCCAACGTTTCGGCTGCTGTGCACCTCACGCTGCGCTAAATCCTGCTGCATTCCAAGATACAGCGACACGACCAAGGCCAGCATTACCACGGTAAAAGGCAATGCGCTGGCGACGGTTGCGGACTGCAACGCGGTGAGACCACCCGCCATCAGCAGGCATGCGGCAACGAGCCCCTCCATCGAACACCAAAAAATCCGCTGGCCCGTTGTCGTTTCCGTTTCACCGCCAGCGGCGATGGAATCCACCACAAGAGCCCCGGAATCAGCCGAAGTGATGAAGAATATGGAGACCAGCAGAACCGCCAGTGTCGAAGTGACGCCAGAAAGAGGCAAATATTCGAAGAAGCGGAAAAGGCCTACGGAAACGTCATTCGAGATGGCGGCGCCCAGAGCGCCCGCGGCTACACCTGTATCAATGAACATTGCCGTGTTGCCGAAAACCGTCATCCAGAAGAATGTAAAACCGGCCGGGATGAACAGCACGGCAGCAACAAATTCGCGCACGGTTCTTCCGCGAGATATCCGCGCGATGAACATTCCCACGAACGGCGACCAGGAAATCCACCAGGCCCAATAAAACAGCGTCCACGAATCGATCCAGGGCGTGGGCTCGTAGGCGTAAATGTTGAAGGTTCGCAGGACGATCGTATCGAGATAGAGGCCGAGATTCTGCACGAAGTCCCGGAAGAGCTGTGTCGTCGGTCCGGCGATCAGCACGAAAAGCATGAGCAGTACGGCGACAACCAGATTGGTCTCCGATAATATTCTCACGCCTTTATCCAGGCCTGTCACAACCGAGATGGTGGCCATACCGGTCACCACGACAATCAGGACAAGCTGTACGCTGGTGCTGATCGGCAAGCCGACAAGGTGGTTGAGGCCGGCATTGATCTGCGCGACGCCGACCCCTAGCGATGTCGCAATGCCGAACATGGTGCCGACAATCGCAAAAATGTCGACCGCGTGTCCGATCGGGCCGTTAATCCTGTTCTTCAACAATGGATACAAGCCTGAGCGAACTGTCAGCGGAAGGTTGTAGCGGTAACCGAAATAGGCGAGCGACAAGCCAACGACGGCGTAAATCGCCCAGGCGTGTATGCCCCAGTGAAAGAAAGTCACAGTCATCGCTTCGCGCATTGCCGCCACGCTTTTCGGTTCGGCGGTCGGCGGCGCCATATAGTGGGTCATCGGTTCGCCAACGGCATAGAACATGAGACCGATGCCCATCCCGGCGGCAAACAACATCGCAATCCACGACAGGAAACGGAAATCGGGAACTGAATCGTCCGGTCCCAGTTTGAGCTGGCCAAACCTGCCGAAACACAATAGCAGCATCGCCGCCAGAAATACGCCGACAGAAAGCAGGTAGAACCAGCCGAAAGCGCCGAGAATGGAACCTTGAATGATACCAAAAAGTGCTTCCGCCTGGCCGGGGAGCACGATACCGATGGCGACGAACAAGGTGATGACAATCACCGACCCGTAGAACACCGGCGGATTGATGATGAACGATTTCATAGCTGCAATGGCCTTCCCTTATGCGTATGAGCAGATGGATTTTAAATATGCTCTTTGATTTTACCCCAAGTTTCGGCAAAAGATCATCACAGACTGGACATCTTCCGCTGTTGGAGAATGCGGAAACGACGATTTGGCTCCATCTTCTTCGTCAATAGCGTTGCCGCCTTGCCGCATGACGCGCCTTTTGCTTGGCATTGACCCGGTCTTCACTCGCGCCTATCCGTTAGAAATGATATTCACGACAAAAACCAGAAGGTCCGTCTCGTCTCGTCTCGAAATCTTGCAGATGAAGTTGCGTCGTATCGAGCGCGGGCGCGACACATGGGCACTTCGTTGGCAAGCTGTGCTTGCTGTTATCGATGTCAGCATCATCTCGTTCTTCATTTTCGGGCCATTTTTGCGCAGCGGGCCTTCCTATCTGATCATTGATTACATGATCGCGGTGTGGATACTTGCCGAACTGTTCGCACGCGCATTCGCAACTGGCTCTTTAGGCGCGCTCCTCAAGAGGCCGATGACTTGGATTGATCTTGTTATTCTTGCCACGTTGTTGTTTCCAAACGCGCTTTTCAATTTTGCTTTCCTGAGGGCGATGCGTCTCTGGGCCGTGGGCGAAAGCCCGCTCTTCGCCGTCATCCTGAAACGGCTCGGTTGCCATCACTACAAGGACGTTGCGCGCGCATCACTTAACTTCCTCGTCTTCCTGTTCATGGTGACAGGATTTGTCTACACGACCTTCTTCTATCACCAGAGCGGTTTAGTCGGCTTCATCGACGCCCTTTACTTTACGGTCGCGACGATGACGACGACAGGTTTCGGCGACATTACGCTTCCTGGACCTCTCGGAAAACTGACCTCCGTGGTTACGATGATCGTCGGTATTTCTCTCTTCGTCAGGTTGGCGCAGTCGATCGTGCGCCCCCGCAAGGTACTCTTTCCTTGCGGAAAATGCGGACTGCAAAGGCACGAGGTTGACGCGGTCCATTGCAAGGCCTGCGGACACCTGCTCAACATTCCAAACAATAATGACTAATACGCGTCCTTACTGACTCGGCGTCTGTGGCAATCACTACTTAGGCGGTAAACTCATAAATTCTCTTGGCGCATTGCGTTCCGCGTGATTCAAGGCTTCCGAATTAGGAGCTATGATGACACGCCGCCGCTACGAACTCA